>CAMKLV010000006.1:0-81674 GCA_946413695.1 uncultured Ruminococcus sp. | reverse complement strand
GACCAAAACTTTTATTTCGGCTTCGCCGTGTGCGCCTTAAGTTGTTAGCATTGATCTCCTAACGCCCCTCCGTCCTTCCTCCGGCTTTCAGCTTTCTCCTTATTAAAAATCCGTCGCCGCAGGCGACACCGCAATTTCTCATTTCTAATTTCTCATTTCTAATTTTCTCATCGTTCTCTGTCATTGAAATTCCGGAAGAAATATGTTATAATGAATACAAACATACTCATTAAATGGGAACAGATACGGAAAGGAGACGCACATATGGAAGCACAGTTTGCGGATCAGGATGCAATCCTGAAATTCGCTGCGGAAACCTATCAGACAAAGCCGGAGCATCTCTGGCAGCGGATGCCGGAGGCGGCGGTTCTGCGGCACCCGAACGGGAAATGGTACGGGCTGGTGATGCCGGTGCCGCGTGACCGGTTCGGTCTGCCGGAGGATACGGTCAGCGATGTGCTGAATGTCAAGTGCGACCCGCTGATGCTCGGCTCGGTGCTGCTGCAAAAGGGATTCTTTCCCGCCTACCATATGAATAAAAGCAGCTGGATCTCGATTCTGCTGGACGGCACGGTCCCGCTGACACGCGTCACGGCGGCGCTGCAGATGAGCTATGCACTCGTCTCCGGCAAAAGCGGCGGAAAACAGCGGACACAGCCAAAAGCATGGCTGGTGCCTGCAAATCCGAAATATGAGAATCTCTCGCAGACGCTTGCCCGCACGCACGAAAGCCTCTGGAAACAGAGCGGCGCGTTCATCCCCGGCGATACGGTCTATATCTATGAGGGGAAACCGATTGGCGCTGTGACCTACGCCTGTGAGGTGACCGAAACCGATATCCCCTATCATTACGATCAGGGCGGGCTGCACATGGAGAGGGTCATCCGGCTCAGGCTGCTGGCGATTTATCCGGAGAATCAGTTTCCGCTCTCAAGGCTGCGCGATTACGGCGTCGCATCCGTCCGCGGACCGCGCGGTGTGCCGGATGATCTGCTTGCCGCCCTGCAGCGCGAGGAACAGCCGCTGCCGCGCAAAAAATAAAATGAGATCATAAAAGGAGCAATCACGATGCCTGTTGTCAAGAATTATCACTGCCCGAACTGCGGCGCAGCACTCCCGCTGCAGCGTGCAAGCACGGGTACCTGTGAATATTGCAATACAGCGTATACAATCGAGGGCATGCAGCACTATCAGGGCATGCTGACAAATGAGCCGATCAAAAGCGGCGTGACATTCTGTGCGCAGCCGCTGCAGGTACACACGATGCTGGTGAACTATCTGCTCTCAGATGTCTCTGCGCCGCTCGATTTTGCCGAAAAGGCAGAGATCACCGGCATCCGGCCGCTGTGTCTGCCTGCATACTACTTCCACTGCAACGGTACCTTGGATTATCTCTGCGATGTTGCGAACGAAAGCACGCGCGAGGTCTCCGCAAGCGGCAACACCGAGGTTGTCACGGGCAAAAGCTGGGCAACGATCAACGGCAGCACCCATGCGGAAGCCGAGGGCATCGTCTCCGGCAATCCGGAATATGACAACCTCATCAACTCGATGTACAATCCCTTTGAAAGCGGCTGCCTGACCGATCCGGAATCACTGGAAATTCCCGCAAACATCGAGACCGTCCGGTACAGCCGTCCGGCAACGGATATCCTCTCGCAGTTTGCGCGCCCGTTCCTGACACAAAAGCTGCAGGAGAGCGCTGCACGTCAGCTCGGAAACCGTGAATGCCGGAATCTCACGCTCGGCTCGATCAATATCTCGCAGGATCAGGGCGTGGACAAGGTGCTTGCCGGTGCATATGAGATCACTTGTCAGTACGGCGATACCGTCCGCAAGGTCTATGTCTCGCCGGACGGCAGGCGCATGGTCGCCGCAGAGGGTCCGCTCGTGGACAGCACGCGCGCTGATCTCATGCGCACAATGGATGCGCAGCTCAAAAATCTCAACGGCAATCACAAGCTGTTCATGATCGCGGCAATCGCCGGTATTTCCGTTGCGGTACTGTTCCACAAGTCCATTCTGCTGCTGATTGCGGGCATCCTTGCGGGGGCGGTGGGCATCTGGCAGCTCGTGACAATCAAGCCGAAAAAGGATGCGCTCGAAGCACAGCTCCGCACCATCCGCGAGGGCTCCGAGAAAAAACGCGCCGAGCTGCTGCAAAGCGGCAAAATGCTCAAAGGTTTCTCCGAGCACTGGAAATAAGGCGGCGAAAGCCATATATCTTTCACAAACAAAAGCGCTCCTTATGACGGGTACTCATATAGAATAATTGCCCCGAAGCGTTTCTAAGCGCTTCGGGGCATTGTATTTTATAAGGGGCTAAGACAAATCAGAATTATTCATACAGTTTTTCAATATAATCATTTATGACTTTCGCACATTCATCCGGCTTCTGCGCATAAATACAATGATCGCCCGGCAAACACACGATCTCACAGTTTCCGAGCTTTTCAGCATAGACGGAAAGTGTTTTATCCCGCAATTTTTTGCAGAATTCCAAGTATCTGTCATACAGCGTATCGTCATCTGTATCCTGCTCCAGATGAAAGAATTTCAGATAAGTCTCTCTGTCCAGTCCGCCGTCTGCAATCAGCTCATCCTTTGTATTGTAACCGAATTCCGCAGATATAAATAGCTTCGGCACATCATTCGGGATAAGCATATTCCATGTATCATTCATATTGCGGGACATCATGGTATCTTCCGCGATGACAGCAGAATTCTGAAAGGTCAGCAATGCAAGTGCATACTCCGCACGCTGTTCGTCAGCAGTATAATACGGCTTTTCCGGCAGCATTGTTTTCACCAGAAGATTTCCAAGCCCGCCTGCACCCATTTTATCAAGCCGATACGCACGCAGATACGCAGGATCAGGTTCTGTACGCATCTGATTGGGGGCGTATTCTCTGATCTCCGATGTGTCCATAAATACAACAGCTTCGATCTCCTCCGGGTATTTGCTTACCCAATAGGAAGCATAGATACCTCCGATCGAATGCGGCAGCAGGATATACGGCGCCTCAACACCTGCACTTCTGAGCGCTGACCGGTAATCCGCAACAATGTTTTCCACTGTTCTTTCCTGTGATGTGTTATCGCTGAGCCCGTAGCCCGCACGATCAACAAATATGACCTGATTTTCTTCTTCCAGAGCAGCAGTCATTCGTCTCCATGAAAGGCACGGGTCGGGATCACCGAAACCAGCGATTGAAACGATCCTGTGCTGCCCGTTTTCATTTCCGTACGAAAGCACATTTACTGCATGATCGCCTGCCGAAACAAGATGCGAATAGCCGTTTTTTTCCAGAAATCCCCTGTCTTTATTCATTCTGATACGACTGCTGATAAAAACGATCAGCCACAGAACAAGCAAACTGAAAATGATGATAATAACGATTTTGAATGCTTTTTTGATTTTCACAGGTACCACCTAAAATCCGATTTATTGTAGTAACAATTATAGCACAGCATCGCTGCATTGTCAACAGAAACGCCTTAGTACTTCTGACTGCACATCAGAAATACTATGGCTTAAAACAACTATATCAATGCCGCACATACCAGGGCGCTTTTTTCATATCCGGATAAAAAGCTCCCCCCGTTGTGCGTCGGCACGGCGGGGGGAGTGCGAAAATCATTCAACAGCCAATAAAGGGAAATTGATCGTGGGGGTGAGAACGGATATCACAGCCGGCGTGGGAATCACCGGCAGGTGAACAAATTACTCAGCCTCAACAGTCTCAGCTTCAGCTTCAACGGTCTCAGCAGCCTGCTCCTTCTCAGGAGCCTTCGGGCCCTCGTGGAGATGCGGCTTCGGGGGCTCAACCTCCGGCTTAACCGGTGCGACAGGCGGCTGCGGCTTCTCTGCATCATCAGCAGGCTTCGGCGGCTCAACTGCCGGCTTCTCCGGCTTTGCGGGCTTCTCGATCTCCTCGTCAGCCTTCTCAGCAGGCTTCGGCGGCTCGACTGCCGGCTTCTCCGGCTTTGCAGGCTTCTCGATCTCCTCGTCAGCCTTCTCAGCAGGCTTCGGCGGCTCAACTGCCGGCTTCTCCGGCTTTGCAGGCTTCTCAAGATCCTTCTTCAGACCGCCCTTGCAGAACTCGAACCAGCTGGTCTTTGCATCTGCATCCTTGAAGTCCTCAGCGTCAAAATCGAAGGAAGCGCCGATCATATCAACGATCTCGTGCTTGCCGACCGGCTTCTCCGGCTTTTCCGGCTTCTCAGCTTCTTCGACTGCCGGTGCCTCTGCATCCTCAGTCTCCTCAGCTGCCGGAGCTTCTGCATCCTCGACAGCCGGCTTCTCAGCCTCTTCAACTGCCGGCTTTTCAGCCTCTTCGACTGCCGGAGCTGCAGCCTCTTCCGCTGCTTCCTCAGCTGCCTTCTCAGCAGCCTCGTCGGTTGCTTCCTCAGCTTCCTGAGAAATTACGGTTTCCTTTTCCGGCTTCGGATCGTTCTTTGCAATGTTGCTTGCAAAAGCGGTAACGCCCGTTGCTGCGGAGAGCATGGAGATCGCTGCGATAGCAGTCATAATGCGCTTGTTTGCTTTCATGGTTCTGAACTCCTTTTTTCATTTGATTTTGCTCCGTATCTCAGGAGCGAAAAGCATGTTTTGCTTTCTGTCTACAGGATACGGAACAGGGGATGAAAAAAAGGGGTATTTCAGAAAAAAATTTCCGATATTTTTTCAAAAAGTTTCAAATCAACGTATTTACGTGATATTTTTTTGCAAAAAAATCCGCCTGCATCCCCTGCAGGAGCAGGAAATACAGGCTTATTACAATGACCATTTTCTATTATACTCCGTCAGCGCACCAAAGGCGCACCGGAACTCAGTCCGCGGCGGGGAGCTGCTGCCAGAGGGCGGCGCGCGTCTCCTCGGCAAAGGTATACTGCGTCATGTATTCGCCGTGATAGGCGTGCATCGCGAGCGGATCGCCGTTGAGGAAACGGTAGTAATCGCAGTCGAGCCGGTTGACATCGACGCTGATGCCCCCCTGCATCCGGATCAGGACATCTTCGGCATCCGTCTGCCGGAGCGTCCGCGAGAGCTCGGTGATGATTGTCCGCACCATGCTCTTGCGCGATTCCGTTGCGCTCTCATCCGGCCAGAGATTGCCGATGATCATATCACTGCTGCAGACTGCGCCGTGCCGGTCGATCAGATAGGCAAAGAGCTCCTTGCATTTCTGCCGCGTGAATTTCAGCGGTCTGCCCGCATAAAACACTTCAAAGCTGCCGAAGCACTGCACCTGCAGACCGCTCTGCGCAGGCTGGGGCGCTGCACGGTAGCGCAGGTGATTCAGCGCGCGGACAACCGCTGTCTCCGTCACCGGCTTCATGATGTAGTCGCTGGCGTAGAGCGCAAAGGCTTTCGGCATATACTCCAGATGCCCCGTGATAAAGATGATATTGATGAGCGGCTGAAGACTCTGCAGCTGCTTTGCAAGCGAGATGCCGTCCGTGCCGGGCATTTCAATATCGAGGAATGCCGCATCAATGCGCATGTGTGCCGCATCGCGCAGCACCGCCGCCGCATCGGTATAGCCGGTGTGGGTGCCTGCCGGATCGACACGCTTCAGAATCCGCTGCAGCATGCTGACAACGGCGCTTTTGTCATCCACGATGATTGTCTGCATGAGAACCAGCCTCCTTATCCGGAATCAGAATCACAACCTTGCCGCCCTCTGCCCCGAGTGTCACCGTCATGGAGCCGCCGCACTGCACGGCAAGCCGGTTTTCGGCATTTTTCAGCCCAAGGCTGCGGTGCGATTTCTGCTGCTCGGTCAGCGCGGGCGCGCCGGTGCCGTTGTCCGTCACGGTGATGCGGACAAACTGCCCGATGCGCTCGGTTTTCAGCTCCGCCCTGCCGGTGCCGTCGCGGCGGCTGAGTGCGCCGTGCTTGATCGCGTTCTCAACAATCGGCTGCACGGTCAGCGCGGGGATCTCAAAATCCGTGACGCCGAGCGTGTAATCCAGCGCAAACGGCAGATCGGTGCAGGCATGCTCAAGCGCTTCGTATTCGCGGATATGCTCAAGCTCCGTCTCAAAGGAGATCAGCTTCTCTGCGGTCAGCGCATTCATATTGCCGCGCAGATATCCCGCAAACTGCGCGATGCAGTCCGCCGCCGCATCCGCATCCTGATAGCAGAGATTCTGGATGCTCATCAGAACATTGAAGATGAAATGCGGCTGAATCTGCTCGGTCAGGAGCTTTGCCTGCTGCAGTTCCAGATCGGCTTCTCTGGTCTGCAGCTGCTCGCCCGCCTCCAGCCGCAGACAGGTCACCGTCAGGAAAACAGCGAGCGAAAAGCCGTATTCGACGAAATTGATATTGGAAAAAAACTGCTGCGCCGCACCGGCTGTCAGCACCGGCAGCAGAATGCACGCGAGCAGCTTGACCGGAATCGGCGTCCGGCGGTTGAAAAAGCGGATTTTGCCGTCCGGCTCACAGAACGCCGCAAGCAGCAGCGCGATGCCGGCAGCCAGCCCGATCCCGAATGCGAGCAGAAACAGAACATCGCTGTAAGGCTCGACCGCGTGGCTGAACCATGTAAAATTGACCGCAAGCGCATAAAGCGTCGCGATCAGATGCAGCACCGCCGAGGATGCTATGAGAAAACCGCGCCGGTCATACTTCCGGTGCAGCAGCGGCAGAATCGCCGGCAGCAGCAGCGGAATTCCGGCAAGCATCAGAACCGTGCTGACCGTAACAGATATCTGCATGACGATCCCCCTATTCTGAAAGTGCGGCGAGCAGGACTGCCGTCTTTCGCGCATGCAGTGCCATGCGCAGCTGTACAATCACGATCAGTACCATTGCACAGTCCGCGATCGCCCGCATCAGCGGACGCAGCGTGATATCCTGCATCGAATATGCCATATAGAGCGGAACAAACAGCACGCAGCTCAGGATCAGCAGGATATGCGTCAGGCGGAGCTGCCGTTCCAGCGAGGCATCGCCGCCGCAGAGCCGCCAGACAGCCCGCAGCCCGAGCATCAGATTGCGGTTCGAGAGATAATCAAAAAGCTGCAGCACAAACACATAGCAGAGATAGCAGCCTGCCATCAGCCAAAAGCGCAGAGCTGCGCCGTTTTCACGCTGTGTATGCAGCACGACAAGTGTGACATTCAGCAGCAGCGCGCCTGCTTCGGTGACGCTCTGCATCAGGCACCAGTTTTTGGCGCGGTGGAAGGCGCTGTCCGCAGCGGCAGCCTCTGCCAGCGAATTGGCAAGCGAGAGCATCAGCAGCAGGCGCAGCGTTGTGATCACCGCAGCGCCCGGCATCAGGAAGGAACGCGAGGGCTCTGCCGTATGAAACCAGTGCCGAAGAAGCAAGCCGAGCGGCAGCAGCAGCATGACAAGGCACATCAGAACTTCTGTCCGGCAGATGCGCCGGAAAACCGGAGTACGCAGAATGTTCATCCTTTCCCTCCCCTGCTTTGTTCAGAATCCGGCAAAAACGCCGTCCCTATGATTATATCACAGCAGGCGCGTCTTGTCAAACAAAACAGGACAGCCGTTCGGGTCGGCTGTCCTGTTTCCGGAAAGGGAATCAAGCGATTTTTATGTGCCGGAACCGTTCAGATTTCCGGAATCATTTTGGCGATGAACTGCAGCAGTCTGATGACATCTTCAGATGTGCGGTTGCCGTCGCCGTTGCAGTCTGCATTGAGCAATCCCTGTGCGCTGACCTTTGCCGTGGAATCCTCCGCGATCAGTCTGGCGAGCAGCACGGCATCGGAGACATCGCGGACCTTGTTGCAGTCCACATCGCCGCGCAGAATCTCGGCTGCGGGTGCTTCTGTTGCGGTTGTGACGGTGGTTTCTGTGGTGGTGACGGTTGTCGCGGTTGTGGTGACAGTTGTCTCCGGTGCGGTTTCCGCCGCTGCCTCTTTGACGAATACGGTATAATTGACAACCGTGCCGCTCATGCCGTTTGTGCCGAGCGTGACCTCTGCGCCGTCCTCAAAGGTCTTTTTGTAGACGGAGAAGGTGACATCGTTATCGGTTGCGGCGGTCATATCTGTCTTTTCCCAGCCGGAGAGCCATGCCGGAACCGTTCCGTTCGCCTCGACGCGGTTATCAAGCAGAACGAAGGTGTCGATCTTTCCGCCGGCTTTGAACGATGCAAGCTCTGCATCGGTATTCTTCGAGCCGCATGCGGATTCGATGACCTCAGCGCCCTTGAGCGCATCGGGAACGGTGATGTAGGTGTAGTCTCTGTCGCCGAACACCTTGCTGCCGACTGCTGCGCCCTGCTCTGCGAGGTTCCAGCCGGAAGCATTCGCGGTATCCTTGATCTGCAGATCCTTGACATACTTGCCGCTGATGACAACAGGCTCAGGCGGCGTGAAGGGTGCTGCGGAATTGTTCAGCTTGATATTCGGGCGTGCGGGGAGCGGTGCCTCGGAGCCGAGATAGTAGCTGACATGCGGCGGCTGATTGTAAGAGGACTGCTGGCAGCAGTTCTGTGCGCGGTACTGCATATCGTGCATGAGGTTGGTCAGGCGCACCTTGGTCTGCGCGGCGGTGCACCAGATGCGCAGATGCTTGTTGTCATTCGTGCGCAGGACAAGCTCCTCGCGCCAGTCGCCGAACAGATCAACGGTCATGCACGGCACGGACTTCGTGCTGTTGTTGGAGCTGCAGTCTGCCGCGGTGAGCAGCCGGTCGATCTTGTTGGCGGCAGTCATTTTGCTGATCTGCGTGCCGTCGAGGATTTCGCGCTCAAGGTCGCCGTCCCAGTAGATAAAGAAATTCTGCGCCGGTCTGGTTGTGCTGATGACCTTGCCTGCGGTATCATAGACATTGCCGTTTGCTGCGCCCCAGAATTCTGCGCCCTTGTTGCCTGCAAGGACGTTATCGGCTGCGCAGCGTCCGGTATCCTTGGAATTGTCAACATGGAAAATGATCTTGCCGTTCTTTGCGTCGATCAGGGATTCGCCGTAGGGCTTATCCTCATGGCACTCCCAGAGCTCAAGGCCTTCTCTGTCCGGAATGAAATCGCCCAGATGCATCGCGTCGCCGTGCATCTGACCGGTTGTCCAGAGCAGTTTGCCGTTGTCATCAATCGCGGAGGCGCCCATAAAGACCTCCTGCTTGCCGTCATTATCGGAATCCGCAACCATCAGATTGTGGTTGCCGCAGCCGTAGCCCGGCGTTTTGGTATCATTGCCGGTATCATAAACCCAGCGCTTGACGAGCTTTTTGTTCACAACATCGACCGCGGAAACAGTCAGTCTGGTGTAATAGCCTCTGCCGTAAACCGCGGAGGGATGCACGCCGTCGAGATAGGCAATGCCGCTGTTGAAGCGATCGACACGGTTGCCGTAGTTATCGCCCCACTTGCTGACATCGCCGCGCGGTACAGGAAAGTCGATCGTATCCAGCGCTTCGCCGGTCTGACCGTCAAAGAGCGTCATGTATTCCGGTCCGGAAAGGACATAGCCGTTTCCGTTGCGGTAATCCTTGGAGCCGTCGCCGATGACCTTGCCCTTGCCGTCCTTGGTGCCGTCGGCGGTTTTCGTGATGAGCTCCGCCTTGCCGTCGCAGTCAAAATCCGCAACGCACATCTGTGTGTAATGCTGACCCGCACGGATATTTTTGCCGAGATTGATGCGCCAGAGCGTCTTGCCCTCGAGCGTCACGCAGTCAATGAACACATCATCGGTTTTGCCGCTCTTGGAGTTATCCTGCGAATTGCTCGGATCCCATTTCAGGAAAATCTCATACTGTCCGTCGCCGTCCACATCGCCGACAACACAGTCATTCGGCGAATACTGCGTGCCGGGGCTGTTCAGCGGAATGTCAAAATAATTTGTGCCGGATTTGAATTTGCACTCCTGCGAGCCGGTCACGGCGCCGTTCACAACAGTATCCACGCGGTACTTCGAGTTTGCGGTGCCGCCGTTATCCTGATAGCTTGTCGCTTCGCCGGATTTGCTCGTGTAAATGAGCTGCTCGTCGCGGTAGAGCCGGAACTCTGCATCGTCCGCATCGTCAGCGTTCCAGCGCCAGCTGACGAACATGCCGTTTCCGGATTTGACCGCATAGATGCCGCGATCAAGGTACTCCATGATCGCAGTGCCGTTTCCGCCGACACCGTATGCAGCGGAAACTGACAGCGGCATGCCGGATGTAAGTCCTGCATTTGCAGCGAGCACAACTGAAAGTGCCGCTGCGGCCTTTTTCCTGATCTCCTTCATGTTAAAATCCTCCCCAAAATCAATTATATATTCCCTTGTCCGATTTCCCATGCTGTCTTATTTTATCATAGCATTTTTATTCACGAAACTCAATGAATGATTCAATCATAAAAATGACTTATTCTCGCATCATCATTTCTGTAAACTGTTGACAATCGTGATATTGCGCAGTATAATAGTAGTATCAGACATAAAAAGCGACTGCACACAGATATCAATCGTATGCTGCGGAATATACACAGACCGCAGCGTGAAAAAAGGGGAGGAATCGCTTTTGCTGATCTATGCACTCGGATGGCACTGGGAGCATCCGGCGGATTTTCAGATCATTCGTCCGGAGGGTGTCCACGGCATGCAGATCGTTCTGGTTCACTCAAACGCGCGCATCTGCATCGGAGAACAGTCCTATCAGGTGGCACCGAATACCGTGTTCATCACGGACAGCTGTGTGCCGCATTCTCTGTTCGGGGACGGCGAACAGTATGTGGATGACTGGATCCGGTTTGATCTTGAAACAGATGACATGACTTTTCTGAAGGAGCTCGGAATCGCATTCAATGTGCCGATTCCGCTGCAGACAGATATCGTTTCACAACTGATTGCAGTCTGTGAGCAGATTTTTCGGGCGAACAAGGCAGAGCGGGATGTCACGCTGCGGCATCTGCTCACCGCGATCTTTATGCAGATCAAGGCGGATTACAGCCCGACCGCGGCAAAATACAAAACACATTATGATCAGGAATTTGAACTGATCCGGCAGCAGATCTATGAGAATCCCTGCACGGACTGGAATGTCGCGCAGATCGCAAAGCAGCTGAATATGTCCGTCTCACATTTTCAGCGGCTCTATAAGCTGCGGTTCGGCGTTCCGTGCAGCAAGGATATTCTGACAAGCCGGATGGAATACGCAAAGCAGCTTTTGAACGAAACAGATCTTTCTGCGGTCGAGGTTGCGGCGAAATGCGGCTATCATGATTATTCGCATTTTTCGCGCGTCTTCACAAAATATGCCTGCGTTCCGCCCACAAAATTCCGGCGGGAAAAATAACAGACCGTCAGGCAGCGTACACAGAATAAAACGCATCACAATCATTGACAAAGAGGTGGATTTACATGATACAATGCCCGAAATGCGGCGCGGAATACACGGTTCTGCCGGATGTCTGCGCGCAGTGCGGCATGCATATGGAACCGGAGGCCGGCATTCCCGATCCCTTTACGGCGGCGATCCGGCAGGAGCAGCGCTCCCGTGAACAGCAGCAGGAGCAGCGAGAAGCATTTTTGAAGCTGCGGCAGCAGAAAGCCGGAAAAAAGCCGGATGATAAGCCGACGCCGACGCAGGCGGAACCGGAACGGAATCCGGAAACGGCACTGCCGGAATCCGGTCTGCCGGAATTTGAACTGCCGGAATTTGAACTGCCGGAGCGTGAACCGGAAAAGCTGCCGGAACGCACCGCCCCGAAGCAGAAGAAAAAGAACAGCAAGCCCCTGATCCTGCTGGTGATTGCGGCAGTCATCGGGTTGTTTGTCTACGCGGGATTCAGCCTGCGCGACGGCTTTGTCAATCAGAGGCATGCGGGCAGCAGCTATGCCTTCTACAGCAAGGATTCCGCGCTCTGGTTCTATCAGGAGCAGAGCGGCGAAACACTCAAGCTGACGGAATACGGACAGCCGAAAGGCGATCTGCCGCAGGATTATCTTGAAAAGCTGACGCAGGTCAGTGCGGACGGAAAACGCATCTGGTTCCCTTCCAATTTCAGTGACGATAATCTGTGCGAGATCGTCACCATGTCACTGGATGATCCGCAGAAAAAAGAGCAGGCAGCAGGCATCAGAATGTACCCCTCAGTGCAGCCCGCAGTCAAGGAGAGCCGACGCTTAAACACAGCCGCAGATTATGTATTCACCGATATGCTGCCGCCCTATATCACAGAGGGCGACACCGTTTTTTACATCAATCAGGGCGGCGCGCTCTGCCGCAAACGTGCAGGCGCAGAGCCGGAGATCATCTCAGATAAAGTTGTGCGCTACTGGCATGCGGAAGGCAAAGAGGGCGTGTTCTATCTGGAGATGCCCGATGCGCCGGATCAGAATCATTCTCTGCCGGAGGAAGTACAGGTGAACCCGACGCGCTGGAGCTGCGTGGAAGCAGTGAACACGCCGTGTCAGCTCGGCTACTGCGGCGTGAGCGGTGCAGCAGAAATGCCGCTGCACTCCTTTGAAGAAATGCTGATCATGGCATGGAATGTCTCCCCTGCGGATTGCAGCCGTTACTTTCATTATGTAACCATTCCGAGCGCCCCATCCGGCTCGCTCACAACACAGCTGTATCAGGCTGATCTCGTGTCGGGAATCAAAGAGCTGATCACAGGATATTTCGCAGAGAATTCAACGCCCTCTTCGCCGATGGCAGTCAGCTGCTATCCGGACGGCAGCTTTTACTATGCACAGTACGCCACGCCGTCCAACGCCTCTGATCTGATGGTCAGCGTACACTTCTTTGACCGCAAACAGGACAAATCTTATCCGCTTCAGATATTCGGGCTCGAGGATTTCCTCAGCAACACGGATTTCTGCCGGACAGCGCCCTATTATGCGTATACCTATAACAGCGTTGCGATGCCGTATGTCTGTTATAAGGGACAGCAGATTTCCGTCCGGCTGCCGGAGGACGATACAATGTCTGCGCCGCGCGTGCCGCGGTTCGATACACAGTATCCGCTGCTGTATTTACAGGAAAGTCCGGCCTTCACGCTCTCTTATGAAAAAGCTGCTTCTTCCGGCGCATCCGGTCAGACAGAAGCTGACGAATATCACGTTGAAATACCGGATAATTCATACGAATTTGAAACATCGGAAGAATCAGATGCTGTTTCCGTAAAACAGTCTCAGGTTCTCTGTTATGCAATCGCAGACGCTGACAAAGCGCTGAATTTTCAAAAAGTGCCGTATGAAAATCAGCAGGGGCAGTATTTTGCATTTCAGCCGTCCGGCGCAGATCAGCCGCTGCTGTTCTGCCGCGAGCCGGAATCCGGCGAATTTGCAATGCCGAAAGGGCGCGACGGTCTGATTGCCGATGTGCTGCGCACAAAGGACAGTCTGTTCTGTTTCTCTGATCTGAACCGTGAGATCAAGGTCTATCAGGGCGGACAGCTTGTGAACATCACCGGCAAAGATATGCAGCCCGACAAATGGCTACCCGCCGGTACGAATACGGCATACGCAATCAACATGGAAAACGCGCTTTCGCTCTGTTCGCCGGATGGCATCTATCCGGTGGACAGTGCAGATCAGCTTTACGCTGCCGGCATGCTGAACAGTGAACCCGAAAATCCGAAGGAGGATTCCGAATGATACAGGTCATCCGCGCAGAAACGCTTGCGCAGCGCGCCGGTGCGTATTATGTCCGCATTCAGGCAATGGCGCGCAAGTATCACATCACGCTGGAGCAGGAATTCGATGCGCACGATACGCCCGATGCCGATTACATCGTGCTGCTCGAGGATGATTTTCCCGTCGCGACCTGCAGGCTCTATCCGGCGGACGGCGAGGCGATGATGCTCGGCAGAATCGTTGTGCTGCCCGAATACCGCGGCCGCGGGCTCGGGCGCCTTTCCGTTTGCGAGGCGGAAAAATGGGCGGCAGAGCGCGGATTCCGCAAGGCGGTTCTCGAAAGCCGCGAGGAAAAAATCGGTTTCTATGAAAAGCTCGGCTACACCGCCGATCACAGCCGCATCATCCGCGGCGAAACCTTCACCTGCGTGTATATGGAAAAAAGCATCGCGGCACAGTGAACCGCGATACAAATAATTACAGTGTCTCCGACGGAACTGTAATGGGACAACGCCCATTCTGAATCCGTCGGAGGCACTTTATCTGCACCTAAGCCGTCGGGATTGCCAACAGCTGCGCTTTATCCTGCGGTTCAGCCGACTAAAAATATGGAAAATAAAATTTTAGATGGATTATATTGATTACAAAAAGTATATCCCTGCAGCGTATCTGCCGGATGATTTCAGCGTGAAGGTCTCCGTCATGCCGTTTGTACGGGAATCGAAATAACAAAAAGCCGCTCAGTCTGCGCATCGCGCAAACCGGAGCGGCTTTCTTTTGTCTCTGCATAAAACGATGCATTCCCTTCGCGTGCATTTATGCAGAATGCCGGAACGCGCATCGGATTTCTGTGCTATTTCCGCTGTATTACACGAAAAAGAAAAATATTCGTTGCAATTTGCAAGATATACTTGACATTTTGCAATCTATGATGTATAATGCAGGCAAGAGAGGAGGGGTTCCCCGATGAAAAACAAGAAAATGAAAATCGCACGCATGGAACACGATATGAATCAGGAGGCGCTTGCCAAAGCAGTCGGCGTCACGCGGCAGACGATCGGCATGATCGAATCCGGCAACTATAATCCGACGCTCAATCTCTGCATCGCAATCTGTGACGCGCTCGGCAAAACACTGAACGATCTGTTCTGGCTCCCGCCTGAGGAAAGAGGTGACAGCAATGAAAACACATAACAGCCTGTTTGCACGGACGCTCGACCGGCTCTCCGGCACGCATCCGAATGACGAACGTACCTCGCACATCAATGAGATGGGCTTTGCGCTCTGCGGACTGGTCTATATCCCGACAATTGCAATCCGCACCGTAAGGCTCCTGCACTCCGGTGACTTCCGGACAAACACATACGCGGATCCTTCCTGCCTTGCACCGCCGGTACTTGCCGTTATGGTGCTCATCATGCTGTGCATCACGCTGTGGCAGCGCCGGAAGGAAACACCGCTGCAGAACAAGACACAATGCAGGCTGCAGATCGCAGAGCTGCCCCGTGCAGCGGCGGCACTGCTTTCCGGCAAAAGTCCTGAGGATGAACGCACCGTGCTGGCATTCGAGCGCGGATTCGCGGTCTGCGGGCTGCTCGGGATTCTGTTTTACGCGGTCAATGTGCTGTTCCTCGTCTGCAATCAGTACGGGATCGAGAGCCTGTGGCTGCTGTGTTCGGCACCGGTGCTGATCGCCTATGTCAAGCTGCGCAAGAACATCATGACGCCGCCGCGCTTCGGGCATATCAAGCTGAATATGCAAAAGCTGCTGCTGCGTCTGCCGGTTTATCTGATCGCAGCACTCCCCTATCTTGCGTTCCGCTGCTATCTTCCCGCGCTCTTTGACTGCATCGGCAATCTTGGCGGTGACGAGGTTTACAGCAGCAATTTGGTCATCATGTTCCTCCAGCTCCTCCGCGACGGGTTCATCTACTGGATTCACAATCCGCAGCGGATTGAGGGCAATGTTCTGCGTGATACGCTGCTGATCTATCTGCTGGTTGTGCTGATCAATGAAGTTCCGGTTTTCATCTACCGCAAACAGATGCAGAAAATGGATGCCGAGGAAAATGATCTGAGCTGACAAAAAGCGCATTGTCCCTGATGTGAGGACAATGCGCTTGCTTTGTATTCTATTGATGTCCCAACTATCTCTTGAAGATATCTGCTTGTCTTTTTGCCATGATACTGCGTTAGAAATCCTTGCCTTGCGTCAGCAAGGCTGCGGCTTTCTGCCTTGTCTCATGACAAAAATCCGGCGCATCTATTCTTCAAGTTTTAATTGGTACATCAATATTATAGAACAGGCTTCTGAACATTCTCATAGTTTGTGTAATACTGCATCGCAAGATCGTTGTTTCCGACCATCTGGAGCATGCCGCCGGTCTCCCAGCGCAAAATCTCGCTCGGCAGATAAATATCGTTTTCGATATCGCAGGAGCAGTTGGAGATCACATGCACCTCGCTGCTGTGCTGCTCCATCGCGGATTTCATGAACACCGACTCGAACAGGAGCGCGCCCCATGCGATGTGGTAGCTGCTGCTGATCAGTGCAACCGAATTGACCTGCGGATACCGTTTGCGGAGAATATCGAAGGAGTTTCCTGCGTTCTCCGCGGTTGTATGTGATTTGTCCTCGACGATCAGGCGCTTCTGCTCCAAACCGTGCTCAAGCATCCAGTCGCCCATCAGACCGCCCTCGGTCACGGCGGGATTGTTCTTTGCCGTGCCGCCGCCGGTGCAGATGACATAGGCATTGGGATACTGCTTTGCGCAGGCAAGCGCGACATTCAGTCTGCCGATGAGCTCATCCTGCATGGTGCCGTCATCATTCAGCTCAAAACCGAGCACCGCAAGTGCAAGTGTGTCATCCTTCGGCAGATCGTCCGGAAGCTTGTCCACATTGACCGGCATCTGCTCGTTGGCATAATCCCAGTAATCCATGATGCCCGTCCAGAGTTTGCCCTTCTGGCTGTCCGAGGCACTCAGCTCTGTCAGCAGCTCATGCACCTTTCCGTCTGCCTGATCGCCGTAGCAGCCGTGATATGTGATGATCTCCTCAATGATCTGCTGATCGGTGCGTTTCCCGACCGATGAAGATGCCCCGCATCCGGTCAGGCTGCCCGCCAGAAGTACCGCGGCGAGAAAAAATGCTGTTTTCTTCAAGTAAACCCTCTCCTTTATGATCTGTAACAGATAAACCCTCAGCACTCCGGCATCATGCCGCAGCACTGAAGAAATGGAACCGCTCCGTATGAGATCTGATTTGCGTGATCTGAATTTATCTGAACGAGGAGTAAGGTGTATACATGTGTTTCAAGTGTTCGGCTGATTGAAACGGAGATGCGCGCCGGTTCCGTACCGCTTTATTATACACGATTACTGTAAAAAATGCAAGTGTAAAAAATGCAGTAAAATTGAACTTTTCGGCTCTTTGCACGCAGAATGCCGGACAATAAAAAAGCGCAGCCCTTTCGGCTGCGCTTTTTAGATTGAGATGGACCCGATGCGCTACCGCTACTATTTGCGTATTTCTAAGCTTTCCGAAGTGCGACGGCACGCAGGTACGCGGTTTTCGGTGTGCAAGTTAGCTTGCGTTTGTGGGTGACTATATGTATGCCGCTCACATTGCCGCAGCTACACGGAGTTTTTTGCCAACCCTTTCAGTGACTGCTCACGAGCACTGCTCGGCTATTTGCGATATGCTTGTATCAAAGATGGGTTCATAGCTATAATGTTGAAAAGGACTCAATCACATTATTTTTTTGAGCATTGCGGCTAATTCACCGTATGCAGTTGTAAATCTTGTCATAGTTAGGTCATCTATTTCCCACTTGTTATCTCCTAAATCGTTCATTGATTCAGCAGTATAATGATCTGCATCAGTTCGACCAGCATTCATGTCAAACATGTAGGTGTTAAATCGTTCTTGATTAATCCCTTCTGCTTGAATTGATGAGCCTAACTGAGACCAATTGTCTGATATGATTGATCGAATTGCTGAGAAATAGAATTGCACTTTATGAATGTCGAAAAACTCGTCAAACGATAATGCATTAACATCTACTCCGCGCTGACCGTGAATAATATCACTATGCTTTCTCATTGCAGTTTTTAAAACAGATATTCCACGAGCTTGCCCCGTTATTTTATAATATCTGCGAATATGCTCTTTCAATTGTTTTTCGATTATTTCAACTCCATCCTGGACAAACCTGCGTCGCTCTTTATTATCCATGTCTTCCGGATCTTTATCTGAAATAGAGCAGATATACTCCTGTAACGATTTAATTCTAAATGAAACTAGCTCCGTTGTGCTGTCGTATTCTATCAGTCCGTATTTTTGTAAGTGATCTATTTCAGTAATATCTTCACGAGTTATGTCTCGATATTGAGCAGGTGCATGCGCAAGCTTTACCAGTAGTCTGTATTCATTTTTATATATTTCGATATGCTCTAATATTGTGTTGTATAGCTCGATTCCATTGCTGGAACGATTAAAGTCATCTAAGCACGCTTGGTAAGTAGGCATGGATACCTCATATAGTACTCCAGGTTTCCTTAGATCCTTTACTTTGTCATATATAAACGAGCAAAACTTTCGTATCGGAAAAGGTTGCCCTCCAAAAGCATGATTAATCTCTGCATATACTTTTGAAAACGAGATGTTACTAAACCCACCGAGTGTATTAATCATCTCTTTTGTCTGCTCATCTGTAAAAGGCGGTAGATAAGTGTGAGTTGCGTTATCGATTAAGTGTATTCTTTCGTACATCGGATTGTCACAAGCATTATCTCCTACTATTATTCTGCTTTTCTCGTTGATTGTTGAATTCACACCGCACACAATCAGAGGGCATCCACAATCTCTCAAAGCCCCCCAAAAGGCTTTATACGCCTCTAAACTTTTCCAATCTGAGGATGATGCTGTATTGTAAGTAATTAATTCAATTTCGTCTATCGCTATTACAAATAATTGTTCGTCTTTGGTGTAATACTTAACATCTTCAACGAATCGAGACGTAGCTTCTCTGTTATAGTCTTCTCTGGTACTGTTTAGTTTCAGCGATTTTTCGAATTCATCTCGTGTCATCTCCCCTTGTGCTGCACCTGTGGTTGCAATTCTTATATCCATCGCTATGTTATATAGTGCAACTTTCCAGTGGACATTTTCCAGTCCTGAGCGCGACTCAACGTGTGTGAATTTGATAGACTCACTCATCAATCGTCTTTCTACTGCTCTTAATACTGAGGACTTGCCGCTTCTTCTTAATCCAAAAATTCCTGAGTACTTTCCCTCCTTACATCTTGCTACAATGGCATCAGCTATTTTACCACGATCTCCGAATAATAATGAATCATCTCCGATCGGACCCTCTTCATTAAGCATATTGTTTTCATAGTAGTATTCTTCAAATCGGCTGTTAATTAGATTAATAAGTTCTGCTTGACTTTGAGTGCTTAATATTTCTTCAAAACTAAACGGTATGATTGCAGCTTCTGTACCGCCTTTCATTTTGTTGATCTGATCAATAAGGTCGAGAGCATTACTGACCAACATATAAAAATTTACACATGGTCTGCGCACCGCTACATCTCTTCTCCTTCTGATTCGAAGAGCAGCTTGGTTTGTGCTTTGCTGCCATGATTTATTTCGAAAATATGAAAAGACCAACAAAAACTCAGAACGGTCGTGAATAAATCTTTTTAAATGCTGTGTAGTTCCAATTATACAAAATGGATAAAAACTATTGTTGCCCATATATTGGTGGTTAATAGTCGCAATGTATAGCACTTCTTTTAGTCGTTCTATTACTTTGTCTTCTTTTGAATTCGATGTTAAATGTTTTTCACAGATTGATTTCATTTCATTTGGGTCAGTTAAATATTTTGCTACTCCTGGATTGTAGTATGGAACTGTTGTAGTATTTTCAGATGCATTAACGGCCTGGGCTGTTGCGGCAATAGGTGTTGATTGACTGTCAGGAGTATTTTCAGATGTATTTGTTGCTGGTCTGATATTTATTGCTTGCGTAAAATCGCCGCCAGTATCTTTTTCATCAAATAGAACCTCATCATCTTCATTAAAGGATACATCACCCTTTGGAAGTTTGAAACGGTATTCATATCCGTCTTCGCCCCATATTACACCAGAAACATAATTGTCTCTTCTCCAATCCTGTTCGATTTTTCTCACTGTACCTTTCATGTTTTCCTCCTCATGAATTTTATAGTTTAGAAATGAGTTGACAAACTTCTAATGATATGATATAATAAATCTGGCTATGGGCAATGTCATACTCTTATTATTCCCTGGCAAATACTACCAGAGAGGAGGATGACAATGAGTGAGAAAATCACCCGAGCCCTGAATTACCTGGGGAAGGCCGCTGCTGTTATGGCAGTTGTTGCCGAAGCAGGTAAAAAGGTGATCTCCTTAGTAAAGGAGTGAGCCTTTCGCTAAGGGACGTGGTCATCGACCATGTCCCTTTTTCTATTTCGAGCATCTTTATTTCCAATTCTTGTAATCAGCGATTATATCTAGTTTCGTAATATCAACCATAACAACCTTGCTCTATGCAGTTTCAGTGTGGTTTATTGTATTATATCACATTTTCAATAAGAATACAAGAAGTTTTTCGGTTTTCTCTATTAAATTTGGCAATAATCTCATCTCGCTTTTGGGATCACATCATTTTTCTTCACAACAGGTGCTTAACTTTGAAGACGCTGTATCTTTTCATATCAAGATCAGCAGCGGCTTTGTTCGCTATGCAAATCTTTCATGCGAAATATTGCTTTCTGTATTTGAACAGGCTAAAATGAGGATGACCGGTCAAAAATGCGAAAGGAATGTATTGCATGGATAGTAAACAACAAAGAGTTGCCTGTTATGCAAGATACTCTACAAGCATGCAGCGAGGAGAGTCAATTTCAGCCCAGCTTAGAGCAATGAAAAGCTTCTGCGCAGAAAATGGCTGGAAAATCGTTGCAAAGTATATTGACGAAGCATACAGCGCGACTACGGACAAGCGACCGCAATTTCAGGAAATGATAAAGGATTCTTCCAAAAAAGAATTTGACATCGTTCTGGTGCATAAGCTCGATCGCTTCGCAAGAAACAGGTACGATTCAATTCTCTATAAACATAAGCTTCGTAAAAATGGAGTCAGGTTGTGCAGTGTATTGGAAAAGCTTGACAACTCCCCTGAATCTATACTTTTAGAAGGAATGCTCGAATCTGTCAACGAGTTTTATTCCGCCAATGTCGCAAGAGAGAGTATGAAGGGCTTAAAAGAAAACGCCTATAGATGTTTATACAATGGCGGATGTCCCGGACTCGGATATGATATTGATCAGTCGCAGCACTATATAATTAACGAGCATGAAGCAAAGGCTGTTATGCTGATATTCAGTATGTATTTATGTAACTTTCCCTATCGACAGATGGCAGATATCCTGAATGCCGAAGGCTTCCTGACGAAATCCGGAAAAGCATTTACCCGCTATTCTTTTCAAGAGATTATCCGAAACGAGAAGTATACCGGAGTATATATCTTCAACAAATCTGAAGGCAAGGGCTATGATCATAAACGCAATAGTCATAAGTACAAGCCACCTGAAGAGATCATTCGTATTGAAGGCGGGATTCCTGCTATTATCAGTCGGGAGGCATGGGAAGCCGCTAATGCGAAGCGCGTTTCAGGAAAGCACCATCCAGGACACTCTCATTGTCTATATTTGTTGAGCCAATGCGTAGTATGCGGAGTCTGCAATCACCCTATGCATGGCGCAATCAGATTGAGAAGAAATCTTCCGTCATATCACACCTATACTTGCGGAACGCGCAAAGACAAGTGCAATAATCTGAAAGAAATAGAAAAAGCATAATTGCCCCTTATGACCGTTCACATCGAAACTGTATCAGGATCGAAGCACAGTCATAAGGGTTTCTATATTCTGGACATTGCTTTGAGACCATATAATTTCTATGACTATTATATTTATATTATTTTTATTTAATTATGGTTAATTACAGGATAATAGAGATATAATAATCCTTTTTAATTGCCCTCGTAAGAGGGCTGACTGCAGACGAACGCCAGTGAGTGTATGCAGGCACTGCTCGATGCAATCGCCTGCACGGAGTGCCGCTGCCCGCGTAGGGCATTTATTATTCACTCTATATTCATGAATTCAAGTACGCAACGAGGATACCATCGCATTTCTGGGCGATACCGTGAACAAAACTGAGATTGGTGATATCGTTGATGTGAAGATTAAGAACAACATCAAGATCGACCGCGACACCAAGAAGATTATTGCAAATTAATACAGCGGGGCAGCTGTTGCTGCTGCTGCCCCACAATCTGAACGAAGGAGATTATATGTATGAAAGTACACCTTTTATATTTTACACCATTTCAACGGAAAAAGCAAGATTCGGCTCTCAAAAATGTTGCCGTTATAGTTTTTGTAGCTTATTGTATCGCACCCAGTAACATCTTTGTTCGTTATGTAAAACTTTTACGAAAAGTATTGCTTTCTGTATTTGAACTGGCTAAAATGAGGATGATCGTTCAAAAATGAGAAAGGAACGGTATGCATGGATAACAAACCGCTGAGAGTGACCTGTTATGCGAGATACCCTATCAGTATGCAAAGAGAAGAATCAATCACAGCACAACTCCGGGCAATGAAAACTTTATTCAGCGAGAAGGGGTGGAAAATCACAGCAAAGTATATTGACGAAGCATACAGTGCAAAAAGCACTCATTGTCATTGATCGGTATGTTCTGCGAGATGAGTATAACAGTGTTAAGCCGGATTCAGCTACAAGAACAACCAAGTTGGAGTAAAAGAAAGCGGTGATTTGTGGCTATCTCAACTGAGTACATTACATATCGAAATCTAGACAGGCAGCACATATCTATCGGTCACAACAAGGCGAACAAAATGGCTTCCTTGAAGAAGAAAGGTAGCAACGATATGTGATTGTCCTATAATATGAATATCTTCCCAAGACATTATTAGGAGATAACGCTTCATTATCAAACAAAAATAGATGTGGCTCAAAGCCACGAAGTCTTAAAGTGAAATCACACCTATGTTTTGTGAATAATGCAGCAAAAAACATGAAATATTATAAGAAAAGTAGTTGTTATTTTGAGCGATTATATTTGATGAGAGAGTTTTTAATAAAAAATGTGATTTAAGTGCGGTTGGTAGATGACCTACTTGAAACTTGATTGAAGATGTGTTATAATATACTGGAGTTCCTCCAGTTTGTGTGATATGAAGGTCGGTGTATAATATATGGCAGAACGGGTTAATAAATCGGATAATATTAAAATCGAACGAATATGGTCAATGCCCAATAAGAACACTTTTGAAATAGCGCCTATTAAACAACTTTTAGAAGAAGAGGTCGATTTGACCTTGTTATGGATTGACCCGTTTGCCAACAGAAACCGGATAGCATCTATCACGAATGATTTGAATCTCGAGTACGATACTGACTATCATATGGATGCGCTGGATTTTCTTAAAATGTTTGATGATGAATCTGTTGACGGAGTCCTTTACGATCCGCCCTACTCCCCCAGACAAGTGAGCGAGTGCTATAATGATGTTGGATACAATGTTACTTGGGATACGACGAAAGCATCGTTTTGGGGAAATCACAAGCGTGAGATATCAAGAATCGTAAAAAAAGGCGGAAAAGTGATTACATTTGGGTGGAACAGCGGGGGGATTGGCTATAAATACGGATTTGAGATAACGAGAATACTGCTTGTCCCTCATGGGGGTTGGCATAACGACACAATCTGCACCGTTGAATTGAAAACACATACCCCAAGTATTAAAAAGACTACTGAAAAGCAAAGAGCAAAGGATGCGGTTACATTGACTAAAACAGATAGAAGAATAATTGAAGAGCTAAAACAGCTACCTATTGACTATTGGGATTTTAGGGATGCCGATACCAAAGAATTTACACATGGCATCCATAATTACCCTGCAATGATGGTATCCCCAATCAGCAGAAATATAATTAGAATGATGTCAAAATATGTAAAGATTGATTCTCTGTTTGACCCTTTTTCTGGTTCGGGAACTGTTTTAGTTGAAGGAATGCTCGCTGGCATTAAGACGATTGCGGGCAATGACATTAATCCTCTGGCTCTGTTTATTTCGGAAGCCAAAACCACGGTTTTAGATACTAACTTGTTAAAAACCGAAGCTACTCATCTGTACGATAGGATTACATCACAAATCGATTTGTATAACCAACAGATAGAGTATGTTGATGATATTATGCATAATGCAATGGGTCTCGATTTGACGGACAGCAAAGGTTGGGGAGACCATGCACCAAAGTATCTGAAAGATTACTATGTAAAGAATGGCGTTGACTTGAAAATACCAGATTTTAAGAACATTGGCTACTGGTGTAAGCCGAAGGTCATTATGCTTCTTTCTATCATCAGATCTGAAATTGCTAAGATAACTGACTCCTCAATACGGCGTTACATTTATGTAGCATTTAGTGAAACAATCAGGTTAGTTTCAAACCGTCGAAATGGTGAATTCAAGATGTTCAGAATGACTGCTTCGAAGGTTGCTGTATTTAACCCTGATGTCTTTAATGAATTCAAAACCATTCTTGATAAAAGCATTGAAAAGATGTCTGAATTCAGCAACTATTTAAGCTCTAATGGTAATAGTTCAGAGGTGAAGATTTATCGGAACAGCGCTTGCCAACTTGATGATGTTTCGGATGATTCTTTTGATCTGGTCATTACATCGCCTCCTTACGGAGACAGCAGAACAACAGTTGCTTACGGAGAATATAGCCGCCTTTCTCTTCAATGGATCGAAGATTTTCAATTGAGTGATAAAGAAATTCTGGGAGTAGATAAATCTCTCATGGGCGGCACAAAATACAGGAACGGATTTGAATATACTCTTAACAGTCAAACATTAAAAGATTCTCTGTCAATGATTATGGAAGCTGATGTTGCAAGAGCTGGTGATGTGTTTAGTTTCTACAGTGATTTGGACAAGGCTATAACACAGATTGCAAAGAAAACCCGTAAAGGCGGTTATCATTTTTGGGTAGTTGGAAACAGAACTGTTAAAGGCGAGCTGCTGCAAACTGATATCATCATCACAGAACTGGCAGAAAAGTATGGGATGGAATGGATATATACCGTAGACAGAAACATCCCAAATAAAGTAATGCCCATGCTGAATTCACCTACCAATGAAACAGGGAAAAAAGCGTCCACTATGACAATGGAGCATATTGTAATTCTGAAAAAGATGTAAAAAAGGAACGTCCTTATCATTGCGTAAGGGCGTTACCTTCTATTGTGAACTTCTTAATGAATCAAACGATCTTAGTGCGAGTGCGGAAAAGCAGATGTTGATCCGATTCTTTGATTCTAAAGGCTGTTCCGTGATCGTGTGTTTTACCAGCATCTTTGCCATGATGATATTGCCCGATACGAAGGTCAACGTAAATCTTCCCATGCTCAAGGAGCGAAATCATTGCATCATAGTCAAACCCTGATACTTCAAACGCCTCTACGAATCTAAATTTCTCGCTTGCGCCTAAACCTCTGGCTTCCGCTTTAGCATAAACAAATTTCCCTTTGTATTTCTTCTCAAAGCATCTTTTTAATGCTTCTCGAGTCCAGTAGACATTTTCGGCACCATCTTGCGAAGCAATCGCAATCTTTTCGGCATCACAGACGATTTTTAACATATTCCCTGTATTCGAAATCGGAGTAAACCTATCTGCGGATAATGTCGAATGCAGAACCTTTTCGTCATTATCGTAGGCACCGCTTGCGTAGCCATACTTCAGTCGGAGATAAGTATTAGAACGAGCGGGCTGCGGAGAGCGCGTGAACATTGTAAGCATACTTCCCGAATTAATTCGGCATGACTTTAACTCGTATTCTCCAAAATCAGGATCATCAAAATTGTTTTCTTTAATACCGAGCAAATCTTCTAAGGTTTTGCCGATACCCGTTGGTCCGGCTCTATGTGTGGTGATCCAACCCATTTCACATATCTTGCTGAATTCTCTAACAAAATCATCAAGAGTATAGATCATTTGCTGCTCCTTTCATCATTATAAGTCCTTAAACAGTTCGGATAAGGATACCTCTAATCCTCCAGCTATTTTTTCGAGATTGATTATGGCTATATTCCGTTTCCCGTTCTCAACCGAAGAGTAGTATGTTCGGTCTAATCCTATCTTCAGAGCAAACTTCTCTTGGCTTAATCCGGTTTTCAGCCGCAACTCCCTTATTCTGTCGCCTATTTTTTTAGTTATCATAAAAGAGCCCCCTTTTTTATGTTGATTCAATTATACCAAAGCAATTGCTTATGAGTCAACGGACTATAAGCAACACTTTCAATGTAATTACATTGTTAATAGACTCTTGCGTTTTTACAGAGAACATGGTATAATGAAATATCTTGGATAAATGTGTGTGAAGGAAATTATTTCATGTAAAGCAGGTGATATATATGGCACCAGTCGAGAATTTTATTGAAACAAAATATAGAGATTTAGGTGCTCGTATTTCTATTGAATATATCGATCTCTACGAAGCATTCTCAAATCGAAAGTTACAAGAAATATTCTCTACAATACATAGTATGTTTATTGAAAACTATCGGGCTATGAATAGCCGTTTACCCACAAATGAATATACTGCTCATTATTGGGCGGATAATAGCAGAGAACTGCTTCTTGCCATTGACGTAATTAACGGACTTGAAAGAGTGCTTGCCAAAACAAACAACGCATTTATGATTGAACCATATTACAAAGAGATAATCGATAAATCTGCTATGTTCTTGGTGCCGAGTGGTGGAAGTGTTATTCCGCAGGGGATGGATAAAGTCGTAATATACTATACTGAACCAATTTTCATAAAGAAGGATTCAGTAAGTATAAGTTCAACACCTGTTGAACAGCAGTATGTTGACTTGACACAGATTGGACATGGCTCTTATGCAACAGTTTATTCTTATACTGATCCGTTCTACAACCGAAAATATGTATTGAAACGTGCTAAGACTGATCTCAGTGAAAAAGAACTGGAACGATTTAAACAAGAATACGAACAAATGGCACAGCTTTCATCACCATATATTGTTGAAGTTTACCACTACGATGAAGCCAAGCACGAATATATTATGGAGTACATGGACTGTACATTAGCGGATTATATACTAAATTCTAATCCCAAGCCGAACAATTCAGAACGAATAAGAATTGTAAGCCAAGTATTAAGAGCATTTAAGTATATTCATTCAAAAGGGTTATTACATAGGGATATAAGCCCAAGCAACATTCTGATAAAAAAATATGATGATGTTAAGGTCATTAAAATAGCTGATTTTGGTTTAGTAAAAGTTCCTGATAGTACACTCACAAGTTTTAGTACAACCGTTAAGGGCGCTTTTAATGATCCGGCTCTTGATTCTCAAGGATATGCAAATTATTCTATTGAAGATGAAACTTTTGCTTTAACGAAAATTGTTTCATATATCATGACTGGAAGTGCAATGATTTTGCCATGTTTTGATGATCAATTAAAAGGATTCTTTCAAAAAGGAGTATCATCAGATAAATCTAATCGTTACCACTCAGTTGACGAAATGATAATTGCATTCAAAAATATATGGTAATACTCTATCCTGACGAGATGCTGACCGTATTGACCGCCAAAACTGAATATGTATTATAATTCCGATATGACACATCCAGTCATATCGGAATTTTTGTTTTTGGAGGGACTTAATATGGATGAAGAAATCAGAGTATGTTCGATGTGCGGCTGTGAGTTGCAGGAGAACGAAACCATTGAGGTGGAGGGCGATCTGATCTGTGATGAATGCGCAACAGAACACACTACCACCTGCGATCACTGCGGAGAAACGATCTGGACAGAGGATGCAATTACGGATGAGCACATGACGCTTTGTTCCTGTTGCTATGACGATCACTACCGCCGATGTGAGAACTGCGGTCGGTTGGTACATGACAATGATACTTTGTGGAGCAAGACTAAAGTTTTCCTGCGAGATTGGAATGCTCCTTATAGAGTTGCCCTCCGGACGCAGACTGGCGTATGTCAGACCGAAGGTTGAGAAGGACGAGAATGGCAAGACCGTCATCACTTATGAGGGCGTTGGAGAAAACAAGAAATGGCTGCGTCTGAGAACATACGGTGCCAAGCTCGTTGAGAACATCACGCAGGGCGTTGCAAGAGACCTTCTGATGCACGCGATGACAGCGATGAAGGATATGGATATCGTCGGACACGTTCACGATGAAGTCATCGTAGAGTGTGCTCCGGAGATCCCAGTGGAGCAGATTTGCAGCTTGATGGAACAGCCGCCGGACTGGGCGGAAGGCCTGCTGCTCCGTGCGGACGGTTATGAATGCGAGTTTTATATGAAGCAGTAAAAAGCGGCGGAACGGCTTTGCAGTCGTTCCGCTCTTTTTTTATACCCTCTCTCCGTACCTGCGGATTTTAGTTTTGACCGGATAACAGGCAAAAAGCAGGTGTCGCACTGTCGCACCGTCGCATCCACAGGGCAGGGGGTATCCAGTTCGTTATTTAAGGCCGATCATGCCTGAAAATACCGGAAAGTGCCGGAAAGTACCGGTAAGTACCGGATACCAGCGGAAATCAGGAAAGTCGGAAAGTCATTTTTGTCGCACTGTCGCACTATTTTCCGCAAGGGGCTTTCCAGAAATTCGAGACACAAAATGCGTCAGTTATCCTCATTTTGAACCCCGTTCCGAACAAAAGTGCATATATTTGCAGATACGAAAAAGCCGCAGACACACGCTTTTGGCGTATCTGCGGCTTCTTTTGCGTATTTCGTAACCTTTAAAAATACGCATCTATAGATGGTGGACCCGAAGGGGATCGAACCCTCGACCTCCGCGTTGCGAACGCGGCGCTCTCCCAGCTGAGCTACGAGCCCGTTTGAATGCCTAATTATTATAGCACAGATCCGGATAAAAGTCAAGCACTTTTTTGAAAAAGAGCGGAAAACACACCCCGAGACCTTTACAAATCCTGCTTTTTGTGGTATGATAAGAAAGAATTTTGAGTGACAGGAGGAATGCAGATGCTGCGGTTTCACAAGATGAAGCAAACGGAGCTTTCTCAGCACGACTGGACGCAGGAGCCGCTCTCCGCGCTGCTGCCGGAGGGAGCAGATTATCTTGCGCAGAAGCTAGCTGCCGGTGACACGCTGTTTGTCATGTATGACGGCGAAAAGCCGGTCGGTCTGCTGGAAATGGATGCGGCACCCGTCGGAGAAAAGCCGAAGTGTGCGCGCGTCGGGCTGGTTGTGCTGCTGCCGGAATACCGCCGGCACGGTCTCGGCAGAATGCTGATGTGTCTGGCTGCCGGAGAAGCCGTCGAGCGGCAGCTCTGGTTTCTTGCCGGCGCCGTTCCGGAGACGGAGGAGGCGCAGGGCTTTGCAAAGGCAATCCACATGCAGCAGACCGGATGGTTTGCCGATCTGCAGGTGCTTGATCTCTCTGACGTAGAGGGGCTGCGCCATGGCTGAGCATCCGGCGAAAAAAAGCCGCAATTACTCCGGCATGCTTTCCGCGCTGATTCTGGGCACTGCGACGGCGGTCTTCGCTGTCTGTGCGCTTATCAGCGGAAACGGCGCTGAGGCTGCGGAGCATCCTGTCTGGCAGCCGCTTCTTCGCGCGCATGACCGGCTCTCGCTGATGCTCGGGAATGACCGGCTCGGCGCGGTCTATGTGACAGAGGAGCGTCTCCTGCCGCATCTCGCGGAGCCGGAACCGGAGGCGGTTGCAGCGGCAGCGGAGGCGGTCAATCTCTATGCTGCATCCGCAGGAACCTCGGTCTATGTGCTTGCTGTTCCGACCTCTGCCGGCATCTACGGCGATATGCTGCCCGATGCCGCGCCGCTGACGAATGAGCATCAGATACTGCGTGATTTTTCGGATGCGCTGCAGGAGCCGGTGCTCTGGATTGAAGCGGCGAGCTGGCTTTCCGGTGAGCGCGATCACTATATCTACTACCGGACCGATCCGCACTGGACAGGATACGGCGCATTCTGCGTATACCGTTCCGCGATCCGAAAGCTCGGCTTCAATGCCTATGGCTACGATCATTTCAATGTGACAAATTACGCCGCGGATTACTACGGCGATCTCGCGCACAGCAGCCACTATTATGATACCCTGCCGGACACGGTCGATCTCTACGAGAGCACCGACAGCACCGGTTCCGAGCAGGTCACGGCGCTGCATGCGGAGGGAAACATCCCGCTTTCGGGCTACTTCCGGACAGAGCTGCCGGAGGCAAAGCAATCGCCGGAAATGGTGTTTGCCATCGAGACAGAGCCCGTCCTGCGGATTGATACGGAAAATCAGAGCAGCAAGGATCTGCTTCTGCTGACAGACCGCTGCGGCAGCAGCATGATCCCGTTCCTGATGCAGCACTATAAAACGATCACGGCGGTGAATCTGCCTGCATGCAGCGGGACCGACTGGCGCAAGCTGACAGCGGGTTCCTATTCGCAGATTCTGATCCTCTGCGGCACGGATTCCATCGCATCACCGGCGGGACTGCAGGCATGGCTGCAGACAGAACCAACAGATGAACAATCATAAGGGTATGGGAAAGGATCACTTTTCGGGTATGAGCAACAATCAGAAAAAGGAAGCAAAGCCCTCAAAAGAGGGACAGAAGGACGCACAGCGCGCAAAGGAGGCTGCACGGAAGCTTGCGGAGGAACAGGCGCAGAAAAAGAAGCGTCTGCTGAAAACCGCATGCATCGGCGGTGCGGCGGCGGCTGTTGTCATTGCCGGTGTCTGCATCTGGCTGAACACCGGCAGCAGAGCAATGCATCACAAGGTCATTGCGGAATCGGAGCATTATGAGGTCACGGCGTCGATGTTCGCTTGCTACTTCCGGCAGTGCGCCGACAGCTACCTCAAATACGCCGAACAGAACGAAAATCTCAATGTCTACGATCCGAATGTTTCGCTCAAGGAGCAGGAATACAGCAACGGCGTCACATGGTATGACCTGTTTCTCGACAACACCATGAGCACGGTCAAGCGCAATCTGCAGCTTGCCGAAGCGGCGAATGAAGCAGGCTATGTCCTCTCGGAGGAGGATGAGGCAGATGCGGTCAAAATCGCCGGAGAAGCCGATCTCTCGCGCTATCAGAAAGGCGTGCGCCGCTCTGATCTTGAGGCGGCAACCCGCCTGACCATTCTCGCAGACAGCTTCCAGCAGGAGACAAAGGACAGCATCGAGGTCACCGATGACGAGGTCAACAGCTATTATCAGGAGCATCAGGCGGATTACCTCACCGTCAGCGTGATGGCGTATTCGTTCCCGTGGTCGCCTGAGGGCATCATCAACGGCGATCTCGCAGAGCATGACAAAGCAGTCGCACATGCGCAGGAGCTCGGTGCCTGCAAGAATCAGCAGGAATTCTCCGATTATGTCTTCCGCTATCTGACGGGCGACATGGGCAAGACCCGCGAGGAGGCGGAGCAGATCGCTGCCGATCTCATCATCACAAAAACGATCACGGATTTCCCCGAGGATGTGCAGAACTGGGTACGCGGCGGCGCAAAACAGAGCGAAACCTTTGTCTGGCCGCGTGAGGATCAGTGCTATGCATCGGTCTATATGCTGCGCGATGAGCCTGCCGCAGATGACTCCAAGACAGTTGATTTCCGCGTGCTGTATCTGACGGCGGCGGATTATGACGGCATCGACAATGCGGTTTCCTTTGCTGAGGAGCTGCGCGATGAGGTGGCTGCCGAAGAGGATCAGTCCGGCGCATTCGCTGAGCGCGCCTATGAATACTCCGAGGATGCGCAGACCTATCCGGAGGGCGGTCTTGTCACCGGATATTCCGCCTCGCGCACAACCTACGGCGACGAAGTCTCCGCATGGGTCTTTGACCGCGAGCGTCAGCACGGCGATATGACCATTGTCTCCCGCGCGGGCGCTGCAATCCTCGTGTTCTTTGAGGGCGCAAACGAGGGCTCGGGCTGGCAGAATCAGGTGCAGAGCGATCTCTATCAGAGCAAGCTCGACGCCTTCACCGAAGCCTGCGCCGCGTATGAGATCCGCGAGCACCAGAAGAATTACAAATACATCACCCCGTAAGGACAAAACAAGGCGCTGCAGCAAATGCACGCTCCCTGTAAATATACTACAGAATGGAGAAAAGAATATGAATTTCGTTATTTCACATCTGGCAAAACGGTTTGATCAGAAAGAAGTCCTGCGCGACATCAACTTCACCTTTGAGGAGGGCAAAATCTACGGTCTGCTCGGCAGAAACGGCGCCGGAAAAACCACGCTGTTCAACTGTCTCAACCGCGATCTTATACCGGAAAGCGGCAGCTTCTTCTTAGTGGACGAAACCGGCGCGCAGCGGCAGACCGAGACCTCGGATATCGGCTATGTGCTCTCGACGCCGACCGTTCCGGAATTCCTCACGGGCAGAGAATTCCTCAAATTTTTCCTCGATATCAACTCAGAGAGCATCGCGCATCCGCAGCCGCTCGATGCCTATCTCGATTACATCCGCATTGCGCCGGAGGACCGCGACAAGCTGCTCCGCGATTACTCCCACGGCATGAAGAACAAAATGCAGATGATCGTCAACATCATTGCAGACCCGAAGCTGCTGCTGCTCGATGAGCCGCTGACCTCGCTGGACGTTGTTGTCGCCGAGGAGATGAAGCAGCTGCTCCGGAGCCAGAAGGCGGGCAAGATCACAATCTTCTCAACGCATATCCTCGATCTCGCGCTCGATCTCTGCGATGAGATCGTGCTGCTGAACCACGGCATGCTCGAACCGGTGGACAGTGCAAATCTGGACAGCCACGCATTCCGTGAAAAGATCATTGCGGCGCTGCGGGAGGAAGAACATGCTTAAAACTCTGAGACAATCCTTCATGCTCCGCTGCACGTCCATGACAAACATGCTGATCCATGCGATCCGGTCGCTGCCGCTGCTGAACAAGGTACTGCACAACGATCTCTATGCCGCGGACGGCTTCAAGGTGCTGGCATTCATCTTCGTGCTGATGTTCGAGTTTGTCACAACCTTCATCGGCAAGCTCGCTTATGTCGGGCTGATGGTCGCGCTGCCGCTGCTCCCGCTGCAGGATGAAATGTACTATTCAAACAGTCAGCTCTTTGTGCATATCCTGCTGCTGCTGACACTCGTCGGCGGTGTGCTGAACAACAAGCTGATCCGCCCGAACGATTACGCGCTCAATCTGCTGCGCATGGATGCGCGGCGGTATACAGTCGCAAATTATCTCTATTATCTGCTGCGCGTGGTGATCGGATTCCTGCCGTTCACGCTGATCTTCGGTCTGATTGCAAAGGTGCCGGTCTGGCTCTGCCTGCTGCTCCCCTTTTCGATTGCCGGCTGCAAGGTGCTCTTCGGTGCACTCTCACTCAGATGCAACACGCGCTTCGGCTATATATTTGATGAATCCAAGGCAAACAAATTCACGCTGCCGTTCGTACTCGTGCTGCTGTTTCTGACCTACTTCCTGCCGATCAATGACTTTGCACTGCCGCTGCCGGTCTCGGCGGGGCTGATGCTCGCGATGATTCCGGCGGGACTGCTCTGCTGGAAGTACATCGCGAATTACGGAGAATACAAAGAGATCAATCAGCGCGTGCTCCGGAACAAAGCGGATATGATGGACAAGGCAAAGAAGAAACCGCAGCAGATGCAGGCAAACCGCATCTCCGCAGATGCAACAATCACAAGCAGCCGCAAGGGCTTTGAGTATCTGAATGAGCTGTTCATCAAGCGGCACCGCAACATTCTCTGGAAACAGACAACGATTATTCTGATCGGTGCAGCTTTCCTGCTGGCACTGCTCTGTATGCTGATTATCCGCAAACCGCAGGCCGGAGAAACAATCAACCGCGGCATTATCGCGGGACTGAATGTGCTGCCGTTCGGCATGTATCTCATCAACCGCGGACTGAGCTTCACACAGGCGCTGTTCATGAACTGCGATCACTCGCTGCTGACCTATCCGTTCTACAAAAAGCCGAAGTCGATCCTCGCGCTGTTCCGGATCCGGCTGCGCGAGATCATGAAGATCAACGCGGCACCTGCGGTGCTGATCGGATTCGGACTGGTGCTGCTGCTTGTCATGACGGGCGGCGTGGAGCAGCCGATCTATTACGCGGTTATGTTCATCTCCCCCATTGCGATGAGCATGTTCTTCTCGGTGCATTATCTGACGATCTACTATCTGCTGCAGCCCTATACGGCAGGCAGCGAGATCAAAAGTCCGCTTTACAAATTCATCACCGGCATCACATACGGCTGCTGCTACTTCCTGATGCAGATGAAACTGCCGACACTCGCATTCGGACTGGTCTGCATTGCGTTCTGCGTGATCTACTGCATTGTCGCATGCATTCTGGTGTATAAATTCGCTGCAAAGACCTTTAAACTCCGCTCTGAATAAACACACAGGGAGAAGGGAGCAGGCAGGAAGGAGAAAGGATCGGATACTTTCTCTCTCCTCCTTCCTCCCTTCTCCCTCATATATGGCTCTTTTTGATTTCATCACAAAGAAAGACGCTGCCCGGCGGGAAATCCCGTGAGCAGCGTCTTTCTTCTGATATTCAGGCAGGAAAACAGGGAATTATCACTTTTTGATGTGGAACGCATCCATGCCCGGGTAGCATGCGCTTGCGCCGAGCTGCTCCTCGATGCGGAGAAGCTGATTGTACTTTGCAACGCGCTCCGATCTGGACGGTGCGCCCGTCTTGATCTGGCAGGTGTTCAGTGCAACGGCGAGGTCTGCGATTGTGGTATCCGCAGTTTCGCCGGAACGGTGCGAGGAAATTGCAGTGTAGCCTGCGTTGTGTGCCATTTTAATTGCCTCGAGTGTCTCAGAGACAGAACCGATCTGGTTCAGCTTGATGAGGATCGAGTTTCCGGCGCCGAGCTGGATGCCCTTGGAAAGGCGCTCGGTGTTCGTAACGAACAGGTCATCGCCGACGAGCTGGACCTTGCTGCCGATCTTGGCAGTCATTCTCTGCCAGCCTTCCCAGTCCTCCTCATCAAGGCCGTCCTCGATGGAGATGATCGGGTACTTGTCAACGAGGGATTCCCAGTGTGCAATCAGCTCATCGGAGGTGAACTCCTTGCCGCTCTTGGGCTGCTTATAGAAGCCCTTGCCCTTTTCGCTCTTCCACTCGGAGGATGCTGCATCCATTGCGATCATGAAGTCCTTGCCGGGCTCAAAGCCTGCTGCCTTGATTGCCTCCAGAATCTTCTCGATTGCCTCCTCATCGCTCTTGAGCTGATTCGGAGCAAAGCCACCCTCATCGCCGACAGCGGTGACGTCGCCCATCTCCTTGATCAGTGCACGGAGCTTGTGGAAGACCTCTGCACACCAGCGGAGCGCCTCCTTGAAGGACGGTGCGCCGACCGGCATGATCATGAATTCCTGTGTATCAACAGCGCTGTCTGCGTGTGCGCCGCCGTTGAGAATGTTCATCATCGGGACAGGGAGCTTTGTGCCCTGAATGCCGCCGAGGAATCTGTAAAGCGGAATGCCGAGTGCTGCTGCAGCTGCTCTTGCGGATGCAATCGAAACTGCGAGGATTGCGTTGGCGCCGAGCTTGGACTTATCCTTGGTGCCGTCTGCTTCGATCATCGCCTTGTCAACTGCATAGATATCGGATGCATCCATGCCGGTGAGGACATCGTTGATAACAGTATTGATGTTTTCGACAGCCTTCTGCACGCCCTTGCCGAGGTAGCGGGACTTGTCGCCGTCACGCAGCTCAAGTGCCTCAAATTCACCGGTCGATGCGCCGCTCGGTGCGGTGCCTCTGCCGACGGTGCCTTCCATGAGGTAGACCTCTGCCTCAACGGTCGGATTGCCGCGGGAATCCAGAATCTCTCTGCCGACTACTTTTTCGATTTCCAAATATTCCATAACTGTTCTCCAATCTGCCGCCGGAATCTGCTCTGAGCGGCGTTCTTTATTATAAACATGAATCGCCATGTTATAACCGAGGCAGGCTCCTTTTCATGGAAATAAGGAGTTTTGGCATGCGAAAAAAGACCGAAAGGAGCCTGCTGCATGATTCATTCGCGTTAGCTCTAGCTAACTAGATTGTATTATACCAGATTGCAAGGCGTTTGTCAATGCTAACCGAAAAGAATTTTATGTTTTGTAGGATGTAACAAATTTTGTCGGCGGCGTATCCGAATAGCTTGCACAAAGCGCTGAATCTGCCGCAGAGCTATTGACATTCCCCCGTTCATTGTGTAAGATAACATCGTTACGTAACATCGTTATCAAAACACAGGGAGATTCCAAATGACCATCACCGATGCACATCTGCATCTGCCGGTCGGGGATGCATACCCCACGCTGCGATCTAAAAAAGAAAAGCTGCTGGCGGCGATGCATGAAAACGGCGTTGACCGCTGCATTGTCATTGCGGACTCATGGCAGGAAACGGAAATCGGCACAACCGATGAACTCTTTTCGCTGTTCCCGCGGCAGGCAGATTCCAAAGTATTTGTTGCCGGCGGCATCAGCCCGCTCTCCGCATATCCCGAAACACTTGCGAATCTCAGGCAGCATCTGGCGCAAGGGCAGATCGTCGGCATCAAGCTGTATACAGGACATGAGCCGTTTTATCTGACGGACCCGCGGCTGGTGCCTGTCTATGAGACAGCCGTGCAGTATCAGGTGCCTGTGCTGTTTCATTCCGGCTGGGATCATCCTGAATACGGCGATGCAGATGTCGCTGCGGCGGTCGCAAAGCAGTATCCGGCACTGACGCTTGTCTGCTGCCACTGCTGGTATCCGCATGTCAGCAAGTGCATGCAGCTGCTTAATCTTCCGAATCTGTATTTTGACCTCTCATCCGTTGCAGATAAAGCAGAGGTTCCCGAAGAAGTTGCATCCGGCATCCGGAGACTGATCGAAGCGGTACCGGACAGGGTGCTCTTTGGCTCGGATAGCTTCGGATGCAGCATGGCACAGCATATCCGGTTCATCCGGTCGCTGCATCTGCCGCCGGAGACCGAAGAAAAAGTATTCGCAGAAAATGCCGCACGAATCTACCGGCTGTGAAAGGAGAACACCATGATCGAACAAATCAAAGACGCCGATACCAAACGATTCATCGCAAGAAATGTACTCGAAGCGCTGCATGACTGGTTTGAGGTCGATGAAAGCCGCGAGCAGTACATCGCAGAGAGCGCAGATCAGATTTTTCTTGCCGCAAAACAGGATGCGCGCTATGTCGGATTCCTCTGCCTCAAGCAGACGGGCGATGCAACCGTTGAACTTGCGGTCATGGGCGTACTGAAGGAATATCACCGCAGCGGGCTCGGCAGAGCACTGGTGCAGGAGGCGGAGCGCCTCGCGAAAGGCGCGGGATTCTCGTTCATGCAGGTCAAGACCGTCCGAATGGGCGTTTACGAGGACTATGACAGAACCAATCTGTTTTACCTCTCCTGCGGGTTCCGGGAGCTGGAGGTCATTGAGGCGATCTGGGGCGCGGAGAATCCCTGCCAGATCTACATCAAGTCACTGTAAGGAGATGCACCGTGAGCAATCCGAATGAAAGCAGGGCGCGGCTGATCGCCTCTGCAAAAAAAGAATTCAAGGAGAAGGGTTTTGCCAAGGCCTCGCTGCGCAAGATCAGCGCGGATGCCGGTCTGACAACGGGTGCGGTCTATTTCTTCTTTCAGGATAAAAACGGGCTGCTCAGCGCGATTGTTGAGGAGCCGCTGAACCGCATCCTCGCAATTCTGCGCGAGCATCTCATCGCAGATCAGGATGAGGTCATGCACTATGAACAGCATGACGGCGACCACGATGCATTTGCTGCCGCGCTCATCGGCGAGATGTACGCGGATTATGACGCGATGATGATTCTGCTGCACCACGCGCAGGGCTCAGCCTATGAAAACATCGTAGACCGCATGATTGCGCTGCTTGATGAATACTATCAGACATTGGCAGCGCAGTATGCGGCGCTGTTTCCGGGCAAGCGCGTCAATCAGTATATGCTGCACTGGTTCAGCCACATACAGATCAATGCGTTTGTGCATCTGCTGGAGCATGAGCCGGACAGGGCGCAGGCACTCAAAAAAATCAGCCCCGTGCTGGATTTTATGGTCAAGGGGTTTATGGAGTATATTCTGGAGGACGATCTCTGAGGAGAACGTCCTTCTTACGGGTATTGAGTTAGCATTAGATAACGAAAGGAGAAAATGTTATGTATCTGGAAGTCAAGGATGTCAAGAAAAGCTACGGCAAAGATTCGAGCTTTATTCAGGTGCTGAAAGGCGTCTCAACGGGTGTGGAGCGCGGACAGATGTGCGTCATTCAGGGCACGAGCGGCTCGGGCAAATCGACGCTGCTCAACTGCATCGGCGGGCTCGACCTCATGGATTCGGGCTCGGTCAGGGTGGAGGGGCAGGAAATCTTCGGGCTCAAGCCCGCTGCTCTCTCGGATTACCGCCGCGCCAATCTCGGCTTTGTGTTTCAGTTTTACAATCTCGTGCCGAACCTGACCGTGCGCGAGAATATTCAGGTCTGCGAGCATATTGCGGAGCACCCGCTGAATATGGAGGAGCTGCTCGAAACGCTCGGGCTGACGGAGCATCAGAACAAATTTCCCGCGCAGCTTTCCGGCGGACAGCAGCAGCGCTGCGCCATCGCAAGAGCACTGATCAAGAATCCGAAGCTGCTGCTCTGCGATGAGCCGACCGGCGCACTCGATTCCGCAACCTCGCGGGATATCCTCGTGCTGCTTGAGCAGATCAATGAGAAATACGGCACGACCATGCTGATCGTCACACATAACAATTCGATCAAGAACATGGTTCACAAGGTTATTTATATCAAGGACGGACGCATCACAAAGGATTATCTCAATGACAAGCGCGTCCCTGCGGCAGAACTGGAGGATCTCTGATGGGCGGCATACTGGCAAAGCGGCTTCTGCGCGATCTCAGGCAGAATGCCGGCAGATATTTTGCGCTGACCATGCTGATCGTGCTCGGTGTCTTTCTCGTGTTCAGCATTGTCGGTGCGGCAGAGGTTGTGCTCGGCGGCACGGAGCGGCAGAAGTCTGTGAATCAGGCGCAGGACGGCAGCTTCACGGTCTTTCTCGAGCTGAATGACGATGAACTCGATACCCTGACCGAAGACGGAACGGTGATCGAGCCGCAGTTCTCGCTCGATCTGCAAGCGGCGGACGATGCCGTTCTGCGGATGTTCCGGAACCGGGAACAGATTGACCTGATTCAGCTCGATTCCGGCAGGCTCGCAGAATGCTCCGGCGAGGCGGTGCTGGAAAAAGGCTATGCCGCCGCGCACGGACTCAAAAACGGCGATACGTTCAAGGCGGCAGGCGTCAGCTTTACGGTCACGGGGCTCGGCTCGGTGCCGGATTATGACGCGGTGCTTTCCAGGTTCAGCGATACGGCAGTCGAGCACAACTCGTTCGGTCTGATGTTCGTTGCCGATGAACAGTATGCAGCCATCCGCGATCAGCGCGGGCAGAAAGCCGAGGAATACACCTATGCCTACCGGCTCGGCAGCGGCACCGATGATGACAAACTCAAGCAGAAAATCCGCGGCCTGAAATTTGACTGCACCAAGGTCGAGAACCGCTATTTTCAGGAGACCATCGACGCGTTTCTCGAAAAGCGCCGCGACATCGAGAACGGCGTGCGCGATCTTGATGACGGCGCCGCGGAGCTCTCTGACGGTCTGCACGATCTCGACAAAGCCGGTGCCGATCTCAACGAGGCGGCTGATACGCTGTTTGCATCCTATCTCGGGCAGGCAAATGCCGCGCTCGCCGCAATGAAGCAGCGCATCGAGCTGACTGACGAAAACTACGCCGATACACTCGATACACTGATTGCAGCGACCCATTCTCAAGACCTTGCAGCGCTCAAGGAAAGCCTTGACAGCATCGCGGCATTCCGCAGCGGCATCCGCGATTACACCGGGGGTGCATCCAAAGCGGCAGAGGGCGCTGCGGAGCTTGCGGACGGCACAGCGGAGCTGAAATCGCAGACAGACGATCTGCTGGACGAAATCTTCGAGCTGGACCTCGACAACCTGACGGCGTTTGTCCCCGCGGGCGATAATCCGCGCATTGCGGCAGCCGCCGGAGACGTCATCATGGACCGCAATATCGGTCTGATTGCGGGCATCATCGTGCTGATCCTGTTTGCCTATGTGATCTCGGTTTTCGTTGTGCATCAGATTGAGCGCGAGCAGCCGGTGATCGGCGCGCTCTATGCGCTGGGCGTCCGGAAAAAGGACCTGCTCCTGCACTACATCACCATGCCGACGCTCGTGGCGCTGCTCGGCGGCGCAATCGGGCTTCTGCTCGGGTTCACACCGGCAGGCATCCGGATGCAGAGCGCCGGAACCTATGACTACTTCTCCGTGCCGGAGTTTCCGGTTCGCGTGCCGGTGTATCTGGTGCTGTTCGCACTCCTGATGCCGCCGGTCATCAGCGCGGCTGTCAACACAATCGTCATCAACCGCAAACTCTCAAAGCCCGCGCTCGCACTGATGAAAAACGAGCAGTCCGGCGGCAGCTACCGGCAGTTCCATCTGCGCTCCAAAAAGTTTACGCGCGTATTTGCAATCCGGCAGCTTGCGCGTGAATCCCGCTCGGCGGCGGCGATCCTGTTCGGCATGCTGTTCTCGCTCATGGTTGTGATGCTCGGCATGAATACAATTCTGCTCTGCACACGCATCCGACACGATAACCCCGCCGACACGAAATATGCATACATGTATCTATATAAGTATCCGGAAAAGGAGGCGCCTGCGGGCGGCGAGGCTGCCTATGTCGAAACGCTCAGCACCGATTGCCGCGGCTACACACTCGATGTCACCGTGATCGGTCTGAAAGACGGCAAGAGCAGATTCTTCGATGCAAAGCCGGAGAAAGGCCCGGCAAAGGCGGTGATCAACAGCTCGCTGGTCGAGCGTTACGGCTATCAGACCGGCGACCGCGTGACCTTCTCCGATTCCGCCGCCGACCGCGATTACAGCTTCACGGTCACCGGCATCTGCGATTATACACCGGGCTTCACAATCTTCATGGATCTGGACAGCATGCGCGAGCTGTTCGGCAGGGACGAGGACTACTACAACGCCGTCTATGCCGACCGTGCGCTGGAGATTCCGGAAGACCGGCTCTATTCCGTGACAACCAAAGCGGATGTCGAAAAGAGTGCGGCGGTGTTCATTGACATGATGTGGCCGCTGATCATCACGCTTTCCTCGGCAGGCATCGTGATCCTCTGCGTGGTCATGTATCTGATGACGGGCGTCATGATCGACCGCTCGGCATTCGGCATCTCGCTGATTCAGATTTTCGGCTACCGCCCGAATGAAATCCGCAGACTCTATCTCAACGGTAATTTCGCAGTTGTCGCGATCGGCGGCATGTTCCTGCTCCCGCTCGCGAAAAAGATCATAGATCTGTTCTATCCGGGCTTCATCGCGAATGTCGCCTGCTCGATGCGTATTTCGTTTGCGTGGTATCACTATGCGGCGCTCTATCTGCTGCTGCTCGCGGTGTACTTCGGCGCAAGCCTGCTGCTTGTCCGCAAAATCCGCAGAATCACACCGGCAGAGGTACTCAAAAACAGAGAATAATCCGTATCATGAGGCAGTTTCTGCATATACTGTGCAGGGACTGCCTCAGGCTGTATGCACGTATCTGCGAGCAAAACCGCAGGAAACATGTCGGTTTGGTGACAGAATGTGAAAAGCCGCCGAAAATTAGCACTCTCACCTTGACAGTGCTAATTTCTTGTGCTATAATACAGTCAGAACAAAGGAACAAGCGCAGACACCCGGGAGTCTGCACAAGGTCCCGCTGCTCAAAATGTTGATCCGGAGCGCAGAAACATATTCGCTCCGAACGATTCTGCTCAATGAGTAAAAGGAGGACTGACCTATGTTATTCCCTAGCATTTTCAGAGAAAATCTTGTTGATGATTTCTTCAGCAATCCGTTTGCATTCGATCACGCATCTGCAAACGCGATGAAAACCGATGTCAAAGAGACCGCGGAGGGCTATCAGCTGATGATCGACCTGCCGGGCGTTAGAAAAGAGGATATCCACGCAGAGCTCAAGGACGGCTATCTGACCATCTCCGCAACCACCGCACAGAGTAATGATGAGCAGGATGAAAACGGCAAGTTCATCCGCAGAGAGCGCTATACCGGCTCGTTCAGCCGCAGCTTCTATGTCGGCGAGGATATCACTGAGACCGATATCAAGGCAAAGTTTACAGACGGCGTCCTGAATCTGGAAATTCCGAAGAAGGAGCCGGTTCCGAAGATTCCCGAAAAGAAGCTCATCGCAATCGAAGGATAAACAATCCCGCATCGTATCAAAATGCGGACAGAAACAGCCGCTCCGGTCAGCACGATCGGAGCGGCTGTGCTTTTGTATGCAGCAGGCGCGGGATATCCGGAACCCGGGCGGAACCGCACTTCCGGAAATTATTTCGATATATTTCAAAATACCCCTTGACAAACAGATCGGAATATGCTATACTGTATTTAGACGGAAATCAAAATACCGTCTGTTTTACCGGCAGATATTTAGATGAACGTCAAAATACAAGAGGAGGCGACAACATGAAACACATCGTTTACAATCCATGCTTGCCGGAAGAAACGGGGGTGCGAATGTGAAAGATATCTGGGGCGCAATGGCGGATCCGACGCGGCGTGAGATTCTGACGCTGCTGCAAAAAAAGGATATGACTGCCGGTGAAATTGCAGAGCAGTTTGAACTCTCCGGCGCAACTGTTTCGCATCATCTCAAGATTCTGCGCGAAGCCGGTCTGATTCTCGCAGAAAAGGAAAAGCAGACCATCACCTACAGCCTGAACCTCACTGTGTTTCAGAATTTTTTGAAAGGCATCGCCGGATTTTTCGGCATGAAAGGAGAAGACAATGAAACTTGACACACTGAAAAAAGTAACGATCGCAACCCTCTCGGTGATGACCGTCAATCTGATCGCAGCCGCGCTGTATATTCTGACACTGCCGGCACAGGTCCCGACACATTTTGACGCAAAGCTCAACTGCACGGCGCTCGGCTCGCGCTGGAACGGGCTGCTGTTCCCCGCACTCATCCTGATCACGCTTGCTGTGGCGTTTCTGCTCTTTTCGCGCAGCAGAAACCGCGACAAAAATCTGCATGTAATCAAGCTGGCGGCGTTTCTGATTTCGGTCATCGGCGGCGGCGCCTCATGGTTGATCCTGTTCCTCATGGGGAACGATGTGCAGCCCGGCGAAGTGCTCGACAAGCGGTTCTGGTGGATGATCCCGTTCTTTTTCGGTGCAGGCTGCATCCTGATTGGCAATTATCTCCCGACAGTCCGGAAGAATCTGGCACTCGGCTTCCGTCTCCCGTGGACGCTGAAAAATGAGCAGTGCTGGAAGCTGACACATCAGTTTGCAGGCAAAGTCGCCGTAATCTCCGGATTGCTGACAATCGCTGCTGCGGTGATCCTGAAAGCCGTCGGCACAGAGCAAATGGAGCTCTATGTCATCGCAACAATTATTCTGCTCTCCGTTGTGGTGATCCTGCCGCTGGTTTACTCCTTCGCGAACAGAAATGCTTAAGGCAACAGCCTGAAAAACCATTCTCCGGTTTTTCAGGCTGTTTGATTTGGTTACTCCCATTCCACCGTTCCGGGCGGCTTCGAGGTAATATCATAGACAACGCGGTTGACATGCTCGACCTCATTGCAGAGGCGGTTCGAGACACGCGCAAGCACATCATAAGGGATGCGCGCCCAGTCCGCGGTCATGAAGTCATCCGTTGTGATCGCACGGATTGCAATGAGGTGATCGTAAGTGCGGTGATCACCCATGACGCCGACCGTGTGCACATCCGGCAGGACGGCAAAGAACTGCTTGAGCTCGCGCTCAATGCCGCTCTTTTTGATCTCATCGCGGAAGACGGCATCTGCCTCCTGCAGAATGCGAATCTTCTCCGCGGTGATCTCGCCGATGATGCGGACGCCGAGTCCCGGACCGGGGAACGGCTGCCGCCAGACAAGCTCATGCGGAATGCCGAGCTTTTCGCCGACCGCACGCACCTCATCCTTGAAGAGCTCTGCAAGCGGCTCGATCGTGCCGGCAAAGTGGATGTCCTCCGGCATCTCGACCATGTTGTGATGCGTCTTGATGACGGCGGTGCTGCCCTTTCCGGCTTCATCGCCCTTTCCGCTCTCGATGCGGTCCGGATAGATCGTGCCCTGTGCAAAGAAGCCGTCGGAGCCGGTCTCGCGGATTTTATCCCAGAAGACGTTATAAAACTCCTTGCCGATAATGTGGCGCTTCTGCTCCGGATCATAAACGCCCTTCAGCTTCTCAAGGAAGTGCGTCTGGCAGTTGACGCGGACAAAGTTCATATCAAACAGCTCGGTGAAGGTCTCCTCGACAAAGTTGCCCTCATCCTTGCGCATCAATCCCTGATCGACAAAGACGCAGGTGAGCTGCTTGCCGACCGCACGGCTCAGGAGTGCCGCCGCGACAGAGGAATCAACGCCGCCGGAGAGACCGAGCACAACCTTTTTATCACCGATCTGTGCACGGAGCTTGGCAACGGTCTTTTCGATGAAATCATCCATCACCCAGTCGCCGGTGAAGCCGCAGACATTGTAAAGGAAGTTGTGCAGCAGCTCCTTGCCGAAGACACTGTGCGTCACTTCCGGATGGAACTGCACTGCATAGAGCCTGCGTGCCGGATCCTCGAATGCGGCACAGGGGCAGTCCGCGGATGTTGCCGTGACACGGAATCCCTCGGGCAGGCGGCTGACAAAATCGGTGTGGCTCATCCAGACAGTGCTCTCCGCCGGAATGCCCTCAAAGAGCAGGCTGCCCTCTGTATGCGTGATCTCGATCTTGCCGTATTCGGATTTCTCGCAGCTTTCAACGGTGCCGCCGAGCGTATACGCCATGAGCTGACATCCGTAGCAGATGCCGAGCGTCGGGATGCCGAGATCAAAATATTCCTTTGCAATGTGGGGCGATGCAGCATCATAAACGCTGTTCGGTCCGCCGGTGAAGATGATGCCGGCAGGATGCAGCGCCTTGATCTCCTCAAGCGGAGTATCAAAACGCTTGATCTCGCAGTAGACGCCGCATTCACGGACGCGCCGCGCGATCAGCTGATTGTACTGTCCGCCGAAATCGAGCACGATACAGAGCTGATTTTCCATGCAGGTTCCTTCCTTTCAGAAAACAGAATGCCGCAGTAATTGCGGCACAGGACTTGGTTGGATGTTCTTATTATACCATGTTTTTTTTCGGATTGCAAGAGGACAACCGCAAAAAAATCCGCGCCGCATGCGGTTTTCTGTATCGTTCAGAAACATTTGCGCAGGGCGCACAGCTTTTGTGAAACACGGCGAATCGCACGCAGAGGTGTCTCCGACAGATTTATAATGGGGGCTCCGCCCCCAAACCCCTGCTGGGGATATTATCCCCAGACCCCATTTTATGTGTGGATAGAATGAAGCCGCTCCTGTTTGATTGGAGCGGCTTTCTATCGTTTTATTCAATTGTCACAAAATGGAGAAATCCGCAAATACAGCATGAGAAATCTGATTTGCGGATTCTGCCTGTGTATTGTTAATAGGTTTTTAGCGTCACCGCACAATGTGGCGGATCCAGCGGAGCCAGATTTTCTGCAGCGGCTTTGCATTGCGGTACATCGCAGAAGCGAGCTGATCCGCCGTTTTGCAGATGACCTTTGCATCCGATTTGGAAATGCCGTTCCGGCTGAATACGGCTGCCTGCTGGATTGCAATGGCATTCCGGATTCTGCCGCCGGGCAGCAGTTTGCAGTGTGCTTCGGCTTCATCGGCGAACTGATCGTGCGTGAGCTTCTTCTGCTCGATGCCCTGCATATGCAGCAGCCGGATGATAAACGTATACGCCGCATGCGCCGCCGCATTCGGATCGCTGCTCTGCATTTCACGCTGCCGCTTTCCGGTGATATACCGGTGCAGTGCGTAATAGAGGGCAATCACAGCCGCGACAGCGAGGATGATCAGCAGGCAGCGGATCAGCTTTGCACGCTGCTCCGGTGTCAGACCTGTTCTGCCGGGAACGGAATCCGGATCATCAGCCGTTGTCTGCTGGCTGATTTCCTCGGAAACAGCTGTTGTCAGCGTTTCGGTGCCGGTTGTCGCTTCGGCTGTTGTGGTAACGGGAACGATCGTGGTCTCAGCTGCATCAGTATCTTCAGAGCGGTGCCATGTGTCCATCACGGTCTCGGTGAATTCATAGGGAATCCAGCCGTAGCCCTTGACATAAATCTCCGCCCATGCATGCGCCTGATGATCGGGGATGCTGATGTCATAATCCCCTTCGTTTTTGTTGCGCAGGAAGTCATTTTCTGTCAGCACATAGCCCTGACAGTAACGCGCGGGGATGCCGCACATCCGGCAGAGCAGAACCGCCGCGGACGCATAATGCGCGCAGTAGCCCTTGCGGCCGTCTGTCAGGAAGTATTCGACAAAATCGCGGTCGGCAGGCTGCACACCGGGCTGCATTGTGTATTCCGCACGCGCCCAGATGTAATCGCGGATCGCATCCAGACGGTTGACCAGCGGCAGATTTTCCGCAGGCATCTCCGGCATGACCAGACTGCGCAGCTGCTCCATCTGCTCCGTTTCCGGAATCCGCAGATACTGCTCCTCGACAAAGTCCTCATATTCCGAGACAAGCGGATTCTGAGAAGGTGCCTCATACGCCGTAAAGCGGTTCCAGTCCACGCGGGCATTGTTCATGATGTAGAAGCTGTATTCCTCGGTGCTGTCAAGCTCTGTTTCGATGTCATAGCGGTAGCGCGTGCCGATATCAAAGATGCTCTGATACGGCAGAAAGTTGACGCGGTCGCCGGTCAGCGATCTGACATCGCAGCGCACAACCGGAAATTTGCCGGCGGAGGAGCGCAGCTCGTCAACGTGATCGGAGTGGAAAATGGTCTGCGGCATGCGGTTCTCGGCGGTCAGACGCCGGAACAGCCGGAACTGTGCGCGGTAGGCGCCCGTCGGGATCGCCCAGCCTCTGCCGGTGTACTCGGCACGCACAATGCCGCGCATATAGTAGTCATCGGGGACGGCTGCCGCACCGATATTCAGATGCAGCACCGGTCTGCCATCAAAATGCAGATCGCTTTTATCGAGCAGATCAACCTCATCCGAGACGACATTGATGCCCATGGAACCCGGAATGCGCGAGAGCAGTCCCGTGACATCGTCGATCGTGAGATTCTGGTAGAAATCGCGGATATCATCGCGCTTCTGATCGAGATCGGTTGTGCGCGCGTAATTGTGCGAGGCATGCAGCGAGACGCCTGCCAGTGCCAGCACCGCGAGCAGCATCGCAGCAGCGCCGGGCTCATGTGTGGAGAACCGCTGCTCCGTCTCGGCGGAAAACGCCTGCTGAAGCGGTGCGGAGCTCCCCTGCTTTGCCACAATCGAAGGCGCGGTTCTGCGTCTCGAAACGGCGATCGTTCCGAGCCAGAAAATCGCGAGCAGGAACACGCAGATGCTGTAGGTCTCGATGCCGAAGTAGAGTCCGCACTCCAGAAACGGGAAGGTCACAAGAAACCGGATCCAGAAGCCGCTTCTGCTCGACTGCGGATGCGTCAGCAGGACATCGGAATACTCCATCAGCGCGACCAGCGCAATGATAATCAGATAAAACACCAGCTGCACGCACTGCCCGTCCGTCCAGCCGACGGCGTGAGTATCGTTCGGCGGAAAACTCATGCGCCAGAGGATTCTTCTGCGCATGATGTGGTAGATCTCGCCTGCGCCGACAACAGCCGGTTCGCGGAATTTCATCAGCAGCAGCGGGATTGAGGCGAATGCCGTCAGGATCGAGCCGAAGCCGACCTTCGGGGAAATCAGCCGGACACTGCGCATGATGATCGAGAGCACAACGGTAAAAAGAAACAGCGGCTTGAGCTGAATCGGGAACTTGAAGAATCCCTGCAGCACGCCGATTGTTCCGATGCTGCCGCAGAGCGTAATCAGCAGGCGGACAAGCATCTCGGGGAAGGCGTACTTTTTCTGCGTCGTCATGGTCAGTCCGTCATTGACGAGAAGCTGATCTCTTGGCGGCTTGACACGCGGCGGCGTCGGCGGGAGCGGTTTGCTGAAATACTTCACGGCTCGGCACCTCCTTCCACGAGCTCCTCCTGATCGAAGTCGGGAACATCCTCCTCGCGCATCGGGTGATAGACCGGATGCACGGGCTCCTGCATCAGAACAGGAATCCAGTGGAGTGTGCCGCTCAGCGTTTCGCCTGCGGATTCCGAATCCTTCGGGGCGAGCACGGCAAAGACCGTGAACCGCTCAGGATTCGGCAGCGAGAGCAGAAGCTCTGTCAGGGCGTCATCGAGCAGCGGCGTGAAGATCAGAATGCGCTCATAGGGATGCTGACCGGAGAGAAAATCACCGATCGCCTGCATCAGTGCCGGACGCTCCTCCGGCTTCACCGGCTGCTGCTTGACAAGGAACCGCAGCCACTGCGCCGCATCAGAAAGCTCCGAGAACATATCGGAAACCTGCAGCCCGTGCGCCGGATGATAGGATGTCATGGCAAAGGCGCTGTTCTGCTCGGAAAGCTGTGCAGCAGCCGCCGAGACTGCGGAGAACATCGCGTCGATGCGCAGGGCGGAATCCGGCTGACCGTGTGTCTGCCGGTAGTCTGTCAGCAGCAGACAGCCCGCGGAAAGCGGCAGGCTGTATTCCTTGACCATCAGCGTATCGAGCTTGGAACTGAGCTTCCAGTGAATCCGCGAGACCAGATCGCCGTCGCGGTAGTTGTGCAGATCGAAGATCTCCGAAGGATCGTCGCCTGCCTTGTTCTTGGAATATTCGGTGGAATCCGCATCGGGCTGCGGAACGGGCGGCCATTCCTCGGGCAGAAGCGCCGTCGGTGCCGGCATTATGACAATTGTATCATGCAGCGCCAGCTTGATCGTCCTGTGAAAGAGCCGCAGCGGATCATAAAGCACAAAGCTCTTGACCCGAATCTGCATCATGCCGCAGGTGACAGCGTGGAACGAGAGCCGCAGCCGCTGTGTATTATGCGGCAGAACGGGCAGCTCCAGCGTCAGCTCGGTCGGCTTGCCGGTCAGGCTGTTGCGGTATTCGACCGTGACCTGTGCATGCGCCGAGGAGAGCAGACTGCTGTTCTGCACCTGCACGATCCACTGATAGATCTGCCCCTTGAGGATCGGCTCCTTGCTGTGATACAGCGCGATCTTCAGAGCGGAGCGCAGCCGCAGCAGCATCAGCCAGATCACAACGGGCAGGGCAAGTGTAAAGATCAGCAGCTCAAAGGACAGATTTCCGCGGTACAGGACAAAGAAGAATACCATGACCACGATCAGCGCCGCATAGAGCAGCTTGGCGCGAATCATTCCTGATACCTTCTCAGACGCGGCACGGCAACATTGCCGAGAATCTCCTCGAGCACCTGCTCCGCGGTGACATTTTCGGTTCTGGCACGCGCGCTGAGCAGCATGCGGTGTGCAAAGGTATCTGCGGCGATCACGCGGATATCATCGGGCGTGACATAATCTCTGCCGCGCACGAGCGCCGTTGCACGGGCAGCCGCGCAGAGTGCCAGCGAGCCGCGCGGGCTGACGCCGAGCTTGACCATCGGATGATTGCGCGTTGCGGCGGAAATCTCCGCGATATAGCGCAGAATCGCCGTATCGACATAGACCTGTGCGGCGGTATCCTGCATAATCTGCAGCTCATGGCGGGCAAGCACCGGCTCGAGTTTATCCAGCGGATTCTCGGAGCTGCGCGCCTGCATGATCTGCACTTCGCTTTCCAGATCGGGATAGCCCATGTGCAGGCAGAGCATAAAGCGGTCGAGCTGCGATTCCGGCAGCATCTGCGTACCGACAGAGCCGGTCGGGTTCTGGGTCGCGAGGACGCAGTAGGGCTCGGGCAGACGGTAGGTTGTGCCGTCTACGGTGACGGCGGTCTCCTCCATGAGCTGCAAAAGCGCGGACTGTGTCTTCGGGGATGTACGGTTGATCTCATCGGCAAGCAGCAGATTGCAGAATGCCGCGCCCTGCTGGAACTCCATTTTTCCGGTATCCTTGCGGTAGACCGAGAAGCCGGTGACATCGCTGGGCAGCACATCCGGCGTAAACTGAATGCGGTGATAATCGAGATCGAGTGTTTTGGCAAAGGCAAGGGCTAAGGTTGTCTTGCCGACGCCGGGCATATCCTCCAGCAGGACATGTCCCTTTGCGAGCATCGCAAGCAGAACTTTGAGAATGATCATATCCTTTCCGACAACGACGCTCTGAACCGTGTGCAGAATCTCATGTGCAAGGGCAGAGGCCTCCTTGGCGGTAAATGTTGTACGCTGTTCCATGTCTGAAACTCCTTTTTGATTCCGGCGGCATGGGCACTTGCCGCCGCTTTTTCTTCTGTTCGGGCACTATTTTTTATTATAACACATTTTATGCCGATTTGCAACCGTTTTCCGTTCTCAAAAGATGATAACTCTTTGAAGATCCGGTAACACGCGGTCGGCAGGGCCGACCGCCGCTATTCTATAGCTGTCAGAGAACCATTCTGCAATCTGGAACGATGGGCTAAGGTTACGCAACGCCCGATAATATCGGGAATTGAAGCAAAAAAGAGTCCGTGTCCAATATATCTATGGCACTAAGACAGCTGCAGACAATCGGAGCCGCGCCCTGCGCGGTCGACAGCCGTTATTCTATAGCTGTCAGAGAACCATTCTGCAATTTGGAGCGATGGGCTGAGGAGATGCAATACACGGTAATCAAAAGGTGCCGCTGACGATCTATCAAAATCATCCGCGAAGCGGATACCACAATTTCTCATTTCTAATTTCTCATTTCTAATTTCAGAAAGCCGGTTGCGCTTTTTAGGAAAATGTGTTATAATAGTCGGGTATGTCATTTGGAAGGAGAATAAGGATCACATGATTCAGGTCAACAATCTGTCAATGCAGTTCGGCGGACAGCTGCTCTTTAAGGACGCCGATCTGAAATTTACCGGCGGCAACTGCTACGGCATCATCGGCGCGAACGGCGCGGGCAAATCCACATTCCTGCGCATTCTCTGCGGCGAGCTCGAGCCGACCAAGGGCGAAATCGCCATTGACAAGGGCACGCGCATGTCCGTGCTGCGGCAGGATCACTTTGCATTTGATGCGTTTACGGTGCTCGATACGGTCATCATGGGCAACAAGCGGCTCTATGATATCATGCAGGAAAAGGATGCGCTCTACGCCAAGGAGGATTTCTCCGATGCGGACGGCGAAAAGGCAGCGGAGCTCGAGGGCGAATTTGCCGAGCTCAACGGCTGGGAGGCGGAAAGCGATGCCTCCAAGCTGATTCAGGGTTTGGGACTCAGCGAGGAGCTGCTCCATTCGCAGATGTCCGAGCTGGACGGCAACCAGAAGGTCAAGGTGCTGCTCGCGCAGGCACTGTTCGGCAATCCGGATATCATTCTGCTCGACGAGCCGACAAACCACCTCGATGTCTACGCAATCCGCTGGCTCGAGGATTTCCTCGCGGATTACTTCGGCACGGTGCTGGTTGTCTCGCATGACCGCCACTTCCTGAACAATGTCTGCACGCATATCGTTGATTTCGATTACGGCAAGGTCAGGATGTACGTCGGCAACTACGAATTCTGGTATGATTCCTCGCAGCTCATGCAGCGCCTGATGAAGCAGCAGAACCGCAAGGCGGAGGAGAAGATCAAGGAGCTGCAGGAGTTTATCTCGCGCTTTTCCGCAAACAAATCCAAATCCCGTCAGGCGACAAGCCGCCGCAAACTGCTTGACAAGCTCAGCATGGAGGAAATCCCCGCCTCGACGCGCAAATATCCCTACATCGGGTTCACGCCCGACCGCGAGCTCGGCAAGGATATCCTGACGCTCGAGAATGTCAGCTGCAAGGATGAAAACGGCGAGACGCTGCTGAACAATATCAGCTTTTCGCTCGGCCGCACCGATAAGGTCGCGGTCATCGGCAAGAGCGAGCAGGCGGTCACCGCACTGTTCAAAATCCTCGCGGAGGAGACCGAGCCGGAAAGCGGTACGGTCAAGTGGGGCATCTCGACCTCGCGCTCCTATTTCCCGAAGGATAACAGCGCATATTTCAACGGCTGCGATATGACCATTGTGGACTGGATCCGGCAGTATTCGACCGGTGAGCAGACCGATGCATTCCTGCGCGGTTTCCTCGGCAAGATGCTCTTTTCCGGCGATGATATCTATAAGCGCGTGGATGTGCTCTCCGGCGGCGAAAAGGTCCGCTGCATGTTCTCGCGGATGATGCTGTTCGGCTCGAACGTGCTGCTGCTCGATCAGCCGACGAACCATCTTGATCTGGAATCCATCACCGCGGTCAACAATGCCCTGACGGCGTTCAAGGGCGTTGTGATCTTTGCAACGCATGACCATGAGATCATGCAGACCGCCGCAAACCGCATCATCGAGATCACCGAAGACGGCTGCATCGACAAGATGTGCAGCTATGAGGAATATCTCGAGTGGAAAAAGGAACGCGATCAGCAGGCGTAACAAATCAGCAAGCCCGAAGGCGGTCATTCGCTTTCGGGCTGCTTTATTATAGCGTTAGGAGTGAGAAGTGAGAAGATAAAGCAATACCATATCTCCTGACTTCTATTTCATAACGCATGTAAGATTTTCGCGTGCATATCGACTCTGAGTGCAGAGGGGGTGAAGCAGATATGCAGGATCACCGGATCATTGAGCTGCTGCAGAAGCGCGATGAAGCGGCTATCTCAGAAATCCGCAGCAAATACGGCAATCTGTGCTTTCGCATTGCGGAGCAGATGCTGCACAACGCCGAGGATGCGGAGGAATGTGTCAGCGAAATGCTGCTTGCGGTGTGGAACAGCGTTCCGCCGCAGGTGCCGCGCAATCTGGAGGCATATCTTGTGACATTGCTTCGCCGTGCTGCAACCGACAGGCTGCGCAGCATGACGCGGCTCAAACGCGGCGGCTCGCAGATTGCGGAAACGCTGGACGAGCTGGCGGAGGTCATCCCCGCAAAGGATAACGTCGAATCGGAAGTGGATCGCCGTGCGCTGACAGCCGCACTCCGCTTGTTTCTGGACGGTCTGCCGGAAGCATCCCGACAGATCTTCATGGAGCGTTACTATTTCAATACGCCCATTCGGACAATCGCGGAACGGCACCGGATGCAGGTCAGCGCAGTCAATGTGCAGCTGCACCGCATCCGGAAGAAGCTGAAAAAGCATCTTGAAAAGGAGGGATTCTTTTGAAACCGATCGACATTCTGGATGCGCTGAGTGATCTGCCGGAGGAATACACGGCGTTTGCAGCGCACAGTGAATCTGTGCAGGCAGCATCCGAAAACCGAACAAACACAAATATTTCCCGAGGAGGGATCGTTATGAAAACGAATCAAAACGCGAAAACCGGAGCATCAAATTTCCGGATCCGCAAAGCAGGCATTGCGGCAGCCGTTGCAGTCTGCATCGGGCTGAATGCCGCGCTGATCTACGGAATCTCCCGCATGAAGCAGGATACCGGCATCTCTGCGCCTGCCACCGCACCGGAGCTGGATGTGCAGCATCCGCAGTATATGGAAACAGTCGATGCCATGCCGACCGGCATCATTGTCCGGATCACGAATGATACGGGAGATGCGCTCGCATACAATCCGCAGTATATCGTGATGCAGGACGGAAACAAGGTCGCCGACACCGAACTGCCGCCTGAGTTTGAATATGTGCCGAGTCCGATTCAGCCGGGTGCATGCGGACAGCAGCTCAGCTTTGCGCAGCTTCCGGCAGGCAGCTATACGCTGGTCAATCTCTCGGAGGACGGCGTCACAGAGGGCGCACTCGGACATGTGGATTTTGAAATCTCCGCAGATTTTGACAGCATGGTCTGGATTCCCGATGTCCGGAAAATGAACTATGATGAAGCCAAGGCGCTGCTCGAAGAAAAGGGCGTTGACGTGACCAAAAGAGGCTCTGTGTATAACGGCGATGAATACGCTGTCAATGATGTCATGATGATGGAGGTTCCCGCCTACAAAACCGAGAAAGATCAAAACGGCATCGAATCCGCCTGTTTCCACTATGACGGCAAAGGCTACTGGATCAATACAAGCGATACAGTCTCCCTGACGATCAATATCGGCTCGGACGGCGATCCGGCAACAGTTCCTTATGTGGTCGGCAAGGGCTTTGAGAGCGCTAAAAACGATCTGATGTTCCGCGGATACGGTGTTGACAAGCGCACTGCATATTATGACGATGTTCCTGCCGGATATGTCGCAGAGGAAACCGTCGCGGACAAAGCAGTCCCCGAGGAGGGCGTAGAAGCGCCGGTCGGCAGCTATGTCCGGATCACAGTCAGCCTCGGCAGAAAATCTGATGCGGCTGCACAGGATTCCAATACTGACACGGCAGCTGCGGAGACAGTCACCGTTCCGGATTTCACCGGCATGGACTGGGAAACCGCAAAGCAGCAGGCAACAGCGCTCGGACTGCGCCCCGGCAAAGAATACTTTGATTCGCAGGGCGAGCCTGCCGGAACTGTAACATTCCAGTCATATCAGCCCGGTGACGAAATACCCAAAGGTCTTGTTATCATGTTCCATGTTGCAAAAGATGTGCAGGATGATCCGATGCACATGGATTTCGAGATACCGGAGAACATCAAATTTTTACTCTATATTTATGTCCGGAATGCGCAGGGGGAGATTATTGGTGTCAGCTATCCGTCCATGTCGAACGGATTGGGAGGGATACAGCACCTGTATCCGGACTGCGCTGCGGAGGATACAAATGCGGAAGCTGTGCTTGTAAACTACGAAACAAAGCAGGAAGCCGTGATCGGCAGCTACATCCTGCATCCGGAAACCGGAACCTATGAGACAATCACCGAGGACATCGAATCCGCATTCAGACAGGTTGAGTAAACAGCATATAGCAACAGCCGCCGGTGTGCAGAAAACACATCGGCGGCTGACTTTATGGCGTAAACATCCCGAAAAACGATTGCGCGCAATGCATATGTGACCGCTGTGAATGCGGTCGGATACCGCGCGGATGCGCTTTTCAGTGCTTGGTTATTATTCCCACTCAATCGTGGCGCAGGGCTTCGGCGTGAGATCATAGAGCACGCGGTTGACGTTCTCGACCTCAGCTGTAATGCGCGCGGTAATGTGCTGGAGCAGTGCAAAGGGGACATCCTCGACGGTTGCGGTCATGGCGTCCTTGGTATTGACGGCACGGATGATCACCGGATACGCAAAGGTGCGCTTGCCATCCTTGACACCGACGGACTTGAAATCCGGAACAGCAGTGAAATACTGCCAGACCTTGCCCTCGAGACCGTTCTTTGCAAACTCCTCACGCAGGATGGCATCGCTCTCGCGGACAGCCTCAAGACGGTCACGGGTGATTGCGCCGAGGCAGCGGACACCGAGACCGGGGCCCGGGAACGGCTGACGGAAGACCATGCTGTCCGGCAGACCGAGCGCCTTGCCCACAACGCGGACTTCATCCTTAAAGAGAAGCTTGACCGGCTCTACGAGCTCAAACTGCATATCCTCCGGCAGACCGCCGACATTGTGATGTGCCTTGACGCCGTCGCTCTCGAGGATATCCGGATAGATCGTGCCCTGTGCGAGAAACTCGATGCCGTCCTGCTTGCGTGCCTCCTCCTCAAAGACGCGGATGAACTCTGCGCCGATGATCTTGCGCTTGCGCTCGGGCTCTGCAACGCCTGCGAGCTTATCGAGGAAGCGGTCCACCGCATCCACATAAACGAGGTTTGCGTGCATCTGATTGCGGAACACTTCGACGACCTGTTCCGGCTCGCCCTTGCGAAGCAGTCCGTGATTGACATGGACGCAGACAAGCTGCTGCCCCACTGCCTTGATCAGCAGCGCTGCGACAACCGAGCTGTCCACACCGCCGGAGAGCGCGAGCAGAACCTTCTTGTCGCCGATCTGGGCGCGCAGTTCTTTGACCTGCTCCTCGATAAATGCATTTGCGAGCGCTTCTGTGGTGATGCGCTCCATAGATTCGGGTCTGACATTGGAACTCATAACGTAAAACCTCCTCTGCGGGCAGTGCCCGCCTCCTTTTTTCTATCGCTGTCGAAGAACCATGCTCCATTCTGGAACAGCGGGCTGAGATTATGCAATACTCAGTAAGGTGTTTGGTTCTATGACTGCTTTAGCAAATCGCCTGCCGGTGCTGCCGGCTGTTCTTCTATTATAACATATCAGGCGACAAAAAGCAAGGTGCACAGGCTGCATTTCAGTCCTGATCCTTCAGCTGCCCGCGGATAATCAGTTCCTGTGTTATGCGATACCCCAGACCGTACACTGTTGCTGCGCCGATCGTCAGATATTTCGGGCGCGTTTCCAGCTTCTGATCGTATTCATCCCAATAGGGATGCTGAAAACAGTATTTGTAAAATCCATAGCTCGGAACATCACCCAGTTCATCAAGATGCATGATATTCTGAAACCAGCCTTTTGTCCACATTGCTCTTGAGAGCATCACCGGTTCAATCAGAATATTCTCATAATCCAGTGTAAATGCAGTCGGATCAATGCGATCGGCATGTGTATTGAAAATGAGAACAACATACATATCATCGCCGATCATGTTATGAATATGCGCATTCAGTACCACGCCGCAGTAATAAAGATGATTGACCGCCCTGCAGACAAAAACATCGCCTGTTTCCGGCAGCGCATATGACCGTTTGATATACTGCAGTTCATAACGCCCGCGTTCACCGCAGTCAAAATACCGGCTCAGATCATCCAGTCTCTGCCGGATCTCCGGCGAAAGGGATTCACACCGCTTTTTCCATCCTGCAGCGAGCAGGTTGTCTTCCTGATTCCGCACAGTTTCTCATCTCCTTCTCATGCACGGATTTCTCTGCACCGAATCTCCGGCAGCTGATACTGTTTCTTGTCCGCATGAACGGTCTCGTTCAGAAAATACTGCGGGATCTCCGCAGCATTATAATAAAAATCCAGACCGCGCTTTCGGGCAAACTTTACTATCATGGTCCCGCATGTGTCTAATATCAGTGAATATTCATAGGTGTATCTATAGTATTCATAGATCAGCCTGTATGCGCCGCTGATTCCATAGAACAGCGTTGAACGTTCTCTGATCGGCGGCAGAACCGGATCATGCGGAGCCATCGTATTCTGCTTTCAGCTTCTCCCGCTTGGCAGTTGCATAGTCTATCTTCATGTATTCTCACCTCTTTTTCAAACAGTTCGACGGCGTATCATCTATCCTTGATTATAACACAGTATCAGACAAAAAGCAAGCGGGCGGGCAGTGCCCGCATCCGTTTTTCTATAGCCGTCTTAGTACCATGGATAAACTGGACACTGACTCTTTTTGGCTTCAATTCCTGATAATACCGGGTATTGCATATCCTCAGCCCTCAAGCTAAATTAGTAAATGGTTCTCCGACAGCTGCAGACATACGGCTGCCGATTCTGCCGCAAACAGGCGTCTCCGGCTTGACAATATAATTATAAAATGGTATAATGGGATTCGTGTCTGAATGACACCATATCATTGAACACGCCGTTCAAAACGGCAGAAAGGAATTTGAAGACATGAAAAAACACACTTCAATCTCAAAAACAATCACCGCGCTCTCTCTTTCAGCTGTTTCGTGTGCATCGCTGATGCTTGCACCGATGACAGCCAACACTGCACTCTTGCAGAACTATTGCATCACAGCCAGTGCAAGTTCAGACAAATATTCTGAGGATACGCTCATCCTTGCCAACGGACAGATGGCCGGTTCTTCCAGTTACGGCTCCGAAACCTGGTATTCCAAGAACAAGAGATTCAAGCTGGTATTTTGTACAGACGGTGATCTTGTTCTGTACGATCAGTCAAACAGCAACCGTGTTGTATGGAGCTCTGATACCGGTATCGGAAACAGCTATTCGACACGTTCATTCCGGATGACAATGCAGACAGACGGTAACTTCGTCATTGCCTATCAGCAGCGCTACAGCCGGACTGCAACGCCGATGTGGCAGGCACATACTGTTGCCGACGGCGGAACTGCGTGCCAGCTGCGCCTTTCCAATGACGGCGAACTCTATGTATATCACAGCCAGAGAAAGCAGTGCCTCTGGAGCAGCAGAAGTGCAATCGAGTGCACCGCAAAAGCCAATACATACCTGCGTTCGAGCCAGTGCATCTCCTCCCCCAACCGCCTGTTCCGTGCGATTATGCAGCCGGACGGCAATTTCGTTGTCTATGATAACAGAACCGGCAAGGATAAGGCAATCTTCTACACCGGAACACATGGTCACAGCGGTGCGTTCTTTGCGCTGCAGCAGGACGGCAATCTGGTGGTATACTCCGGTTCCACACCGCTGTACAATACCGGAACATGCAGCAAACCCTATGCAGACTATAGGCTCTCACTCGGCGATGACGGCATCCTGACGCTTGTCCGGAAATCGGATAACCGCAAGATCTGGACATCCAACGGCAGCGGCAAGGTTGAGAGCATGCTGACATGGGCAATCAAAATTGCAAATGACAATTCCCACGGTTACAACTGGAACTACCCGAACAGACTCGGACCGGACTATGACTGCTCGTCCCTTGTCTGCGCTGCGGCAAAGCAGGCAGGCTTCAATGTCCGTGCCGATCTGACAACATATACCATGAGAACGAACTTTGTTGCTGCGGGCTTCACATGGATTCCGTGGTCGCAGATTGGCAGTACCGCAAATCTCAAGCGCGGTGATATTCTCCTGAATGAAGCTGCGCATACAGAAATCTACCTCGGCAACAATCAGAATGTCGGTGCACACGGGGATTTTGACGGCAGACAAGGTGACAGCTCCGGCAAAGAGATCAGTGTCGGCAACTACTGGTTCGATAACTGGAACGGCGTTCTCCGTTACAACGGCTGATCCCGCACAAATCTGATACCTGATACAGAGCCCTGCTGCAAAAATGCGGCAGGGCTTTCTGCGGTTCTGCCGATCTTGCTCCGTTTCTGCATATATTCCATTGACATATCACGCCGGGCATGCTATAATTAAACAAAAAAACAATATGGATGTACCATTAGAAATATATAGCTTGCTGTTTGCGCAACGAAAGGAAGTGTATCCGATGAAAAGACTGATTTCTGTTTTGCTCGGGATCCTGCTGCCGATGCAGATTGTTTCCGCATTTGTGCTCCGGACATCCGCTGCCGGCAGTGAAGCGCCGAATCCGGTTTTCACAGTCTCGCCTTCGGAAATCACAATGACGGAGGGCGAAACCCACAGGCTGACCGTAACAGTTGATCCCGAATATGCGGATCAATCGACCGTTTATCTGCATTCGTGTGAGTATAAAACAATTGTCTCACATGATGGTACTGTGACTGCATACAACTGTGGGGAAGACGATATTATGGTTGAGGTTTCGATTCCGGATGAAAGCTCCGATACCGGAAAGCGTACATATTCACAGGAAGTAAAGATTCAGGTGCAGCCGGATGAAACACTCCCTGCGGAAACCCGCGCGGAGCTCGACAGACTGCAAAACCACTCGCAGTACGGCGAATTTCAGCGCAGGACACTGGAACTGCTCGGCATCCTCGATGAAAATGCACCGCGCATCACGGCGGAGCAGGTCGATGAAATCCTGCACGCTGACCTGCCGCCGACCTGACACTGATGAAGCGGGCATTGCTGAGCAAAGCAGGATAAGCACTGCTCCCGAATAATATAGTATGCAAGCCGTCGGCGGGCAGTGCCGACGGCTTGCTCTTTTCAGTTCCTATACCCGGATAATCTGAGCATTGCATCCCCTCAGCCCATCGCGCCAAATAGGAGCATGGTTCTCTGACAGCTGCAGACATATGGCTGTCGGTTCTACCGACCCGACACCGAATTTTCACAATCCCGCAGAAATTTTCACGTTTGATAGATGATCTTTCACTTTTTGCCTGCGTCTTTTTCATATTGCACCTGTATAATAAAGCCATAGAAAACAAACCGACACCCGATCCCAAACACGAAAGGATGCGTTCATATGAAAAAGACAGCTCTCATGACTTTGATCCTCGCTGCAATGCTTGCAGTCACATGCACCGGATGCGGCAGCACCGCAGATTCCGGCACCGCCGATACCGCACAGACCGCGGCAGTAACCGCATCCTCTGAGGAAGCGGAAACCGAGCCCGCAGAAGATGCAGCGCCCGAAGCCGATACACTCAAGCTGGATGCAGCCGAAACACCGGCAGTGGTACAGACCGCATTCACCGGCAGCACAAGCGGCGTCATCAACACCGCAGAACTGTTCACCGAGCGCGACCTGACCCAGACCGCTGATCTCAGCGAGGCACAGTATCTCACCGTCACGGACGGTCAGACCGTGTCGATCACAAGCGGCGGCGTCTATGTCCTCTCCGGCACGGCAAAGGACTGCACCGTCACAATCGAAGCGGACAAGGCTGACAAGGTACAGCTTGTGCTGGACGGCGTCAGCATCACAAACAGCGATTTCCCCGCGATCTATGTCAAATCCGCGGATAAGGTCTTCATCACGGCGGCGGGCGGCGCAAACAGCCTGAGCGTCACCGGAACATTCCGCGCAGACGGCGATACCAACACCGATGCCGTCATCTTCTCGAAGGATGATCTCGTACTCAACGGCACCGGCGCACTGGAAATCGTTTCGCAGACCGGCAACGGCGTCACCTCGAAGGATGACCTGAAGATCACCGGCGGAACCTATACAGTCACATCGGCACTGGATGCATTTGAGGCAAACGATCTGATCGCAGTCTGCGGCGGCAGCTTTACGGTCAGCACAAACAAGGATGCATTCCACTGCGAGAACGAGACCGAAGGCAGCATCTTCATCGCGGACGGCAGCTTCTCGATCAGCGCAAAGAGCGACGGCATGCAGGCGACCGCATATCTGCAGATCGACGGCGGCACATTCGAGATCAATGCCGCAGAAGGTCTGGAATCGACCTATGTGCAGATCAACGGCGGCACGATCAGCATCAGCGCCTCTGATGACGGCATCAACGCCGTGGCAGGCGGCAATGCTGAGGAAGTCGCAGTCGAGATCAACGGCGGCGATCTGACGATCGTCATGGCACAGGGCGACACCGACGGCATCGACGCAAACGGCTCGGTCTATGTCAACGGCGGCACGATCAATATCACCGCACCGTGCGTCTCCTTCGATTATGACGGCAATGCGGAGTACAACGGCGGCACGATCATCATCAACGGCGAGCAGGTCTCTGAGATTCCGCAGGAGATGATGGGCGGACGCGGCGGCATGGGCGGCTTCGGCGGTCGCGGCGGATTCGGCACGCAGGGCGGCTTCGGCGGCTTTGGCAGTCAGGATGAATCCGGCACGCAGGGCGGCTTCGGCGGCTTTGGCGCACAGGATGAATCCGGCGCGGAGGGCGGCTTCGGCGGCTTTGAGGCACAGGATGAATCCGGCACGCAGGGCGGCTTCGGCGGCTTTGAGGCACAGGATGAATCCGGCGCACAGGGCGGCATGCACAGAGGCGGCAGACGCGGCGGATACCGTGAAGAAATCACGGAGGACACCGGCGATTATGCCGACACCATCTTCGCTGACCGGACAACAAGCGGTCAGATCTAAGCTTTCAAGTTCTCTTGTTTCATGATCCCCCCCTTTTTTCATCCCTTGCAAAATCCCTCTCCATACAACAAACAGCTCTGCCCGAAAGCAACGGTTCATCCGCTTTCGGGCGATTTTTTTGCCGCACTTTTTTCCTGCTCCCATTGAGTTTTTTGCTCTGATATGTTATACTATATGTATCTCTTTCCGGAATAGGAGGGCGTATGAACACATATCATTTTTATGGCTGGGAGCAGGCAGATGTCCCGATCACGGAGACAGCCGCCGCGCAGTATCCGCAGATCAGAACAGCACGCGATCTCTATGATATCCTGCTGCAGCTCTGGTCGGCGGAAAGCTGTGCGCCGCGTCTGCGCGAACAGTGGAGCACGCAGAATCCGACGCTCGGGCAGTGCTCGATCACGGCATTTCTCGTGCAGGATCTGTTCGGCGGCAGGGTTTACGGCATCCTGCGTCCGGGCGGCAATTATCACTGCTACAATGTCATCGGCGATCACAAATTTGATCTGACAAGCGAGCAGTTCGGCGATGAAGTGCTCTGCTACGAGGATAATCCCGAGCAGCTGCGCGAAGTGCATTTTGCAAAAGAGGAAAAGCGCCTGCGCTATGAGGCGCTGAAAAAAGCCCTGTATCAATTTTGCAGGCAATGAAACGGAGGAACCCCCAATGAGCAAGATTCTGGTCGCATATTTTTCTGCAAGCGGCGTGACGGCGGAAGTCGCCAAGCGCATGGCAAAGGCGGTTGACGCCGATCTCTATGAGATCAAGCCGGAGCAGCCCTATTCCAAGGCGGATGTCAACTGGAAGAATCCCCTTGCACGCTGCAACAAGGAATGGTTCCTGAAAAAGGATGTTCCCGCAGCGGGCAAAATCGAGAACTTTGCGGACTATGACCTGGTGCTGTTCGGCTTCCCGATCTGGTTCGGATGTGCGCCGGTTGTTGTCAGCAATTTTGCGGCAAAGCACGATTTCACCGGCAAAAAGGTCGGGCTGTTCGCAACCTCGATCAGCAGCAAGATGGGCAAGACCGCGGAAAAGTTCAAGCCGTTCCTGAACGGCAAAGGCGAAATCGCCGGTGACCGCCGCATCTTCCCCGAGGACAGCGACGAGACCATCGCGGAATGGGTAAAGAGCCTGTGAGCGAGCCTGCGCCGCGGCGGAAAGGAAGTGAACGCCGATGCCCGTGAGAAAAATCAACAGCGGAAAAGGGCTCCGTCTGACCGGCAGTCTGCTGCTGCTCTGCACGCTGCTGCTGTTCGTCTGGCTGACGGGCGGTGCGGTCGCTGCCGGCTGGATGCTGCACGCCGATCACTACGGCACCGTGTTCCGCGGGCTCGCAATCGGCTATTTCATCTGTGCGGTGCTGCTGACGGCTGCTGTGATCTTCCATTTCTGCAAGGCGGATCGGATCGCAGCTGTGCTCGGTGCGATCGCATATCTGCCGATGCCGCTGATTCTGCGGCATGCCGTGAACATCGCGGAGCAGTGCGGCTGGGTGCAGAATATTGATCCGAAATTCTATGCCAGTGCCGCGGATGCATTCCGCAGCGGCATGCGGTGGACATGGGTTCCGGCGCTGCTGCTGCTCATCCTCTCGCTGACGCGCACGTTCTCTGCCGAGGCAAAACAGCGGCGCGCGGCGGAATCAGAACGCCCCGCCCCCTCGATTCTTGCGGATGAGGCAGAAATCGCGCCGGAAAAACCGACAGGCACGGACGATCCTCGACAGGATTCCGCAGGAACTATGAAAAATCGAGCCGGCAGATAATCAAAATCCGCGCAGATGCGTTGATATTGATAATCCCGCAAAAATGTGGCAGCTTCGACAGAATCGGTATTTGTTCGCGGTTCTTCGCTCTTGCTTTTGTCTTTCATGCGTGATAAAATGGAAACATAAAGCAAAAGGAGGTTGAACCATGCAAAAGCAAGTCAAGGTTCTGATCGGTGATGACACGGCGGAGTACGGTGTATCCTGCGCCAGTGTCCTGCGTTCACAGGGAATGTACGCATATACAAGACCGAAAAACGGAAACACGGTTCTGGAGTCGATCCGGAACGATACACCGGATGTTGTGGTGGTGGATGCCATTCTGCCGCACATGGATGCCATTGAGCTGATGAAAAAAGCAAATGCCGGAAACGGAAAGCGTCCGGCATTTATCGTGACTTCTTCGTATGACAATAGTTTTGTCGAGCAGCAGGTGATGCAGAACGGCGCGGCATATTTCATGCTCAAACCGTTTGATCTGAATGTGCTCGGCGAACGCATCGCGCTGCTGACGAACAAGCAGCCGCTCGGTGCCATCGCGACAAGAGCCGGTCAGGATCTCGCAATCACAATCACGGATATCATCCACCAGCTCGGCGTGCCGGCGCACATCAAAGGCTATCATTATCTGCGCTGTGCGATCGTCAGCGCCTATCACGAGCCGGAGCTGCTCGAAAGCGTGACAAAGCAGCTCTATCCGCGCGTCGCAGAGGAGTTTCACACAACGCCTTCCCGCGTCGAGCGTGCCATCCGCCATGCAATCGAAATCGCGTGGGACAGAGGCAATCTGGATACGCTGAATTCCTTTTTCGGCTATACCGTCAACACCTGCAAGGGCAAGCCGACAAACTCGGAGTTTATTGCCCTCATCACAGACAAGCTGCGTTTGCAGAATCATTCGTAAATTTACGGTGTGCAGCCGCACATCGGATATGGAGGTAAAATTATGGCAATGCAAAAGATCAATCCCGAGGAATGGGGCAAAGATGTCTTTGACGCAATCGGCAGACAGTGGTTTCTGCTGACCGCCGGAACAGAAGCATCCGGCTGGAACTGCATGACCTGCTCGTGGGGCTCTGTCGGCGTGCTCTGGAACAAGCCCTCGGTCACCTGCTATGTACGGCATTCGCGCCACACCTTCGGTTTCATGGAGAATCAGGATTGCTTCACAATCTCCTTCTTCGGCGAGGCACAGCGCAAGGCGCTTTCGTTCTGCGGCTCGCATTCCGGCAGAGACTGCGACAAGGCTGCTGAAGCCGGTCTGCATCCGGTCGCGATTGCGGGCGGCATGACCTTTGCGGAGGCGGAGATGGTATTCGTCTGCAAAAAGCGCTACGCCGCCGAAATGGAGATCAAGGATATTCCGGCGGATGCCGTATCCGCATTCTACGGCGGAAATGATCCGCACAAGCTCTACATCGGCGAGATCATCGCATGCTACAAAAATACCGAGGTGTCTCCGGCGGATTCGTAACGGAGCGCCGCCCCCGTTTTATGCATGAATAAATGAAAGCCGCTCAGTTTTCGCTTGACGCAAATCTGAGCGGCTTCCGATTACTTCACGGGAGACAGCTTGACCGTCACATCGCCGGTGCCGAAAATCTCTTTGAGCTCGGCGGCTGTGGCATGTTCGATTTTGCCGAGGGGCGTATAGCTCCACGAATTCGAGCCATAGAAAATTGTCATCTGATTGCCCTGATAGAGCATGATATCACCGGCTTCGGTCTTGATCTGCGTATCGGATTTCGGGAGCGCCTGCGGCAGTGCGCCGACCTTTTCAAATCCGCCGTATTCACTGAGCGAAAGCGTCAGATCGCCCTTGCCGAGCAGCTCCGCGAGCGCCTTGCCCGCTTCATTATCCGCGATGGATGCGGTCAGGGTTTTGCCGTTGACGGTAATCTGCATGCTTTTGACCTCCTGTTCCTGCGGTGCCGGATCGAGCGAATCCATCCATTCGGAGACGGAATCTTTGGATGCAGACGCGGCAAATCTTCTGCCGGTGAGCTGTCTGCCGATCGGGACAAGCGATGCGATCCGCTTTTCACTCTGCCCGATGCCGCTGCTGCCGGATGTGCAGAACGGAATCACGGTTTTCTCAGAGAAATCATAGGCTTCGAGGAAGGTGTCGATGATGCGCGGCTCCTCGCCCCACCAGATCGGATAGCCGAGGAAGACCGTGTCATAGGCATCGAGGTTTTCCGGCATCTCCGCGATCTCCGTGCGGAAGTCCTTGTCATTCTGCTCCTGATTCGCACGGCACTCCGAATCCTGATAGCGGATGTCCGCATCGGAATAGGGAACCTTCGCGCTCATCTCATAGCGCTCTGCACCGGTCAGCTCGACGATATAATCCGCGATCTTCTCGGTGTTGTTCGTCCGCGAAAAATATGCAACCAGTGTTTTGCTCGCAGCGGGCTGTGTCTGCGGCAGCAGTGTCTGCTTCATCAGGCTGAAATCGGCGGCGTTCAGGATGCCGTCCTGATTGCTGTCTGTCTTTGCCGGATCGGGCTTTTGCGCTGCCGGTTTGGTCAGCAGATAGTCACACAGGCTGCGGACACCTGCCGTCATATCCGCGGATTCTTCCGCTGCATTCTCTGCACAGGATGTCTGCACGGGCAGCAGGATCGCCATTGCGCAGACAGCCAGTACTGTCAGGATGCTTTTCATTTTCATTGCGGATGCCCCCTTTTCAGAATTTCAGAACTGCTTTGTGATTTCATTATAGCACATCTCCTGTTGTATGTAAAATACTTTGTTTCTATACAGAAATATGCTTTCTGGGCATATTTGATATTATGCTTTCGGAGCATACTCATCCATGCAAAATAAGTATTTGCTATTTTTGATCCGGTGTGATACAATATAAATATGCACCGGAGACACGCTCCGGTCTCCCGAATGAAACGCAGAAAGGCGGCGCAGTGATGAGAAAAGAACTGCGGCAGAATCTGGAGGCGGCAGGATGCAGCAAGCGGTTCATCGCAGAATATGCAGCCTGTCTCGATGACAGCGAACAGTGCGCGCGGATGCTTGCCGCACACCGCAGATCGCTGCTGGACCACATCCACCGCGAGGAGCAGCAGATCCGCTGTCTGGATTATCTTGTCTACACGATGAAAGGAACAGAAAAATGAGCAAAAATGTTTTGGTGATCTCGTCAAGTCCGCGGAAAAACGGCAACTCCGCAAAACTCGCAGAGGCATTTGCAAAAGGCGCTGCGGATGCAGGCCATCAGACGGAGCTGATCTCGCTGTACGATAAAAAGATCGGCTTCTGCCGCGGATGTTTTGCATGTCAGAAAACGCAGCGATGTATCATCCCCGACGATGCAGACAGCATCCGCGAGAAGATGCTGCACGCCGATGTCCTCGTGTTTGCAACGCCGATCTATTACTATGAGATGTGCGGTCAGCTCAAGACCATGCTCGACCGCGGCAATCCGCTGTTCCCCGCTGATTACAGCTTTCGCGATGTCTATGTGCTGACCGCTGCGGCAGAGGATGAACCCTATGTGCCGGAGCGTGCCGTCAGCGGCATTCAGGGCTGGATCGACTGCTTTGAGAAGGCGCGCCTTGCCGGTTCGATCTTCTGCGGCGGCGTGACCGATATCGGCGATATCGAAGGGAACCCGAAGCTGCAGGAGGCCTATGACTGCGGCAGACAGGTCTGAGCACGATTGCAGTCTGCAAATAAGGTGTCTCCGACGGATTCATAATGGGGCTGCGCGCCCCCACCCCCCGCGCCGGGGATATCATCCCCGGACCCCATGTTTATCTGTGAATATCAGAAAGCCGCCCGATCTGTGCAATCACGCAAATCCGGCGGCTTTTCTATCCATACATAATCCTGAGGATGTTATGTTTCATTCAAAGGAGATTCCTTGCTCAGATTACCGATGCCCTCTGCGGCATGCGGTTCCGGCGCCTGCGGGAGGACAGGCGGATCGGGCTTTTTCGGCTCAGCGGCAGATTTCTTTAGCTCTGCGGCATGCTTTTCGGCATGCAGCGGATCGTCATCCGGCTTCGGCGCATCGGCGTGCTTCGGATCCTCAGGCTTTTCGGACTCGGGATCGGGCTCCGGCTTATCCGGTTTCAGTTCGCCTTCCGCTTTCGGATTCTTTTCCGGCGCGGCAGGCTTCGGTGTATCCGGATTCTCCTGCTCCGGTGTGATCGGCTGTTCCGCAGGTGCAGCAGGCGGCTCAGCGGCAGGCTTCAGCGGATCCGCAGGCTTCGGCGGCTGGACGGTCTCAGCCTTTTCCTTGCCGTCCGGCTTTTTGGGATCCTCTGGCTTTGCAGGCGGCGTCTGACCGGGCTCGACCGCCGGTTTCACGGGCTTTTCCGTTTTTTCCGGTTTCTTCGGCTTCTCGGCTGCCGGATCGGGCACCGGCTTGAGCACAGGCTCGGTCACGGCAGTGATCTCCGGATGTGCGGTCAGATCCTGCACATTGACATGCAGCTTCAGCTTTTTGATATCCGACTCGAACTCCGATTTGTAGGTATCATATTCATCCGAGGTGTGTGCCGAAATATAGAGATCAACCGTATCGCCGTCCGAGATGCTGCCGTTTGCGATCTGCTTGGCAAGCAGCTCATGTGCAACCGTGACCTTGCTCTTGCGCAGTCCGTCATAGCTTTCGAGCAGTGCATCGCCTGCCTCGTTTTCACTTTTCAGCTTGACAACCTTGCCCTCTTTGTTAAGATACATTTTGATATCTGCATCCGTGTTCAGGACAATGACGGATTCCGGCTTGTAATGCTGTGCATAGTGGAAGTATCCGGCACCTGCGGCGAGCAGCAGACAGGCGGCTGCAGCAGATACACGCATCACGATGCGCCGGATGCGTGCGGATGCTCCCCTGACTTCGGGCTCCTCCTCTGCGGCGGTTTCACTCTGCATCAGGATCGGGGACGTTACCGTCTGCCCGACTGTATAATGCAGATTTGCCGCGTGGAAAAACCGCGATTCTTCATCCATGAGGATCGCATACGCCTCATGGCATTCCATAACGAGATATTTCATGGATTCCTCCCCCCTCTGAGCACCTGCATGATGTGTCCGCGCAGGATCTCATAGCCGTTGGTACAAATCAAAAGGACGGCGACAAGATAACGGCGGTGGCGCTCCAGCGATTTTCGCTCGACACCGGCGCCCTTTGCCAGCTTGCCGAGCGGCACACGCTTTGTCCGCAGAAAGTCCGCGAGGATCTCCGGATGACTGCGCGCATAGGCAATCGCCTGCTGACATCCGGCGAGTGTGCGCTGCTGCCGCGGAGCGTTCTCTGCGACATCGTGCATGGAAACGCCGAATTCCTGCATCTGTCCCGAAAGCTCCGCGATTTCGGCTCTGGTTGCTTCGCGGACTTCGGTTTCTTCATAGGCATCATGCGTATCGGGAATGGTCTCGAGCAGCGTGTTCTGATCCTCGTCCGGGGTATCGAGCGAAATCTGACCGGAATTGCGCCGCTCCTTGCGGTAATTGTCAATCAGGCGGTTTTTTATCTGTAATGCAGCAAAATTCAGGAACGCACCCCGCGCTTCGGAATAGCTGCCGATCGCCTCATAAAAAGCGAACATCGCAATGCTGAGCTCATCATCGCTCGGCTCGGGTGCCCGCTTGAGAAATTTGGCTGTTTCCGATCGGATAAACGGCATGTAGTCGGCTATCAGCTGATCGGCGGTTTGGCTGTCTGTTTTGGCCTGATAGACACGGGATATGAGCTGCCTGGCATCAGATTCCATGTTATCACCCCCATATTATCAATAGAATACGATTGACATTCCGCAAAATCGGGGTAGTTTCCTATATTGTACCATAATTTTCTATATTTTACAAGTACATGCTGCCGCCTGCGGGCGCTTGACAGTCCCGCGTTCAAGTGGTATAATAAGAAAGCAGTACACACATAGAAAAATCAAATCAGGAGGATTTATCCATGGCACAGATCATCGACGGCAAGCAGATTGCCGCAAACGTCAAGGCGCAGGTGCGCGCAGAGGTTGAAAAGCTCAAGGCACAGGGCAAAAATCCGGGACTCGCAGTTGTCCTCGTCGGCAACAATCCGGCATCGCGCGTCTATGTCTCGAACAAGGAAAAGGACTGCGCAGAGTGCGGATTCCAGTCCTATGAATATGCCCTGCCCGAGGAGACCACCGAGGCAGAGCTGCTGGAGCTTGTTGCAAAGCTCAATGCCGATCCGAATGTCAACGGCATTCTTGTGCAGCTGCCGCTCCCGAAGCAGATCTGTGAGCAGACCATTCTGCACGCGATCTCCCCGAAGAAGGATGTGGACGCATTCCATCCGGAGAACGTCGGCAGAATCATGATCGGCGATTACAGCTTTCTGCCCTGCACACCGGCAGGCGTCATCGAAATGCTCGATGCAATGAATATTGAGATCAGCGGCAAGCACTGCGTGGTCATCGGCAGAAGCAACATTGTCGGCAAGCCGATGGCAATGCTCCTGCTCCACCGCAGCGGCACCGTCACGATCTGCCATTCGCGCACAAAGGATCTCGCTGAGCAGACCAGACAGGCGGACATCCTCGTCGCGGCAGTCGGCAAGGCAGGCTTTGTCACCGCGGATATGGTCAAAGAGGGCGCCGTCGTCATTGATGTCGGCATGAACCGCAATGCAGAGGGCAAGCTCTGCGGCGATGTCTGCTATGATGAGGTCGCTGCAAAGGCATCCGCAATTACGCCGGTTCCGGGCGGTGTCGGTCCCATGACCCGCGCGATTCTGATGCGCAACACGCTGACCGCTGCAAAGGAACAGCTGTAAGCATCGCCTGCCGCCCCAGTTTTAGTACAGATAATTTGAAGCCGCTCCGATCAATGCTGACCGGAGCGGCTTTCCTTATGCGATTCAGTTGTGAATCCCTTGAACGGAGAACCGCTATCACTTGCGATAGATCATGTGCTTGCGGTCCGGACCGGTGGAGATCATGGTGATCGGGCAGTCGATCAGCTTCTCGATGTAGTTGACGTAATCCTTTGCAGCCTGCGGCAGTGCATCCCACTCGGTGATGCCGAAGATATTGGACTTCCAGCCCGGAACCTTCTCGTAGATCGGCTTTGCGATATCGAGACGGTCGCCGCTCGGGAACTCGGTGGTGCGCTCGCCGTTGATATCATACGCAACGCAGACCGGAATCTCATCGAGATAGCCGAGAACGTCGATCAGCGAGAGTGCAACATCGGTTGTGCCCTGCACTGCAACGCCGTATTTTGTAGCCACAGCATCGAACCAGCCCATTCTGCGCGGACGTCCGGTGGTTGCACCGAATTCGCCGTCGCTGCCGCCGCGTCTGCGGAGGGTATCCGCCTCCTCGCCGAAGATTTCGGTTGTGAACGGACCTGCACCGACGCAGGAGGAATATGCCTTGACAACGGTGATGACGCGCTTGATCTCGTGAGGCGGCAGGCATGCACCGACAGCGCCGTAGCCTGCGAGCGTCGAGGAGGAGGTGGTCATCGGGTAGATGCCGTTGGTGATATCGCGGAGTGCGCCGAGCTGACCTTCGAGCAGGATGTTCTTGCCCGCCTTGACAGCCTCGTGCATCAGCTCAGCCATGTTGCAGAGATACGGCTTGATGAACGCTGCAACATCCTTGAGATATGCGAGGATCTCCTTCGGGTTCAGCGGCTCTGCATCCGGATAAAGACCTGCGATCGTTGCATTCTTGATGATGCAGACGCGCTCGACCTTTTCCTCGAGATTTTCGTTATAGAGCTCTGCGAGCTGGAAGCCGATCTTCATCGCCTTGTCCGCATAGTGCGGTGCGATGCCGGACTGCGTCGAACCGAAGCTGTGCTTGCCCAGACGCTTTTCCTCCAGCTTATCAAAGAGAATGTGATACGGCATGACGAGCTGCGCGCGGTCGGAGATGCAAATCTTCGGCGTCGGGACATTGTGCTCCTTCAGCATTGCAAGCTCTTTCTTGAATGCGTCGGCGTTGAATGCAGCGCCTGCACCGATGATATTGACCGTATTCTCCTGGAAGACACCGGAGGGGAGAATATGCAGGGCATATTTTCCGTACTGGTTAATAATGGTGTGGCCGGCATTGGCACCGCCCTGAAAACGGATGACATAATCCGCATCGGCTGCGAAGACATCGGTGAGCTTGCCCTTGCCCTCGTCGCCCCAGTTTCCGCCTACAATTGCAGTAATCATAAAGCTGCTCGTTCCTTTCCGTTTGAAAAGTCAGATTTTCGGGTAATCGCGGCTGATCCTGCCGCAAAAATTTCCTTGTATATCATACCACAAAATCCCGTTCTTGTCAAGCCGCGCAGGGCGCCGGGCGATTTACTTTGCATTTCTTCTGTCAGGTTCACCTTTGGACTGAAAGAAAAAAAGCCGCGGAACACATTGCTCCGCGGCTTTTTTCCAGAAAACAGAAAGAGAATTCCAAATATATTAACTTGGATAAACAATAATAGATGTTTCTGTATGAATTGTACTTCCAATATCTCCATCCCAAGTTAATCCGCTCATAATTCTTAAATAATAACTCAGAAGAAGTGATGTGTCATCACTATCAATATCATTATCATAATCAACGTCTGCTACTTTTAATACTAATGTTCTGTTCCCGTTAATCATAATGTACAGTCCATTATAATCTCCACCGGACGAAACATATGGGAATAGGTTGGTAACATTAGCATCTGTTGTAAATTCAGTGTTTGGATATGCGTTATGAAATGCGGTTAGCATATGCGTTCCAATCTGCGCATCGTATAGATCAACAACACCATCACCATTGATATCACCTAAGCAATAGGAATAACTAACAACCTTAGTATACTCGAAATAGTCATCAACTTCATAATCCGGGTATTGCGTCGGTGAACCTGAAATCTGGCACCCTAAATCTTCTATTTCTGGTTTATAAATATAATTTGAAATACTATCGTTTTCGGAAAATGCATTGGGTATTTTTCTAAGAAAGAATGAAATAACATCGCCGTCACAATCATTTGTATCAGTTCCCATTGTACCAAAACCAAATATTCCGATGTTTTCAGGATCATATTGTGAATTAAGATTCACTTCCACCGCAACAGTCAATCCTGCCGCAGCATCACCGATGATTTTTGACGGTTTTTGAGCATTGTTATAAACTACAGTAAATTTGGTCTTATCAAATTTGAAACGCACTCCTGATAAATTATAGCCGCTACTATTGTTGCTTAGTGATAGTGTACATTTAATATCCCCTGCCACAACATTTAGATTTGTAATGTCCGATTCAACCTCCTCTAAGCGATAGCTATATTCATAAGTAGCAAACGCATGAATGGATTGAAACTTGAAAATACCGATTGTAAACAATGAAAAGAAAAATCCAACTAACATCAATATTTGCTTTTTCATACATTTTCCCCCCGTCACGTTTTTTGGTATAATCCTTCCACCCAGACAGAAAGGTCGGTTTCCCGCACCGAAGAATCTGCCAGCCCGACTGTGTAATAGCTCAAAATCGTTTGCGCGCAGAGCAGCAATGAAGTGTTCTCGTCAGTTATGTACTTTTCCTGTTCCCAGTATTTCTGCGGAATAACCAAAGCAAGCTCCCGCTGCTCCGGTGTCAGTACGCCTTCTGTATGGCGCGTAAGTACAAGCATGACATATTCCCGCAAAGTCAATTGCGCATCCTCAATATCAACAGCTCCGTTCATATTGACATCACCCGTTTGATACTTCGTCTCCGCCGCAGAGACAGGCGCTGTCAGCATGCCGCAGAGCATCACGCCTGCAGCAAGCGCGGCAAACAGTTTCTTTTTCATAGCAGTTCACTCCTTATTTACCTGAAAGCAACGGCTCAGCCGCCCTCCGGCTGCAGCCTGCTTCTCATTTTCATTATAGCATGGCAGACTGTGCCTGTCAATGGCTGCGATTGCATTTTGTGGAATGTTATAATTTATACGCGCTGTTTTGTGCAGAGCGACAGAAACGGATATAAAAAGCCGCGGAACACATTGCTCCGCGGCTTGCTGTTTATGCTTCCGGATGCTCCTCCTGTGCGGGCGCGGCGGGCTGTTCTGCCGCCTCCTGTTTGACCTCCGCAGCCTTTGCCGCGATCTCATCAAGCAGGGCGTCGATCTTTGCATCCTTCTCCTTTTTGATCTGCTCCTCGGATTTGTCATCGGCATCCTCCGCAAGAATCGGGGATGCCTCCGCCTCCTTTTTGCCGTGCTTCTCCTGCCATGCCTCCTCGCGGGCATCGGCTTCGGCAAGCAGGCGCTTCGATTCCTCGGTGTTGACATAGAGCTGATAATCCGTGCCGAGGCGCTTTGTCCGCGCAAAACCGATGAGCAGCAGAACCAGCGCGGCGGTCACGGAAATCACCGCGACAACCTGCGAAATCTTGACCGTGCCTGCGTAGAGGCTGTCGGTGCGCAGCGATTCGATGAAGAATCTGCCCGTGCCGTACCAGATCACATACATCAGGAAAATCTGACCGTCGAACTTGCGCCACTTCTTCGAGACAATGTGCAGGATGAGAAAGCCCAGCAGGCACCACATGGATTCATAGAAGAAGCAGGGATGAACCGGCTGATCCGCAACCACGGAGCCGTCCGAATAATTTGCGGAAATCCACTGCTGAATCTTGCCGCTTGTCATGCCGAATATACTGTCTGTATTACCGCCGAACGCTTCATGATTCGTAAAGTTGCCCCATCTGCCGACGCACTGCCCGATCAGAAAGCCGAGCGAGACGATATCGAACATCGGGAGCAGCCGCACCTTGCGCAGCTTGCAGACAATCGAACCGACAAGCAGCGCACCGATCAGTCCGCCGTAAATGCCGAGGCCGCCGTTCCGGATATTGAAGATCGCTTTCCAGTCGCCTGCGTAGTGATCCCAGTGGAACAGAACATAGTACAGTCTTGCGCCGATGATGCCGCCGATGATGCCGCCGATGATGCCGTCAATGGCGCGGTCGGAGTCGATGCCGAATTTGCGGATGCGCGCAAACAGATAGAGCATCGCAAGCATCATGCCGGCGGTGATGAGAATGCCGTACCATGTGACCGAGAAGCCGAAAACGGTGAACGCCGTGCTTTTGACGGTCAGTTCCAGCCCGAGCTTCGGGAATCGGATGCGGTTCGGATCAACCGCAGCGAGCATAGCTGAATAAATCATGATTCTGATTCTTCCTTTCCTGTGGATTCAGGTTCTGTGACGGAGAGACAGACGGAATCGCTGCAAAAACGTTCACGCAGACAGCGCTGCACATCCTCTGCCGTAATCTCTGCGAGCATGGCGGTGCGGTCAAAGGGCGATTCGCAGCCCCAGATATAGGCGTCGAGCATGGCGGTGCATGCAGCTTCCGGATTGTTCATCCCGATGATGCTGTCGCCGTAGGCAGCCTTTTTCAGGATTGCGAACAGGGCTTCGTCGATACCCTCTGTCTGCATCCTGCGGATTTCCTCGCAGAGCGCCTGCAAAACGGCTTCCGGCGCATCGGATTCGCCCTCGAAAATGACGGTGAACCAGCCTGTGCCTGCAAAGCAGTCGGAATCAAAGGTATCGTTGATGAGCCCCTCATGCAGCAGCCTTTGATAGAGCGGCGCCGCAGAACCGATCAGCAGATCGGCGGTCAGCGAGGCAAGCAGCGAATCGTGCAGCAGCGCTCTGCCGGTCACCGGACGGCTCTTGAATCCGATCGAAAACTGTGTTTTTCCGACCGCCATCCTGCATTTGCGGTATGCAGCGGCAGGCGGATCGGGCTCGGGTGCAAAGAGCGGCTCTGCCTGCACCGGTTGCGCCGGAATCAGGCATTTGTCCGCAATTCCGAGGATTTTCTGTGCGCTGACATTGCCCGCGCAGCAAAGCACCATATTGTGCAGCCGATAAAATGCGCGGTGGCTCTGATGCAGTGTCTCCGCGGTAATCTGCCGGATGCTCTCCGCCGTTCCGAGGACGTCCGGGTACAGCGGATATGTGTGATAGAGCCCTTCGAGCAGGTGCATAAAGCCCTGATCGGCGGGATCATCGAGCGCCTCCATAAGCTCCTGCAAAATGATATTGCGCTCCCGCTCAACGGTCTCCGCTGTGAAATAGGGATTCTGCACAAAGCGCAGCAGCAGCTCGAGTGCTTCATAATAGTGCTGCTGTGTGCGGAAGTAATAGACCGTGCGGTCGAAATCGGTGAACGCATTGACCGAGGCGCCGAGCAGCGCAAATTTCTTTGCAACGTCGCCGTCCTCTTTTTCAAAGAGCTTGTGCTCAAGGTAATGCGCGGTACCGGCAGGCAGCTCCGTGACCGTGCTCCCCTGCCGGAATTTCCGGTAAACGGAGCCGAATTTCACGCCGAACTGCGCATATGCCGTGCTGAAATCCGGCATTTCCATCACGCGGATTTCAAGCCCTGTCGGGTGTATCATCCGGAGACAGACATCACCGGTGCTTGCATCTTTCAGCTCAGTCATCGTCATCCGGTTCCGCCTCCTCCTGTTCCGCGCGCAGCACAAAAACCGCATCGGGTCTGAGCTGCTTTGCGGCATCCATGATCTCCGCGCGCGTGACTTTGCCCATCGCCGCAGCGATCTCCTGCCCCGAACGCAGATCACCGCGCCGCAGGCTCAGAATCCGCTGCATGGCAAGGTCGCTGATCGTATCCGAAGCAGCAGCCGCCTGAAATCCGTATCGCAGGACGGCTTTCTGCATCATATCATCTGTGAAGTCACCGGTCTGCAGCGCACGAATCTGTGCATCTGCGGCAGACAGCACGGCTTCGAGATTCACCGCATCAATGCCGATATCTATGAACAGCGTATGCTTGAACGCTGCATTGGAAAGCAGACAGTAATAGCAGAGCCCGCAGCGCTCACGGAGATTTGTGAACAGCAGCGAATCTGCAATCCACCCGAGAATGCTGCAGAGCATCAGCAGCACCTCGCGCCGGATACTATTATATTTATATGTCAGCACAAGCTTGGTCTGCCCGAGGGGCATCCGCTCGGTCTCACGGCACACCGGCTCATGCAGAGGGCTCGGCGCATCGAATGTGACCGGCACCGGCTGACGTTCCAGCGTGCGGAATGCGGCAGCCAGCTGCGTTTCGATTTCCGGTCGGGGGTTCGGCGTCACGGCAGCGATCTCGATGAACGCTGTCCGCAGAATCTCCTGCCAGACCGCAAACGCCTGCTCCGGCGTGATGCGCTCCGCTTCGGGGCGCGTGCCGTGCGCCGGAATCGCAGCAGGCTCACCGACAAAGGTCAGCTCGGCGGCGCGGCGGAGCGCGTAGCTGCGCTTGTCATTCTGCTCGCAGTCGATGTCATCGAGCAGATTCTGCTTGCAGATGCGGAATTCGGGATCGCAGAACGCGCCGTTTTCCGCGTTGGGGTGCAGCAGCGCGCCGGTCACAAGCTCCAGCATCGGCGCCGTGACGGATTCGCCGTCCAGCGCAAAGGCATCGTCGAGCCATGAGGCGGTGAACTCCAGCACGGCAGCATCGCCGCAGAGCGAGGTTTTCGCGATAAAATCCGCGGCATAAAGCGATTCGAGCTGCAGCGTCATTTCGCGCACGGACGGAAACGCCGCCGAGGATGCCGTCAGCAGATCGGGCAGCAGCGCATGCACCGGCGCTGTCATCCGGTCGCGCGGGATATAGAACTGGAGCGTCAGCAGACAACTCCGGAATTTCGGATCGTGAATCTCAGAATATCGGATGCCGTTTCCGATCAGATGTTCCGGCATGGCATGCGCTCCTTTCATTCGATACTGACCGCCTTTCGGCAATACATAGTTATTATAGCACATTCTCCCGCAAAAAGCAACTGTTTCTAATATAGTTAGGAGTGAGGAGATAGGAGTGAGAAGATGCGGTATGCGCTGCGCGCATGATTATTAAAATCGTCCGCACAGCGGACACCGCAATTTCTCATTTCTCATTTCTCATTTCAATCCGTGCTGCTTATGTTTGCAAAAAACAGTTGACGAACGGGCAAAATTCTGGTATAATAGATTTGTATATCCGTATGGTAATTCACAAAAAGGATTGTCTGAATGAATAAATATAAAACGCTGGCGCTGAACACGGTCGTGTTTGCGATCGGCAGCTTCGGCTCCAAGATTCTGGCGTTTCTGCTTACGCGTCTGTACACCAAGTTCTTCGACGGCGCCTTTGTGTTCAATACAAAGGAAATCCTCGAGACCTGCGCCAATATGCTGATCCCGCTGGTCAGCATGTCCATTGCAGATGCGATCATCCGCTACGGACTGGATAAAAACTACGAGCAGAAATCCGTTTTCTCCAATGCAGCCGTCATTATGATGACGGGCGGCATCGGTTTTCTCGTGCTGTCACCGCTGCTGCTGCTTTACAGCGACATCCGGCCGCATGTTCCCCTGCTGATCGGCTTTGTGCTTTGCTCCTGCTTCCGGCAGCTATCGGCGCAGTTTGCAAGAGCGCGCGGCATGGTGAAGCTCTTTGCGGCGGACGGCATCATCTGCACGCTGATGTTCTTCATCGCAAATGTCATCCTGATTGCAAAGCTGAAGCTCGGCATCACGGGCTTCATGCTCTCGAATATGTTTGCCGATACGGTCTCCGGCATCGGTGTCTGGTGCATTGCAAAGCACGGCAGATTCTTCAGTTTCAAGTATATTGACAAGGAACTGCTCGAAACGATGCTGCGCTTTTCGCTGCCGCTGATCCCGACTGCGGAGCTCTGGCTGATTACCGGCTTCTCTGACCGTATCTTCGTCAAGGCGATTGTCAATGCGACGGAGGCAGGCGTCTACGGCGCAGCGACAAAAATCCCGAACCTGCTTGCAATGGTCTCGACGATCTTCTATCAGGCGTGGAATATGAGCGCAATCGCCGAGAACGATTCCGACAGCAAATCAAAATTCTATGCGCAGGTCTATGATGCCTATCAGGCGCTGCTGACACTGGCAGCGGGCTGCATCATCGCATTTGATCAGATTCTCTCCTTTTTCCTGATCAAAACAGACAAGGACCCTGCCTATGAACATGCATATCTCTACACGCCGGTGCTGGTCATCGCGGTGCTGATGATGTGCTATAACCAGTTCTTCTCCAGCATCTACACGGTCACAAAGCACACCCGAAACAGCTTCTGGACCAGTCTTGTTGCGGCGGTTGTCAATCTGGTGCTCAATGCGGTCCTGATCCCGATGTTTGCGGTGCAGGGCGCGATCATTGCCACCTTTACAAGCTATGTTGTCTGCTATGTGATCCGTCTGTTTGATGCGCGGCGCTATGTTCCGTTCCATGTTTCCAATCTGCGGACGGTGGTCAATGTTGTGATCCTGTTCCTGATGTGCAATGCAATCAGCCACACCGATGTCACCGCCGCTGACTATGCACAGTGGAAGGGCTTAGTCCCGATCGTGCTCGGCGTTGAACTGCTGGCGCTCACCGCGTTCAACTTCAAGCCGCTGCTCGCAACGGCAAACAAGATCCTCAAGCGCCGATCCTAATGTTCTCCCCCGCTCGGCATGCGGAAGAAATAAAAATCAATTTTGGAGGTTTATCAACCATGGACGCCCGTTCTATTTTATTCGCAATGATACCTGTCGCACTGACACTGATCAATTACGCAATCATGCGCGATCTCATCTGGGGAATTTTCCTCGGCAGCAAGAAACAGAAAAACGCACTGAAGCACAAGGAGGAGGCAAAGGGCTTTGCCCGCTTCCGTCAGACCTATATCGAACAGTACCTGACCAAATTTCAGGGCGACTACAAAAAATGGATGGGCATTAAGCTTGTGACCTTTATCCTTGCGATTGTGCAGCTGGTCGGCTTCACGGTCGCGATCCTGCTCCATGTTCCGTTCTGGATCGTTGCGATCATCTGCTGCGTGTTCATCCTCTGGAATATTGTGATGTTTGCAGTCATGATGAAAGAAACCGAACCCTCGACCAATAAGAAATCCACCAAGGGTTCCCCGTGGAGATTTGAACAGTAATCCCAAACCTGAAAGGAGATCATCCGAATGAAACTTGATGACACCATGAACGGACTGCGTTCCGTCTTTGATACGGCAGCTCAGCGCACCGCAGATGTGCTCGAAGGCTCGAAAGGATTTTATGAGCGCGGCAAGCTGCGCTCCCAGCTCAACGATTACTACCGCCGCCTCGGCAGAGCGGAATATGAAGCCGCTGTCAACGGCGTCAGCAGCATGGATGAAATCAACATGCTGATCCAGAAGATCACCGAACTGCGGCAGCAGCAGCTCTCGATGGAGCAGAGCTCGCAGCGCGGCGGCACTGTCACCTGCCCGACCTGCGGCAAGCTGAATTCTGCACAGGATTCGTTCTGCCCGGGCTGCGGCGCACAGCTCAAATGAGCCGCGGCGGCAAGGAAGCACCGCTGCTCCGCAAGAATCAGATCATTCCGCTCAATATCACCGGTATGACCGCAGAAGGCCAAGGCGTTGGACACTTCTGCGGTCTTGCAGTATTTGTTTCTCATGCAGCGCCCGGCGATGAAGCGGATGTGCGGATCGTCAAGGTGCAGAAAAATCTCGCATACGGCATCATCGAGCAGATGCATACGCCCTCGCCGGACCGCACCGCGCCGCAGTGCAGCGTGTATCCGAAATGCGGCGGATGCGTCTTTCAGCATATCACCTATGAGGCGGAGTGCCGCATCAAGGCACAGATCGTCAGCGATGCATTCACGCGCATCGGGCATCTCGAGCCGGAAACGCTGCTCCCGATCTACGGCGCAGAATCCCCCGCCGGATACCGCAACAAGGCGCAGTATCCCTGCGGCACCGATCCGGAGACAGGCGCCCCCCGCTTCGGCTTCTATGCGCCGCGCTCGCACCGCCTGATCCCTGTCACGGACTGTCAGCTGCAGCACAAGGCGTTCGGGGATATCCTGCGCATGTGCGAAAAGCAGCTTGCGCAGCCGGAATTCGCCGCACTCACGCCCTATGACGAAGAATCGGGCAGCGGGGTTCTGCGGCATCTGTATCTGCGGCAGGGCTATCACAGCGGCGAGATCATGGTCTGCTTTGTCGCGGCGAAGCAGTCAGCGGCGATCACGGCACAGCTGCGGACACTCGGCGACACTCTGATGCAGCAGTTCCCCGATATCCGCTCCGTGATGCTCAATATCAATCCCGCGAGAACAAATGTCATTCTCGGCAAAAAGACCGTCTGTCTCTGCGGCGAAGAAACCATCGCGGATACGCTTTGCGGTGTGCCGGTGCGGCTGAGTCCGCAGAGCTTTTATCAGGTCAACACGGCGCAGGCGGAGCGGCTCTTTGCAGAGGCGAAGCGGCTTGCCGATCCGCAGAAAAACGAGCTGCTGCTTGATCTTTACTGCGGCGCCGGCGCAATCGGGCTTTCAATGGCGGATGCAGTCGGCAGGGTGATCGGCGTGGAGGTTGTGCCGCAGGCGGTCGCGGATGCAAAGCAGAATGCAAAGCGCGCCGGCATCGCGAATGCGGCGTTCTATGCCGGAGACGCCGGCGATATCGCGGCGAAATTTGCCGCCGAGGGCACACATCCGGATATCATTGTGCTTGATCCGCCGCGCAAGGGCTGCGACACGGTCACGCTCGATGCCTGCCTGACGATGTCCCCGAAACGGATTGTCATGATCTCGTGCAATCCGACAACGGCTGCGCGCGACGCGGCGTATCTCTGCGGAAAAGGATATACGCTCAATGTCCTGCGCCCCGCAGATTTCTTCCCGCGGACGGGGCACGTTGAGTGCGTAGTATTGATGTCAAGGAATGAAAGCTGAAAAGCCCGATTTTACGGCAGTTTTCGACTATACAGTTAAACTGCACACTCAACCCCGGTATGGTTTTTGCTGTATTCGGAAAGACATCTACGCACTAAAAACGGCTGACAACATTTCTGCACACTGAGGTTAGTGCGTCAAAATGATAATCGGCTTTTGGTAGTGCGTCAAAATGTTGTCGGAGAGTGAAAAGTGCGTAGAATCGAAGAAAAACAAACTTATCAAATATTTTGATTGATATGTAGGGTTGAGTGTGGAGAAATGTTTTCACGGATAGCTAATGACTGATAATATAAATAAAAGTGATGGGGTGAGATTATGTAGGACAATGTCAAATATCCATTAAGTAACCCTAACAGCAAGCAGAGCTAAATTCGATAATAGAAGCTAAGCAAAAAGCAGAGTGAGCTAATGATAAGCCCACCCTGCTTTTCTATATTGCAATTCAGCTAACTTTATGATATAATATTTGTGCAGACATGACAAACTTGACGGATTTACAAATTTTTTTCAAATTTTACTTCGCCATTTTCGAGAAAAATGGTACTAATAAGTGAAAGGGTAAGATAATACCCTTGAGAGGAGGAATCCCCACATGGATAACGGCGAAAGTAGCTACCGCCGTTTCCTTGCGGGCGACAATGAGGGGCTGTATGAGATCATCTGTACCTACCAGACAGGTTTGATACTATACTTAAATAGTTATGTTCAGAATATTCATACAGCAGAAGATATGGCGGAAAGTACATTTGTAGAGTTGATGA
>CAMKLV010000005.1:0-84809 GCA_946413695.1 uncultured Ruminococcus sp. | reverse complement strand
ATATGACCGCGGCGTCAGCTGCCCGAAAGCCCCGACCAACTACAATCCGGTCGGTCTCTACCGCAAAACAATCAACGTCTCCTCAGATATGCTGAAGGACAACCGCCGCGTCGAAATCCACTTCGAGGGCGTTGAGTCCGCATACTATGTATATGTCAACGGCAAGGAAGCGGGCTACAGCGAGGATACCTTTGCACCGCACCGCTTTGACATCACCGATTACCTGACCGAAGGCGAAAACCTGATCGCCGTTGAGGTTCACAAGTTCTGCGACGGCACATGGTTCGAGGATCAGGATATGATCTATGACGGCGGTATCTTCCGCGATGTCTACCTGACCAGTACGCCGCTTGTCAAGATCAGCGACTACACCGTCCAGACCGATCTCGACAACAACTATCAGAATGCATCGCTGAACCTCTCGGTCAACATTCACAACAAGGCTTCTGCAAATGTCAGCGGTCTGAGCGTGGATGTCGCCGTGCTCGATGAAGCAGGCAACAACCTCACCGCAGGCACAACGATCCCTGTTTCATCTGTCGATGCAGGCAAGATCGTCACCGCAAAGATTTCCAAGGAAGTCCTCTCCCCGAAGCTCTGGTCCGCAGAGCACCCGAACCTCTACGCACTCGTCCTGACGCTGAAAAACAGCAAGGGCACAATCGAAACCGTCTCCGCACAGATGGGCTTCCGTGAGATCGGCTTCACATCCACGCAGGTTGACGGCTCCTACCGTGTCACCACAAAGCAGTGGCAGGTCATGACCATCAACGGCAAGCGTCTTCTGCTCAAGGGCGTCAACCGCCATGACACCGACCCGTTCCACGGCAAGGCTGTCCCGCAGGCGACCATGATGGAAGACATCCACCAGATGAAAACGCATAACATCAATGCGATCCGCACCTCGCACTACAGCAACGATTCCTACCTCTACTGGCTCTGCAACAAGTACGGCATGTACATGCTCGCAGAAACCAATATGGAGTGCCACGCGCTGATGTACGGCGACAACGGCACACAGAAGGGCTTGTTCTATGAGCTCGGTCTGGACCGCACACAGACTACATTCCAGCGTCTGAAAAACCATCCGGCAATCTTCGGCTGGTCGATCGGCAACGAGATGCAGTACACGGGCGATCCGAACTGTGCAAACGGTCTGTTCCGCGACATGATCTGGTATTTCAAGAAGAATGACCCGACAAGACCTGTCCACAGTGAGGGTCAGGGCGACGCAATGGGCGTTGACATGTCCAGCCAGATGTATCCCGGTCAGACCGGCATCCTCGGCAAGGCAGGCGTCGGCAAGATGCCATATGTCATGTGCGAATATGACCACGCAATGGGCAACTCCGTCGGCGGCCTCAAAGAATACTGGGATTCGATCCGCAGTGCAGACAACATGCTCGGCGGCTTCATCTGGGACTGGTGCGATCAGTCGCGTGCAGTCTCCCTCGGCGGCTTCGGCGGCAGCTCCACCAGCTATGAGATCAAGGATCAGAAGGGTCTGACCGGTACAGTCAGCGCGAATGAATCCGATTTCAACCGCAATGCGGGCGCTGCATCGCTGAGCGGCGTCTCCTGCAAGGGCTACACCCTGATGGACGGCAACACCTCGTATCTCAGCTCGCTCTCCGGCACAGGCAAATCCTTTACCTTTGAAGCGATTGTCAAGCCGGCATCGACCGCACAGAACAGCGTTCTGCTCTCGATCGGCGACAACAACTGCGCACTCAAGACCCGCAGCAGCGGCAGCGGTCTCGAATTCTTCGTCTACAGCGGCGGCTGGAAGTCCGTTGCAACAAGCTTCCCGTCCGACTGGGTCGGCAACTGGCATCAGGTTGTCGGTGTCTATGACAAGGGCACGCTCTCGATCTACTGCGACGGCAAGCTGCTCGGCTCCGAATCCGTAGCAGACGGCATCGACAGCGGCACCACCCCGCTCGGCATCGGCTATGATGCATCGAACGGCAGACGCTTTGACGGCGAAATCTCGATGGCACGTATCTATAACAGAGCACTCTCTGCAACCGAGATCAGCGGCCAGAACAGCCAGACTCCGGCAATCGCACCGAGCGATTCCTCTGTCCTCGTCTGGCTCGATTACAGCGCAGAGGTCACCGAATCCAAGGGCGCTGCAAGCATCAGCTATGTCAACGGCAAGTGGGATTACTACAGCGAAGACTACGCACACAAGAACCTCTACGGCGACGAAAGCCGCGGCCATTACTTCGCATACGGCGGCGACTGGGGCGACAACCCGAACGATAACAGCTTCTGCGAAAACGGTCTGGTCAGCCCGGACAGAACGCCGCAGCCGGAAATCGAAGAGGTCAAGTTCCAGTATCAGAACTATTGGTTCAGCGCTGACGCAAGTCAGATCAACGAGCGAAAAGTCTCTGTTTACAACGAAAGCAACTTCACCAACCTCAATGAGTATGATGTCATCTGGTCTCTGCTGAAGAACGGTATCGAGATCAGCAGCGGTGAAGCGGAAGACACCGATGTCAAACCGCTGACCCACGGTACAATTACAGTTCCGTTCAAACTTCCGGCAGCCATTGCCCCCGGCGATGAGTTCCTGCTGAATGTCTCCGTCAAGACCAAGGAAGGCACTGCTGTTGTTCCGGCAGGCACCGAGCTCTCCTATGCACAGTTCAGCGTGCCCGCAGGCGCGGCAAAGGTAGTCAGAAAGGCAAGCACCGACGCAGTCACCGTCAAGGAGAACAGCGGCGATTACAGCGTCACCGGCAAGAACTTCAGCTTCGCAGTCAGCAAGAGCACCGGTCAGATGGTCAACTACCGCTATAACGGCGAGCTGCTCATCGAAAACGGTCCGGCACCGAACTTCTGGCGCGGCTATGTCGAAAATGACAACAATGGCGCACGCGGTTCCTTCGATACGAAATGGCGCACCGCGATGAACGGCGCAAAGGTCAATAAGATCGAAACCCGCGAGGAAAACGGCAATCAGGTCATCACCGTTTACACCCAGCTCCCGAACGCAGGCAACACCTCTGTCAACCTCCAGTACACCGTCATGGGCGACGGCAATGTCACCGTCGGCATCCGCGTCGATGCAACGCAGTCCGGTCTCGGCAACTTCCTGCGCGTCGGCTCAATCATGACGCTGCCGGCAGGCTTCGAGAACGTCACATGGTACGGCAACGGTCCGGTCGAGACCTTCAATGACCGCAAGACCAACGGCAGACTCGGCGTCTGGACAGAAACCGTCAGCGGCTTCTTCTTCCCGTACATGAAGGCGGATGACTGCGGCAACATCACTGATCTCAACTGGATGGCAATCCAGAGCACCAAGCACGAAAACGGTCTGCTCATCGCAGCAGATACCCCGATCGAAGGCAGCGCACTCCACTTCCTGCCGGAAGATCTGATGAAGGCAAATCACCCCTATGAACTGAAACCGCGCACCCAGACCTATGTCAGCCTCAACTACGGCTCCATGGGTACCGGCTCCGCAACCTGCGGCCCCGGCGTCCTCGGTCAGTATCAGCTCTCCAGCAAGCGCGCATACAACTGGACATTCACCATCATGCCGACCGGTGCAAAGACAACCGGCGCACAGCTCGCAGAACAGGCAAAGCCGTTCCGTAAGATCGCATCCTACATTCAGGACCTCAGCAAGAACCAGATGATGATTCCGGTTCCGGCATCCGCTGAGCTGCGCGAAGCAGACGGCACAACCCTGATGCGCGGCAAGGTCGAGGTTCCGTTCAACTCCATCCTCGATCCGGTCGTGGAAAACAAGCATTCCTTCACCGTTGAAGCAAATGTTATCCCGACCGACGATCCGGAATACAACATGTTCGTATCTAAGGGCGACCACAGCTTCTCGCTCCGCACCCGCCCGGGCATCCTCGACTTCTTCATCTATGCAAACGGCGGCTGGCAGGTCTGCTCCTACGAAATGCCTTCCGCAATGAAGTCCTCGTGGATCGGCAAGATGCATCAGGTCGCAGGCATCTACAACGGCGAAACCAACACGCTCTCCGTCTACGCAGACGGTCAGATTCTCGCGAACAAGCAGCTTAACACCGGCGGTCCGGCACATGCAAATTACAGCGTGACCATCGGCGCCTGCCCGGAGACCGGCAGAGGCTCCAGCGCAGATTTCGGCGCAGTCCGCATGTACAGCAAGGCACTCTCCGCTTCTGAGCTCGCATCCCAGAACACGGCATCCCCTGCATACGGCCCGAAGGATGACGCAGTCACAATGTGGATTGACTTCGGCGCAGAGCCGGACTTCCCGACGCCGTCCGCAGGTCTGATCGGCGACGTCAACCTCGATGAAATGGTCGATGTCTCTGACGCGGTTCTGCTTGCAAGATTCATCGCAGAAGATAAAAAGGCTGTTGTCTATGATCAGGGCAAGCTCAACGCAGCAGTTGTGGATGACGATGTGCTCGATTCCAACGATGTCATCGGCATCCTGAAGATTATCGCAAAGCTCGTATAACCCGAAAACAAAGATATATATCAACGCATTGACCAATCTGAAATGGGGGTTTATTATGATTTCAAAATCCAGTCACAAGGGTATTCTCCGCGTGACGGCAGCATACAGCGCAGTTCTCTGCGCTGCTGCCATGCTGCACGCACCGCTCGGATCCGCCATCGAAGCCGCAGCAGCGAATCCGGGAGCAGAGCTGTTTGTCGCACCGGACGGTGATGACAGCAACTCCGGCACAATTGATTCACCGCTTGCAACGCTCGCCGGTGCAAGAGACGCCGTGCGCAAGATCAACGGCTCTGTCAGCGGTGATATCGTGGTCAATTTCCGCGGCGGCACCTATCGCCAGACCGAACCCGTCACCTTCGACCTGAAGGACTCCGCCAAGGGTGATTCCCGCATCATCTATCAGGCATACAAGGACGAAGTTCCGGTCATCAGCGGCGCCCAGCAGGTCACGGGCTGGTCAAAATACAATGACAAGCTCTATGTCGCCTCGCTGGACAGAGATTCCAAGCTCCGCAACCTCTACGTCAATGACCACCGCGCCAACATGGGCAGCAAGGGTCTCGGCGCACAGGGCGGCTGGGGCACCTACAGTGTCAAAGCCGGTCAGGCGGACTGGGCATGGGACTCCGGACAGAAAAGCGACGGCATCAAGTATAAGGAAAGCGACCTGCCGCATCTGACAAAGAACCTCGATGATCTCGAGGTTGTCAACGGCACAACGTGGAATGAAAATATCGTCTGCTCGCGTGATGTCAAATATGAAAACGGCACATTCGTCTTCCTGATGCAGCAGCCATACGGCGCAATCGCACAGACACCGGGCTGGGGCGCAGGCTTCTCAACCGGCGGCTGGCATACGATGTTCAACGCGCTCGAGTTCGTCAACTCCCCCGGTCAGTTCTACTTCGACAAGACCGACCACAAGCTGTACTATTACCCCTATGACTGGGAGGATATGTCAGCAGCGGATGTCGAAGCACCGGTTGCGGAATCACTTGTCAAGATCGCAGGCGAATCCACAAGCAGCCGTGTCCGCAACCTGACCTTCAAAGGCATCACCTTTGCACACACCGACTACCAGCTGACAAATGTCGCCGGCTCGCACGGCAAGACAACCTGTCAGGCTGCACAGACCTACATCGCATTTGCTGACTCCAACTGGCACAGCAAAAAATACGAGATGGTTGATACCCTGCCGTCCATGATCAATGTGACATCCGCAGACTCGATCGAGTTCACCGGCAATGTGATCAAGCACAGCGGCTCGGACGGTCTCCAGATGACAAATGACGTCATCAACAGCACAATTTCCGGCAACTATGTGACCGATATCACCTCCTCCGGCATCACAATCGGTCATCCGCAGCACATCTACATCGGCGACAAGAACGGTTCCAACCGCGAAAAATATCCGGTCGGCGTCGAAGGCGTCTGCAAGAATGACACCGTCTGCGACAACCTGCTCTATGATATCTCGGTTGTGCCGGGATTCGGCGGATGCGCAGCAGTCACCGTTTACACCGCAGATTCGATCAAGGTGCTCCGCAATCAGGTCGAGAAAACCGCGTACAACGGCATTCACCTCGGCTGGGGCTGGTGCAACTTCAAGGATTCCGAAGTCTGCCGCGACAACCAGATCTGCTACAACCGTGTCATCAACTGCCTGAACCGTCTGCATGACAGCGGCGGTATCTACACAATCGGTCAGATGCCCGGCACGATCATCAACGAAAACTATGTTCAGGGCATTCCGGCAGGCGGTCCCGGCGCCCCGACATACGGTCTCCACAATGATGAGGGTACCGCATGGATCGAGGAGAATGACAACGTCCTCGAAATCGACAAAAACGTCACCTACACGATCAACTGCGAAGATTACGGTCAGAAGCACCACCTGACCATTCTCCGCACTTATGCTTCTGTCAACAAAATGGGCAAGAATCCGCCTGACAGCCGCATTGATACCCCGATTGTCATTTCCGATAATGTCTGGCCGCAGCGTCAGTATGAAGTCTGCCTGAATTCCGGTCTGCAGGACGAGTTCCGCAGCATCATGCCGGAAAACATGCGCACCGATGCGGATTACATTCTGCCGGCAAACTGCTCTGCAAAGGGCGACGGCTTCCTGCAGATCCGCAAGGCTGGCTCCGGCAAAACCGTCTGGATGGCACCGGACAGCACAACCTCGTTCAAGGTCGGTTCGACCATGACGAAAGGCTCCGGCACCGCATCAAAGGTCAAGACACCTTCGGAGCCCGGCGAATACCGCATTTACGTCACCGACAGCACAGGCAAGGTTCTGAGCAAATCCTCGCACATTGTTCGCGTCAGCGGTTCTGCATCCACGATCGATGCAAGCTCGTTCTCCTCGCAGTCCGGCATTCAGACCGAGACCTGCAGCGAGGGCGGTCAGGATGTTGCATACATCGAGAACGGCGATTACATCGGCTTCAAGGATATCGACTTCGGCTCCGGCGCAGATAAGATCGACGTCCGTGCGGCTGCAAACAACGGCGGTTCCTCGATTGAAGTCCGTCTCGACAGCCCGACCGGCACCCTGATCGGCACAGTCGATATCGCAGCAACCGGCGGCTGGCAGGATTGGCAGACAATGTCCGCGAGCCTGACAAAGACATCCGGCGTTCACGATGTCTACCTTGTGTTCAAAGGCGGCGACGGCTACCTCTTTAACCTCGAATGGTGGAAGCTCAATGTTCCGGCAGGTTCTTCAACGCCTGAGTTTATCTACGGCGACCTGAACGGCGACCAGAGCGTCGATGCACGCGATCTCACACTGATCAAGCGTGCGTACATCGCCGGCGAGATCGACTTCCTCGATCCTGCGGATCTCAACGGCAACGGTGAGCTCGATGCAGAGGATATCACCCTGCACAGAGATTATCTCATCGGCAAAATCAGCGTTTTCCCCGTAATGGCATGAGCATGCATGAAGCCCCTGTCTCCGGACAGGGGTTTCGTGCGTCCCGATAAAAAATCCCTGCGCCGTTCAAATCGGGCAGGGATTTTTTTGATGTATGAGAGAGGTTATGCCTTGAAAACGTATCGGAAGAAGTTGTAGAACAGCGGTGTGCCGACACTTGCATCATGCCCCGCGCCCGGGAATTCCATCCACAGATTCATCGTGCCGTTCTTGTCAAACAGCTCGTGATACTGCTTCGGGAATGTGCCGACGACCTGATCGCTTGTGCCGCCGCCGATCATCAGGATGTACGGCAGATCAGAATCGGAGAACTTGAAATCGCCGTTGGTCATTCTCTGCTCGCTGTCAATCTTCTTGCTGCCGAGGTGATTTGCGATAAAGCTGTCGCTTGCCGGAACAATGCCGGGCGCCGGAGAAGAAGCGCAGACATAGCCGAACATTTCCGGCATCATCATGCCGAGATACAGGGACTCTCTGCCGCCCATCGAGAAGCCTGCAACCGCAGTGTTCTCTCTGCCGGTCGCGACAGAGTAATGCTCGCAGATATACGGATAGAGGCTGTCTCTGACATCGTAAACAAAGGTATCATAGTTGTCCATGACATTCATGTTAATGCCCATCGGGGAGCCGCTGTTCGGATCCGTGTACATCTGCGGGAAGACAATGATGAACGGAACCGCCTCGCCGCTCTTGATCAGGTTGGACGCCATTTCACGAACGCCCCAGCCGTTGAGCATGTCATTCTCTCCGCCCATAACACCGTGGTTCATGAACATGACAGGATACTTCTTGCTGGGATCATACCCCGGAGGTGTCCAGACATTTGCCGGTTTATTGCGGTTCGCCTTCTTGGAAAAATACTGGATCTTATCCGTCTTGCCGGAATCGCCCTTTTTCACATTGTCAGGAACCTGTGTCTTGAGGTCATTCTTCATCTTCGACATATATTCCTTCGCAGAGGCATGCGTACCGGAACTCGGCTGACCGCCGCCCGCCGTAGTAGTTGTCTCCTGCTTCGGCTGCGTGGTTGTGACGGTGGTTTCCGCAGGCGGATTCATCACAAGCCCTTTCAGCGCGGAAAGATCAGCACCGTTCAGCTGCTTGTTGCTGTCCAGATCGGCAGATTTGCCGTTGATCTCACTCGTTTTGCCGAGCAGATAATCACGAAGCTGCTCAACATCCTTTTTGTTCACGCTGTTATCTCCGTTGACATCGCCGCGTTTGCCGCTCTGCGGCTGTTCCGGCTGAGAAGGACCGGAAGGCGTGCTGCCGGGTGTCCCGACAACAATATCATCCACAAAGAAGTCAATCGTGGAATCTTCTGTCTCTACATACAGGACCAGATTGGTTGCGCCTGCCGGAATCTGATAGGATTCGCTGGCAAGCTGGATCCATGTGCCGGAGACGGAATTCTTCTCCGCGATGCAGTCATAGCTGTTCTGACCGCCGCCGAACATTCCGCCGCCGCCGCCCGTGCTGTACTGCAGCGAGAGCTTGAAATGCACGGCAGCCGGTGTCTCCTGCTGCGTGACCATTGCGCTGAAGCTGTAGCTTTCACCGGCAGTGCAGATCGAATCGAGCGAATACTGGATACCGTTCCAGCTGTCGGAGCGGTTCGAGACAGCCGCCGACTGTGAGCCGGAGACTGCAACAGAGGATGAGACCTCGACCTTAGCGCTTCCGCGCGCAGTCCAGCCATCCAATCCGCTCTCAAAATTCGAGTTGAGCAACTCCGCACCGGATGCAGACATCGGGAACACGGAGCAGGCACACGCTGCGATGCAAACCGACAGCAGTGCTGAGAGAGTCTTTTTCATGGAAATCATCCTTTCAACAGAAATCGGACTGATTTCCCCCTTTTGTATTTTTTGCTGTTGATCTATTTCCGTTTTTTATATCTCTGCGGTATGCCAAACGGCAGGGATCCGTCTGAAAGGGAGCGGCATACGGCATTTTATCTGAGGCAGTATACATAATGTATCATACCATTACTATTATACAGAATATTTGATTATTCTGTCAAAGCACGATATCAAGATAATATGGATAAAACACATTTCGGCATACAATTTGCAGAAACTTGCAGCAATTCGCAACAAAAGCACGTAAGGACGATATTTAGATAATCCGGACAAAGCACAGATTGCAATATGCATTTGCAGATTACCGCAGCTGTATGGATCCGGAAAAACAGCCGCCGCAGGATTGCGTTCCCGCGGCGGCTGCCGTTTGATCATATTGCTTTGCAGATTCTGATTACTTTCCGAGCGCCTGACGCTTGAGCATCGCGAGGTCACCGGAATTGAGAGTCAGGTCGGTGTCTGCATCTGCTGCATATGCCTGCTCCCATGTCAGTTCCTTCTTGGTGAGCAGATAATCGAGCAGTGCTGCAGCATCCTTTGCATCGACCTTGCCGTCCAGATTGACATCGCCGCGCTTGCCGACAACAGAGTAGCGTGCATCGTCACCGAAGCGGATCAGGATGTAGTTGACATTGATCGCCTTATCCGCACTGCGGAAGTTCAGTGTCAGCTTGCCGTCTGTAACCTTGACCGTACCCTTGACGGTGGTGCCGTCGGTCGGGCAGTTCTCGGCGACGAGTGCCTGCGAGGTCTCGCCGTAGTTTGCATAGACAGACGGATTTGTCGAGCAGTTCCACGGATTGCTGAAGCTCATCTCGACGGTGTAGGTACCGTTCGGGAGCGTGAAGCCGTAGTCGATGTGGCGGTCGATGTTGTGCTCGTATTGGTTCTTGGTGTAGCGATAGGACGCGGTCTTTGCCTGACCGTCCATTGTCGCGGATTCATTCGGCCACGTGTTCGCGGTGTAGATGCCGGTGCTCTTGGATGCGCCGTTGTACTGATCGGTCGGATCGTCGATCAGACCCCAGTACATGCCGGAAACCTCATCCGGACCGTAGAGCTGCTCGGTCAGGCTGTTGTAGTAGCCGAACTTGTCGCTGCCGGTTGCGGTCGAGGTCTTCTGGTCGCCGCAGTCCACGAAGTATGCGATGTTCTCGTCCATGCTGTAATTGAGCTTTGCAGAAGTCATATAGACGAAATCGCAGATTTTTGCGGATTCCTTGTCATCATTCGAGGAGAATGTGACGTCAAGGCACGGATAGGTCTTGCCGTCTGCTTCGACCTGCTTGAGGCAGCGTTCCACAACGTCTGCCGGAACCGGAATGCGGACATCATAGACATCCTTGTTGCCGGTGTAGTTCAGTGTCTCTGCGTAGAGAATCGCATCGCCGACACGGACACGGATCGACTTGCCGTTATCGGATTTGCGCAGCTTGATGAGCAGCGAGGTGTACGGAGAATCCGGATCGACTTCCATCTGATAGCGGAAGTATCCGCCCGGCTTTGCGTAACGGTAGGTGCTGTCATCGGTGACGGCCTGCGTGTTGAACTCGAGCATCATGTGCTGACCGTCATTCTCGTACTGACCATAGCCCGGCTGAACGGTATCGGTTGTGGTGAACTTTGCGCGCGGCGGGATTTCTTCGATAACAGTGCCGTTCGTGACAAAGTTCCAGTAGATGCCGTATCTCTGCTGATACTGCTGATAATGCGGTGTGAAGGTCAGCTTCTGGCTGGTGTCATTCAGCGTGAACTTCATCGAGTTTGCATCCTTGACCATGTGATCGTTGATCTCAGCCATGAAGGATGTGATCGACTGACCCTGCTTGGAAATCTGGATGTTCTGGTTGGAAACGATTGCTTCCTTCGGGATCGTAACCCACATACCGGTGGAGCCGGTGGTCATGTTCTGCTTGCCGAGCTCGGCGCTCAGAACAACCGGACCGTATTTGAAGCCGTAAACGCTGGTCTTATCCGGCAGGTTGTATGCGACAACTGCCTGCGGGATCGTAACAGTGATCTTGTCGCCGCTCGAGAAGCTGCCCGTGACCTGTGCGTAATCATCAACGGTCTTGTAGGAATACTTTGTGCCGTTGACTGCGATGGAAACCGTACCGGCAGCCCAGTCCGGAATACGGAAGCGGAATTCGAGATCGCCGCTGCCGTCGATTGTGAATGTCGAATTGTTGCCGTTCGGGATTTCGCTCTCCTGCTTCACGGTCACATTCTTGTCCTTCCAGTTCACAGAGGAACTCTGATACATATTGACGTAGAGCGCATCCTTGCTGTGCATGTAGATCGTGTCGCCGAGCTTGGACATACTCTCCATGCCGCTGCCCGTGCAGCACCAGAAGCTGTCATACGGGGAGCTGTAGACCTTAAAGTAACCGGTTGCCATCGGCTGGAAGTAGGTTGTCATACCGGTTTCCGGATTCTGCGAGGAAAGGATCGAGTTGTAATAGGTCTGCTCGTAGAAATCCATGTATTTCTTATCGCCGGTGCACTTGTAAAGTTCACGGCTGAGCTTGAGCATGTTATAGGAGTTACAGGTTTCGCAGTTGCAGTTGGTACGCTCCTTGTCAAGGATATCGTCCATGCCGAAGTGCTCCCACTCACTGTTGCCGCCCGTGATGTAGGTGTGGTGCGCCACAACCATATCCCAGAAGGCTTCTGCATATTTCAGATGCTTGGATGCATCAATGCGCTGACCGTTGACGGTCTTGCCGTCGAGCACCTCATAGCGCTTGATGGCACCGACGAACTTCGGGATTGTGGTGTTCGCGTGTCTGCCGTTCAGGACATTTGCGCCGCCTCTCAGCACCTTTTCATGCAGGGCGTTCTCATCGAAGTAGTCTCCGGCGACTGCGTAGTTATCGTTGCCGGTGATCTCGTAGAGCTCATAGAGGCAGTCGTTCATGCCGCCGTATTCGATCGACAGAACGGTGTTGTGCGTCTGCTGATTCCATGTTTTGCAGCGGTTCAGTGTCCAGTCGCCGAGACCGGATGCAATCGTTTTTGCAAGGTCCTTGCCGGTGAACTTGTAGACATCGACGAGACCCTGAATCATCTTGTGCATGGTGTACCACGGCACCCACGATTCATTGATGATGTTCGTCTTGCCCTGCTGCACAAGATCGAACTGAATCTCGACATTGTTCTGATCCTTCATCTGACCTGCCCAGAGGAATCCGGGTTTGCCCTTGGAGTTCTTCTGGCATTCGTACATGCCGTTGAGGAGCGCATCCATTTTATCGGAAAGAGATTTGCGCTGCGCATCGGTCAGGTTCGGGTTCTCATATGCCATTGCAACTGCGGAGAGATAGTGGCCGACCGAATGACCTGCGATCAGCGTGTTCTCCCAGCCGGCGTAGCGCTTTGCGCCGTAGGTGTTCATCTTGGCATTCTCGCGGAAACCGCAGAGCAGTCTGTTCGTATCGAACGAGAGCAGATACTCCACTTCCTTGCTGAATGCGTTGGTGCAGTAGCTGTCAGTCATCGTGATATCCGAGAGGCTGAAATCCTCGATCGCAATATCTGCTGCTGACGCTGCAATCGGCTCTGCATTTTCAATTACCGGCAGAATTCCGGCTGTTCCGAACAACACGGAACACGCCGCTGCGGCTGCCGCCGCACGTTTGAATGTGTTGTGTTTCATCGTATTTCCCCCTACAATGAAGTTTTCCAATTTTCCGTTTTTCTTGTCGCAACTGAGTTGTATGCCTGCCTCCTTCAGGTACACACAAGTTTTCAGTTCACCATTTTTATTATACCTGATTTATGTCAAATTGTCACTATAAAAAACACAGTTATTCCATGACAAATTGCAGAATATATATAGACAGGTCGGTGATAATCGGCATAATGTGAAGTAATTTGTACTGTCGGATTGTATCCTCACGTGACAAATCAGATCATTTACAAAAAAGCAGGAGATCCAATGCGGATCCCCTGCTTTCTGCATATGAATTATGCCTGTGTGGTCAGGAACAGCACCATGCTCCTGACATCAGCGATGTCCTTCTTGCCGTCCATATTGAAGTCGGCTGCATGCTCCTCCTTCGAGCCGGTAAAGCCGTTCATCAGACCGCGCTTGAGCAGCGACAGGTCAACTGCATTGATGATGCCGTCAAAGTTCATATCACCCGCGAGCACATCCTCATTCGGAATTGCCAGTGCGATGCGGTCGATCGACGGTGCATTGCCCTGATCGTTGTACAGCTTAATCGTGTTCTTGCCCGCCTTCAGCTTGACGGTAATGTTCTTCGCCGCGATGCCTGTCCAGTCGCCCTTGTTTGCGTAGCAGCCGTCGAGCTTGGTGGCAAATGCGCCGTTGACATCGACCTTGATGCTGCGCATCTCGCCGGAAACGTAGTAGATGCGGAGCGTGTACTCGCCGTCTGCCGGAGCGGTGACGTTCTCAAAGGTGACTGTACCCTTGTTGCTGCCGCCGACATAGCCGACATAAGCGCCGCCGGAGCTGTATCTGCCATCCTTGCCGTCGGTGATTCTCGCGCCGCTTTCGATCTTCGCCTTTTCCGCCTCATAGCTGAGGTAGTTGGAATACGGCGTGGTCAGCTTCATGCTGCCCTTGGTGATCTTCATGACGCAGCCGCCGTTTGCGAGCAGACTCTGGTCGATCTTGTCATTCTTCGTCAGACCGTTGAGCACGGTGACTTCGAGGTCGCTGCCGTTTGCGTTATCGTGGAAGATATATGCGTTGTACGTGCCGTCATCGTCGATCAGCTCAGAGAGCTTCACGCTGATCTTGCGCGCGGAAATCGTCGATGCGCCGATATACCAGTTATTGCCGCTGCGGCGTGCCGTGACATTGAACTGCATCGGTCTGCCGTCGAGCACTTTCATATCATCCCAGATGACCGGAACGTCATTCAGGAACGGCAGTGCCGAGGAGCCCTCATAGGTATAGACCGAGTGTGCAAAGTGCTGCAGACCGGATTCAATCGTGACAACATCCGCGAGTGCGAAGCCTGCGGTTGCCTTGCTGTTGAGCACCGGAATGCCGGTCGGGGTGAAATCCGCCGAGCCGACGACGTTTCTCGTAAAGGTGTAGGAGATGCGGTTTTCGAGCGAAGGGCTCGTGAACCACTTGTAATACTCTGTGCCGTTGATTGCCTCGAACGAGACAACATTCGGATAGGTGCGGCTCTCACCGCGCGGGAGCGTGCAGCCGTGGAACAGAACCATCAGCTTGTTCTTCGCCGCGATGGTCGCGCAGAGATACATCTGCTTCATGGTTTCCTGCGTGTCGCTCTCGTAGTAGTCAACCTTGACGCCCTTGACGCCGAGCCCGCTGATGCGCTCGAATTCGCGCTTGATCGTCGCTTCGTCGAGCAGCGAGTAGTAGGGATATGCCGGATGTCCCTGACTGTCCTTGTAGCCGCTGTGTCCGGTGTTGTTGACGCCGTACCAGAGCCAGATGCCGACGCCGCGCTCCGCACCGTAATCGCAGAGCTCCTTGATCTTTGCGGCGCTGTCATCCCACATCGCCCAGCCGAAGTCAACGGTGACATATTCCCAGCCGTTCTGTGCGGCGAAGTCGATGTAGTCCTTCTGCGTGTGGTATTCAACCGGCGAATCGCCGCCGCTGCTCCACCAGGACCATGTCATCTTGCCCGGCTTGATCCAGCTGGTGTCTTCCAGTCTGGAAGGCGGATTGAGGTTCAGGATCAGCTCGCTCGATGCCATCTGATTGAGTGAATCACCGATGACAACCGCGCGCCACGGTGTCTGGAACGCCTTGTCAAAGGAGATGCTCTTTACCTTGTTGCCGCCCTTGAACCGCAGGCTGTGATAATTGCCGACAAACTGCAGCGCACCTGCGCAGTAAGGCGTTTCCTCATTGAACACGCCCGCTTCGGAGACCGTCACCCAGAAGTGATTGTCGATCACGCCGGTGTACGGGCAGGAGTAGGTCGAGGATGTCTCATTGTTTCTGTCCTTCGGCAGCTCGACCATATCCCATTCATAGGTATTGTTCGGCCAGTTGCCCCAGAAGGTGCAGTTGCCCGGGAACATGACCTGCGTCTGCTCCTCCTTGATCGAAGCGCCGTGGTTGAGCCCGTAGCGGACGCCGACGCCGTCATCATAGGCACGGAGCGTGACCGTCAGTGTGCTGTTGCCCTTGGTCAGCGGGAACGATACCTCGGTATAAGCGTTGCGGATCGTTGTGTGCTTGCCGTAGGGCATCGTGTAGGTCTCATCGACCTCATTGATCGTACCGGCGGGATCGGTCTGCCCGAAGCCGCTTGCGAGATCCTCAGTTGTTGTTGTCAGACCGAGACGGGACGGCTGAATCACAACGGATTCGATTCCCTCGCTCATCTTGTTGACGGAGTAATAATATCTGCCGTTGCCGTCGCGCCAGAACTTTGCGGTCAGGGAGCCGTCCGGCGAAACCGACTGCAGCGAGGGGATACTCGTCAGCGCAGTGCCGTCCGGTGCGCGGCCGGATTCGGGATCGGTGGAAGGCTCACCCTCGGTGATCGTGTCCTCCTCAAAGGTGTAGCGGTATGTCGGCGCTGCATCGCCTGCACCGATGGACACCGGCGTATCATAAAACTCGAAATCGTCGATCTTTGCACGGAGATCGTTGTCATTGTAGAGCGAATGACCGACGCCGCAGTTCGTATACGAGGAAAGCAGTCCCTCGCCGAACAGACTTGCGCATGCCGCCGCGAGACTTTCCGCGCCCTCACCGGAGAGCGTGAGCTGCTTGCCGTCAAGGTAATACTCAGCGCCGTTCGGTGTATAGACCGCTGCGAGATCGTGCCAGTCGGAATCCGGCGCAGCGCTCAGCGTGAAGATTGAGCGGTGATTGCCGTCATCCGCGGTCGCGGTTTTGCCCGCAAAGACACTCGCGCGGAATGCGGTTTTGTCATTCAGGTCGATCGAGATATCCGGCGAATTGTAGCCGTTTGTATTGCCCGCGCCGAACGGCACGCCGGAGAACTGGAAGATTCTCGAATAGCTTGCTGCGGAAGAATCGAGCTTAATCCGCATTTTGACCGTGAAGCCCTTTTCGCATCCGGATTTGAACAGCTCCGGAAGCTGAAGCCAGCCGGAACCGAATGCGCCGCCGCCCAGCGACAGAACATTTGACTTCTGATCGGCATCATAGATAACTGCTGCACTGCCGCCGCGAATGACGGCATCACCCTTTGCGGTGCCCTGACTTGCGACCTTTGCATTGTTGTATACAGTCGCAGCGTGGACGGTGCTGTCTGCCGCACGGTTCCAGTCGCCCGGCGGCACCTGCATCATCAGACACAGCGCAAACAGGATACTCCCTGCCCTTTTCCAATTTCTATTTCTCACAAAATCAATCCTCCTTAAATGAAGTCAGGAAAGAGTGCTGTCTTACGGACATCGTTACATGTATATACAATGTAGAGGGGGAAGATGTCCGAAATTGTACTCTATGTCATTATTATACACTTAATTTCGTGAACATTCAATATAAAAAAAGAAGATATTATGAAGAAAATACACATTATTTTCAATAGAACTTGTATCAATTACACAAACAAGTGAAAATCCGCACATGCAAGTTGTATTGCATGTGCGGATATTTCAGCAGATATGTTCATTTTGCAGGCTGAAAGATCATGCGCAGGAAGTTGTAGAGATGCGAGATCACGCTTTTGTAGTCATGGCCGCTTTTCGTCATAACATGGAACAGATGCTGCGTGCCGTTCTCCGTGAGCATATCGTGATACTGATACGGATAATCGAGCACGGCATCGTCATGCTCCGCGGCAGAGATCAGCAGCAGAAAGGGCGATGTTCCGCGGAAACAGAAGTCCTGCGGTTCGAGCAGATAGGGCGGATTGCCGACCTCCCGCACAACGCCCGATGCCGGACAGACAGCCCCCGTGAACCCGAACACCTCCGGATGCGCAAAGCCGATATACAGCGACTCCCTGCCGCCCGCCGAAGCACCGGTGATTGCCGTATGTTCGCGGTCTTCCGCGACGGAAAACGTGCTGTTGATGAACGGGCGCAGGTCGCGCATCAGGTCATTGACAAAGTTATCGAAGGCGCGCCAGTTTTTCGGATCAAGCCCGTCACTGTGCTCCTGCTCTTTGCTGCAGAAGATGTACGGCGTCACCACGATCATCTCCTGCGCATCGCCGTCCTCGATGAGGTTCGTCAGCATCACGCTGATGCCGATGCGGTCAGACGCCATCCAGTCCTCGGTATCGCCCGAGCCGTGCAGCACATAGAGCACCGGATATTCGCGCTCCTCCGAATAATCGCGCGGCAGCAGCACATTGACGCCCGTCCTGCGGCAGGCGGTGTGCGAATAGTAATAATATTTCTCAAATTTCGGATATTCCACGCCCTTGCGTTTTGTCAGAATGTCCTTCGGCTGCACCTCCTCGAGCAGCTTTTCGCATTGCGCCATATAAAGCTGCTCCGACGGCGTGGTTGTGGTTGTCGTGACGGTTGTTGCCGGTTCGGTCGAGGTCGCTGCCGTGGTGACGGTTGTCTGCGGTTTTGTCTCTGCGGCGGATTCCGGCGCGCTGCCGCCGCATCCGAACAGCAGCGCACAGCCAAGCAGCATCCCCGCCGCGATGGTTCGCTTGTTCATCCTGCACCTCCGAATCCTGATCTGTACATATTCCCTGCGCCTGGTTACCGCATGCATGCAAACGGATATCCGTATTTCTGCGCATATGCCTGCGCCGTGGAACCGGCATGTCCGTATATGGTGCCGTTGAAACAGTCGATCTGCTTCCTGCAGCCGTTGCTGATCGTTCTTCCGGCAGCGTGCCGGTTCACGGTCTGTGCTTTTTACAATGATACTGACATTTTAGCACAAACCGGCGGCAAAGTCAATATGCGCATCTGTGCCGAAGCGGCTGATTAGGATGTTTACATTTAAAAAGAGGAATCCGCTTCGCGGATGCTATTTTAGAATGGGCGCCTCTCTCGCAGACACCCAAGCCCGCGAGCTCTTGATATGCAAGGGGAATTTCGCGCTCTGCGGAGCGCGACGAGGGCGCTGCCCTCGACCCGCAAACTTTTGAAAAAGTTTGATCAAAACTTTCATAATGACATCGCCGGATACAAAACAAAAACCTTGTTCAGCGGCTCCTTCCCGCCGTCACAGGGTTGACAGTGATTTGCGATTCTGTTATAATGAATACAGGTGCTGTCCTGCGGAGAATCCCCTCTTGCAATCTCCGGTTTCTCAGCAGAAGCGCCGAATCTTTGATTTTACTGTAAAGGAGACTCTGCCATGTTCCAAGCAATCGCCGATTTTCTGGGTGCTGTTGACAACTTCATGTACTACCCCGTCCTGATCATTGTTCTTGCAGCAGCCGGACTCTACTTCACCTTCCGGACAAAATTTGCGCAGCTTCGCCTGTTCCCCGAAGCCTGCCGCCTCATCATGGAAAAGCCCGCAGGCGCGCAGAAAGTCTCCTCGTTTCAGGCGCTGATTGTCTCGACGGCATCGCGTGTCGGCACGGGCAATATCGTCGGCGTCTCAACGGCGATCTGTCTCGGCGGACCGGGCGCCTGCTTCTGGATGTGGCTCATGTGCATCATCGGTGCGGCATCCGCATTTATCGAGAGTACCCTTGCGCAGATTTTCAAGCGCAAAGACGAAAACGGCAGCTGCTACGGCGGTCCCGCCTATTACATCGAGCACGCCCTGCACAAGCCGCTGATTGCCGCGCTGTTCTGCATCTTCCTGATCGCGACCTATGCATTCGGCTTCAACCTGCTCTGCTCCTACAATCTGCAATCGACCTTTGAGGTCTATTCGTTCTATCATCCGCAGTGGACGCCGGTCATCATCGGCATCATCCTTGCCGCGACAGTCGGATACTGCATTCTCGGCGGCGGCAGTCGCATCATCAGCATGACCGAGAAGATCGTGCCGGTCATGGGCATTCTCTATGTGATCATTTCACTTATCATCATCTTTGCGCACATCCCGAATATCCCGCAGATGTTCGTGCTGATCTTCAAGGATGCGTTCAACTTCCGCGCAATCTTCGGCGGACTTTCCGGCTCCTGTCTGGTCTACGGCATCAAGCGCGGGCTCTATTCCAACGAAGCCGGTGTCGGCTCTGCGCCGAATGCCTCGGCATCCGCAGACGTCACGCATCCGGCAAAGCAGGGGCTCGTTCAGACGGTCTCCGTCTACATCGACACGATTCTGCTCTGCACCGCGACCGCGTTCATGTGCCTGAGCTCCGGCGTCGGATACAGCGCAGAGGTCTCCGGCGCAAAATATGTCCAGAACGCGATCTCGACTGTCTTCGGGCAGGCGGGTCCGGTGTTCATCACAATTGCGATGGTGCTGTTCGCCTTCACAACGCTGCTCGGCAACCTCTATTATGTCACAAATGCGCTGACCTATCTCAATAAAAAGCGCACGCCATCTGCAAAATTCATGCTTGGATTCCACGCGGTATGCATTGTGGTGATCTTCCTCGGCGCCCTGATGCCGATGGATTTTGCATGGACACTCGCGGACATCACAATGGGCGGCATGACGCTGATCAATATCCCCTGCTGCCTTGTCCTCTCGAAACATGCAATCGGCGCGCTCAAAGACTACGAAAAGCAGAAGAAGGCAGGTCAGAATCCGGTGTTCCATGCCGCTGAGATCGGTCTGAATCCCGATGAGCTGAGCTTCTGGAAATAATCTGCACAGGCTGACGGCGCTTTCCTGTCAGCCTGATTTTATCCTGCGGCAATTCCGCCAAATGTCAGACTGTCTTTTCTGCGTTATTTGCCGAAAGCAATAAAAATGCGGCGGATACCTTGTTTCCGACCCGCCGCTGTAGTATAATGGACAGGCAATATCACAGCAAATCATCACAGAGGTTATCGAACATGGAATCTGAAACAATCAAACGAAAACGGCAGGGCACAGGCGGCTTTCAGCTCATCATCGGCGGATTTGCGCTGCTCATTCTGCTCGGTGCGCTGCTCCTGATGCTGCCCGCCGCCTCGCAGGACAGACAGGTCACGCCGTTCGCAGATACGCTCTTTACGGCGGTCTCAAGCACCTGCGTGACCGGACTGATCGTGCAGGACACCGCAACGCACTGGTCGCTGTTCGGGCAGATCATCATCCTGACGCTGATCCAGATCGGCGGCATGGGCGTTATCACGGTGGCACTCGCGATCATCCGCCTGACAGGGCGCCGGATCGGGCTCAGGCAGCGGAGCATCATGCAGGAATCCATCTCCGCGCCGCAGATCGGCAACATCCTGCACCTGACGGGCTTCATCCTCAAGTCCTCGGCGATCATTGAGCTGACCGGCGCCGCGCTGCTCAGTCCGGTGTTCATCCGGGATTTCGGCGTCGCAAAGGGGCTCTGGTATGCGCTGTTCCACTCAGTCTCGGCGTTCTGCAACGCGGGCTTCGATCTGCTCGGCGTCCGCGAAAAATTCTCCTCGCTGACCACCTACAGTGACAACGCATATGTCAACATCATCATTATGCTGCTCATCGTGATCGGCGGCATCAGCTTCATGACATGGAGCGATGTCCGGACATACAAGCACCGGCTGCGGCGCTATTCGCTGCAGAGCAAGATCATCCTTGTGACAACGGCGCTCCTGATCGTGATTCCGGCAGCCGGCTTCTTCATCTTCGAGTATGCGGACCGGCCGCTGAAGGAGCGGATCCTCTGCGCGTTCTTCCAGTCCGTGACGGCGCGGACTGCGGGCTTCAATACCGCAGATCTTGCTGCGATGCGGGAATCCGGCACGCTGATGATGATCGTGCTGATGCTGATCGGCGGCTCCTCCGGCTCGACGGCGGGCGGCATGAAGACGACAACCGTCGCGGTGCTGTTCCTCTCTGCGGTTGCGGTATTCCGCCGCAGGCACGATGTCACGGGCTTCAACCGCAGAATTCCCGAGGATGCGATCCGCAATGCAGGCGCGATCCTGTTCGTGTATTTCACCCTGTTCGTGACAGCGGGCATCGCAATCAGCCTGATTGAGGGGCTGCCGCTGCTGACCTGTCTCTTTGAGACGGGCTCTGCCGCCGGAACAGCCGGTCTGACGCTCGGTATCACCTCCTCGCTGACGCATCCCTCACGCATCCTGCTCATGCTGCTGATGTTCTTCGGCAGAATGGGCGGTCTCACAATGATCTACGCTGCGGTGCCTTCCGGCGCAGGCGAAACTGCCCGCATGCCGCAGGAAAATATCAATGTCGGATAAAGGAGTTACACTATGAAAACGATTCTGATTATCGGTGTCGGCGAATTCGGCAGCCAGATCGCAAAACGCATGAGCGAGCTGCGCTGCGAGGTCATGGCGGTCGATCTCAATGAGGAGCGCATCAATGAGATTCTCCCCTATGTCACAAACGCACGCATCGGCGACAGCACAAACGAAGAATTCATGAAGTCCCTCGGCATCCGGAATTTCGATGTCTGCATCGTCTCGATCGGCGACAACTTCCAGAATTCGCTCGAGACAACCGCCCTGCTCAGCGAGCTCGGCGCACAGAAGGTTGTCTCGCGCGCCTCAAACGATGTCCAGATGAAGTTCCTGCTCCGCAACGGCGCGGATGAGGTAGTCTATCCGGAGATGCAGATGGCAATGCGCATCGCAACCAAATACGCTTCGGACAGCATCCTCGATTTCATCCAGCTCGACAGCAGCTATTCGATCTATGAGATGAAAGTCCCGCGCGACTGGGACGGCAAAAACCTGATGCAGCTTGATCTGCGCAAAAAGTTCAAGCTGAACATCATTGCTTTCCGGCATAAGAATCAGGTTGATATCCCGATGCCGGATACCGTCTTTTCCGCAGATGATGTGGTCTTTGTTGTCGGCAGCATCCGCGATATCCAGAAGTGTTTCCGCGTATGATTTCCGGAACCCCTCCGCACTGTGAGGGGTTCCTTTCTTTCTGCTGAATTACTCCTTAATTTTTTCATAAGATTCCCGAAAATGACAATTCTGTTATTGACACCGGTTTTCCAAATATGGTAAAATGTTGCTTGGCAAGATTCACTGCAAACGCAGAAAACACGAAAGGACATACTTTAACTATGGCAAAAGAAAAAGCAAAAAAGAAGATCGGATGTCTGATCATTTTCCTGATCGTTCTGGCACTCATCATCGGACTTGTAGTGTTGCTGATCAACATGGCAAATCAGGGAATCGCAATGAAGAACATTCCGCCCTACGGCGAAGCGGCTGTCAAGGATCTCTCCGAATATGTCAATGTCTCGGGCACTGTCTCGAGCAGCGATTCCGTCAATGTCACGGCGGATGTGCTGCAGAAGGTCACAAAGCTCAATGTCAAGGTCGGCGACAACGTCAAAAAGGGCGATGTGGTCTGCGAGCTCGATTCGACCGATCTGCAGGAAAAGTACAATAAGCTTGCTGCATCCGCAGGCAAGGCACAGGATGCCGAAACCTACAAGGACAGCATTCTGCGCCGCAATCTGGCAGAGGCGCGCAACAACAAAACCAATTCACTCAACAAGGCACAGTCCGCGATTGACAACGCAATTGCAGCGCGCGATTCCGCCTATGACCGCTACAACCTCGCTGTCAATCAGTATAACGAGCTGATCGGCAAGATCAACGAAGCAGAGGACGAAACCGTCGCTGCGCAGCTGCAGGAGCAGGCAGACGCACTCAAGGAGATGATGGATGCACTCTATCCGAAGCTGCCGGAATTTGACGCAGCCATCGAGGAAACACGCTCCGCATATAACGATGTTGTCCGCTCCGCAGATTCCCTGATCCAGTCCGCACAGGATGCAATCGACGCAGAGCAGTACACCACCGGCAACGATTCAATCGACGATGACCTCAAGGAGCTGCAGGAACAGATTGATGCCTGCACCATCCTTGCACCGGCAGACGGCGTTGTCACCCAGCTCAATGTCAGCGAGGGTGCCATCCCGATGAGCAGCAACCTCATGATGATCGAGAACACCGATTCCCTGATCATCCGCGGCAAGGTCAGCGAAGCGGATATCCTGCGCATCAGCGAGGGTCTGCCCTGCGAGATCAAAACAACCGCAACCGACGATGAGGAGATCAAGGGCAGCGTCAAGCGCATCGAGCGCATTCTCTCCTCCGGCTCGGATGCATCCGCAAGCGGCTACACCGTTGAAATCTCGATCGACGATCCCAAGAGCAGACTGCTCATCGGCATGAGCGCAAGCGCAAAGATCGTGCTCAACAAGGTCGAGAACGTCCTGAGCATCCCCTATGACGCAGTCCGCGGCGGCGAGAATGACGGTTACTTTGTCTTTGCACTTGAGGAGTGCGACAAGCCGAACATGGTCAAAATCGTTAAGAAAGATATTGAAATCGGCTTTGAAGGCGATTACTTCACAGAGGTCACCAAGGGCGATCTCAAGGAGGGCGACATCGTATTCACCTCGTTCTTCAGTGAATCCTTCACCTTTGAGGACGGCAAGATCATCCCCGATCCGAGAATCTATGGCGAAATTCAGAAGACAGCCGATGCGAACTGATCAGATCGGAGGTCCAAGGAATGTTTATCTTTGAAAACATCCGGCTGGCATTCGGTGCGCTTGTCAACAATAAAATGCGTTCGCTTCTGACAATGCTCGGTATTATCATCGGTATCAGCTCGGTTATTACAATCACCACCATCGGCAATTCTCTGCGGGAAACGATGTCCAATATCATGAACATGAGCGGAGATAACGGCTTTTATCTCCGTTACTCCCAGAAGCTCGATGAAAACGGCAACTTCCCCGGCATCCTCACAAATGATGACTATCTCAGACCTGAGATGCTCGAAAAGCTCGATGAAGAATTCGGCGGAAAATATCTGATCTGCAGACAACAGAACCTCGGCACCGGCAACACCCGGAACAGCAAAGGTCAGATGCTCTATTTCAATATCGCAGGTTTCAGCGAAGGCGAAATCCTGAGACAGAAAGCCGTTATCAAAATGGTGAAGGGCAGAGTGGTCAATGATACAGACAGCAAGCAGAATAAGCACGCCTGCGTGGTTTCCAATGTGTTTGTGCAGCAATATTTTCAGAATGACACCGACCCGATCGGCAAAACAATCAGTGCCAATATTGACGGTCTCTGCAATTCGGAGTTCACAATCGTCGGCATTTATCAGTTTCCGGCTTCATATGAGAAAACAATGGATCCCGGCACCAAACTGATGGATCGCTACACACAAATCATCATTCCCTATCATACCGCGGTTGACCTGCTCAGCAAGGAGCCCGAATTCAGCCGCTATGTGCAGATCAATGTCCGTGACGAAAACTTCGACAACAAGGCATGCAAGGCAGAGCTTCAGGCGTTTTTCGATGAGCAGTTTGCAAATAACCGCCGTATTGAAGCAACTGTTTACAGCGATCAGGATGACAAAGAAGAAAACGATATGATCATGAATGTCATCACGATCATCATTACGGTCATCGCAGCAATCTCGCTGATCGTCGGCGGCATCGGCGTCATGAACATCATGCTTGTCAGCATCACCGAGCGCACAAGAGAGATCGGCGTGCGCAAGGCGATCGGTGCACAGAACAAGACAATCCGCAACCAGTTCCTGATTGAAGCGGTCATCATGTGCATCACAGGCGGCGTCATCGGCATCATCCTCGGTATTTTCAACGGCATCATGGTCGGTATCATCGGCAACAAGCTGCTGCTGCATTTCTACCCGCTGATCGCAGATCTTGTGACAATCAACATCAAGCCTTCGATCCTTGCGATCATGCTCTCACTGATCTTCTCGGTGATGATTGGTGTGTTCTTCGGTACCTATCCGGCATCCAAGGCGGCAAAGATGAACCCGATCGACGCACTGCGCTACGAATAACCAGACATCTGCATACAAATCAGGCGTCCTTCCGGCAGCGCACGGAGGGACGTTTTTTTGTGTCTGTGCAATGTGATACAAAATCGCAAAAAATGGGAGACGATTGTTATTGACTTTCTGTGCACAGTCTGCTATAATAAAAATGTATAGCAATAGAAAAAGCTGTACGTACATATCGGGAAAGGTTGGATTGGAATGAAACATCTGAAAAAGCACCTCTGCGCAGCCATGGCAGCGTGCATTGCCCTGACTGCGACCGGACTTTCGCCGCTTTCTGCGCAGGCAGCAAAGACGATCGTCCTCTCTCCGGAAGACACCTATGCGATCAACAACGGCGTTTTCGAGGGCTGGGGCACATCTCTCTGCTGGTGGGCAAACCGCGTCGGATACTCAGATTTCCTCGCACAGCAGTGTGCAGATACCTTCTTCGGCGAGAACGGTCTGCATCTGAATATCGCGCGCTTCAACATCGGCGGCGGCGACAACCCCTCGCACAACCACATCACCAGAACCGACTCGAATATGCCCGGATACACAAAGTATCAGAACGGGCAGGTCACCTATGACTGGTCCGCGGATGCGAATCAGCGCAACGTACTGCAGCGCTGCATCAAGGCGGCGGGCGATGATATGATCGTCGAGATGTTCTCGAATTCGCCCCCGTACTACATGTGCAAGAGCGGCTGCTCAACCGGCAACACCAACGCCGGTCAGAACAACCTCAAGGATGACTGCTATGACGATTTCGCCGAGTATCTCGCCGAAGTCTGCAAGCACTATCAGGAAGACTGGAACATCAAGGTGCAGTCCATCGACGCAATGAACGAACCCTATACAAACTTCTGGGGCGCAAACAGCGCCAAGCAGGAGGGCTGCCATTTTGATATCGGCAACTCCGAGAGCACAATCATCCTCGAACTGCAGAAATCCATGGCAAAGCGCGGCATGAGCGATGTGATCATCAGCGCTTCCGATGAAACCTCAATCGACACACAGATCGACGCGTTCAAAGCACTCTCCGCAGATGCAAAGAGCGCCGTCGGCAGAATCGACACGCATACCTACGGCGGCAGCAAGCGCTCACAGCTCAAGGATGTCGCGATCTCCGCGGGCAAGAACCTGTGGATGTCCGAGGTAGACGGCAAGGGCGAAGCCGGTCAGAATGCAGGCGCAATGGCACCGGGTCTCTGGCTCTCCGAGCGCATCACCACCGACTGCAACGGTCTGAATGCATCCGCATGGATTCTGTGGCAGGTCATCGACAGCCATGTCTGCGCGGCAGGCTACAACGGCAAAAAGGACGGCGGCATGCTGAACATGAACGCCGGCTTCTGGGGCACAGCAGTCGCGGATCATGACAAAGACACGATCTATCTCTCCAAGAAGTACCGCTGCTTCGGTCAGTACACCCGCTACATCCGCCCGGGCATGATCATGCTGAACTGCTCCGGCAACACGCTGGCGGCTTACGATAAGGAAAACGGCAAGCTCGTCATCGTGACATACAACACATCCGGCAGCACCGCCGAGCAGACCTATGATCTCTCCGCGTTCTCCGCAGTCGGCACCGCTGCACAGACCATCCGCACGAGCAACACCGAGGACTGGAAGGATGTCGGCGATACGGCGCTGAACGGCAAGCAGCTGCCTGTCAAGCTGCCGGAAAACTCCGTCACAACATTTATCATCGAGGGCGTCAAGGGCGCAGTCGAGCGTGAGAACAAGATCGACCTTACAGGCAAAAAGGTCACCGGTTCGGATTCGTGGCACAGCGATGCATCGACCTCCTGCGAAAAGGCGTTCGACGGCAACAAGTCCACATTCTTCGACGGTGTCGGCGACGGCTACACCCAGATCGACCTCGGCGAAACCTATGACTTCGAGGCATTCGGCTTCTGCCCGCGCAGCGGCTATGAGCCCAGAGTGATCGACGGCATGATTCAGGTCTCCGATGACGGCGAAAACTGGAAAACCGCCTATACGATCACCGGCGAACCGGGCTACGGCATGCATTATGTGGAACCCGCAGAGCCTGTCTCCGGCAGATATGTCCGCTATACGGTTCCCTCCGGCGCACCGAAAAACGGCATCAATAAGGATGATGTCTACTGCTGCAACATCGCAGAAATCGAGCTTTACGGCACAGTGCATACCGCGGAGCCGGTCAAGCGCAAGGGCGATGTCGATGCAAACGGCAAGGTGGAAGTCGCAGATGCAGTGATGCTGGTGAAATATCTGCTGACCTCCGGCGATGTCACGGATGCAGAAGCCGCCGACATGAATGAAGACGGCGTGCTCAATGTCACCGACCTCTCGCTCCTCAAGCAGGAAATCCTCAGATAAGAACCAAGCAGCCGGTATCCCCGCGATACCGGCTACTCTGCTTTTGGAAATATGTATCGCTCCGCGATGATCTATAATGGGCTCTCGCACGCTTCGCTATGAGTTTGCAAGCAAACTCACCAAACCCGCCAAAGGGATACTATCCCTTTGGAATCCCCTTGATAAATAATTGTACGATTCAAAAGTCGGGAGCACCCCATGCACAGATGTACATACCGCGGATCATTCTTAGTACAATAAATCAAGCAGTCCCCGCTTGCTTTTTTTGAAAGAATGTGATATAATATATTATCCGATATGGAGTTAGCCTGAGTTTATAGGAGGTTATTATGGAAGACAGAATGCAAACAATTGAATCGAAGAAGAACAGCCGTATTTCGATCGGCATCATCCCCGGTCACTATGCGACGAACCACTCCCATGTCAATTACTATGTGGACATGACTTCTGTGAAGACCAGCATCAAATCCGCAAAGGCGTCTGCGGAGGAACTCGGCAAAGAGTTCAGCGGCACGTTTATTGACACGATCATCTGCCTTGAGGGCACCGAGATTCTCGGCGCATTCCTCGCTGAAACACTTGCATCCGGCGGCATCAATCAGGGCAAGGATATCAATGTTGTCACACCGGAGATGAATGCAGGCAGCCAGATGATCTTCCGCGACAACACGCAGAAGAAGATCTGGGGCAAGCGCATCCTGCTGCTCATCAGCTCCGCTTCGACCGGCAAGAGCATCAACCGTTCGATCGAGTGCCTGCAGTATTACAGCGGCGAGCTGGTTGCAATCGGCGCGATCTTCTCCGCAATTGACGAGGTACAGGGCATCGAGGTCAAGTCTCTGTTCACCGATAAGGATCTCCCGCGCTACGATAACTACGCACCGAACGAGTGCCCGCTCTGCAAGAACGGCACCAAGGTCGATGCACTGATCAACAGCTACGGCTACTCCAAGCTGTAATTGCAAACAGAAAATCCCGAAAGCGGCGTGCTGCTGCTTTCGGGATTTTTTTATGCTTCTGTCAGATATTGCGATGCCTGCTTCTGCCGCCGGACATCGACCATGACCTCGATCAGCGTGCCGTCAGCCGTATATTCCTCACGGAATATTTTGCCCTCATTGCGGAGAATCTGCAGAAAGCTGCCCTCTGAATAGGGAATACAGAGCGTCATCCGCCTTGCAGTCTGCGGCAAAGCAAGCGAGATCGCATGCAGGAGTTCCGCAGTCCCCTCGCCTGTTTTCGCGCTCAGCCAGACGGTATCCGCATCATTCTGTTTCGGCAGATCGACAAGATCCGCTTTGTTCAGCACATGAATCTGCGGGATCTCCGCGCAGCCGAGATCATTGAGCAGATCCTGCGTGATCTGCATGCGCTCGCGGATATCGGGCTCGGATGCATCCAGCACATGCAGAATCAGATCAGCCTGCGCGGTTTCCTCCAGCGTCGAGCGGAATGCCTCAACCAGATGATGCGGCAGGCGCCGGATCAGCCCGACCGTATCCGAGAGCAGAATGGTTCTGCCGTCGGGAAGCTCGAGCGCACGCGCGGTGACATCGAGCGTAGCAAAGAGCTTGTTCTCGGTCAGGACACCGGCATCCGTCAGCATATTGAACATTGTGGATTTCCCCGCATTCGTATAGCCGACAATCGCAGCCGTCAGGACGCCGTCCTTTTTGCGGCGGCTGCCGAGGAACTTGCGGTGCTTCTCCATTTCGCGCAGGGCATGTTCCAGCGTCGCAATCCGTGTGCGGATATGTCTGCGGTCGGTTTCGAGCTTTGTCTCACCGGGGCCGCGTGTCCCGATGCCGCCGCCGAGCCGCGAAAGTGCCGTACCGATGCCGGTCAGGCGCGTGAGCCGGTAGCGATACTGCGCAAGCGAGACCTGCACCTTGCCCTCCGCAGTCCGCGCCCTGCCCGCAAAGATATCGAGAATCAGCATGGTGCGGTCAATGACCTTGCAGTTTGTCAGGTCAGAGATATTGCGCATCTGCATGCCGGTCAGCTCGGTATCAAAAATCAGCATTTCGACTTCGAGCGGCTCAATCAGCTCCGCGATCTCCTGCAGTTTGCCGCTGCCGATGCAGGTGGCTGCCTCCGGAGCAGATCGCGCCTGAATCACCGAACGGACAACCTCGCATTCTGCGGTATCCGCCAGCTCCGCGAGCTCATCAATGGAAATTTTCGCGTCATAGTCACCGGTATCAATACCGACCAGAATGACCTTGGTACGCGCTGTCTGCTGTTCGTTTTCGTGCATGTTGATTTTCTCCTGCCTGTGGATAGAACAACGCCCTGCGATCCGGAATGCAGATCACAGGGCGGTTCCGAAACGGTCTGATTATGCCATACCGGCGGTGATGATCGCCATTGCGTAGACTTCCTCTGCGTTGCAGCCGCGGGAGAGATCGTTGATCGGGGCATTGAGTCCCTGCAGGATCGGGCCGTATGCTGCGTAACCGCCGAGGCGCTGTGCGATCTTGTAGCCGATGTTTCCGGCTTCGATCAGCGGGAAGATGAAGGTATTTGCCTGACCGGCAACCTTGGAATCCGGGCACTTGGTCTTCGCAACTTCTGCGGAGACAGCTGCATCGAACTGGAATTCGCCGTCGATGACGAGCTCCGGATCAATCTTGCGTGCCTCGATGACAGCATCGTGGCTGAGCTGAACGGTTGCGCCCTTGCCGGAGCCGTAGGTCGAGAAGCTGAGGACTGCGACCTTCGGATCAATGCCGAAGAAAGCAGCGGTGCGTGCGGTCTCAACAGCAACCTCACCGAGCTGCTGTGCAGCGGTCAGGACAACATTGCCGTCCTTGTCCAGTCTGTCGGAATAACCGATGTTGATTGCGCAGTCGCCCATTGCGATCTTCTCCTCAACGCCGTCCTTCTCGCGGAACAGGATGAAGCTGGAGCTGACGAGGTTTGCGCCCTTCTTGGTCTTGATGATCTGGAGCGCCGGACGGACGGTATCCGCGGTGGAATAGGTTGCGCCGCCGAGCAGAGCGTCAGCCTTGCCCATCTTGACGAGCATAGTGCCGAAGTAGTTGGACTTCTTCAGCGCAGCGCGGACCTCATCCTCAGTCATCTTGCCCTTGCGGAGCGCGACCATCTCAGCGACCATTGCGTCCATCTCCGGATAGGTCTCCGGATCGACAACGGTAGCCGCAGCGACATCAAAGCCGCCCTGTGCAGCCGCAGCCTTGACCTCATCTGCCTTGCCGCAGAGGATGACGTCCATAAGACCCTCCTGCATCAGGCGCGCTGCTGCAGAAAGAATACGGGGATCAGTACCCTCCGTGAAAACGATTGTTTTTCTGCTTGCCTTGAGGTTTGCAAGCAGCTTGTCAAACATACCCATTGTAATAGCCTCCAATTATAAAATTCGGATTGCCTGCTTTGACAGAGCTTCCATTTTTTATTATAGCATATTTTCATATAAAAAGCAAGCGCAGGCATCATATTTCATGCTGCAAATATCCCGCTTTTTCCAGCTCCGCAATGATTCATTATGGAGCTCCGTTCCAAACCTCGCCAAAGGATCAATGACCCTTTGGAATCCCATTTTGAAACCGCGTACAGAAAAAAGCCGCCAAATGCGCATAAATGCATTATTTGGCGGCTTCCATTATTATTTCTCAATCGGGATACAGTGCCTCATTTCTCAGCCTGAATCATGCAGGAACACCGGATCGCCTTATTTCTGATACTTTGCCTTGTCCATTTCGCGGATCGCAGCACGGCGGATCTTGCCGCTGCCGACGGTCTTCGGGAGCTCCTCAACGAACTCGACAACACGCGGATACTTATACGGCGCGGTGCCCTTCTTGACGTACTCCTGAATCTCCTTGACGAGCGCATCCGAGGGAACAGTGCCCTTTGTCAGAACAATGGTCGCCTTGACAACCTGACCGCGCACCTCATCCGGCACGCCGGTGACAGCGCATTCCAGCACATACGGCAGCTCCATGAGCACGGATTCAATCTCGAACGGTCCGATGCGGTAGCCCGAGGACTTGATGACATCATCGACACGGCCGACATACCAGAAGTAGCCGTCCTCATCGACCCATGCGGTATCGCCGGTGTGATAGTAGCCGTCGCGCCATGTCTCGGCGGTGGTTTCCTCATCACCGTAGTAGCAGAGCGCGAGACCCGGAACGCCCTCCTCTTTCAGCTTGATGCAGATTTCGCCGGTCTCACCGACAGCCGCCGGTGTGCCGTCCGGCAGAAGCACCTGCACATCATACTGCGGATTCGGTCTGCCCATGCTGCCGGGCTTCGGCTCCATGCCGACAACATTCGCGATGGAAAGCGTGGTCTCCGTCTGACCGAAGCCCTCCATGAGCTTCAGACCGGTTGCGCGCTGGAACTGATAGAACACCTCAGGGTTCAGCGCCTCACCCGCGATACATGCATATTTGAGCGAGGAAAGATCATATCTGCCGAGATCCTCCTTGATGAAGAAGCGGTACATGGTCGGCGGCGCGCAGAAGCTCGTGACATGATACTTCTTGAACATCGGCAGAATATCATCCGCATGGAAGCGGTCGAAGTCATAGACAAACACCGCAGATTCGCACATCCACTGACCGTAAAGCTTGCCCCAGAGTGCCTTGCCCCAGCCGGTATCGGAGATTGTGAAGTGCAGACCGTTCGGGTCAGCGTTCTGCCAGTAGCGCGCGGTGACATAGTGACCGAGCGGATACTGATAGCTATGCAGAACAAGCTTCGGGTTGCCCGATGTACCGGAGCTGAAGAAGATCAGCATCGGATCGGTGCCGCAGGGCGTCTCAGCGGTGCGCTCAAAGTGTGTGCTGTAAGCCGGAAGCTCTGCGTTGAAATCATGCCAGCCCTCGCGCTGTCCGTTGACAACAACTTTTGTCTTGAGCGAGGGGCAGTTTGCCTGTGCGAGATCGACCTCGTCTGCAACATCGCCGTCCGCGGTACATACGATTGCAGAAACCTTCGCAGAATTGAATCTGTATTCAAAGTCATGCTTTTTCAGCATATTCGATGCAGGGATGACCAGTGCGCCGATGCGGTGCAGCGCAATGATCGAGAACCAGAACTGGAAGTGCCGCTTGAGGACGAGCATGACTCTGTCGCCCTTTTTGATGCCCAGCGACTTGAAATAGTTTGCAGTCTGGCAGGAATAGCGCTTGATGTCCTTGAATGTGAATCTGCGCTCGTTGTGGTCTCTGTCCACATAGATCATCGCGGTTTTGTCCGGACATTTCTCCGCCATTGCATCGACGATATCGAACGCAAAGTTGAATTCATCCTTGTGCTCGAAGTGCACGCCGCTGAGGATGCCTTCCTCATTTGTTTCGCAGGTGACAAACTTCTCTGCAACCGGATGCATCAGACCTGCCTTATCGACATTGGTCGAATGATACTCAACAACATGCTCCTTATATTCCGATACGCCGTTTCCGTGCGGTGCCATGACAAACGCATAGATCTCGCAGTCCTCACCGCCGAGCGCGACCTCATCATGCGGGATCGAGCTGTCATAGTAGATGCAGTCGCCCTCATGCAGAATCTCGGTATGCGTACCGATGATATGCCGCAGAGTGCCCTTGATGACGATATCCATTTCCTGTCCGGCGTGGCTGCCGAGATGCAGCGGTCTGGAGAGCGCCTCCTCCGAGTAAGGGATCACAACATGGAACGGCTCCACAGTCTTGTTCTTGAACTTCGCAGCGAGGCGGTTATAGACAAAGCCCTCTCTGCGGACGATCGGCACGCCCTCGCCCTTTCTGGTGACGGTGTAGCCGCTCAGCTCCGGCGAGCTGCCCTCCATCAGTTCGGAAATCTCAACATGAAACGCATTGGCACATTTATAAATAAACGTAAAGCTGAAATCCTTTTCGCCGGATTCATACAGCTTGTAATCCTCTACGGAATAATCTGTTTTTGCAGCCATTTCCTCAACAGAAAGACCGAGATCCTCACGCAGGCGGGAAATTCGCTCTGCAACCTCTTTGATTCTGGCTTCGGCATTCTGAAGGTTCTTCTGGTCGCTCATTGAAATCTCTCCTATCATAATAAAATAAAAAACCCGTCCCAAAGAAAAATCTTTGAGACGAGTATCAATCCATTGATTACCCGCGGTACCACTCAAATTGTGCCGCTATTGCGTAACACCACTTTCAGGTTCCAGCAAACCCTATTCTTTCACGCAGACTCACGGGAACGCTTACTTTGACCTTTCAGCATTCCGGCTCAGAAGGGATACACAGCATTGCATGACACCGGCTCACACCACCCGCCGGCTCTCTGAAGACATTGGCAATCCTCTGCTTGGCTTCCTCATTGCCTTTCGATATGCATTGTATCACAAATAATTTTATTTGTCAAGCCCTTTTTCAAATTTTTTTCGGGATTTTTGTAAAATCGGGATCGACACACAGTTCTTTCAGCGGACACGCCGCACATTTCGGATTGCGCGCCGTACAGGTATCGCGCCCGAACAACACGATCTGATGGCAGTAGCGCGAGGAGCGTTCCGGCGGCAGAATCTTCCGCAGATCCTCCTCGACATGCTCCGGCGCGTGCCGCTTTGTCAGCCCGAGCCTGCCGGAAATCCGGATGCAGTGCGTATCGGTGACAACCGAAGCCTGCCCGTAGACATCGCCGAGCAGCAGATTTGCCGTTTTGCGCCCGATGCCGGAAAGCGTCAGCAGATCATCCATATTGTCCGGCACCCTTCCGCCGTAGACATCGCGCACGCGCTGACACATCTCCTTGATGCTCTTTGCCTTTGCGCGGTAGAACCCGCAGGGCTTGACCGCGTTTTCCAGCGCCGTGATATCCGCATCCGCGAAAGAATCCAGCGTCGGGAAATCGCGGAACAAATCCTTCGTCACAATGTTGACGCGCGCATCGGTACACTGCGCCGAAAGCCGCGTCGCGATCATCAGCTGATAGGGCTCGTCATATTCCAGCGAGCATTTTGCATCCGGATAGACCGTATCAAGAATATCGCAGACCTGCACTGCCTTGTCTTTCAGTTTCATTTTGATCCCTCATTTATGCGTCAGAGCGCGTTTTTTCCAGGAATAACCGTTTTTGATATCTGCATTCGATTTCAATCATCTTATACGCTTTCATAGCGGATTCTCCGCACTTTCCGTGTTTCAGTTTCAGGATTTTTCATCATCTTTCACGGTTTCGAGATTGCCGCTGAGCCTGCAGCCGGGATGATGCTTGTCAAAATCAGCGAGCACCTCCGGCGCATAAGTATATTTGTTTCCGGCATTGAACGAGAGCGCCTGCAGCGTATCCATATCATCCAGCGCAGAGAAATCATCCGGAAATGCAAAGCCATCAAGCCACAGATTCGTAAACCCGCGCGCATCCTTCAAAGTATCGAGTGATGCACCGTCCGCCCAAATCTTGCCGTACATCAATCCGCCGGACTGTAACCCGCCGCCATTGTGATCCTCATCGAAATTCAGGAACCGCACAAATGCCGGAGACGCATCATTTTTGTCATGAAAATCCAGCTTCACGCGCAGCTCACTGTGTATCTCCTCCGGATGCTCCCGCATAAACTGCTCCGTGATCCCGCGTATTTCCAGTGCCTCACGAATCAACTGCTCCCGATCGCAGAACGAGTCAAACTCAAAATCAATTTCCAGCGCGGCATAATGCGGCTCATGCGGCACTTCGCGGATATATGCAAAATAGCAGGTTTCATATTGCTTTGCAGTCAGCAGCTCACCGAGCGCAGGCATCGCGCGGCTGTCCGGACAGCCGTTCAGCACATAGCGCAGTCCGGTTCTTGACACGCGGTACAGAAACAGCGCCATCATCAGCAGCGCAGCAAGCATCGCCGCAGCCGCAAGATATTTCCAAATCTTTTTGATCATCCGATCACCCCGCACTTGACATCTTTCCGCTTTCGTGGTATCATTACACCAGAACATTCACAAGGAGTTGTCACATATGGGAACCGCACATCATTTTGAGCCGGAAAAGCTCATCTGTGCCGTATTGTATACCGATGAATCCGCCGCAGATGCCGCAATCGCAAAGCTGAAAGCGGCATTCGGCGAAACCGATCTCGAATCCGAAGCCTACAGCTTCTCTGCAATCTCGCCCTATTATGACGGCGAAATGGGCGGCACTGTTTGCCGCAAAATGCTTTCATTTTCAGTCTGCCGCGATCCGCAGGAGCTCGCCGCAATCAAGACACTGACGAACAGCATCGAGCAGGAAACCGCCGATGCCGGAAACCGTCACATCAACCTCGATCCGGGCTTTGTCAGCCCCGGCAGATTATCCCTTGCAACGACCAAGAACGCCGGTCACCGCATTCCGCTCTCAGAGGGCATCTATGCGGAGCTGACGCTCTTTTATGCACGGCATGCATGGCATCCGTTCCCGTGGACTTATATGGACTTCAAACTGCCGCAGGTACACGAATTTCTGACGCAGGTGCGCAGAATTTACATGCAGCAGCGAAAGAGCTGGCTTTCCAGCGACTGACGCATCTGCCGGACGCGGCTCGTGAGCTGCTCACCGGAAAGCCCGAGCAGACAGCCTGTCCAGACCGCACCGTAGGCAAAGGCAAGCGTCATGTGCCCGAGCGGGATTGCGCCCTCCTGCACCAGATCGTACCCCGAACCGTAGCTCTGGTTCTGCTCCTGACACGGCGCAAGATAACACGGAATCCCATAGCTCCGGCAGCGCTGAATCAGCGTCTGGACGGCATAGGGCGAAAACCGCACCGAATTTGCCGTCTCCGAGTGATACGTGCCGTGCACAACCGCCGCCGCATCTTCGAGCGGCAGTTTATCATAGCGCAGCCCGTTGTAGGGACGGATCAGCATAATCTCCGGCGCAGCCTTGGCATGTGCCGCAAGCATCTGCAAATCAAAGCAGGTGCTTTTTTTATGGATCGGTGCGGCATCCAGCACAGCATTGATTTTCTGCATCGTGTCGCTGTAAAAGGAGCGGCTCTCATGCTGACACGGCAGCAGATCGAACCCGCGGTGCAGATACATATAGCCGTCGCTGTTCTCATAAATCACCCAGACGCCGCCCGCAAGATGCTTACAGATCAGTTTGACCGCCGCCTCAAAATTCGCGTGTCCGTTCGTCTGCGGCTCACCGAGCGGCTCGATTGCCGAAACGAGCATCACCGGCACCGGAATCCCGAGGAGCGCGGCGGAGAGCATCGCGGCGGTCTGATCGAGCGTATCCGTGCCGTGTGCAATGATGATCCCGTCATAGCGTTTGAGATCGAGCGCCGCAATTGTCCGCAGCAGCGTACACCAGTCATCCGGTGTCAAATCCTCACTCAGCGCATTCAGCGGCATCTGCACATCAAATTCCACCGAGGAATACGGATGTGCAAGCCGGTAGTGCTGCTCAAGGACGGTTGAAGCCGTCCCGACATCGCTGCGGCGTGTCCCGTCGGAACCGGCGCGGCTGCAAATCGTGCCGCCCGTCAGAATCAAAGCAATCCGCATCACAAGCCCCCGATCACGACTGCTCCGCGGGAACTGTCTGCAGCGTCACGCAGACAATCTCGGGATGATCGAACAGGCGGAGCGGAAAGCCGCTGTTTCCGAGTCCGCGGCTCAGATACATCGTCGTACCGCCCTCGGTAAATACACCGTCGGAATATTCCGGCAGAAAGCCCTGATCCGGCGCGTAGAGTCCCTGATGCGTAAACGGAATCCGCCACTGCCCGCCGTGCGTATGACCGGCGAACACCAGATCGACGCCGGTCTCCGCATAGTAATCGCGCAGATACTGCGGCTCATGCGCCAGCAAAACCTGAAAGTCATCCGGCGCCTCGTCCGCAAGCGTTTTCAGGATATTCGCCTGCAGCGACAGATCATCGAGCCCGATCAGCGAGAAAGTCTGTCCGGTCTGTGACTCGATCTGCACGGTCTCATTGTAGAGAAAATGCACGCCGTATTCTGTGATCTTCTCCTCGAATGAGGAGAGCACATCCTTCGGGAGATAATGCTCGTGATTGCCGTAGACATAGTAAGTCGGCGCGACATCCGGAATCTGCTGCATGAACAGCAGCGCATCCGCTACATTCGTGTGATTGCTCGCGTCAATGAAGTCACCGGTCAGCACAATGATATCCGGCTCCAGCGCGCGCACTTCCCGCAGCAGCACCTCATTTTTCTCGGCAAACACCTTGTTGTGCAGATCGGTGAGCTGCACGATGCGGAAGCCGTTGAACGAAACCGAAAGCGCATCTGTTTCGTATGTATATTTTGTGACCTCGATGCGGTTGTTTGCGCCGTATGCCATTGCAGCAAAGAGCAGAATCAGCAGCATCCAGATTCCGATGCGCCGCCAGATTTTTCTGCCCTTTACACGTTTTTCGATTTGTTCAGCATTGCTTGTGTTCTGCATGCGGAAGTCCTCCTGCAATCTTTTGTTCAAAATCATGACAAACCGCAATCGCGCAGGCATGCACCGTGCGCGATTGCGAAACATATCCTCAGAATGTGATCAGCTTGGCAATATACTTCAAAATGAGCGTAACGTCTTCACCGTTCAGCGCGCCGTTCTGATCGACATCGGCATTCAGCTTGCCCTGCGCAGAGATCAGCGCCTTCTGATCCTCAGCCTTATAGCGCGCGAGCAGCACCGCATCGGAAACATCCACGCGGTCATCGCAGTTGACATTGCCGAGTTCCAGCTTTCCGAAGGGTGCGGTTGTCTCGGAGACGGTTGTGGTTGTTGTGGTTTCGGATGTTGTTGTGGTGGTGACCGGTGTTGTGGTGGTCTCATCAAAAATGAGCGGTTCACCGCCGAAATCGAAGTTTTCGTTGATCTCCGAAGCACTCTTGGCAAGAGCAGCCATCGCAGATTCATCACCGCCGTAGAGTCTGCAAAGACCTGCACAGGCAAGTGCAAAGCAGCCGTTGTAATCGAGCGCCGGCTCGGTATACTGATACTTGTCGGAGTGATCCTGATAGTTGCCGGAAGCATCAATGCCGCCGACGAGCGTGCCGTAATTCGTGAACTTCACTTCCGGATTGTTCACGAGCGATTCACCCTGTTTCAGGTGCTGCGCCGCACGGTGGTGGATGTGGGTCGGCCATTTGTCGCCGTAGCCGAGCAGGAAGCTGTAACCGAGCGGATTGCCGCCGAGGATGTAGTCCATCTGCCATTTTGCGCCGGTCGCATACTCCGAGGATGCATCACCGTCCGCGATTGCAAGCGCGCTCATCTGAAGCGCACAGTTATAGCGCGCCGCGCCCCAGCCGTCGCCGTTATACTTGCCTGCCGCAACACCGCCTGCATTCTTGACCTCATAGATCAGCTCATCCTTAAAGGCGGTATCCTTGGTCGCCTTATACATCAGTGCAGCATAACCCTGCCAGACCTTGTCCCAGGAATATCTGTACCAGTCACCGATCCCGCCGTAGTCGCCGTTCTTCGGGGTTCTCGAGGGCTTGTCGCCTTCGCCGAGCGCAAAGAGCCACGCCGAAGCCATTGCCTCCTCATCCTGATACATCGCATCGGTGGAATAGAAGCTCATTCCGGCGCAGTTGTTGCCGACATGTTTCTGACCGAACGCCAGCAGCGCCTTTGCATATTTGATGCACTTTGCCGCATACTGCGGATCAGTATCCTGAAAGATGTATGCGCTGCCCGCAAGACCCGCCGCCATTTCGCAGCAGACAGCGGAATTGTTGTCGGAGGCAGTCAGCCAGTAGACATCGCGCTGATAGGTCTGCTCCTCCGGCGGCAAAAACTGACCGTGGTCAATATCGCCGTTCGCGACCGTTCCCGCAACCGCGACAACCTCGCCGCTGTCATTCAGGAATGTCGATTTCATCATGAAATCCGCACCGCGGCGAAGCACATACTGCAAATGATCAAAGCATCTCGCCTGCTTGTAAACGCCGGGATTCAGATACTCCGAGAGCGCAAGGCTGCTCATCGAAAAGCCGATTGTCAGGTTGAATTTGATATGGTCGCCTGCATCGTGATAGCCGCCGTCGAGATCGACCTTGCCGTCACCGTCCGGATCGACAACGGCTTTTGCCGCACCGTCGAGACTGCCGACACTTGCCTGTCCGTCATAGGTGTGACAGTCGCCGCGCCATGTCAGCGGACCGTCCGTGATACCGGAACCGCAGGCGTTGGAATCGTAAAAATACAGAGACATCGCAAGCGCCTCGGTATAATTGTTCGATTCTCCGGCTGCAGTGACCGGTGCTGCAAGTGCATTGCCGCAGCTTAACAGCATCGCGGCGCTCAGGATTGCAGCAGTTGTCTTTTTGTTTTTCGCGGAATGATACATAAGAAACCTCCCCTTTGGCGTTTTCCGCCTTTATTTTGGTGCGTTTATTAAAATTTGCACCAATCTGTGTATATGCGAACGCGGATACGGCTATAAAAGCCGTATCCGTGCCCGAATCTGAAATTATAACGTTTTCACGCAATATGTACCATTCGATGAGATCAATCAGTGTGCAAGGTCATCTGCGGAGATGAGCTTTGCAACATACTTCAGGATCTTGATGACATCATCGCTGTGGATATTGCCGTCATGCGTGACGTCTGCATTGAGGCGTCCGATATTGCTCAGTCTGACAGAGCTGTCCTCAGCTGCAAAACGTGCAACCATAACTGCATCCGAAACGTCAACCTTGCCGCTGCAGTTTGCATCACCGAACATGGATGCCACATCTCTTTCCGGCTCAGTCGGCGGAGTGGTTGTGGTGGTAGTCGTAGTAGTGGTGGTAGTAGTTGTCGTGGTGGTAGTGGTTGTGGTGACCTCCGGCGTGGTCTGCTTCGGCTGTTCGGTCTGCTGGGGCTGGCTGCTGCCGCTGCCGTTGCCGGTCACGCTCTCGAGCGTTGCGGAAGTCGGCCACCAGACGGTGAGATAGATCTCGCTTGCGCCGGACGGAACCTCTGCCTCAACGGTCATTTCACCGCCGGAGGGGCTTGCCTTCCACTCGGTCATCTTGCCGTTGATCTCGTAGCAGCCGTTCGCCTCGGTATCATTGGAGTTGGTCTTGAGCTTGAATGTAACCTTGGTCGAGCCGTTGGTCTGTGCAACCCACTTCGGATTGCTGTCGATATCGGTTGCCTTGGTAAAGGTCAGGCTGCCGCCGGAGCCGCTGCCCGGATTGTTATCCGAAGACGGCTGCTTGGTGGTATCCTGCTTGGTCTCCTCAGAAGACGGTGTGGTCTGCTGCGGGCCGTCCGTGCTGCCCTTGCCGTTATAGATCTTCTTCACGCCGGTGATGCTGGTGTCGATCTGACCGGTCTTGTAGAAGTGATAGAGACCTGCTGCTGCGCCGACGAAGCCTGCATTGTAGTCCAGTGCGACCTCGTTTGCCTGATAATCGGAACGGACGTCACGGTATGCACCCTGTGCATTGGTCGGACCGCCGCAGAGAGCGCCGACGAGGGTGTACTTGTTCTGAACGCCGTCATTCTCAGCCGCTGCACTGTTGGTGCCGGAAGCTGCTCTGTGGTGCGGGTTCTTGGAAGCGTTCGGCTTGAAACCGCAGACGAGGCAGTAGGTCTGACCGTTTGCGAATGCCTTGTCGCCGGTGAGGTACTGCATCTGACCCTTTGCCCAGCTTGCATCGCCCTTGTTGTGCTTAGCAGCAACCAGCGAGCAGAACTGTGCAGTTGCGTTATGTCTTGCGCTGCCCCATTCCCAGTTCTCGAGGAAGCAGTAGTTATCGCCCTTGAAGTTGCTGAGGAAGCCTGTGCTGCCCCAGTCGCCGGTGATCTCACCCTTCAAGATGCCTGCACCGAGCTGGACGCTTTCCCAGGAATGGTTGGAATAAGCCTGACCCGCCTTCGCGATATCATTCTTATAAGTATCGTCCTTGGTTGCAAGATAGAGCCAGCCTGCTGCCCAGTTCAGCTCATCCTGCGAGCCTGTCCACTTTGCCTCATAGAACGAGCCGGCAGAATAGAAGCCGGTGTCTCTCTTGGAAAAGTCATAGAGTGCCTTTGCGTACTTGAGGTCATCCGGATTGCCGAAGTTGACATAGTTTGCTGCGAGTGCCGCTGCGTACTGTGCAGTGACGTTTGCAGCGCCGCCGGTTGTCCAGAGCATTCTGCCTCTGCTGCCCTGCTGCTCAGGAGCGCCCCAGTACATGTGATCGGTATCGCCGTCACCCTTCTCGATGAGGACCTTAGAGACATTGTTGCCGTTCAGAACCGTAGCATCACGGAAGAACTTGCAGAACTTATCGGTGATGACCTTGAGGTGTTCGCCCTGACCGGTTGCCTCAAAAGCATCCTTGAACTCATAGTAAGCCCAGCCGAGCGTAGAAGCGGTGTAGCCCTGCGGCTGACCGAACATCACGTGGTCACCTGCATCGTGGAAGCCGCCCGGAACCTCATCGTTGGTGTGGCAGTTGCCGCGCCATTCCATTGCGCCGAGTGTCTGGACATCGCTGCCGCACATGTTGGCATCGTAGAAATACAAGCTGTACTGCAGCAGCTTTGCATAGTTGTCGCCGTCAGCAGCGCTGACAGACAACGGGGAGCCTGCGCCGACAGCCATCAGGGTGCCGAGCGACATGACGGCGCTCGTACAGGCAGCGCCGACGCGGTGGATCATTCTTTTTTTCATATGGAATCCCCTCTCAAAGGTTTGTTAAAATTTTTCCGGCAGTTCCCTCTCAGCCGGAAGTCGGAAACCGACATTTTTATTATATACGAAAACTTCCTGTATTATATGGACAGACTATGAACATTCTATGAATAAATATCGAACATTTGCCAATCCTTTCACTTATTGCTTGGACATTCTGTATAACAAATCAAATATGCGCTTGTGAAATATGCTGAAGATGCTATTTATCGCAAGATTCTTCTAATTCGTTATTTGAATCTTAAATTTGATTAAATATTTATCCTCTGTAGATTGCACGCTCGATTATACAGCTAGTATATCACTATCATGATATTTGACAAATGCATCTCTGCATGGTATACTATAATATATCTCACACCAAGTGAAAGGAGCCGAATATGGCAGACGTAATCCGCATCACTGATCTTCCCGCACTGACCGGCAGGCTGACCGAAGCCGCAGGCCGCGTCATCATCGGTGCACCTGATACACTCCGCATGCTCACTGCCGCATTGCTCTGCGGCGGACATGTCCTGCTGGAGGATCTTCCCGGCACCGGCAAGACAACACTCGTCAAGGCGTTTTCGATCCTGACCGGCTGCGACAGCCGCCGTGTGCAGTGTACGCCCGATCTCATGCCTGCCGACCTGACGGGCTTCGAGATTCTGCAGCAGGACGGCTCCGGTGCGCGGCATATGGAATTCCGGCAGGGCCCCGTGTTCACGAATCTGCTGCTCGCCGATGAAATCAACCGTATGGCGCCGCGTTCGCAGGCAGGTCTGCTCGAATGCATGGCAGAGCATCAGGTGACAGCCGGCGGCAAAACCTATTCGCTGCCCGAGCCATTCTTTGTCATTGCAACGCAGAATCCGGTGGAACTGCAGGGCACATTCCCGCTGCCTGAAGCACAGCTCGACCGTTTCTTCATGCGCCTTTCGATGGGCACGCCCGACCGCAGTCAGGAGCGTGCGATCCTCGCCGACCGTCAGCTGACCGATCCGCTGGAATCGCTGACGCCCGTCATCACGCCGCAGATGCTTCTTTCCGCGCAGGCTGCGGTAAAAACAGTCACCGCCTCTGAGGCAGTGCTCGATTATCTGCTCTCACTCGCCGAAGCAACGCGCAGCCATTCCAAACTGCGCTTCGGACTGAGCACCCGAGCCGCGCTTGCACTGCGTCATGCGGCGCAGGCGGTCGCAGCAATGGAAGGCAGAGACTATCTGCTGCCGGATGACATCAAAGCGGTGTGGATACCGGTCTGCGGACACCGCCTGCAGGCTTCGGACGGTCTGCTCTCCGACCGGCAGGCTTCAGAAGCCGTCCTCACGGAAATCGTGAACAGTGTCGAGGTACCCAAAACATGATTCTCGTGCTCCTGCTGCTCAGCATCGGACTTGCCGTCCTGCTCACGCAGCGGCTCATTGAACGGTTCGGATTCCGCAAGCTGACCTACACGCTCGCGTTCTCCGCAGATGAGGTCACAGAGGGCGATACCGTCGAGCTGATCGAGACAATCATCAGCCGCAAGCCGATCCCGCTGCCGTGGATCAAGGCAGAGCTGACCACAGATTCCTCATTGAAGTTTGCATCCGGACAATCCTCTGTCTCCGAGGAGACAAGATTCGTCTCGAGCTGCTTCTGCCTGTTTCCGTACAAAAAAATCGAGCGGCACTGGCGCGTGACCTGCACAAAGCGCGGCATGTTCACCGTGTCGCATGTGGTGCTTGTCATCAGTGACCTGTTCGGCACGGCGGAATGGTCAAACCCGCTGCCGGAGGTTGTCGCGCGCCTGACCGTCCTGCCTGCCGTCCGGAATCTGAACACGCTTGCGGAGCTGCCGCAGCAGTTCAGCGGCGAGATCATCCGGCGGCGATCAGTCATCCCCGACCGCTTTGCGATCTGCGGCATCCGTCCCTATGCAGACGGCGATGCAGTCCGCGACATCAGCTGGACGGCATCGGCACGCTCAGAGCAGCCCGTGGTCTGGCAGTATCATGAGACTGCGGCGCCGGAGATCACAGTGATGCTGAATCTCGAAACGCGCGAGACCGACCGCGACAAACTCTCCGACCGCGCACTGTTTGAGGATGAAATCCGGCTCTGCGCGGCACTGCTCGGCAATGCGGAGCGCATGCATCTGCCCGTCCGGCTGATGGCAAACACGGTCATCGGGCAGGCACCGGCGGAATCGAAGGTTGTCAGCGGCACAGACGGTCTGCGGCATCTGCTGCGCATGCTCGCAGCACTGCCGGATACGATCGCCTGCAAATTCCCCAAAATGCTCCGGCGGTTCCTCGCCGCCAACCAGAATACCGCAGTGATTATCGTGACGGCATTTGTCTCGCCGGAACTGATGCGCCTTGCCGCCGCAGATCCGCGCCTCACGGTGTTATCGCTCAAGCCGCTCAGGGATCGAGCACATCCGGGCAATGTCCGGCATATAACGCTACAATTTGAAAGGAAAAACGCTTCATGAAATTTCGTCAATTCGCAGCCATGATGGCTGCATGCTCCCTCGCTGCATTTCTCTCCGGATGCGGCAATCAGCCGTCCGCAGCAGAAGATTCCGCTGTCTCATCGAGTACCGCAGAAGCATCCGCTGAAAGCAGCGAACAGCCGGATGCCGACAGTCAGCCTGAGATCGGCACCGACCTGACGATCGGTGCAGCATCGGTCACGGCGCATGCCGGTGACAAGGCGGTTCCGGTCAATGTTCAGGTCTGGAACAACCCGGGATACTCCGCATGCGGCATTCAGCTTTTTTATGACACCAAGCTCAAACCGGTTACTGAAAAATCGGATAACGAGTTCTCGGATTCCCCCGGCGGAAAATGCGATCTCGGCAAAGCGGCAGAGGGCTTTATGAAATCGTGTCTGGTCAATGAGGAGGATCATCTCATCGCATTCGGTGCACTCTCCGGCGAAAACAACTCCGAAGACGGCACGATCTTCACAGTTTATTTTGACATTCCGGAGGACGCGCCTTCCGGTCAGACCTTCACGTTCGTCACGGTTATTGATTCGTTCAATGACGAAACCAAGACCTCGCTGAACCCCAAAACGATCAACGGCACCCTGACGATAGAATGAGGAGCACGCAGAGCGCACCGCGATGATTTTTAATGGGGCTCTGCCCCAAACCCCGCTGGGGATATTATCCCCAGACCCCATTTTATATTTGATATAGATAAAGCCGCTCAATTTGCGTGTTACGCAGATTTGAGCGGCTTGTTCTATCATATAAATACATTTTTTGTCTTTATGAAAAATGCCCATTTACATCTATATGATTATTTCACTTCTTCAAATTCAATTGAGTATGATTCTTTTATATCCGGCACCTGTTCAAGCATCGTTTTGATTAACAGCTTAACTCTTTCAGTCGCCTGTTCCATAACGCCATTTTCTTTTGCAAGTTGTTGAGCTTCTGCTTTGATTCTTTGTCTCAAATTGCTGTGATCCTCCGCCCTAACTCTATTGAAAACTGTGTCCTGTTCTAAATAAACATACAGTGATTTTTCGTCCAGTTCATTTGACAAAACCTTTGGCGCGGGAAGACCTATGATAATTTTTTTAGATTTATTATCCGGATTAACAGTAACTTGATCCGCATCTATTCCTGCTTTAATTGTACCATCCATCGAAATAATGCATCTTTTTTGCGTAAAAGGAATAGCTGTACCATCCAAGAACGAAATACTAAACATATCTTGTTCATCAAGAACGCTCGTATGTCGATATTAATACTCAATAACCGCTAATTCATTGATTTCCCGTATTTGATGTTCGATTTCAGCAGATTCGATAACTGTTTCTTTGCGTGTGTATTTCTTTTTCATTTCTTTTAATGCAGTTTCAAAACGATTCGAGCTGCTTTTCCAAGCATCTCTATTTCTCTTTACTGTTTCAACTAAATCCTCCAAATCTTTATTCTTTTTTGCCATTTCTTCCAAAGATTCTTCAACTTCTTTGCGTCTTTCATCTTCCTCACTCGCATGTGCTATTGCCCAATTACATTGTTCTTGCAATTCCTCCATTTTTTTGTTATGCCAATTCATAAAATAGAATCCGGCACCTACTGCAAGTCCTGCAACAATTATAAAAGTAAGTATAATAGATTTCGCTTTCATATTCTTTGTACCTCCATATGATTCCAACAATCTGCATTATCAATATATTTATTATACCATGCAATAGGTATTTTGTCAATATTATCAAGCGAAAAATATGGATAAAAAGTCTGAATCGCTGTATTCCTCCATACAAAAAATTAAGTATCATCGCAAAGTTTCGGCAGTCATCCGCCCCGCAGATTCAGCACCGCCCACTCTGCCGTTCTGACAGCTTTCGCAGGCACTTTCCGGTATAATAAAAGCACCGAGCCGGAAAGGAGTCTTTCTCATGTCAATCCAGTGCCGCGTCATGCTGATGCTTCTGCCAGTTCTGCTGCTCCTGACAGCCTGCTATCATGATTCCGCCGCGTCCCCGCCCGCCGTCCGGATGCAGGCGCAAACCTATGAACAGCTGCATCTCCCGCCGGCGCCCGAACCCGATGCACCAGTCATCGCGGCATGGATCCCGTATTTCACAGTCGATGCGCTACTCACAGCGTCCGATCCGGAGGCGGCAGTCGCCGCATATCTGACGGCGCTGCGCGATCTTGGCGTGAACACGGTATTTGTCCATGTCTGCGCATTCGGAGAAAGCGCCTACCCTTCTGATTTCTACCCGACACTGCCGACCGCCGCAAGCCAAAATGTCATGACGCTGTTTCAGCCGGTCTGCAAATCGCTCGGGCTCTCGTTTCATGCATGGATCAATCCGCTGCGCCTGCAGACCGAAGCCTATATGGATGCACAGTCCGGCGGTTCGCAGCTTCAAACATGGTATCGCGATCCCGCAGAACGCGCCGCGCATCTCTCGAAATGGGACAGCAGATACTATCTGAATCCGGCAGCAGATTCGACCTGCGCATTCCTGACCGGCGCGATCACGGAGCTGATCTCGCAGTATCACCCTGACGGCATCCACATTGATGACTATTTCTATCCGACAACCGAAACCGCATTTGATGCACAAGATTTTGCAGTTTCCGGCGCCTCTGATCTCGCATCATGGCGGCGCGGAAACATCACGGAGCTGATGCATCAGATGAACAATGCGGTTCACAGCGCCGATCCGGACGCGGTGTTTTCGGTCAGTCCGCAGGGCAGTCTGCGGACGAACCGCGAATCACTCTATGCAGATGTTCCCGCATGGCTCGGCGATGACCGCTGCTGCGACTGGATCGTACCGCAGATTTATTTCGGCTACCGCAACGAAAAATCCCCGTTTACTGAAATTTTGCAGACATGGCAGGCTTTGCCGCGCAGTGATGATGTCCGCCTCGTGATCGGGCTTGCCGCATACAAAACCGGACAGAATGACCCATACGCAGGCGCGGGCGAATCCGAATGGTGCGGCACACCGGAACTGATCGTGCAGCAGGCTGCGGATGTGCTCCGTTCTCCGCAGACAGACGGCGCCGCGTTCTATCATGCGGATGCGCTGCTCAACCTGCCGCCCGAAACCGCAGATGCTTTGCGTGCAGCATTAGGGAAACGCTGAATAAAGCACCTCCGGCGGATTCTAATGGGGACTCTCCGCGCTGCACTGTGTCGAGTTTGCTGCGCAGACATCGAGTTCCCAAGCCCCTGCTTAAGGGAAAAATGTCCCTTAAGAATCCCGTTTCAAGTTGCAATAGAAAAAAACGTTTTTCTATCATTTCCTAAAAGCGGGATTCCAAAGGGTCAGTGACCCTTTGGCGGGAGTTTGAGGGCAGAGCCCTCATTATTGATGTCCCAACTATCTCTTGAAGATATCTGCTTGTCTTTTTGCCGTGATACTGCGTTAGAAATCCTTGCCTTGCGTCAGCAAGGCGGCGGCTTTCTGCCTTGTCTCACGACAAAAATCCGGCGCATCTATTCTTCAAGATTTAATTGGTACATCAATATTGATTCATCGGAGATACCGATTTAATCAGTGATTCATTAGAGCAAAAAGCCGCCGCGGAGAACTGATTGCTCCGCGGCGGTTTTCATTCTTCTGATTCATGTGCAATGCCGAGCGAATCCAGCGCCGCATCAAACTGCGCCGAGTAGCGCTCCGCGATGCTGCCCGCTCCGATCAGCGGCTCTGCAACAAGATTGCCGTCTGCATCGACAAAAATCGTGGTCGGCGTGTACATCAGATGATTGTACAGCGTTTCCAGATCACCGTTTCCGGCGGCCAGCGTGATGCCGGTGAATCCGCATTCCGTGAGATACTGCTGGATATCCGCCGACGATGTGGATACATCCGCATCGAGACACCATGTCATAATGCGCAGATTCTCCGGCAGCGTTTTCGCATATTCCGCGAGCTCCGGCATCTCCCGCACGCACGGACCGCATGTTGTGGACCAGATATTGATCGCGGTCACATCGGCAGCGGCAAAATCCGCCGGAGAAAAGCTGCTCCCGTCGAGCGTTTTCGCTTCAAATGTATGCAGATCCGGAAATTCATAGGTCATTCCGGATTCAGATGATTCTGTGCTTTCCGCGCTGCTTTCGGTGGAAGCTGCGGTCTGTTCGGTATGCTCAGTTTTCGGGTTGCTGCTTTCCTCTGCCTGCTCCGGATCGCCCTGTAATATGGACATTCCGCAGGCGGTCAGCAGCATTCCGCCTGTAATCAGCAGGACTGCCCCTAAATGTTTCATATATTATTTCCTCGTTTCCGGTTGTGATGGTTTTATCTTTGGTGCTATTCTACCATTCGATTGTGATAATTATATGAAAGATGCATAAAATCATAAAAAGAAAACGCAGCAGATCAAATCTGCTGCGTTCGCAAAAACACGCGCATGAAGTCACGCAACTGTGTGACTTCATGCGCTTTCTCAGCTAAAAACGGGATCTGGGCAGCGCCCCATTATAATCATCGCGAAGCGATCCTCTTTCTGTGCACGGAAATCAAAGAGACTTCACAAGTTTTGCGATGTACTTCAAAATCATGATAGCGTCATCGGCGGAGAGACCGGCTTTGCCGTCAACCTCACCGTTGGATTTGCCCTGCTCCTTGATGACCGCGGTCTTATCCTCAGCAGCAAAGCGGCAAAGCAGAACTGCATCGGAAACATCAACCTGACCGTCCAGATTGACATCGCCCTTGAGCGCCGGTGCATCGCCGGTGAGTTTCAGGACACCGAAGCAATGGGTATCGGTATAGCCCATGCCGGATTTGTCGCCGCTCCAGTTGGTGACGCCGGCACGCTCGCCGGTGCCTGCATCATCGTTGATCTGGACATCAAAACCGATTGTGCCGCCGGATGTGTACTTCACGCCCTGTGCGGGAATCGCAAGCTCCACGGTATAGCCGTTCGAGCCTTTGACAGCCGCAGCGGTGTAATCCTCAACCGTGTGATTATCGGAGACGGTTTTGCTGTTGTCATAACCGACACGGCACTGGATATCATCCTGCTGATATGCGGTGGTCTTCTGGTTGTTGCCGTCCACGAAAACCTCAACAGTATCGCACTCGTAGTGGTTCGAGCTGGATGCATGCATGCCGTTCGGATCGGTGACCTCAACCAGCACATAGATGTTATTGTTATCCCAGAGCACCCGCGCAGTACCCTCTGCATTGGTGCCCTTCTTGCCCATCTGGAAGTTATTGACCGCGAGCTTTTCAGCGTTCGCCCAGACTGCGTCAATCTCGCCGTCGATCTTCGGGGTGCCGGATGCAGCCTCTGCGCAGACCGGAGCCTTTGCAATCGTCAGCGTACCGGCGTTTTCATCGGAGAGTGTGCCGGACATGCTGTTCCAGCAGGTGTCGCCGATTGCGATATCAAAATTGTAGAGCAAACCGGCTTTTGCACCGGATGCAGCAAGATTGAACTGATAGGTTTCGCCTGCGCTCAAAGATTTCAGCGCCTTCTTCTCGCCGTCAAAAATCACAGCGAGATCGCCCGCCTTTGCTGCGGTAACGGAAATCACCAGACCTTTTTCAGCGTTGTAAACCGACTTGAACGAGCCTGCATTGCCGATTGCCGCTGCTGCCTGCAAATCAAATGCACCCGCATCGCCGGATGCGTTCTCAGAAATGATCGCATCCTTGTTCTGGACAGTCTGGATCGCCTTGGAAGGATCAAGCACAGCATAGAACGAGGGCTTTGCGTGGTAATCCTCATCAAAGAGCACCGGATAGCCGCCGATCCAGCTGGTTGCATCGGTGATGCCCCAGATCACAACCGCCGTGACATTGGTGCCTGCCTTTTTCGCATCGACAATGGCATTCATGATATCGCGGTAGCGCTGTGCAAGATCAAGCTGCGAGGAGCGGGAATTGCTCTTGTTGTTGATATCGAGCTCGGTGACCTGCACCTCAAGTCCGAGATCGCCGTACATCTTCAGCGCTTCTGCATAGCCTTCCTTTGTTGGGGAGCTCATCTGCAGATGCGACTGCATGCCGATGCCGTCGATCAGTTTCTCCTCCTGCAGCCCCTTGACCATCTTGATGATCGCGTCGCGCTTTGCAGGGGTGTACTCGTTGAAGTCATTGTAAAACAGCTTTGTACCCTTCGGCGCATACTGCCGTGCATAGCGGAATGCATAGGTGATGTAATCCTCGCCGATTGTCTTGATCCACAGGGAGTATGCGTCATTCTCCTCGGTCGAGCCGGGCTTGCGGTAGGAGCCGTCATCGAGGAACGCCTCGTTGACAACATCCCAGCAGTAGAAGTCGATATCGGAATAATCCTTCTCAATCGCGGCAAACACTGCCTTGATGTAATTCTCCATACGCTTGAGCATCGTCTCGCGGGATGCCCATTCGCCGCCTGCCTTGTAGCCCTTGCGGAAGAACCAGTCCGGTGTCTGGCTGTGCCACACCAGCGTATGGCCGCGCACCGGCAGCTTGTTCTCTCTTGCATAGTCAAAGAGCTTTTCCGCACCCTTGAGCGATACCACAACAGCGGTCTCGCTGCCGGATGCAGCCGTCTTGGTCTGATCGAGCAGAGATTCCGGCTTCAGCTCATTGCCGAACGTGAACGAGTTGAAATGCTTTTTGACAATATCCTGTGCCGCTTTCGGCGTCATCTCAGAGACTGTGCCCGCACAGCCGAGCTTGAACTGATCTTTGTAGGTATCCTTGAGGTTTGCAAGGTCAGATTCAATCTCCGGCTCTGCAAGCGCCTTGCATTCGACATCATCAATATAGAAGTCGATCTTGAGATCCTGATCGGACGGGTTGCTCGACCACTTCGGCTGCACATAGAATGCAATATTCGTTGCACCCTCGGGGATTGTGTAGCGCGTGGAAATCTGCACCCACTCGCCTCTTGCGGTTGTCTCGTCCGCGAGATTCATATACTGCATTGTGCCGCCGAGATTGTACATCAGGTAGCTCTGGAACGATGCGGTATCGGTCCAGTTCTCGCCGTCATAGGCGACCCAGCAGGAGAACGAATAATATCCGCCCTGTTTGCAGTAGAGTGTGCAGTCCACGGCGGGGCTCATCCAGAGATCGGAGCGGTTGCTCGTGTAGAGCGAATAATCGCCGCTGTGCGCCATTTTATCCGAGACCTTGATATCGCAGGATCTGCCGTACCAGTCTGCGACCTTGCCGTCATCGAAATCATAGGAGAAGCCTTCTGCATCGCTGCCCTCATGCTTTTCGCCGGTCGCGGTGCAGTCGTCGATGTAATACGGCAGATCCGTGTCGCTGCACTGGGTATAGAGCGTGATGCCTGTGCAGTCCGCAGGGAACGTGACATTCGCTTTCAGCTCGCTCCACTCGCCCTTTTCCGCATTGACCTGTCCGACGCTGCCGTAGCGCGTCTCACCGTTCTGGACATATTTGTAGCCAAGCTGGAAGGTCTGGGATGCATTCGCGGATGCATCGTCATAGTAGAACCACATCGAGCAGGAATAGCTTTCACCGGCATAGAAATAGCCGACCTTGCTGCATTCCGCACCCTGCCAGTCCTGTTCACGGTCTGTGATAAACATACTGGATTTTCCGCTGTGCGCCTGATCGGTTGTCAGCGAGACGGTTGCTGCGTCGCCGTGAGACGCCCAGCCGCAGGAATTGCCGTCCTCGAAATCATCCGAGAACAGTTCGACCGGTTCTGCATATGCAGTCTGTACCGGTAATACAGACACTGCACTGCACAGAACGGCCGCAGCGCTGATTGCGCTGCAAAGTTTCGTTCCTTTCATCTTTACATGCTCCCCTTAAAACAATATTGCGGTACAAAACAATATTATACCACCTATATCATATCACAGAATCTGCAAAAAGTCAATGAAAAACGAGAAACATCGCAAAATTTGCAATTATTGCGGCCGGCAGTGCCGGCATCCATATTGCTAAAGGTCTATTTTGTGTCTGCGGGTTTCATCATATGTTCAAGAATCAATCTTAGCGGATAGTGTCTGCATCCGATTTTCCATAGCTGTCCAAGAACCATTTATAAAATCATCCGCGCAGCGGATACCGCAATTTCTCATTTCTAATTTCTAACTTCTCATTTTCAAATTCCATGTTTCTAATTTCTCATTTTCAAATTCTATTTTTCTCATTTCCGGTTTCAAAACCGGTTGTGCTTTGAGAAAAAATATGGTATAATGAAAGAAAAACGATGAATGAAGGGAAGTGTCAAGATGCCGAATATCCTGCTCGTGGAAGATGACGAACAGCTTGCGCGCACACTCATCCGGTTTCTGACATCCGAGGGCTATCAGGTCACGCATGCAGCCGGTCAGACGGACGGGCTTGCACGCTTTGCAGAGCGCCCCTTTGACTGTGCCCTGCTTGATGTCTCTTTGCAGGACGGAAACGGGTTTTCCGTCTGCGCGGCGATCAAAGCGCAGTCGGATACACCGGTAATCTTTCTGACTGCATCTGCCGATGAAGCCTGCACCGTCGCGGGATTCGAGGTCGGTGCAGATGATTATATCAACAAGCCGTTCCGTCCGCGCGAGCTGATTGCCCGCATGAAAAACGCCATGCGCCGGACACAGCGCGGCAGTCAGACCATCTCCTGCCGCAACCTCACGCTTGATCCCTCAAAGGGCACCGTCATGAAGGACGGCAGTGAGCTGTTTCTCTCCGCGCTCGAATACCGGCTGCTGCTGATTCTCCTGACAAACAAAGGGCAGCTCATGACGCGAGACCGCCTCATCGACGAGCTGTGGTCGGTCTCGAGCGAGCTTGTCTCGGATAACACGCTCAATGTTTACATGAAGCGCCTGCGCGAAAAAATCGAGGACGATCCGCAGAACCCGCAGATCATCCGGACCGTGCGCGGCATGGGCTACAAGGCGGCGGAGCAATGAAGGATTACAGCAGTCTCGAAACCGCGTTGAAGATCGCACTGCTGGCGGTGACGGCTGTGCTCTGCGGGCTGCTGCATCCTGCGGCGGCGCTGATCGTGCTTGCTGCCGGAATGACTGCCTTTGCACTCCGGGCGTATTTTGCGTCCTGCCGCAAAAAGCAGATCGCAATGCTCTGTGATGAGATCAGCAGCATTCTGCACGGCGCCGAACAGATCACCTTTGATACCTACGCAGAGGGCGAGCTGGGCATCCTTGCATCCGAGATCAGCAAAATGACCGTCCGGCTGCGCGAACAGAATGCCGCACTCCGGCAGGACCGCAGCTTTATGCAGGAGTCGCTTGAGGATATCTCGCATCAGCTCCGCACACCGCTGACCGCCATGATCCTGCTTGTGGACATGATGCGCAAGCCGAACCTGACCAGAGAGCAGCAGGCGGAAAATCTCCGGGAACTGCAGTCGCTGCTCGCAAGAATGCAGTGGATGATCGAGACGCTGCTGGGGCTTTCCCGCCTTGATGCAGGCGCGGTGACATTCCAGAAGACGCGGTTCAGCTGCCGCACGCTCATCGCAGATGCGCTGGAACCGATCTCCGTGGCGCTGGATTTGAAGGATATTGCGGTCAAGGTACAGATCGCGGACGATCCGTGCATCACAGCCGATCTCCCCTACTGCACCGAGGCGCTTTGCAATCTGCTGAAAAACTGCATGGAGCACACCCCCGAGGGCGGCAGCATCACCGTGCAGGCGGAGGCGAATGCAATCTACACCGGCATCCTGATCACCGATTCCGGCAGCGGTATCCGCGAGGAGGACCTGCCGCATATCTTTGAGCGGTTCTATCGCGGGGCGTCATTTTCAAAGGCGGGATACGGCATCGGGCTCGCCTTTGCCCGCAGGATCATCACCGCGCAGGGCGGCAGCATTCAGGTGCGGAACGCCGAACCGCACGGCGCACAATTTGATATCCGGTTCTATCAGTCGCCGGTGTGAAGCAAGCTGTGCAATCATGCCGCAGCTTGCTTTTTGCTGCCTGCTGCTGTTTGACAAATACTGCGGTACATGATATAATATAATGATAAACACAGTATGAAAGGCGGATTTCCGCATGCCAATATCATTTGCATCCCCCAGTACCTCCGACAGGGCTGCTGTCACCGCAGCCGCTGCATTTTCCGGCGCCCGCGAAAACGATGCATCCTTCGTCAATCTCTATCTGCTGCGCGAAAAATACGGCACTGAGATTGCGTTCTCCGGTGCACAGCTTCTGCGGCGCTACCGTGCAGGTTTCCGCGCCGGTACATACGGCTTTCCGCTCGGCGAGGGCAATCTGCATGATGCGATCCGGCTGCTCTGTGCCGATGCGGCTGCACAGAATCAGCCGCTGCGCCTGACGCTCCTGACCGCGGCACAATGCGAGCTGCTCCGCAGGGAATTCCCCGGCTGCTTCACATTCTCACAGGCGGAGGATTACACCGAATATCTGTATCTGCGCGAAAATCTCGCAGAGATGCGCGGCAGCCGCTATCACGGGAAGCGCAATCACATGTCGCAGTTCTGGCGCGCCTGTCCGGAGGCATATATTCAGCCGCTGATTCCGGAAAACGCCGCCTATGCGCTGGAAATCGAGGACAAATGGCTCGCGGCGCGCTCCGATCCGCAGGACGCCTCGCTGCTCTATGAACGGAGCTGCATCGCTGAAGCTGCCGCCAATATGGAGGCGCTCGGTTTATCCGGTCTGCTGCTTTACGCGGACGGTCAGCCGGTCGGGATGACGATGGTTTCAGAGATCTCGGCAGGCTGCTTTGATGTCCACTTTGAAAAGGTGATTCCCGATTATCCGCATGCATGGCCGGTTGTCGCGAATGAAATGGCGAAATGTCTGACCGCTGCGGAATATCTGAACCGCGAGGAGGATCTCGGGGAGAACGGCATGCGCACATCCAAGCAGTCATACCGTCCCGATCTGCTCAATGAAAAATTCATCGCGGAATGGCACGGAAAGGAGTCCGATTTATGCTGAGCCCGATACTCTCCGGAGAGACCTGCGCAAAATGCCGGAACTGCTGCATTTTTGAGGAGCAGAGTGCATGGGAACTGCCGACATTCTCCGTCGGGGCGGCGGCGCGTCTCGCCGATCATCCCGATTACCCGATGACAGAAGATCACGGCAGATACCGCATCACGCTCCCCTATGATGATACACACGCAGCACAGCCGTGTCCGTTTCTCGATCCGGATTCCGGCTGCACACTGCCGCCGGCGGAAAAGCCCTTTGCCTGTTCGCTCTGGCCCGTCCGCGTAATGCGTGATCCCGATACGGATGCGCCCCGTCTGGCGCTCTATCAGGGATGTCCCGGTGTACCCGCGGACAATCATGCCGCGCTGGATTCGCTGCTCGATTCCGGTCTGCGCGCACGCATTTTTGCTGAGGCGGAGGCTGACTCCACGCTGATTCTGCCCTATCACCCGAACTACAGATTTCTCTGATATGGAGCCGCTGACTGAAGCTTTGCAAATCATACTGCCGCTGGTGCATGTGCTGTTATTCTTCACATGCTTCGGCTGGGCAGTCGGCATCCGGACACGCTGCCGCGAGCTGATTGCGCTGCGCCTTGCGCAGATTCGTACCAAGCGCGCAATCAAAGAAGCCCTGCGGGCTCCGGCTTCCGATTACTGTTTTCCTGCAAAATGCATCGCGTGGCTGCGAATCTGCCGTATGCGCAGGCTCGGCGGAGATGACCGGATCATCCGGTTCTGGGGCAGAATCACAGATGCTGCACTGCTGCTTTTCCCCGCCGCGGAAGGAATCTGCGCGCTCGGAAGTCATATACCGGTCTGTGCATGGATTGCAGCCGGAATCTCTGTATCGGAACTGCTGTTCGCTCTGGTTCTCGGGATATGCTGCATCCGGAAACCCGCACCGCGCAAACGGTCGCCCTATAAGAAACGGTTGCCTGCCGCTTATTGGCTCCGGTACGGCTATCTGCTGGCAGCGGGCGCCGCACTCTGCTTCGGGCTGCCGCTCCTGACAGCCGGAATGCTCTATGCCAATGCGCTGCATCTGCTGGCTGCGCGGCATTTTCGCGCAGACCATTTTTACTGCATGATGCAGAATCTGCACCGCCAGCCTATGACGCCGCACCGCCACTCTTGAGATGTTCAAAGCAGCCGCTCACCGTGAAGCCGCGTTTCTGATCATTCTGTCACTGATTCTCGGGAGCGGCGCTTTTCTGTATGCAATTCTGTAACTGTAAGGAGGTTCTCTTATGCTGAAATATCCGCAGCCGGAAGCTGTCTTCCGGTATTTTTCTGAAATCGCATCCATGCCCCACGGCTCGGGACATACCGAGCTGATCCGGCAGTGGGCGCTGGATACCGCAAAGCGTCTCGGGCTGGAAGCTTACGCCGATGAAACCGGCAATGTCATCATCCGCAAGGATGCCTCTGCCGGTTATGAAAATCACCCGCGCGTGATTTTGCAGGGACATATGGACATGGTCTGCGCACAGCTGCCGGACTGCAGGAAGAATATGGAGACTGAGGGGCTTGATCTGCTCTGGGGCGACGAATATCTCTCCGCGGACGGCACAACGCTCGGCGGCGATGACGGCATTGCAATTGCTTATGCATTCGCTGTGCTGGAATCGGATTCGATTCCGCATCCGCCGCTCACTGCGGTCTTTACCGTCGATGAGGAAACCGGCATGGACGGCGCGACCGGTCTCAGCCCCGATGCGCTGGAAGGCACCTATCTCATCAATATCGACTCCGAAGATGAAGGTATTTTCACCGTCGGATGCGCGGGCGGTGTGCGTTCGCATCTTTGCTATCCGGTTCACCGTTCGCCTGCAAAGGGCACGCTCGTTTCGCTTTCGGTTTTCGGGCTCACCGGCGGACACTCCGGCACAGAAATCCACAAGCCGCTTCTGAATGCAAATACGCTGATGCTGCATCTGCTGCAATCCGTCCCGCAGGCGCTCCGTCTCTGTGCATGGGAGGGCGGTGTCCGCGACAATGTCATCCCGACAGCCTGCAACGCAGAGGTTGTTGTGCCGGATGCTGAGGCAGAGGCGTTCTTGCACGCCGTCACCTGCAAACTGGAACAGATCAAAGCAGATTATCCGCATGAATCCGGTGTCAGTCTGCAGACAAGCATCGCGCCGAACTGTGAGCCGTTTGCAGTCGAGGATACAGATGCGCTTCTGGATGCCCTCGCGCTTCTGCCGAACGGCGTACAGAAAATGAATGAACGGCTCGGCATGCCGCAGACCTCGCTGAATCTCGGCATCTTCACGCTGGAGGAATACGGAGATTCCCTGCAGGTCGATGCACTCATCCGCAGCGGCAGCAATGCCGAAAAGCGCCTGCTCGCTGACAGGCTCCGGCAGCTTGCGGAACAGGCAGGCGGCAGCGCTTCGGAATCCGGCGATTATCCGGCATGGGAATATGTGCCGGATACCGCGCTCGAACAGACGGCTGTCAAAGTGTTCTGCGCGCTCTACGGCGGCAAGCCGAAGATCGAAACGATCCATGCAGGACTGGAATGCGGCATTCTCAACGCAAAAGCGCCGCAGCTGCAATGCATCTCCATCGGACCCGATCTGCTCGATATCCACACGCCGCGCGAGCGCCTTTCAATCGCCTCGGCAGCGAGAACATGGGAGTTCCTGCTGGCACTCCTGAAAGCCCTTTGACAGACCGGAGGCTGCAATATGCGATTTCTGCACTTAGCCGATCTGCATCTCGGCAAGGTTCTGCACAAGCAGAATCTGCTCGAAGATCAGAAGTATATTTTACAGCAAATTCTGCAGATTGCAGAGGCGCACGCGGTTGACGCCGTCCTGATTGCAGGCGATGTCTATCAGCGGAACGCGCCCTCTGCCGAAGCCATGACCGTATTCAGCGACTTTATCACGGAACTCGCAAAGCGAAAGCTGCCCTGCTATATCATCAGCGGCAACCACGATTCTGCCGAGCGCGTGGCATATCTGGCGCCGCTCGCGCAGCTTTCCGGCGTTTATATCTCCGGCTCGGATACGGCAAAAATCTACACATTTACGCAATCCGACGAATTCGGGGAGATCACCCTGCACCTGATGCCGTTCACGACACCGCTGCAGATGCGGCAGGCGTATCCGGAGCAGGCGGCGGAGATTCAGAATTACAATGATGCAATCCGCGTCCTGATGGAACACCACCCGATCGACACTGCAAAACGCAATGTCATTCTTGCGCATCAGTTCCTGACCGGCGCACAGGTCTGCGATTCCGAGGAGCTGGCAATCGGCGGACTGGACAATGTCTCCGCGGCGCTGTTCGATGACTATGACTATGCCGCGCTCGGTCATCTCCACGGCCCACAGCAGGTCAGCCGTCCGGAGGTGCGCTATGCCGGCTCGCCGATCAAATATTCGTTCTCAGAGGTGCATCAGCATAAATCCGTCCCGATTGTGGAGCTGCGCGAAAAGGGCGATGTCCGCATCGAGACGGTGCCGCTGAAGCCCCTGCGCGAAATGCAGGTGATCAGCGGCAGCTTTGCCGATCTGATGCAGATGCCGGTGTGTGAGGACTATGTTCAGCTCACTGTCACCGATCCGGCGCCGCCTGTCAATGCGGCGCGCGCGCTGCACACGGTTTTCCCGAACTGTCTGCAAACGCTGTTCAGCAGCACCGAAGACGGTGAAGCGCTGTTCAGCAGCGCGGACAGCATGCCGGAGAAAACCGATTTTCTCACGCTGCTGCAGGATTTCTATGCTGCACAGCATGCCGGTGAGATGCTCTCCGAAGCGCAGGAAATGATCGTCCAGAAGGTGCTGGAACAGCTCGATCAGAAAGCAGGTGCGCAATGAAACCGAGAATTCTGACCATTCAGGCATTCGGTCCCTATGCACAGAAAACAACCGTCGATTTCACAAAGCTCGAGCGGGACGGTCTGTTTCTGGTCTGCGGCGCGACCGGTGCCGGCAAAACAACAATCTTTGACGCGATCGCCTATGCTCTTTTCGGCGAAGCGAGCGGCGGACCCGAACGGCGCAGTGCCGACAGTTTCCGTTCCGATTATGCTGCACCGGAATCCGAGACCTTCGCAGAGCTCGAATTCGAGCACCGCGGCGAGCTTTATACAGTCCGCAGAACGCCCGAATATCTCTGCCCGAAGAAGATTGGCGAGGGCATGAAGCTCAGCAAGCGTACTGCCGTTCTGCATCTGCCGGACGGCAAAGTGCTCGAGAACATCAAAGAGGTCAACCAGAAAATTCAGGAGCTCATCGGGCTGACAAGGCCGCAGTTTGCGCAGACTGTCATGATCGCGCAGGGCGATTTCCGCAAGATCCTGACAGCAACCTCTGCCGACCGGAAAGCGATCTTTCAAAAGCTGTTTGACACCGTCCGCTATGCAGATTTTCAGGACATGCTCAGCACAATGGAATCTGAGGCAAAGGCAAAGATCAATTCCGTTGAGCAGGAGATTCTGCTGACGGTGCGTGATCTGATTCTGCCGGAGCAGGCGGCGGATTCCGAGGTACTCAGCAATCTGAAAACAGAGCCGGAATATGCGGCAAAGGCGCTCGCGCCGCTCAAAGCGATTTGTAAAGAGCAGCGGATTCTGCTGGAAACCCTCGCAGAAGACCGCAAACGCTGCGCGGACGATCTCACGAACGTGACAAAGGAAGCCGACCGTGCCCGTCAGCAGAATAAGCTCCTTGCAGAACGCTCTGCCGCCGAAGCGCAGGCGGAAAAGCTCGATGCGCAGGCAGGCGATATGGAGCTTGCGGCAGAACGGCTCAATCTTGCGATGCATGCAGCGGCACTCCTGCGGGATTATCACGCTGTGGAAACCGCAGATCAGCAGCTTGATGCCGCGCAGAAAATCCTGAAAGGACATCTGGAATCTCTGCCCGCACTGGAAGAAGCAAGAGACAAGGCCTCCGCAGAGCTGAAGGCTGCACAGAAAGCCGCAGAGGAAATCCCTGCGCTGCAGGAGCAGAAAGCCCATGCAGAGCATGCACTCGATCTGCTGCGGAAAAGTGAAGCACAGCGCGATCAGCACCGGCAGGCTGCATCTCTGCTCCATGCAAAAGCCGAAGCATACCGCGCTGCATCAGAGGCAGAACGCATCTGCATGGATGCCTATAACGCCGGACAGGCCGGTCTGCTGGCGGAAACCCTGCAGCCCGGTATGCCGTGCCCCGTCTGCGGTGCAACAGAGCATCCGCATCCGGCGGCGCGATCCGGTCACACGCCGACCGACGCCGAAGTCACTGCAATCCGGCAGAAAACAAGCGATACACTCGCTGCCTTTGCCAAGCAAAAACAGACCGTCGAAGAACGGCAGCAGGCGCTTGATGATCTGCTTGCCGAGCTGCAGGAGGTCTGCGGCGGAGAAATCCCGACTGCACAGACACTCCGCGAAACCGCAGACAATGCCGATCAGCAGATCACTGCGCGAAACCGTGCGCTGACGCAGGCGCAGGCATCCGCCGCAAAAGCCGAACGCGATGCCGCCGCGCAGAAAGCCGCCGCAGAGGAATCCGCGGCAAACTATGCGCGCACCAAAGAATCCGCGGAAAAGCGCCGCGCGGACTATGCCGATGCGCTGACGGGCTCCGTCTTTGAAAATGAGGCTGCATTCCTCGGCGCGGTCATGGCGCCCGATACGCAGATGAAGCTGCAGAATCAGGTGCAGACCTACCTCGAACGCAAAAATACGCTGCGCGGTCAGATCGAAAATCTCCGGACGCAGTGTACCATCTCAGAGCCGCTGCCGCTCGCCGAAATCGAGCAGGATATCCGCGAGCTGAACGCAAAGCAAATCTCGCTCGATCAGGCATACCGGAATGCGGAGCGCATCTGCGACACCAATGAAAAGGTGCTGGAACGGCTCAAACCGCTGACCGATCAGCGCAAAGAGGCTGTCAATTACGAAAAGCAGCTCCGCGATCTCTATTTCACGGTCAGCGGACAGCTCTCCGGCAAGGCGAAGATCAGTTTTGAGGCATATGTCCAGCAGTTCTACTTCCGGCATGTTGTGACCGCTGCAAACGAGCGGCTCAGATTCCTGACGAACAACACCTATTCGCTCCGCTGCCGCAGAAGCGCCGGTCAGAAGCAAGCGCAGACCGGTCTCGATCTCGAGGTCTTTGACAGCGGTACCGGTGCATGGCGCGATGTCTCCTCGCTTTCGGGCGGTGAATCGTTCCTTGCGTCGCTGGCGCTGGCGCTCGGGCTTTCCGATGTGGTGCAGGCGCAAAGCGGCGGCATCCGGCTCGATGCGATGTTCATTGACGAGGGCTTCGGCTCGCTTGACGAAAACCTGCTTTCTCTCGCCATGCAGATGCTCTCAAAGCTCGCAGACGGCTCGCGTCTCATCGGCGTGATCTCGCATGTGGCGGAGCTGCGCGAGGCAATCCCCTCGCAGATCGTCATCAGCAAGACCGAATCCGGCAGTACATTGACCGTCCGGACATGAGTGCGCAAAATCCTGTATATTCCGCGGAATTTCTGCAATATACTTGACAAATCCAAGTTCATCATGTAAAATAGTATCAGAATCTTCGATACAGGAGGATATAGTTATGGATCAAAATCGCCCGAGAGGCAGAGAAAAAAATGTAACGAGCGGCGGCTCCGGCGTACATCGCCGCGGTGAGGGACTCGGAACCGGTCCTGTCGGCTCGCAGAACGGCTATGCAGGCAAAACAGGCAGCTCCGGCGGCGGCGGAAAACGCGCTGCTGCGGCTGGCGGCGGCGGAACCATTCTGCTGCTGATTGTCGGCTATCTGCTGCTGAAAGGCTGCAGCTCCGGCGATGTCGGCAGCATGCTCGGCGGCATGACAGGCGGTCTGACGGACGGCGATATGTCCGGTCAGCTCCCCTATCACTCCGAGGAGGTGCAGTCCGATCAGTATATTGCGCCCTCTGCCGAAAGCTATGATGACTCTGTCGCTTCCGGCTCGCGTGAAAAATACACGAAGATCCTCGGCGGCGGTCAGGATACCGTCACGATGATGGTGTACCTCTGCGGTACCGACCTCGAATCCAAGAGCGGCATGGCTTCTTCCGATCTGCAGGAAATGGCAACCGCAAAATACGGCGACAATGTCAATGTTATCGTCTATACCGGCGGCTGCAAGCAGTGGCAGACCTCCGGCATCAGCAACAGTGTCAACCAGATCTACCGCGTAAAGGACGGCAGATTGGAACGCCTCGAAGCGGATATGGGCAACAAGCCGATGACCGATCCGAACACGCTCTCTGAGTTCATTCAGTACTGCGCAAAGAACTTCCCCGCAAACCGCAATATCCTCGATTTCTGGGATCACGGCGGCGGCTCCGTCAGCGGCTACGGCTATGACGAAAAGCTCCGCAGCGGCGGCTCGATGGATCTCGCGGGCGTCAGCAAGGCGCTCAAGAACGGCGGCGTCAAGTTTGATTTCGTCGGCTTCGACGCCTGCCTCATGGCGACTGCGGAAACTGCGCTGATGCTCAACAATTACGCGGATTACCTCGTCGCATCCGAGGAGACCGAGCCCGGTATCGGCTGGTATTACACAAATTGGATGACACAGCTCGGCAGCAACACCTCCATGCCGACGCTCGAAATCGGCAAGAACATCTGCGATGACTTCACATCTGCCTGCGCAAAGCGCTGCCCCGGTCAGAAGACCACGCTTTCCGTGATCGACCTTGCCGAATTTGCAAATACTGTCCCGAAGGACCTTGCTGCATTTGCGGATTCCGTCAGCGCAAAGATGGAAAACAAGGAGTATCAGGAAGTCTCGAGCGCACGCAACAACACCAGAGAATTCGCAACCTCCTCCAAGATCGATCAGGTTGACCTTGTCGATCTCGCACTCAACATGAACACCGCTGAGGGCAAGCAGCTCGCTGAAACGCTCCAGAAGGCGGTCAAGTACAACCGTACATCGACCAACATGACGAACGCACACGGCGTCTCGATCTTCTTCCCGTATAAGCGCACCTCCTATGTGGACAATGCATGCAGCACCTACAGTCAGATCCAGATGGATCAGTCCTATATGAAGTGCATCCGGCAGTTTGCAAGCCTTGAGACCAGCGGTCAGATCGCGGCAGGCGGCTCCGGCTCCCCGCTCGGCTCGCTGTTCGGCGGCGCTTCGACCGGTTCCTCCGGCAGCTCCGAAATGATCGGCTCGCTCCTGAGCGGCTTCCTGACCTCGGCAATGTCCGGCGGCAGAAGCATCAACGGTCTGACGCAGGATAACATCGAATTCATGGAGGAGACACCGCTTTCCGAGGCGGATACGCAGGAGTATCTCTCCCTCAACTACTTCAACGCAAATAACCTTTACTGGAACGAATCAAACGGTCAGTATGTGCTTTCTCTGACCGAGGATCAGTGGAAACTCGTCAATACGCTCGATAAAAACGTCTTCTACGATGACGGCACGGGCTATGTTGATCTCGGTCTGGACAATGTCTATGACTTCGATGATGACGGCAATCTCGTTGCGGATACCGCGCGTGACTGGCTCGCGATCAACGGTCAGGTTGTTGCATACTACCACACCGACACAATCGACACCGGCGACAAGTACACGATCTCCGGCTACATTCCGGTTCTGCTCAACGGCGACCGCGCAAAGCTGCTGGTTGCATTCGATCAGGATAACCCGAAGGGCTATGTCATCGGCGCGGAAATGGATTACCGCAACAACGAGACCAATACCGTCGCAAAGAGCATGACAGAGATCAATGACGGCGATACGCTTGATTTCGTCTGCGATTACTATGACTATGACGGCAACTATCAGGACAGCTACATGATCGGCGAACAGATGACCGTCAGCGGCAAGCTGAACATCAGCAATGTCGATGTCGGAGACGGCGCAGTCAAGATCATGTACCGCTTCACCGATATGTACAATCAGGAATACTGGACTGAAGCGATCATGCAGTAAACAGCCGCTGAAGAAAGGATCATTATGTTCAAAGGCTTTCTGATTATCCTGCTGGTGATGAGCGCACTGACATTTATCGTCTACGGGCTGGATAAACACGCGGCAAAGACAAATTCGTGGCGCACGCCGGAACGCAGGCTGCTCGCCTTCGGATTTGTCGGCGGGGCGCTGGGCGCGCTGCTCGGCATGTGTGTGTTCCACCACAAAACGCGCAAGTTCTATTTCTGGCTCGTCAATCTGCTGGGAATCTCGTGGCAGATTGTCGCGCTGTGGTATCTCGGCACCAAACTCTAAAACAAACCGCGGAATTCAGATAGCTGAATTCCGCGGTTTTTCTGTAGATAAACTGTCTCCGCCCTCCTGTTGATACGATTGCAAAGAAAAGCCGCCAAATCAGCGCAATTGCGCGTATTTGGCGGCTTAATCTATTCTGTGTTCTTACTTTGCCGGCGGTGCGAGCTCTGCATCGGTGATGATCTTTGCGATCCAGCGCAGAATCTTCAGCACATCATCGCCGTTGACATTGCCGTCACCGGTCAGCTCGACATTGATCTTGCCCTGTGTCTTGATCACTGCGGTCTTGTCCTCTGCGGAGTATCTTGCGACGAGAACTGCATCGGAAACATCGACTGCGCCGTCCTCATTTGCATCGCCCCATTTTGCCGCCTTCTCCGGCTTCGGCTCGGAGCTGACGGTCGTTGTGGGAACAGTGGTTGTTGTGACAGGCGGTGCGGTTGTGGTCTCGGTCTTTTCGATCTCCGGCTGCGTGCCCTTGCCGGAACCGTTTGCGGGCGGGTTCGCACTGATCGAACCGGTGCCCTTGGTGCCGTCCGGCTCAACACCGGAAATCAGCTTGCCCTCCTCATATACCGGAATATACGCGGTCTTGGCATTGGCTTCGCTGTCCAGACCCTTTGCGGAAGGATCGTTTGTGCCGTCCCAGCCCTTGCCGTAGTTCGGGTAGACAAGTGCCAGCATGATCTCGCACTGATGCCGTCCCTCGGAGATCGGCATAAATGCTCTGCCGTCCGGGAATGTGATCTCAACATAGTAGATGTTGCCGTCATACTTCTGCGGCTTGGAAATCACTGCCGGCTTGACGCCCTCAGAAGCATACATACCGGTCTGGTCGCGGTCTACACGCATCTCGACCGAAGTCGGATCCAGACCCGCCTCAACGATCTCGCTGAGATCCATGTAATAACGCATGGAGATGTTATCAACAATTCGTGCCGGCCATGCGGTGTGGTTTGTAATCTTCAGGCTGAGCGATGTGCCGCCTGCATCGTGAGAGCCCTTTGCCTCGACATAGAACTCGTCCTCGCGGGGCTCCGGCTGCGGGAAGGTCGGATCACTCTTGCCGCCGTAAACGGAAATCATCTTGCAGAGCATTGCGGTGTAGCCTGCGTTGTAATCCGTTGCAACCTCATTGTTGATGTAGTTGCCGCGGTCATCCTCATAGGAGCCGTCCTGATTCGGACCGCCTGCCAGTGCGCCGTAAAGGATGTGGCGGTTCAGCGTCGGTGTCTTTTCGGCGTTTTTCCACGAGCCGTGTGCGGTTCTGTGGTGGACGCACTTCGGAGAGTTCTCGGCATAGCCGACAACATAGCACTGCTTGGTCGGATTGTCGCCGAGTGCAAAATTAACCTGTGTCTCATAGAGCTTGACATAATCCTTGTAGCTGCTGTCATCCTTGAACAGGTGATCGCATGCAACCGCGCAGGTGAATGCAAATGCGTTTGCATGGCGCAGGCAGCCCCAGTTCTGCACATAGATCAGACCGCCCGGCACAACATCCTTGGAATTGAGCCAGTAATCAAGATGCTTCTTTGCCTGTGCCTTCCATGTTGCATCGCCGGTGTTGATCGCATAGAGGATCGTTGCACCCTGCTGCACATCGTCCCAGCAGTGGCACCACGAATATTTCAGCGTGTCGCCCTGTCCGAGCTCATGGCCGAGATTCGGAATATAGCTCTTTGCCTGTGTCAGATATGCGTCATCCTTGGTCGCGATGTAGAGCCAGTTGCAGAGGTAGAACAGATCATCATAGAACTGTCTGGACTCATAGAAGCCCTGCGCATCGGATTTGTTATAGGTGGTGTCGCTCTTATCTGCATCCGCCATTTTCAGGAAGTTCTTTGCGGTATCCAGATAGCCGTCGAGCGTTTTGCTGTCAACCTTGCCCTGCAGTGCACAGTAGCCCGCAGTCAGTGCAGCGCCCATCTGTGCGGTCACGGCGGAGCAGTCTCTGCCCTCAAGGTGTCCGCGCTTGCCGTTGCCCTGATCTGCCATGCCGTATTCCAGCAGCTCACAGGGTCCCCACCATGTGTGGTCCTTCTGACCGTTGCCGACCTGATAAATCACCTTGTCGCCGAGATCGCAGCGGACAAAATAATCGAGCGCCCATTTGAGGTTGTTGACATAGTTTGTCATTTCGCCGCAGGCTTCCACCGCATCGCCGTACTCATAAAGTCCCCATGCGAGCATGCAGGCGGAATACGCCATCGGCAGATTGAACTTGACATGGTCTCCGGCATCGTACCAGCCGCCGTCCACATCGTCAATCGGAGAATCGCCGCGCCATTCCACGCGGTTCCACTCCGGCAGCTTGCCTGCCTGCTGACACTCATAAAAATAAAGGGACATCTGGAGCGCTTTTGCGTAATCCAGCGTGCCTGCCGCATTCACCGTCGCCGCCGGTACAAGCTGCACGGATCCTGCGAGAATGGCTGCCGCAGAAAGGACAGCCGTTACCCGTTTCAGTTTCATAGAAACAATCCCCTCTCGTAAAATTCGCGGGTCTACGCCGCTATGATATATTATGCCACAAAATACGGCGATTGTCAAGGCGTTTTGTTGCGATTTCAGGATTCGTCTTTTGCGATTTTGCAACAATTTAACAGGAAATAATCCGGATTGGATATTTACGCGGCGGCAAAAAAAATGTATAATAATAGAAATAAAACTATGTCAGGGGGAATCACTATGAAATACAGAAAAATCGTCAGTATGCTGACAGCCGGTATGCTCGCAGGCACTTTGCTGACGGCGCAGCTTCCTGCTGTTCACGCTGCGGATTATGCGGCAAAGAAATCCCGCGTTTCTGTGCATGATCCGTCCATCGTCAAGGATGAGCAGACGGGAACCTACTATATCTTCGGTTCGCATATCGAAGCGGCAAAATCAAAGGATCTGCAGAACTGGCAGTCCTTTGCAAACGGCTACGCAAAGCAGAATAACGTCATCTTCGGCGACCTTTCCGGCAACCTGAAAAAGGCGTTTGCATGGGCAGGCGAAGACCTCGGCGACTGCGTCGGCGGATTTGCCGTCTGGGCGCCGGATACCGTCTGGAATCCGGATTTTGTCAACAGCGACGGCTCAAAGGGTGCCTATCTGATGTACTTCTGCACCTCCTCGGATTACCGCACATCCGTCATCGCATATGCCGCCTCGAAAAATATCGAGGGGCCGTATACCTTTGTGGATACGCTGATCTACTCCGGCTTTACGGATACAACCGTCATGGCGACAAGCCCCTCGAAAAATGTCAACCGCAGATACTCGAATACCAATATCCAGCAGCTGATTGACGCGGAGCAGGTCACCTTCAACAATCAGTGGTTCAGCAACCATAATTTCAACAATCAGCTGTTCCCGAATGCAATCGACCCGACGATTTATTTTGATACCGACGGCAGAATGTACATGTGTTACGGTTCGTGGTCGGGCGGTATCTTCACGCTGGAGATCGACCGGGCAACCGGCAAATGCATCCACCCGAAAACCGGTCAGACCGCTGACGGCAGAATGGTGGACAGCTACTTCGGCACAAAGATTTCCGGCGGCTACGGCAAATCCGGCGAGGGCCCGTTCATCGAGTACAATGCCGACACCGGCTATTACTATCTCTGGGTCACCTACGGCGGACTGACCTCAACCGGCGGCTACAACATGCGCGTCGGGCGCTCCAAATCGCCGCTCGGTCCGTTCAAGGATCCCTCGGGCAAGGATATGGTGCTGCCGGCGAATCCGAATCTCAATGCAGTCGGACTCAAGGTCATGACGAACTATAAATTCTCGTCGCTCGCGCGTGCCTACATGGCTCCGGGACATAACTCCGTTCTGCGCGATGATGACGGGCAGTGGTACCTGATCAATCACACGCGCTTTGATGACGGCGGAGAGTTCCATGAGGTGCGCGTCCACACGATGAACTTCAATGAGGCGGGCTGGCCGGTTGTCATGCCGTATGAATACAGCGGCGAGACATGGTCTGACGCGGGATTTGAACCCTCGGCACTCGCCGGAACCTATGAGTTCATCAATCACGGAACCGGCACGGACGGCAAGATCACAACCGCGCAGAAAATCACGCTCAATGCGAACGGCTCGATCTCCGGCGCGGTCACGGGTACATGGCACGAGAGCGATGACAGCGCCGCCGCAACCTTCACGATCGGAAATGTCAGCTATCAGGGCTTTTTCAACCCGCAGTTCGATGAGAGCGGCACCGGCAAAAAGATCATGACCTTCACCGCGGCGGGCAGCGATAACCAGTCCATCTGGGGCGTGCAGACCGATACATGGAACGGCACGGAGCGAAATAATCTGTTCAACCATGTCGGCAGCGGCACGCTCGTCTATGACAAAAACGCCGCCGCGGACAACAGCGGCAGCGTCTATATCGGCGATTCCGGTCTGCTGAGCAATGTCCCCTATACAATCACGAATGTCAACAGCGGCAAGGTGCTCGAATCTGTCCCCGATGATATGACGGACGGCACGGGGATTCAGCAGTGGGCAAAGCGCGGGAACAAATCCGGCGACAGAAATCAGGATTTCCGCCTGACCGAAGTCGGCGGCGGCTACTGCAGAATCACCTCGATGGTCAATGAGGATTACTGCGTGACCGTCAAGGGCGATACCGCGGAAAACGGTCTCGAGATCGAATTCCGCAAATACACCGGCGCGGACAATCAGAAATGGAAACTCGTGAGATCCGGCAGCTATTTCGGCATCGTTGCAAAATCCGCGGGAGACGCGGCAGGTCTCGATGTCTACGAATGGTCGAAGGATAACGGCGCTGCAATCAAGCAGTGGGAGTTCTGGGGCGGCGAATGCCAGCTCTGGAAAATCACCCCGACCTTTGCATCGGTTCCGGCGCAGGCGTATACAATCCGGAACCTCAACAGCGGACTGTTTGTCAGCGCTGAGGGCGGCAATATCCAGCAGAACCGCACCGAAACCGCATGGAACTTCAAACGCAATGATGACGGCACTGTCACAATCTCTGACGGTGACGGCAGATGCATCACCGCAGCCGACAGCACGGACGGCACTGCCCTGACGCTCGAATCCGACACGGGCAAGGATAACCAGAAATTCTCGGTCTGGTGCAATGCGGACGGCAGCTATGCGCTGCTCTCAAAGCAGACTGCGGAAAAATCCGGATTTGATGTGTTCGAGGGCAGCAGCGATGCAGGCGCAAAGCTCATCCAGTGGAGCTACCGCGGCGGCGCCGGACAGAAATTCATCCTTGCACCGGCAGCGGCACCGCTCCCGACTGAGACCGAGACCACAACCACCGTCACAACAACCGAAACCACAGTAACCACCACAACCACCACCGAAGCAGTCACAACCGTGACAACAGCGGCAAAACGCCGCTTAGGTGACGTCAACTGCGACGAAAAGGTGGATGTCTCGGATGCCGTGCTGCTGGCGCGGTTCATCGCGGAGGACAAGACCGCACACATCTCCGAGCAGGGCATGCGCAATGCCGACTGCAATCAGGATGCAAAGCGCACCGGCGATGATACCCTGATGATCCTGAAGCATGTTGCAAAGCTTATCACGCTCCCTGAGGCAGAATAACAGACAATCCCCCTGCACACGAAATGCAGGGGGATTTTATTACTCCACGGTATAATAGACCGTATCACCCATTCTGAGCGATGCAACCTCGCTGACTTCAATGAAGCCGTACCAGTCCTCGGGATTGGAACGAATGTCATAATTCAAGTTTTCAGCCTGCGGATCGACCGGAATGCCGAGATTTGCCCATGAGACAGTTTCCCCGTCCCGCGCCTTATCAACGCCGGCAATGCCGCCGAACGTGATCTCCTGCTCGGTTCCGTTCTTCCATGTCACCGCCATATCAAACCAGTCATTGTGCGGAATTTTTCTGCCGTACTGATAGAACTCAAATGCCGAAAGCGTCAGCTCCAGACCGTCCGCAGAACGCATCTGCACGGCATCGACATTCTTTGTCAGATTCACAGGAATCGAGATACCGGCAAACAGTTCTCCGCTGACGTAATCTTCGCCCTCCGGATTTTCAACAACATCGAGAAATGTGCGGTAGGTTGCAGAGGCAAGCTCCTCCTCCGTCACATCCTGCGGCAGCGGAAAATACAGCACAACCCAGCGTTGATTTGCCGCATCCTGCTGCGCACGGCAGTCATCCATTGTATCCGAAAGAATATAGGTATGGATCTCCTGCGCGCCGATGTCAAATTCATTCCGGATCGACTGATAATAGTCATCATCGAAACCCGACCAGTCAAACGGCTGTGTTTTGTCAACCGGTTCCAGCGTCAGCAGCAGCATCGCCTGAATGCCGTCACTGAGCACATTTTCAACCGTCACAGAGACGGTTCCGTTATTCGCAGTCACAGGCTCGGGCATCGAGATTTCCGCCATGCGCGCCTCACCGATCGTTCCGAATCCGAACTGCACCATCTGCTTGTTGTAATTGAGATATGCGCTGACACCTGCCGTCAGGCAGACAACTGCTGCAGCCGCGGCGATCAGTGCCGGAAACATCCTGCGGCGCTTTTTCTGCATGTGAATCTGCGGTGCAGCCGCCTCCTCGAGATATTTCGCATCGAGATCGTTCATCCATGCAAGCATATCCGTGTTTTTCATATCGCATCCTCCTTTTCCAGAAATGCTTTCAGTTTGCGGCGCGTGCGCGTCAGGGTCACACGCACCTTGCTCTCGCTCATCCGGTACGCATCCGCAATCTCGCGGCAGGAATTGAGATACCAGTACCGCCGCACAAAGATCACGCGCGCATCCTTCGGGAGCGTTTCCAGAAAGCGCTCCAGTGTTTCGATAAATCTGCGGCGGTCATATTCCGCCTCAACGGTCTCGCCGGACGGGATGCATCCGGCAAGCTCCTCGAGCACCACGGGAACCTCTCCGCCGCCGCGCTTTAAGCGCTGTTCCGCCTTGAGCCGGTTCAGCGAATGATTGCGCGTCAATGCCGTCAGATAGGCACCGAGACTCTCCGGCTGCTCCGGCGGAATCGCATTCCATGCCTGCAGCAATACATCGTTGACGCATTCCTCTGCGTCCTCGGGGTTGTGCAGAATCCGCTCGGCAAATCTGCGGCACCGGATACCGTATTTTTGCTCGGTCTCTGAGACCGCACGCTCGTTTCTGGACACAAACAGTCCGATCAGTTCCGCGTCATCCATCGGAACGCCTCCTTTCCCCGGGATTGCAAGGTACCTTTGTGCTCCCTATCTATCCTGACAACATCTGTACCCGAAATGTTACAACAAAACGAAAAAACGGAGAGAAATCTCCGGTTGGCATGCTGATTATCCGGTATCACTGCGCGCTGATATGAAATGCGCTGATTCGTCCTGCTCATATAGGATAACAAGAAGCCGCTCCTTTTGCTTCATTGAAAGGAGCGGCTTTCTCATGCACACATATTCCATGATTTGGAAACTGAATTTAACTTTTGCTGTTGAACAATTCGGACTTTAGCATATCGGATGCAGGCACTGCCTGCCCCAATTTTAGATTCATCGGAGATACGGCATTTCGTCACCGCTCCTCGCGGAAATACGGCAGACCGAGATGCGCGGGCGGCTGTGCCTCACGCTTGCGGCGCATGCTGATCGCGACAAGGAACAGAATCGTCACGGCATAGGGCAGCATCTTGAACAGCTCCTGTCCGCTGACATCGAGATCACGGATATAATTGTGGACGATATACAATCCGCCGAACAGGATCGAGCCGAGAATGCTGATGTTCGGACGCCACACCGCAAAAATCACCAGTGCGATTGCCAGCCAGCCGCGGTCGCCGAAGCCGTCATTCGACCAGACGCCGTTTGCGTAGTCCATGACATAATAGAGACCGCCGAGACCTGCGATCACGCTGCCGATGCAGGTCGCAAAATACTTGTACTTCCCGACATTGATACCCGCTGCATCCGCCGTTGCCGGGTTCTCACCGACCGCACGCAGATGCAGTCCGACGCGCGTGTGCGAGAGGATAAACGATGCTGCCAGCGCGATAATCACCGCGGTATATGCAAGGAAACTGTGCGAGAGGAAAATCTGACCGAACCAGCCCAGATCCTTTGCAAAGGGCAGCGAGGTCCGGAAGTAGCTGCTCGTCGCTGTGAGGTTGATCGAGGGGATGTCACTGCCCGTCAGCTTGGCAAGCGAGCCGCCGAAGAAGTTGCCGAAGCCCACGCCGAAGGTCGTCAGCGCGAGACCGGTCACATTCTGGTTTGCACGCAGCGTAACCGTCAGGAAACAGTAGATCAGACCCATGAGCAGAGAACCGATCATCGAGCAGAGCAGCGGAATCAGAACCGCAAGCACCGGATTCAGCACTGCCGCATTCTGCTCATAGAGAAATGCGCCGATGACACCGCCGATGCCGCCGACATACATAATGCCCGGAATGCCGAGATTCAGATGACCGGATTTTTCGGTAATGATCTCACCGGTGGAACCGAACAGCAGCGGAATCCCCTGCATGATTGCGCGCTGCAAAAAGCCTGCAAGCATCATTTCGCTGCCTCCTTTTCCTTGAATTTGACCTGATACTGAATGAAGAATTCGCAGCCGATAATGAAGAAAATGATAATGCCTGTGATGATATCGGAGAAGGATTCATTCAGCGCGAACGCCGTCGAAATCTCAGTCGCGCCCTTTTCAAGGAACACGATCAGGAATGAGGTCAGGATCATGTAAACCGGATTGAACTTTGCAAGCCACGAGACCATGATCGCGGTGAAGCCTCTGCCGCCTGCGGTATCGCGCGAGATCGTGTGGTCGGTTCCGGCGACAAGCAGCAGTCCTGCCATGCCGCAGACCGCGCCGGAAATCAGCATGGTGCGGAGAATGACTTTTTTCACCGGAATGCCGATATAGCGTGCGGTGTTTTCGCTCTCGCCGACAACCGTAATTTCATAGCCGTGCTTGCTGTATTTGAGGTAGACATACATCGCGACTGTAATCAGCAGCACGATGATGATATTGAGCAGATATTCATGCCCGCCGAGCGAGGGCAGCCAGCCGGCATGTGTTGCGCGGTTGATGACGCCGACCTGTCCCGAGCCCTTCGGCACGGACCATTTATACACAAAGAACGAGACAAGCTGAATCGCGATATAGTTCATCATCAGTGTGAACAGCGTTTCGTTCGTCTGCCAGTGGGCACGGAAAAATGCCGGAATCAGTGCCCAGACTGCGCCTGCCGCCACACTGACTGCAATCATGATGAGCAGCAGCAGCGGTGTCGGGATGGCATCGCCGCAGAGGATCATGCAGGCAGCCGAGGCAAGTCCGCCGATCAGCACCTGTCCCTCCGCGCCGATGTTCCAGAAGCGCATCTTGAACGCCGGTGTCACGGCGAGCGAAACACAGAGCAGCATCGCGAGATTCTGCATCAGTCCCCAGATTCTGCGCTGTGTGCCGAATGCGCCGTCGATCATCGTTGCGTAAATCTTCAGCGGGTTTTCCTTTGTCAGCAGGAATGCCGCCAGTCCGCTGATGACCAGTGCAAGGAGAATTGCAGCGGCACGGATGCACCACGCCTTCCACCAGACTATGCTGTCACGCTTTGCAATGTGGAACAGCGGCTCTTTTGTTGTCTGCGTCTGCGCCATCAGGCATCCCCTCCTTCCGCTGCGGCGTGCGCATAGGCATCCGCGGTGTTTTTCGTCATCATGAGGCCGATCTCCTCTTTTGTCGCCGTCCGCGCATCCACAATGCCGGAGATGCTGCCGGAGCTGATGACCATAATGCGGTCACAGAGTGCGAGCAGCACATCGAGATCCTCGCCGACAAAAATCACGGCGACACCTTTCTCCTTCTGCTGATTGAGCAGATTGTAGATCGTGAACGATGCGTTGATATCCAGTCCGCGGACGGGATACGCCGCCATCAGGACGGTCGGGGATGCGGCTATTTCGCGGCCGACCAGAACCTTCTGCACATTGCCGCCGGAAAGTCTGCGCACAGGCGTATTGGCACTGGGCGTTGCGACCTCGAGATCCTTGATGATCTTCTCGGCGAGCGTGCGCGGATTTTTGCGCTCCAGAAAGACCGATTTGCCTTTTTTGTAGCTGCGCAGCATGATGTTATCCACAATGTCCATATTGCCGACAAGTCCCATGCCGAGGCGATCCTCCGGCACGAATGAAAGCCGGACGCCGAGCTCACGGATCTCAAGCGGCGTTTTATCGCGCAGATCGTCCGTCTGATTTGTTTTCGGGTTGTGATAGAGAATTTTGCCGTTGACATGCTGCAGACCTGCAATCGCCTCGAGCAGCTCACGCTGTCCGCTGCCTGCGATGCCTGCAATGCCGAGAATCTCGCCCGAACGCGCCGTGAAGCTGACATGCCGCAGCAGCTCTGCGCCCTCACGGTTTTTGCAGGTGATGTCCTCAACCGTCAGGCGGTCAACGGGATCCTTCGGCTCGGAACGGTCAATATTCAGCGTGACCTTTTTGCCGACCATCATCTCTGTCAGCCTGCTCTCATCGGTCTCCGCGGTTTTGACTGTGCCGATATACTTTCCCTTGCAGAGCACGGCGACCTCATCCGAAAGCGAGAGCACCTCATGCAGCTTGTGCGTGATGATGATGATCGCTTTGCCGCTGTCCCGCATTCTGCGCAGAATCGCAAAGAGCTTCTGCGTCTCCTGCGGCGTCAGAACAGCAGTCGGTTCATCGAGAATCAGGATATCCGCGCCGCGGTAGAGCACCTTGATAATCTCGACGGTCTGCTTTTCCGAGACGGACATCTCGTAGATTTTCTTCTCCGGATCGAGATCAAAGCCATACTGCTCGCTGATTTCGCGGACACGCTTTGCAGCGCGGCGCAGACTGAATCTGCCCTCGTCCTCGAGTCCGAGCACGATGTTTTCCGTCGCTGAGAACACATCCACAAGCTTGAAATGCTGGTGGATCATGCCGATCTGATAGCGGAATGCATCCTTCGGGGAACGGATGACAACTTCTTTGCCGTCTACAAAAATCTGTCCCTGATCGGGATAGTAGATACCTGCGATCATGTTCATCAGCGTGGTTTTGCCGCTGCCGTTTTCGCCGAGCACTGAGAGAATCTCCCCGTGCTTCACGCTCAGGCTGACATGATCGTTTGCGACAACGCTGCCGAATCGCTTGGTGATGTTTTGCAGCCGGATCGCAGGCACATCACCCGCCGTTGCGGATGCGCCGTTCTTCGTTTCGTCCATAGCAAATTCTCCTAACATGCAGAACAAATCAGGCAGGACAATTCGGAGTGCCCTGCCTGTGAATAATCCTCAGAGATCAATACATCTCGTTGAGCGTTGTGATGCCGTCGATGCGCAGGTCAAAATACGGCGCAGAGCGGTATTCGGATTCATGGAAGTAGCCGTCCTTGATGACCTCGGTATCCGGCTCGTAGTTTGCGTCGGTATCGACATCCGCAAGATACGATGTCAGATTCTCGCCGTTGACGGTGAAGTTCGCGGTATCGAAAACGTGAAGATCGCCGCTCTTGAGCTTTGCAGCCGCTTCGTCAATCGCTGCCTGTGTACCGGCTGCCGCTGCCTGCTCATTGACCTCTGTCAGCACAACCGAGCCGGTCGAAAGATCACCGGTCCAGTCTGCCTTGATGGTCTCGCCGTTGAGCACGCAGTTGATTGCGTAGACATAATACGGTGTCCAGTCGATGCGCGAGGAAACGATAAAGGTGTTCGGGCAGGCATCCTTTGTAGAGCCGTTGTAGGAGATGTTCGGCACGCCGGCGTTCTCGCAGGCGGTCGGAGCACCCATGGAGTCCGCATGCTGCGAGATCAGCACACAGCCCTGATTAAGCAGCGTGGTTGCTGCCTCCTTCTCGGCGGTCTCATCATACCACGAACCGGTGAACTGGACTTTCATCGTTGTGCTCGGGCAGACGGACTTTGCACCGAGATAGAACGAAGTGTAGCCGGAGATCACCTCTGCGTAGGTATACGCGCCGACATAACCCATGACGGCTTCATCCGCCTTGATTGTGCCCGCTTCGATCATCTCATTGAGCTTCATGCCTGCCGCGATTCCGGCAAGATATCTGCCCTGATAGATGGATGCAAAGGCATCGTGGAAGTTATCCTTTTTTTCGGTGTGTGCGAGTGTGCCGGTCGCGTGGCAGAACTGCACATCCGGATTTGCCTCTGCCGCTTCGAGCAGATATGGCTCATGTCCGAAGGAATCTGCAAAAATGATGTTGCAGCCGCGGTCTGCGAGATCGGCAGCTGCCTCCTTGCACTCGTTGGACTCCGGAATATTCTTCTTGATGATCACCTGATCATCGGAAAGACCGAGCTGCTTCTTCGCCTCATCCATCGCCTTGAGAAAGTTGAGGTCATAGGTCGAGTTCTCGTCATGCAGGCAGATCAGGCCAACCTTGATTGAACTCTGGGTCGCCTCCCCTGCACCGCCGTTCTCACCGCAGGATGCCAGTCCCATGCAGAGTGCGCCTGCGAGCATTGCAGATGTCATACGAATCATTTTGCTTTTCATTTGAAACTCCTCTTTCTGATAAATTCTGATGCAGCGGAGCCGTCATGCGGCAAGCTGCACGGTACACAGAATACGATTACTGTTCGCGGAACCGGATGCCGTTTTCGTCCATCTGATCGACGATTGCGAGCGACTCCACACGCATACCGGATGCACGCAGCTTTCTGCCGCCCTCCTGAAAGCCCTTTTCTATCGCAATCGCGGCTCCGACGGCGGTTGCGTCTGCCTGCCGGATCAGATCGCAGAGCCCCTCGACGGCTGCGCCGTTTGCGAGAAAATCATCGACGATCAGCACCTTATCGTTTGATTTCAGATATTCGCGCTCCACCACAACGGTGTAATCCGTGCCGTGCGTGTAGGAATGCACGAGCGTCTGATAGAGCACGCCGGAGACATTGCTGGTGCGGTGCTTTTTGGCAAACAGCACCGGCACATGCATATGCGCACCGGCTGCAATCGCAATGGCGATGCCGGAGGATTCAATCGTCAGAATCTTTGTGACGGCATCCCCCTGAAAGCGGTTCGCGATCTCTGCACCGAGCGACATCATCAGGTCCGGATCCATCTGGTGATTGAGAAACGATGAGACCTTGAGCACCGGTCCGGGCAGGATCCTGCCCTCTGCGAGAATTTTCTCCTCAAGAAACTTCATAGAATGCCCCCTTCCGGCAAATCTGAAAACAAAAAACCAGACTATTGAAAACGCTTGTCCAATTGTCCGGCTCCGGTTCTATTCCATACTTTAATTATAGCGAAAACTGTCGAAAAATGCAAGACGGCATTACAGCGAATTTGCATGAATTTCCTACCAAAATTTGAACACCCTGCACAAAGCGGGCAGTGCCCGCCTCCAATTTGCTAAAGGTCTTTTTTGTGTTCGCTGGTTTCATTGTGTGTTCTTGAATCAATCGTTCTTTTTATAATCTACTGGGGAGTGCCCGCCTCCATATGTCTACAGCTGTCCAAGAACCATTCCCGTATTGAGCACAGACTCTTTTCAGTTTCAATTCTCATATCATACCGAGTATTGCATACCCTCAGCCCATCGCACCAAATGGCAGCATGGTTCTCCGTCAGCTATAGAATAACGGCTGTCGGCACTGCCGACCGCTTGCATTTTTCGCGGAAACATGCTATAATATTAGCTGACACTGAAAGAAACCGACATACCCTGCCGGCTTTTTTCATGCGCAAATCCAAAACGAAAGGAATTTGAAAAGCGATATGCTGCAATCACTTCTCAGAACCATTGAAGCAGTCAACGATTTTCTGAACGGTGTTGTCTGGGGCTGGCCGGTCATTATCCTGATCCTCGGCACCGGCATCCTGCTGACTGTCCGCACCGGATTTTTACAGGTCACGCACTTCGGAGAATCCCTGAACACCACGATCATTCCGGCACTGAAAAGTCTCGGAAAGAAACGTGAGGCCGATTCCCGCGTCAAGTCCGTCTCGCAGTTTGAGGCGTTCTCGACGGCGATCTCCGGAACGGTCGGCACCGGCAATATCATCGGCGTTGTCTCCGCAATCCTCACCGGCGGACCGGGCGCGGTCTTCTGGATGTGGATTTCGGCATTCTTCGGCATGGTGACAAACTACTCCGAAAATGTGCTCGGTCTTTACTTCCGCAAAAAGGATTCGCACGGCAACCTCTCGGGCGGCTCCTTCTATTACATCGCGAACGGCATGAAGCAGAAGTGGCTCGGCTACTGCGCTGCGGTCTTCTGCGTTTTTGCGGCGATCGGCATGAGCGGCGTGCAGACAAACAAAATCTCCGGCACGCTGAGCGAAGCCCTTGCACGCGCACAGCTCGTCACCGATACAACCGGCATCCGCTTTATCATCGGTATTGCAGTCGCGGTGATCGCAGGTCTGATCATCCTCGGCGGCATTCAGCGCATCGGCAAGGTCGCCTCGATGCTCGTCCCCTTTATGTCGCTGCTGTTCATTGTCATGTCGCTGATTACGCTCGGCAAGCATATCACGGCTATCCCGCATGCATTCGCGATGATCTTCGGCAAGGCGTTCAGTTTCCGCGCAGCAGGCGGCGGCGTCCTCGGATACACCTTTGCAACCGTCATCAAAAAAGGCATGGCGCGCGGTGTCTTCTCGAATGAGGCAGGTCTCGGCTCCTCGGTCATCGCGCACTCCGCATCGGAGACGCGCGAGCCGGTCAAGCAGGGACTCTGGGGCGTCTTTGAGGTGTTCTTTGATACGTTCATCATCTGCACGCTGACCTCGCTCAGCTTCCTGACAACCTTTGATCCTGCATCGCTCTCCGGCGATCTGGAGGATACGGCGATGTCAATGGCGCTGTTCTCCGAAAACTACGGCGGATTCGGTGTCGCGGTGTTCTCGCTGATCCTGCCGCTGTTCGCATTCACAACCATCATGGCGTGGTCCTATTACGGCGAAAAGGCTGTTGAATTCTGCTTCGGCAGACTGCCCGAGGAAAAGCGCCGCATTCCGGTCAAGGCGTTCAAGATCCTGTACATTGTGCTGATTGCGTTCTCTGCAACGATCCACAGCGAGCTGATCTGGGCGATCGACGATACTTTCAACGGGCTCATGGCTGTCCCGAACCTGATCTGTCTGGTCGCTCTGAGCGGGCTGGTCGCGAAGATCACGAAAAATTATTTCGACCGCAAAAAGGGCGCGGACATCGAGCCGATGCTCTCCGCCTATCCGGATATGAACGAGGAATTCAAGCAGGATATCCTCACGCAGAATACTGAAATGAAATAAGCAAAACCGCTGACCTGTTTGCACAGATCAGCGGTTCTTTTTTTTACTGCGGCTTTTCGCCCCAGAGCACATATTCCTGATTGTTGACATCATCATAATAGAAGATATAGCTGATGTCTTTCAAATCGCGGGTGATCTCAAAACGCAGCTCCTTCTGCGGAATCTGGAACGGCTCGAGCTTTGCGATCCGCAGCATTTTCAGCGTATAGCCATAGCCTGCCTTCTGCATGCGGTCAAATTCCTGCCCCTTGTAGCTCATGTGTCCCCCGTTCTTCGAGCTGACCGTCGGGTACACATACGCGGAAAGTGCCGCCGCATTGCCTTTCATGCAGAACCAGAGCTTTCCGCTCTCATCCTCCTCAACCCAGACGTTCTCCGCCAGATTGTATTTTTCGTAGTCCATGGAGCAGTCTGTCACGGCGTACATATAACCGCCGAACAGCGCTGCCGCCGCAAGCACCGTACAGATCAGCGCTACCGCGACCTTGCCGAATTTCAGACGCTTTTTGATTTTCTTCACAGCGGAAATATCTGTCTCTGCTGCAATCGCGACCTTCTGATTCATCTTTTTCAGCATCTCCGTGCATTCCGGGCAGGCTGCCAGATGCTCGTTGACATATTTACGGCTTTCCTCGCTGCATACGCCGTCTGCATAAAGCGGCAGCAGGTCACGGATCATATCACAATTATTTTTGCTCATTTTGATTCCTCCAATGCTTCAATGATTGCAAGCTTTGCGCGGTGAAATGTCACACGCGCCCACGATTCCGTTTTTCCGAACAGATCGCCGATCTGACGGAAGGACAGCTCCCCGAACACACGCAGGGAAAATACTTCCTTCTGCGGGTCTTTCATCCCGTGCAGAATCCGGTGGATCTGCATCGCCTGCTCGCTGTCCGCTAAGTGATCTTCAACGGAGACACGCGGGTCGGCTTCGGATTCGGGGATCTCATTGCCTGTCAGATGCTTCTGCTTTTTGCAGTGTGAAAGATACAGATTTTTCGCAATCTGACAGAGCCACACACGCACATCACAGTCGCCGCGGAATGTTCCGGCGGTTTTCAGTGCGCGGAAAAAGGTTTCCTGCGTCAGCTCCTCCGCGAGCGATTCGTCGCGTGAAACCGAGCACAGATAGAGGTATACATCGTGAAAATATGTGTTGTAAAGCGCTTCAACATCCAAAGGTTTTCCCTCCCTTCTGTCCATAAGACTGCGATCGCACGGATTCGTTACAAAAAAACTGAAAAAATTTTTTGATGAGTCAAAATGATTGCAATACCACTGAAAACGGCGCACGGATATCGGAACTCCGTGCGCCGTGATTGATATTATTCCGGTCTGTGATCAGGGGCTGCACCGGGCGTGATGCCGTTTGCTTTCAGCACGAGTTTGAGGTACAGCGGTTTTAAGATGAAGATGATCACATAGCCGATCAGAAGCGACAGAATCAGCGAGCCGAGGAACATCCCGAGAAACGGCGCCGAGCCGCCCGCTCGCTTCATCTGCATATAGCCGAAAATTGTCTGGGCAAGCGTGATGATCGGCGTATAGATCAGATCCGAGAGCAGGCTCGTGACCGCATTGCCGCCGAGTGTGCGATGATCAATCCCGAGCTTTGCGCAGAATGACTGCTCCAGCTTCGGCATCGGGACAAGCAGCCCGATGATGATGCTGATCACTGCACTGATCAGAAAGCTCAGCAGAAACGCCGGAACCGTAAAATGTCCCGCGTGGAGCGTGCCGAACAGCGACAGACAAAGGCTCAGGGAAAGCCCCATGAGCACTCCCATTTGCAAACCGACTTTTTTCATTTTCCGTTCCTCCCAAAATCAACAACAATTTTATTCTTCTGTCCCGAGAATCTGCCGCGCGACATAAACACCCGATGCCGATGCATGCGAGAGCGAATGCGTCACGCCGGAGCAGTCGCCGATGACATACAGCCCGTCATATTTTGTCTGCAGGTTGCTGTCGATCTCGACTTCCATGTTATAGAACTTGACCTCAACGCCGTAAAGCAGCGTGTCATCATTTGCTGTGCCGGGCGCGATTTTATCGAGCGCATAGATCATCTCGATGATGCCGTCCAGAATGCGCTTCGGGATCACAAGGCTGAGATCGCCGGGCTGCGCCGCAAGCGTCGGGACAACAAAGCTTTCCGCGATGCGCGTCGCATTGGAGCGCCGTCCGCGGATGAGGTCGCCGAACCGCTGCACCATGACGCCGCCGCCGAGCATATTGGAAAGCCGCGCGATGGATTCGCCGTAGCCGTTGGAATCGCGGAACGGCTCCGAAAAATGCTTGCTGACCAGCAGCGCAAAATTCGTGTTATCCGTGTGCAGGGCGGGATCCTCATAGCTGTGGCCGTTGACTGTCACGATGCCGTTGGTGTTTTCATTGACCACAACGCCGTGCGGGTTCATGCAGAATGTCCGCACGAGATCCTCGAACTGCTTGGTGCGGTAGACGATTTTGCTCTCATAGAGCTCATCCGTCAGATGCGAAAAGACTGCCGCGGGCAGCTCCACGCGCACACCGATATCCACGCGGTTCGAGCGTGTCCCGATCTCCAGCGCCGCACAGACGGATTCCATCCATTTGCTGCCGCTTCGCCCGACAGAGATCACGCATTTTCTGCCGGTAAAGCGCTTCTCCCCTGCGACCAGTGCATAGCCGCCCTCAATGCGCTCCACCGACTCGATCTCGGTGCGGAAATGGAAATCGACCTTGTCTTTCAGCTCGTCATAGAGGTTCTGCAGCACGATGTAATTCTTATCCGTGCCGAGATGCCGCACCTGCGCATCCAACAGATGCAGATCGTTCTCGAAGCATTTTTTTTTGATCGCCGTGTTCGCGGTCGAATAGAGCTTTGTGCCCTCGCCGCCGTGCGAAAGGTTGATGTGATCGACATAGCGCATCAGCTCGAGCGCCTCCTGCTTGCCGATGTACTCATAAAGCGTGCCGCCGAACTGATTGGTGATATTGTATTTGCCGTCAGAGAATGCGCCTGCGCCGCCAAAGCCGTTCATGATCGCGCAGGTCTTGCATCCGATGCAGCTCTTGACCTTTTTGCCGTCAATCGGACATTTGCGGCTGCCGAGCGGATTGCCGCACTCAAATACGCCGATTTTCAGATCGCGGTTCGCCTGACACAGCTCATAGGCGGTGAAAATGCCGCCCGGACCTGCGCCGACGATCAGGATATCATAATCCATTATCTTTTCATCCTTTCAGATGTTATTCACCTGTATTTTTTCACATCGGGCACTGCACTGTGCATAATACAAGCCCATATATACTATAGCATATTTGGAGCAAAATGTCAATTCTTTTCGATATTCCCGCGGAGTATGTGCGAAAGTCTGCACATGCAATAGAGATTCGGCAGCGCCATGAGCCCGTTGCAGCAGTCGCAGAGCTGCCAGATCCACTCCGGCGAGCCGAGGGCGCCTGCAAATGCGAGCAGTACAAATCCGGCAAGATAAACCGGAACGCCCCTAAGTCCAAATAAATACTGCACACATGCCGCGCCGCAGGGATACCATCCGATCATTGTGGCAAATGCAAGCAACACCATGCAGACCGCGAGAAATCCGCCTGCATATTGCCCGCGCCCCGCAGAAAATGCATCCAGCAGCAGACCGGCGGCGTCGCCCTCAGCGAGACGAGCCGTAGACGGCGCCGTCAGGATGACAAGCGCCGTTGCCGTGCAGCAGATCACCGTATCCGCAAAGACCTCTGCCGCCGCCCATCTCCCCTGCACAGAGGCATCGCCGGAACCGGCATCCATATGCAGCAGCGCGGAGCTCCCAAGCCCTGCTTCATTGGAAAAGATCCCGCGCCGCAGCCCCGTGCTCATGCTGCGAATCAGCACAGATGCACAAAAGCCGCATCCGGCTGCGCGAATCCCGAATGCCTCGCGGAAAATCCGCAGCAGTGCGTCCGGCAGCGCGGCGGCATGCCGGATCAGCAGCACCGTGCAGCCGAGCAGATAAAAGCCGCAGAGCAGCGGCATCAGCAGGACTGCCACCTGCCCGATGCGGTCTCTGCCGCCGCGGAGAATCACCAGCAGCAGCACCGCTGTCACAAGCCCGCAGACCGGCGCCGATACGCCGTAATGGGAAAGCGTCTGCGCGATTGTGCTGCTCTGCGCGAGATTGCCCATGCCGAGCGCGGAGACCGTACACAGCACAGCGAACACACCTGCGAGAACCGGACTGTGCAAACCGAATCGCAGGCAGGCAACCGCGCCGCCGATGCGCGTGCCGTCCTGACGGCTCCGGCGAAAGTGCATCCCGAGGACATTTTCCGCGTAGACAAGGATCATGCCGAGCAGCGCGGATATCCACATCCAGAACAGTGCGCCGGCGCCGCCTGTCATCAGGGCAAGCGCCGTCCCGACAAGATTGCCGGTGCCCATTGTCGCTGCAAGGGCAGAGGCAAAAATCCGCCTCTGTGCCCGATCACAGCCGCGCCGGAACACCGCGCCGTACGTCTCGCGCAATACATGAGAAAAGCCGCGGACAGGCACGCCGCGCAGCCGCACACCGCAGATCAGCGCGGTCAAAAGCAGAAATACCGGCAGTATCCACTGCCAGAGCAGTGCGTTTCCGGTTACAAGCAGATGCATAAAATCCCCCCTGCCGGATTTTATGCATCCGCGGCGGCTGACAGAACTTTTTTGCCGTGCACCGGTTCCGACAAATTCCGCAGGACGCCTGTGCTATAATAAAGCTGTCAGATCGACATTGTGTTCTCCTAACACCCAACTTCCTCATTTGACCGCACCGGACGGACAGTCTGTGCGGTCGCTTTTCTGCAAAGCAAAACCTGCACAGATCAGCTGTGCAGGCCAGCCTGTCGAAAAAGTCCGGCGAAAGCTGGTCTTTTTCGCATTTATGTGGTATA
>CAMKLV010000004.1:0-92074 GCA_946413695.1 uncultured Ruminococcus sp. | reverse complement strand
GACTTTAGCCTCTCGGATGCGGGCACTGCCCGCCCCTCTACTAAGGGGTGCCAAATCGGCAAAAGTTTGACGGTTGCGTGCAACTTTTCAAAATGTTTGCACAAAGATTTATTTTTCATACTGCTTTTTGTGCAAAAGCCGCTGAAACAGGCATTTCGCCCATTTCAACGGCTTGCATAATTATATGTATTAACTTTGATTGAGGCGATAGACTTTTGCCTTTTGTTTGACCTATTCGGACTTTAGCATATCGGCTGCAGGCACTGCCTGCTGCGCGCTGTAAAAGCCGCTGAATGAGCTCTTTTCACTCAATCAGCGGCTTCGATTTGTTGGATATATTTAATGATATCCGGAGGCGCCCTCCGGCGGCGATTATTTCTCCTCGGCGCTGTCGGCAGATGTCAGAATCTTGTGAATCTGCGGAATCTTGAACAGAATCACGGTGACCAGCACGGTCAGGATGATCTCCGGCACCATGTATGCGCCGTTATACACGAGGCTGTAGATATACTTGTTCTCCGCGATGAAATCAAGATCATCCCAGATTTTGCCGGTCGAGGCAAAGACATACACGCCGCTGATGAAGTGGCTTGCAAATCTGAGCAGCAGCGCGATCACAATGCCCGCGATCCAGCCGCCGAGCCCCTTTTTGCGGAACATGCCCGCAAGTCCGAGCACAGTGTACGCGAGGAAATAGTCAAACACGATGCACGCGATCAGCATGCCGGCGGTCAGTCCCCAGCCGAACAGACCGTCTTTGACCGTGCCCTGAATAAACTGGAACACCGCAAACAGGAACGATACGCCGAGCCCCTTGCCCACGCCGTACTTGATGCTGTAGATACAGATCGGCAGCATGGAAACCAGCGTGATCGAGCCGCCGAACGGCAGAAGCTTCTGGAACGGCGTGATCAGGCTCAGCACAATTGCCAGAGCGAGCATCATTGCGCCCTCAACGAGCATTTTGGTTGTATTGCGTTTCATTTTAACAAAACATCCTTTGCTTTGAAAATTCAACCGGACATAAAAAATGCCGCAGAACTCCTGCGGCATTCGATATCAGATTCTCGCTCCCTTCGGCGGCATTATCCGCATCAGGTCAGCGGGTCGGCACTGTTCATGCCCTCTCAGCCTGCCGCACAAGCTCCCCATTCGCATCCGATTGTATATTCATCATAGCACCTGCGGCGGATTTTGTCAAGCATTGCCGGAAGTGTTCGGAGACATATACAATTTTCGGGACTGTGCCGGTTTCCGGTTCGGCTTTTTTATTTCGGCAACGCTGCAGGAACCATGAAGATCGTGACGCATACCCGTTTTTAGAACAAAGTCAAGTTCACGATTGTGATTTTGCAAGGGCTGTGTTCCTTTGGATTACCGTGCGGGGAATCTCCTCAGTCCGTTGCGCCTGTCAGCAGTTTGGTGTTTGGACTGCTGTAGAAAATTGGCTGCGCGCACTGCCCGCAAATAAGGGGCGGGTACTGCCTGCTGTGATTGATTCACGAACACAACATGGAAACCGAAAACATAAAAAAGACCTTTAGCAATATGGAGGCGGGCATTGCCCGCCGCTGCCCACAGCAGATTATAAAAAGTGTGATTGATTCACGAACACAAGATGAAACCAGCAGACACAAAACAGACCTTTAGCAAATTGGAGGCGGGCACTGCCCGCCTGCCCGGCTTATTCGGAGAGATAGTTGCGGACGAGGACCTGCATCAGCTCGTCGCGGTCAATGTGGCGGATCAGGCTGCGTGCGTTTTTATGTACGGTGATGTAGGTCGGATCCTCGGAGAGAATGTATCCGACAATCTGGTTGATCGGGTTGTATCCTTTTTCATTCAGCGCATCGTAGACTGTGCGCAGAATCTGCAGCATTTCTTTTTCACGTTCCTCGCTCAGCGAAAATGTGATTGTTTTATCAGACATTGAAAAGCGCTCCTTTCATGCATAATCAATTCCGTTTTCACTTCTTCCACTACAGGTTTTATTATACTGCAAATCAGTGTTGACTGCAAGCTTTTCAATCAAAAACTGGCAGATTGCTGATTTTGAAGTTTCGATTTTGTGCATCCTTTACAAATACGGCAGGATGTCCGCACAGCGCTCCTGTTTGGACATCCTGCCCTGAAACGGCGATTTACTCGCAGCAGCGCCGCTTTTCAAAGGATGCGCAGTCCACGCATTCCTTGACGCACGGATCGGGTTCGTGGGTATCAATGTGAACCTGATCGAGCGTGCAGTAGTTCTCGCTGCACATGTGATGCGCACACTGATCGACAGTGCAGTGGATATTCGGATTCTTTCTGTCGTTCATGGCAAATGCCTCCTTTCGGCGCGGCGGTCTTTTTTTGCCGTGCAATGCTAGTATGTCCCGTTTTTGCATGCTTATGCATCCTGCGCGGAAAGAAACGCAGATACGCCTGTTTCGGCGGAAATCCGGCGAAAAGCAAATCGCATTGAACGGCTGCGAAATAATGAGCATTCGGGAGCATTCACCCGAAAATCTTTCCAAAATCGGGCTATTTGCTCCCCCGTGCTGAATTTGTCATTTTTTGATTCTTGCAAATTCGCGCCGGATATGCTAAAATAAAACCATGAACGTCACGGAACGCTGACGCGGAAAGGAGGATCTTTATGGGATATCTGATCTTTTGGGGCGTGATCTTCGTGGTCATGCTGATCGCAGAGTTTGCCAGCATGCAGCTCATCAGCATCTGGTTTGCTGCCGGTGCTGCCGGTGCATTCACTGCGGCAATGTTTCATCTTTCATTCGCAGCACAGCTCATCATCTTCGTCTTGCTTTCGGTCTTCCTGCTGCTGATCACACGCCCGCTGCTCGCCAAGCTGCGCGTCAAGCAGCAGCCGCGTACCAATGCCGACCTGAACGTCGGACAGACGGCTGTGGTGATCGAGGAGATCAACCCGGCACTCGGAACCGGCAGAGCAAGGCTCGGCGGCGTGGACTGGATCGCAGTCTCCGAATCCGGCGGGAATATCCCTGCTGAGACCGTCGTTATGGTGACGCGCGTGGACGGCGCAAAGCTCGTTGTCCGCGATGCTGCCGAATACGCCGCACCCTATTCGCATGACTATTAAACCGCATCCATTCCGAAACAATACTGAACGGAGGTACATCCTATGCTCGCTACATTTTTCATCGGCAACGGTCCGCTGATCGTCGCACTCGTTCTGATCGTTATTTTACTGATCATCATTATCGCGAATATCCGCATCGTCCCGCAGGCAAGTGTCTATGTCATTGAGCGTCTCGGCACATTCTCGCAGGAGTGGCACACCGGCCCGCACTTCCTTGTTCCGTTCCTTGACCGCGTTGCGAAGGTCGTTTCCGTCAAGGAGCAGGTTGTTGATTTCAAGCCGCAGCCTGTGATCACAAAGGATAACGTCACCATGCAGATCGACACCGTTGTGTTCTTCCAGGTGACCGACGCAAAGCAGTACACCTACGGCGTTGAGCGCCCGATGGCTGCAATTGAGAATCTTTCCGCAACCACACTGCGTAATATCATCGGTGAGATGGAGCTCGATGCGACGCTCACTTCCCGTGATGTCATCAACACCAAGATCACCGCGATCCTTGACCAGGCAACTGACCGCTGGGGCATCAAGGTCAACCGCGTGGAGCTGAAGAACATCCTGCCGCCGCGTGAAATTCAGGACGCCATGGAAAAGCAGATGAAGGCTGAGCGTGAGCGCCGTGAAAAGATCCTGCAGGCGGAAGGTGAAAAGAAATCCGCGATCCTCGTGGCAGAAGGTGAAAAGGAATCCAAGATCCTGCGCGCACAGGCTGAGAAGGAATCTCAGATTCTTGCCGCAGAGGCACAGCAGCAGGCACTCCTGCTCCGCGCTGAGGCAATCAAGCAGCAGAAAATGCTCGAGGCACAGGGCGAGGCGGAAGCTCTCAGAATGCTCAATGAATCTGCGCCGACTGACAAGATCATTCAGCTCAAATCGCTGGATGCCTTCGCAAGAGCCGCAGACGGCAGAGCAACCAAGATCATCATTCCGAGCGAGATTCAGGGGCTTGCAAGCCTCACCGGTGCCCTCAAGGCAATCGCTTCTGATGACGATCAGCCCAAGCCGCCCACCATGCAGTCTATGTAATTTCAAAGCAGCATCCTGTAAAAGCAGCATCCTGTTCGGGATGCTGCTTTTTTGAAATTAGAAATGAGAAATTAGAAATGAGAAATTGCGGTATCGCCTGCGGCGATGATTGAGATATGCGGATTCTCTCAGCTTGCATTTTGCGGAAAAGTATGATATAATATAAATAGATTACTGAGAACCGAGGCGAATCACATGCATCCCATTCAGCATTTCAAGACCATCACAAGGCACCGCCATATGGTCATGCGGCACTGCATCAAGGCGGGAATCCCGATTCAGGGGCTGCTGCACGATCTCTCGAAATATACACCGTCCGAGTTCATTCCCGGCGCGCTCTTTTATCAGGGCACGCGCAGTCCGAATGAGGAGGAGCGCGAACGCAACGGCTATTCCTCTGCGTGGCTCCACCACAAGGGCCGCAACAAGCACCATTTTGAATACTGGATCGACGTCAATCCGGAATCGAAGGTCTATGAGCCCGTTGAGATGCCGACACGCTATCTGATTGAGATGTTCTGCGACCGCGTTGCTGCAAGCAAAATCTACCGCGGCAGCAATTATAAGGACAGCGATCCGCTCGACTACTTCCTCATGGGGATGAAGCGCGGCAGACCGATGCACAAAAATACGGCGAAGCGGCTGCACTTCCTGCTCAAAATGCTCGCCGAAAAGGGTGAGGACGCGACCTTCGCCTATATCCGCCGGATGAAAAAATAAAGCAAAACACCGTACCGCTGCGCATACATCAGCGGTACGGTGCTTTTTCTATGGTTACGGTTTGCGCTTGTCGCCGAAATAGAAGACGGTCAGCAATCCCGGGCCGCAGTGTGCACCGATGATAATGCCGAGGCTGAGAATCTCGATTCTGCCGAGCGTCGGATAGGCTTTGCGCAGCTCATCGCGGAGCCATTCGGCATCCTCGAGGCAGTCTGCGTGATTGATGATGATGTGCATGCCGTCCGGATTGATCAGGTCGCGTTTGACGCCCTCGAACAATGTCTTGAGCGCTGCTTTTCTGCCGCGTACCTTTGCGCTGACAGTCAGCTTGCCGTCATCGGGAACATAGAGCACCGGCTTGATCGAAAGCATCGAGCCGATCATCGCGGATGCATTCGAGACTCTGCCGCCGCGCTTGAGATAATTCAGGTCATCGACCGTGAAGCGGTGCATGATGCGCAGCTTGTGCTTTTCTGCCCACTCGATGACCTCTGTAAACGTCGCGCCCTGCTCCATGCGGGTGACGCACTCCGTCACGAGCAGACCGAGTCCGCCGGAGATGCAGCGCGTATCCATCAGATACAGCTCCAGATCGGGGAACTCCCCGCGGACGCGCTCTGCGGCACGGTGCGATGCCTGATAGGAGCTCGACATTTCCTTTGACATATCCAGATAGAGCACGTTTTTGCCCTGCTGCAGCAGGCTGCGGAAGAATTCTGCATAGGTTTCCTCGTTGATCATCGAGGTGGAATAGACCGTGCCGCGGCGCATATCCTGATACGCCTTGCTGCGCGTTTCCTCCTTGCAGTCATCCTCAAAGACTTCCATGCCGATGGAATAGGTATAGCGGATCAGCGGGATCTGGTGCAGACTGAAAAATGAATCGGGGAGATCGGCTGTTGATGCCGCCGCGATGATGTAATCTGCCATGAGATGCTCCTTTCCTGCCCTTGCGGCAGTCCGTGATGTATACACATTATTATAGCACAATCTGATGCAAAAAGCAAGCAATCTGTCAGGAAAGGAGGAGGGAGCAGTGAGGAGTGAGGAGTGAGGAGTGAGGAGTGAGGAGTGAGGAGATGCGGTATGCGCTGCGCGCATGGACTAATAAAAAAGCCGCCGAACCGGCATAACGTCCGATTCAGCGGCTGTTTCCATTGGAGATGCTGCTGAAAAGAAGTATCCGCTTCGCGGATGCTATTATTGAATGGGAGCCTCTATCGCAGGCTCCCAAGCCCGCGGGCTCTTACTACGCTAAGGGAGTTCCGCACTCTGCGGAGTGCGGCGAGGGCTCTGCCCCTCGACCCCGCGAGCTTTTGAAAAAGCTCGACCAAAACTTTTATATTGACATACCGGATGCGAAACAATAGAATTCCCGATTGTCCACTCCTTCTTTGCCTGCGGGCTTGACTTTTATGCCGGATACTGGTATAATGATTATGTATGGGAAGTTGCCGGAAAGGAGGGACTGCCGATGAATCTGACTGCCGAAATGCTGCAGACCGATCTGTTCTCCGAAGTCATTGCAGCAGGGGATCAGGGCTTTACCATGACCAAAACGCTCGGTACGCTGGAATATGAATCCGATGCGGAGGGCAATCCGCTGCCGGAGAAAAACTGCGCGGTGCGCGATGCCATTGCGCAGAATGCCGCCGCAGTGCGAAAGCTCGCTGAGCAGTATCCCGATCTTCAGGTGACGTTTCCGCAGACGGTTGTCTCTGAGAAAACAATCAAAACCGGTGAAACAGAGCAGCACTTTACCGCAGCCCGCACCGATGCGGTCATCACCGTGCCGGAATCCTTTGTGCAGGTGCATACCGGAACAGCCTTCCGGCAGCTTGTACAGAACGAATGGGCATCGCAGTTTACCGACCTGACCGGTCAGATCGCAAAGCGCCTGCGCAAACATGAGATGCGCACCGCAAAGCTGTTCGGCGAAAATCCCGATGCGGCGGCTGCGGTCATCCGCGTGACGGATGAAACAGTCGAATCGGAAATCTGGACGCTGCTGCTCGCGCACTGCGGATTCTATCCGCTGCAGTGGGACGGCGAAATCTGCGGCATGGCGATTCTGCTCGCGGAACGGCTCAAGGAAACGCTCGCGGCGGACTGCGGCAGTATGCTCGAAACAACCGTCCGGCGCTATGCAAAGGAAAAATTCTGCACCGTCACGGTGTATTACTCTATCAAACAGGACTGATTTCATGTTATCATATACCACGCATTCTCCGGCGGAGACGCATGCGCTCGCGAAACGCATCGGCGCTGCCGTGAAGCCCGGAACATGCATCGCGTTTTTTGCAGGCATGGGCGCCGGAAAGACAACCTTTACGCGCGGTCTTGCCGAGGGTATCGGGCTGCCCGATCTTGTCAGCTCGCCGACCTTCGCGCTGGTCAACGAATATCATGCGGCGGGCTGTACTTCGGTCTACCATTTCGATATGTACCGCGTGAATTCGCCCGAGGCGCTGGAGACAACCGGCTTCTGGGACTATCCGCTCGGGGATTCGGTTTTTGTGATTGAGTGGGCGGAGAATATCGCGGAGGAACTGCCGCAGCCGCTCGTGAAAATCACGATCAGCGGAAACGGCGAACAGCCGCGGCAGATTACGATAGAAGGGGAGGAGCAGCTTGATGATTTTGGCGGTTGATACATCCGGCAGAACAGCATCCTGTGCGGTCGCTGAAAACGGCGTGCTGCTCGGGTACCGCATGCTCTATACACAGCGCGCACATTCGCAGATTCTGCTGCCGATGGTCAAGGAGCTGCTCGCGGAGACAGGGCATTCCGTGCAGGATGTCGATCTCTTTGCGGCGGCGAACGGTCCGGGCTCGTATACCGGTCTGCGCATCGGCATTGCGGCGATGCAGGCACTCGGATTTGCAGGCGGAAAGCAATGCGCAGGCATCTCCTCGCTTGAGGGGCTCGCGTGGAATCTCTGCGGCAGAAGCGGTATCCTCTGTGCATGCCTTGCGGCGCGCAAAGACCTCTGCTACTGCGCATTCTTTGAAGGAGACGGCGTGAGTGTCCGGCGGCTGACTGAGGACAGGGTGCTGCCCGCTGAGGAAATCGCTGCGCAGATTGCAGCATATAAAGCGCCGGTCATGGTGATCGGGGACGGGCTGACGGTTTTGCAGCAGCATGCGCCTGCAGAGTATCTCGCGGCGCCGATGCATCTGTGCAATCAGTCGGCGTGCGGCATTGCAATGGCGGCTATGCATACGGAACCGGTTTCGCCCGACAAACTGACTGTCAGCTATCTGCAGGCGGTCAAGATCGGATAACAAATCTACAGAAACGGAGTGATTGAAATGATCGCAATCGGAAGCGACCACGCTGCGGCATCGCTGCGGCATATTGTCAAGGAATATCTTGAGGATCAGGAGATCCCGTATATCGACTGCGGAACCGACGAATCCCCGAGCGACTATCCTGTCATTGCAAAGGAAGTCTGCAAAAAGATTCAGTCCGGTGAAGCGGATACCGGCATTCTGCTCTGCGGCACCGGCATCGGCATGTGCATGACCGCAAACAAGATGAAGGGCATCCGCGCGGCTGTCTGCTCGGAGACCTACAGCGCGAAATTTACCCGTCTGCACAATGACGCGAATGTCCTCTGCATGGGCGAGCGCGTTGTCGGCTCGGGACTTGCAAAGGAAATCCTCGATGCGTTCCTGTTCACCGAATTCGAGGGCGGCAGACATCAGCGCAGAGTTGATATGATTATGGAGCTGGAAAAATAAGCGGCTGCACTGATCATAATGTAGAAAGGAACTGAGTGAATGTCCGTAACGCTTGGTATCAAAGATCCCGTAACCGGTGCTTATGACGATATGCCTGTATCGTTTCAAAGCACATGGCGCGAGGTCTGGGAACCGGCGATCGAAGCGATGCATCTGCACTATCTTGCGCAGTATGCGATCTCGACTGCTGCGATGCCGGAGCTCATGGAGGAATTCCGGAAGGTGCAGGAATATGTCCGCATGCACGATGTGCCGGAAAGCGATAAAAGCTATGTCATCGAACGGATTGACGATATCCTTGAACATATTGAGGATTTCCGCAACCAGTTTCCGGATGCAGAACTGATGTATCTGGGATAACAAAAGGAGAAAAGATGATGCCGCGAGGTAACTGCCCGATGCAGGACTGACAGCACTGTATCGGGAATCAAAGCTGTCAGACTGCGCTTTCATATCAATCCAAATATGAAAAGGAGCAGTTACAATGAATTCAGATGAACGAAAAGCAATCTGGCGGGCGGTCGAACGCCGCGCACAGATCAAAGGCTGGGATTTCAGCGAGATCGCCGGCAAATGGGACGACGGCGACGATCTGCTGCCGTGGGATTTTGCAGCGCTGGTGCAGCAGTACCGGCGTGACAATCTGCATTTGCTTGATATGGACACGGGCGGCGGGGAATTTCTGCTGTCGCTGAAGCATCCGTATGAACGGACTGCCGCAACAGAGGGCTGGGCGCCGAATACTGCGCTTTGCAGTGAGCGTCTGCTGCCGCTCGGAATTGACTTCCGCGAAATGCGCGATCCGAAAGCAATGCCCTTTGCCGATGCGTCCTTCGATCTGGTGCTGAACCGGCACGGCGCATACGATGCGGCAGAGCTTTGGCGTGTGCTGAAGCCGGGCGGCATCTTTCTGACACAGCAGGTCGGCGCGGAAAATGACCGCGAGCTGGTCACACGGCTGCTGCCGGATGCAGAACCGCCGTTCCCGGAGCAGCAGCTTGAAATTCAGCTTGCACGGTTCCGCGAAGCGGGCTTTGAGATCCTTGCAGAAGATGAGGCATACAGACCGATCCGCTTTTATGATACGGCGGCGCTGATCTGGTTTGCCAAAGTGATAGAATGGGAATTTACCGGTTTTTCGGTCGATCGCTGCTTTCCGCAGTTGGTGAAAACAGAAGCAGAGATCAAAGAGAAGGGTGCGGTCTGCGGCAGCATCCATAGATATTATTTCGCGGCGCGAAAAGAAAGTGAGAAGTGAGAAGTGAGAAGTGAGGAGATGCGGTGTGCGCTGCGCGCACCATTTATAAATCCGTCCGCGTCAGCGGACACCTTAACTCCTCACTCCTAACTCCTATCTCCTATCTCCTCACTACTGGGTTATAAGGCCGGAAGGACCGGCTTTGAACAAATAAATATTTATTAAAGGGGTTACCAAAGATGAAAACACACAAGAAAATCGCATTGCTGACCGCGGCTGTGCTCGCTGTCGGCGCCCTTACCATGCCCTGCGGAACGGCATCCGCGGCGGACGGTGAGGTCATCAAGGTCGAGTTCGAGAGCGGCACGCTCACGGACTGCGAAAACCGTGAACCGATCACCTGGGAGCAGATCGACGAGGACGGCTTCGGCAATGTCTGCGATATGAAAGGCTGGTCCGGCGACAGCTATGTCTATATCGACCGCAAGGACGCGGCAGTCACCGTGACCGTCAATATGGACAAGGAGGGCTACTACGCGCTCGACCTCTGCTATATCCAGTGCTTCGGCAATCCGGAGAAGCCCGACAAAACGCAGTATCTTCTGGTCAACGGCGAATCGCAGGGCGAAATCCTGTTTCCGTTCAACTCCGGCAAGGGCTGGCAGATGCTTCCTGCCGGATATGTCCACCTGAACAAGGGCGAGAACACCATCCAGATCAAGAGCTACTGGGGCTATACCTTCCTTGACTATCTGACGATCTCCGATGCACCTGCCTATCTGACGAGCTTTGAGCCCGCCGCGGCGCCGTGCGATCCGGATGCATCGCCGGAAGCCAGAAAGCTCTATGCCTATCTGCGCTCGGTCTACGGCAAGCAGATTCTCTCCGGACAGCAGGAATACTGCGGCTCGCATAACTACAACAAAAACGCGCAGGAATCGCAGGGGCTCCCGATCAACTATCTCGTTGACAATGAGGCGGAGTTCGAGTATATCGAAAAGACCACCGGCAAGCAGCCTGCCATCCGCGGCATTGACTTTTTGTTCTACAACACCACATCGCCCTATTTTGATGATGCGCCGGAGCGTGTGGTCGCGTGGTATAAGGAAAAGGGCGGCATCCCGACCGTGACCTATCACTGGAATGTCCCGACGAAAAAGGGCAGCAAGGATGTTGCATTCTATGTCGAATCGGCGGCGAACGGCGGCAACTTCACAACGTTCAGCGCGACGAATGCCGTCAAAGCGGGCACATGGGAGAATGAGGTCATCAATGCTGACATCGAGCTTCTCGCGGAGCAGCTCGGCAAGGCGCGCGATGCAGGTGTCCCGATTCTGTTCCGCCCGCTGCACGAGGCAGAGGGCGCATGGTTCTGGTGGGGCGCAGAAGGTCCCGAAGCCTGCGTCAATCTCTATCACTATCTCTATGACAAGCTGACCAAGGAATACAATCTGCACAATCTGCTGTGGATCTGGACAAGCTCGACCTCGGCACATGCTGCAGAATGGTATCCGGGCGATGATTATGTCGATTTCCAGGGCATTGACAAGTATAACGCGATCAATAACAACGATCCGAACTACAGCGCAATCGCGGCTTCGTTCTATACGATGGTCGCGCAGACCAAGGGGCAGAAAATGGTTGTCATGAGCGAGAACGATACGATTCCGTCGCTCGAAAATCTGCAGAAGGACAAGGCGGCATGGCTCTACTTCTGCCCGTGGTATCAGCGCTATCTCACCGAGCTGACCGGCGCGGATGAGCTCAAGAAAATCTACACCAGCGATTACTGCGTCACGCTCGACGAACTGCCGGACTGGGATACCTACGATCCGAAGCTGCCGGAAGTCAAGCAGACAACACCGGAGCAGACAACCGTGACCACATCCGGCAAGGCTGCGGACGGGGAGCTCGTCGGTGATGTTGACTGCAGCGGTGCTGTCGATGTTTCCGATGCTGTGCTGCTCGCGCGCTTTGTCGCTGAGGACAAGACCGCTGCCGTCACCGCGGCAGGCAAGCGCAATGCCGACTGCGACGGAAAACAGGGCATCGACGGCGGCGATACCACCCGCATCCTGATGTATATTGCAAAGCTCATCAGCAAGGCGGATTTTGAGGCGAGAAAGTAAAAATCAACAAAATTCATGCGAAAGGCTGCCGGAATTTATACCGGCAGCTTTTTGTCAGCTCTTGACAAAATTGCGGAAATACGGTATAATGGTAGAGCCGCATGCTGGACGGTTTAAGTCGCAGTATGCCCGTTTACGGGCCATGCACGCACCGTTCGCAGCGAGTTTATGGAAAAGGCAGGTGCCAAGAATACCATGTATGCAGTCATTTTGACAGGCGGCAAGCAGCTGAAGGTTGAGGAGGGCAACATCGTTCGTGTTGAGAAGCTCGCAGTTGAGGCTGGCGAAACCGTCACCTTCGACCAGGTCGCAGCAGTCGGTGATGAGAGCGGTCTGACGATCGGCGCTCCTACTGTTGCAGGTGCAACCGTTAAGGCAACGGTTCTCGCAAACGGCAAGGGCAAGAAGATCCGCGTCTTCACCTACAAGCCGAAGTGCGGTCAGAAGCGCGCAAAGGGCCACAGACAGCCGTTTACGCAGGTCCGCATCGAATCTATCAGCAAATAAGCACGGGATATGAAGCTCCATGCTTCGTTCACGCAGAAAAGCGGAATGCTCATCAGCTGCACCGTGAAGGGACATGCTGATTACACGGAGGAGGACCCGAGCGGTCAGATCCTCTGTGCGGCAGTCTCCTCGGCAGTCCAGCTGACCTGCAATACGCTGACAGAGTGCTTCGGCGCTGCTGTCACGATCACGGAACAGCCTTCCGAATCTGCGGAGAACACACTCGGTTTCCGGCTCGATGCGCCGGATCCTGTGCAATCGGAACTCCTGCACGGGCTGCTGATTCATTTGCAGGCACTCTCAGAGGATTTTGAAGGGCTGATGACCGTCAAGGTCAAACAGCACAAAAGCTGAGAGGGCAGAAGTCCACCGGAAAAGGACTTTCAGGCAGCCGCCACTTTTGAAAACGGAGGTGCAATCCAAATGTTGCGTATTAGCATGCAGTTCTTCGCTCATAAGAAGGGCGTTGGCTCTACCAAGAACGGCCGTGATTCCGAAGCAAAGCGCCTTGGCGTCAAGCGCGGTGACGGTCAGTACGTTCTGGCGGGCAATATCCTTGTTCGTCAGCGCGGCACACACATCCACCCGGGCAACAATGTCGGCATCGGTTCGGATGACACACTGTTCGCAAAGATCGACGGTCAGGTTCGCTTCGAGCGTCTCGGCCGCGACCGCAAGCGCGTCAGTGTCTATGCTGCTGAGCAGCAGTAAGAATGCATGATGTCCCTGTGCCGGGATCGCCGGTGCAGGGCATCTGATGTACCGCATGGTCCCCTTGTGTTTATCGCAGGGGGATTTCTTATGAGGTGATTTCAAATGTCTATGTTCGTCGATCAGGCGAGAATCCATATCGAAGCAGGCAGAGGCGGCGACGGCTGTGTCAGCTTCCACCGCGAGAAATATGTCGCGGCAGGCGGCCCCGACGGCGGAGACGGCGGCAAGGGCGGCGATATCGTTTTTGTGGCGGATGACCACGATTCCTCCCTGATTTCCTTCCGCTATAAGCGGAAATATGTTGCGGAAAACGGTCAGAACGGCGCGGCAAAACGCTGCACCGGCAAAAGCGCGCCCGATCTTGTCATCAAGGTGCCGCGCGGAACTGTGATCCGTGAGGCTGAAAGCGGCAGAGTGATGGCGGATATCTCCGGCGATGAACCGGTGATCCTCGCAAAGGGCGGCAGAGGCGGCAAGGGCAATCAGCACTTTGCAACCTCTACAAGACAGGTTCCGCGCTTTGCAAAGCCCGGATATGACGGCGAAAAGTTCGATGTGATCCTAGAGCTCAAGCTGCTCGCGGATGTCGGACTGGTCGGATTCCCGAATGTCGGCAAATCCACACTGATTTCCGTTGTATCTGCTGCAAAACCGAAAATTGCAAACTATCATTTCACAACGCTGGAGCCGGTGCTCGGCGTGGTGAAATTTGACGATGAGCGATCCTTTGTTATGGCGGATATCCCCGGACTCATCGAGGGTGCTGCCGCAGGCGCCGGTCTCGGACATGACTTTCTGCGTCATGTGGAGCGCTGCCGCCTGATTGTGCATGTGCTGGATGTCTCCGGCAGTGAGGATCGCGATCCGATCGAGGACTTCGAGAAGATCAACAAGGAGCTGTGCGCGTTTTCTGAGGAGCTGAGCAAGTGTCCGCAGATTGTTGCAGCGAACAAGGCGGATCTTGCCTCCGAGGAGCAGATCGAGCGGCTGCATGCCTATATCGCGGAGAAGGAACTGCCCTTCTATGTGATCTCGGCGGCGGCGGTTCAGGGCACAAAGCCCCTGCTCGACGAGATCGCAAGAACGCTCGAGACACTGCCGCCGGTCAAGCGCTTTGAACCGGAGGCTGCACCGGAGCCTGCTCCCGAGGAGAGCAAGCGGTTTACCATCGAGATCGACAGTGACGGCGTCTATCAGGTTGATGCACCGTTCATGGAACCGATCATGCGCACGATCAATCCGGATGACTGGTCGTCGCTGCAGTATTTTGAGCGCGTTCTGCGCAGCAGCGGCATCATTGACAAGCTGGAGAAGATGGGTGCGAAGGAGGGCGTGACCGTTTCGATCAACGGTTTCGAGTTTGATTATGTCGATTGATATGCTTGCGGCGCAGACACCGCTGACGCCCGACGAGGCGAAGCAGTACAGCCCGCTGACACTCGCGTTTCTCGGCGACAGCGTCTACGAGGTCATGGTGCGCGAGACGCTGCTGCGTGAGGCAAACCGTCCGGCGCGTGAACTGCATGCGCAGGCGGTCGCACATGTCCGTGCGGCGTATCAGGCGGATGCTGCCGGCAGAATCGCCGATCTGCTGACCGACGAGGAGGCGGATATCCTTCGCCGCGGCAGAAATGCAAGCGGCATCAGTGTGCCGAAGCATGCAACGCCCGCCGATTACCGGAAGGCAACAGGCTTTGAATGCCTGTTCGGATATTTGTATCTTTGCGGCGAAACGGCAAGACTGCGTGAGCTGTTCGCCGTGATCTGGCAGGAACATACGCAGGAGCACGATTTTTCAGAATAGGAGGCGTTTTTCATGTCCGGACATTCCAAGTGGAATAACATCAAGCGGAAAAAGGAAGCAACCGACGCCGTCAAGGCGAAGATCTTTACCAAGATCGGCAGAGAGATGATGGTCGTCATCAAAGAGGGCGGCCCGGATCCGAACAATAACAGCAAGCTGCGCGATCTGATCGCAAAGGCAAAGGCGAACAATGTCCCGAATGACAACATCGACCGCCTGATCAAGAAGGCAGCCGGCGACAGCGACAAGAACAACTATGAATCCCTGACCTACGAGGGATACGGTCCGAACGGCGTTGCGGTCATCGTTGAGTGCCTGACCGACAACAAGAACCGTACCGCGGGCAATATCCGCCACTATTTTGATAAGTTCGGCGGCAACCTCGGCACAACCGGCTGCGTGTCGTATCTGTTCTCGACCAAGGGTATTGTTGTGATCGAGCACGAGGGCGAGCTGGACGAGGATACCGTGATGGAAGATGTCATGGAGCTCGGCGGCGATGATATGACCTACTCCGAGGACAGCATTGAGATCGTCTGCGATCCGACCGCTGTCGGCGACCTGCGCGAGGGTCTGACTGCAAAGGGCTATCTCGTTGCATCCGCTGAGGCGGAGGAGGTTCCGAGCACCTATGTCACCCTGACCGAGGAGGAGTCGCTCCGCAAGATGGGACTGCTGCTCGAGCACCTCGAGGATGACGATGACGTCCAGAACGTGTGGCACAACTGGGACATGCCTGAGGAGGACTAATCTCTCTCCGGTGGTTTGAATGAGGGCTTCGCTCTCAGACGCCCGCTTTTATGTGTGAATAAACGAAGCCGCTCCAATCAGTTGACCGGAGCGGCTTCGTTTTATTTCAGTATAAATATGGGGTCTGGGGATAATATCCCCAGCAGGGGGTTGGGGACGGAGTCCCCATTACAAATCCATCGGAGATACCGCTATTACCTTCAGCGCGCCGGTCGGGCAGGCGTTCGCGCACTTCCGGCATGCGGCGCAGACCTTGATCGTCTCGGGATTGTTGAACTCCGGCTTGACAACCGTCGGGAAACCTCTGCCGACAAGCCCCAGAATGCCCTGCTTTGCGACCTCATCACAGACACGCACGCACAATCCGCAGAGGATACACTTGCCGTTGTCGCGCTCGATGCAGACCAGTCTGCGCTCGGTTTCATGGGTGTTTTTGACGCCGTCAAAGCGCTCGGGATGAATCTCCTGCTGCTGCGCGTAGCGGATCAGCTTGCATTCGTGGTAATCATGGCAGCCGCATTCGAGACATCGCTTGGCTTCCTGCATCGCGGTTTCATCGGAGAAGCCGAGATTGACCGGTGCAAAATCACGCGCACGCTCTGCCGCAGGACGCACCGGCATCTGGCAGCGCGGCTGCTTTTCGCGGTCGGCAAGATCCGCCGCGGTGACGTTCTTCTTCGAGTAAAACGGTGCGCGATAGGGCTTGATCTCGCCGCGCAGTGCCGAATCAACCACCGCCGCACAGCGTCCGCCCTCGCCGATTGCCTCGATCGCAATGGATGCGCCGCGGTTGGTCGCATCGCCGATTGCGTAGACCTCCGGCAGATTGGTCAGGTAGGTCGCGGGGTCGGCTTCGATCGTGCCTTTTTTCGTCAGCGTGACGCCGTCAAGCCCCTTGGGATCGAGCTTCTGACCGATCGCCATGATGACCAGATCGACATCAAGCGTCTCGAATTTGCCCTCGACCGGAACAGGGGAGCGTCTGCCGGATGCATCGGGCTCGCCGAGCTCCATGACCTGCAGTTTGATCTGCTTCACGCGCCCGTTTTCGCCGATGATCTCCGCGGGATTCGTCAGGAATTTGTAGGTCACGCCTTCCTCGATGGATTCCTCGATCTCGAGCTCCTCGGCTGGCATTTCGCTGCGCGTTCTGCGATAGATGACATAGACGGTCTCCGCGCCGCAGCGGATTGCCGTTCTGCAGGCGTCCATCGCGGTGTTGCCGCCGCCGCAGACTGCGACCTTTTTGCCGGTGAGATCGGGTGTTTCGCCCTCGCCGGAGCTGATATCGTGCAGGAACTGAATGCCGCCTGTGACGCCTTCGAGCTCCTCGCCGGTGACACGCATCTGCATGCTGCTCCACGCGCCGGTCGCGAGAATGACTGCGTCAAACTGCTGACGGAGCGCATCCAGCGTGATATCTTTGCCGAGTGCGACATTGTTTTTCATCGCAACACCGAGCTTTTCGATCTCTGCAATCTCGCGCGCAAGCAGATCCTTCGGCAGACGGTATGCCGGAATGCCGTAGCGCAGCATGCCGCCCATCTGTGCCGCTGCGTCATAAATTGTGACTGCATGTCCTCTCCGCCGCAGATCAAAAGCCGCCGTCAGACCGGCAGGGCCGCCGCCGACAATTGCGATGTGTTTTCCGGTATCGGGCGCCGTCTGCGGGACATAGGTATCCGCTTCGAGATCGCGGTCGGCAGCATGCGCCTTGAGATATGCGATTGAGAGCGGTGCCTCGACAAGCCCTCTGCGGCAGTTCTGCTCGCAGGGGTGCGGGCACACTCTGCCGATGGATGCCGGAATCGGGATTTTTTCCTTGATGATCTCGACCGCACCGTGGAAGTCGCCCTGTGCGATCTTCTTGACATAGCCCTGACAGTCGGTGCCGGCAGGGCAGTTGAGCTGACACGGACCGCGGCAGTCGCCGGTGTGGTCGCTCATCAGCAGCTCAAGCGCGATCTTGCGCGACTGGTTGACGCGCGCCGTATCAAACCGGACAACATAGCCGTCCATTGCCTTGGCGGAGCAGGCGCGCAGCAGCTTCGGGAGTCCCTTGCCTCTGCCGTCATCGAGCACCTCAACGGCACAGAGACCGCAGGCGCCGTATACGCGCACGCTGTCATCATTGCAGAGATTCGGAATCTCGATTCCGTTCTGCTGCGCGGCGTGCAGAATCGAGGTACCCTCCTCGCAGACGCAGGGCACGCCGTTGATCGTGATATGAATTTGACTCATGATTTCTCCATAACCTCTTGTATTCGCGGAACGGGCATTCTCCTTACAAAATGCCGTGTTCCGGTTCCGTGCGCAGGGCGGAATGAAATGAGATGCATCGCTGCGGGCGATCCCGCTGTTTCTCATTCCGAATCTCTCAGCTCTCATCCCTGAGAGATTGCGCTGCCGCCCTTTGCAGGCTGCCGTTATCCTTACAAAAAATCAGTCTACGCTGACCGCGCCGAATTTACAGGTCGCCATGCACTGTCCGCAGCGGATGCAGGTGTTCTGGTCGATCTCATGCGGACCTTTGACAACGCCGGAAATCGCGTAGACAGGGCATTTTCTTGCGCAAGCCGTACAGCCCCTGCACTTCTGCGCATCAATGTGATAATGCAGCAGATCGGTGCAGGTGTGAGCAGGACATCGCTTCTCGCTGATATGCGCCTCGAATTCGTCGCGGAAGTAGCGGAGTGTCGAAAGCACCGGATTCGGCGCCGTCTGACCGAGACCGCAGAGCGCGCCGTCGCGGACTGCATTGCACAGTTCCTCGAGCAGCTCGATGTCGCCCTCTTTGCCCTTGCCCTCGACTATGCGCGTCAGAATCTCCTGCAGGCGCTTCGTGCCGATGCGGCAGTGGACGCATTTGCCGCAGGATTCCTTCGCGGTGAAATCGAGGAAGAATTTTGCCATGCCGACCATGCATGTGCTGTCATCCATGACAACCATGCCGCCGGAGCCCATGATCGCGCCGGTTGCTGCGAGCTTTTTGTAGTCGATGACCGTATCGAGCAGCGATGCCGGAATACAGCCGCCGGAAGGTCCGCCCATCTGGACTGCCTTGAATGTGCCGCCGTCGCGGATGCCGCCGCCGATATCAAAAATCACCTGCCGCAGCGTCATGCCCATCGGGATTTCGACCAGTCCGCCGCGCTTGATTTTACCGGTCAGCGCAAAGACCTTGGTGCCCTTGGAATCCTCGGTGCCCATTGCCGCGAAGGCTTCGCCGCCGTTGTTGATGATCCACGCGACATTGGCGTAGGTCTCGACATTGTTGATGTTCGAGGGCTTGTACCAGTAGCCTGCTGCTGCCGGGAACGGCGGCTTGAGACGGGGCATGCCGCGCTGTCCCTGCAAAGATTCGATCAGCGCGGTCTCCTCGCCGCAGACAAATGCGCCCGCGCCCGCCTTGATGCGGAATTCGCAGGAGAAGCCGCTGCCGAGGATGTTCTGCCCGATGTATCCGGCTTTGCGCGCCTCTGCGATGGCTCGCTCCAGACGCTTGATCGCAAGCGGATACTCCGCGCGGACATAGACGATCGCTTCTTTTGCGCCGATCGCATAGGCACCGATCAGCATGCCCTCAATCAGCGTGTGCGGATCGGATTCGATGACGGCGCGGTCCATGAATGCACCGGGGTCGCCCTCGTCGGCATTGCAGATCAGGTATTTTTCATCGCCGGGGGACTGGCGTGCGGCGTTCCACTTGAACCATGTCGGGAAGCCCGCGCCGCCTCTGCCGGCAAGCCCCGAGGTCTTGATGCATTCGATGACATCCTCGGGCGACATGCCGTTTTCCTTAGATAGAATCTTTCCGATTGCCTGATAGCCGCCCGCCCCGAGCGCGCTTTCGATTGAATCGGGATCAATGATGCCGCAGTTGCGCAGTGCGATGCGCGTCTGCTGCGTGAGGAACGCGCTGTCCTCCTTTGTGATGCGCAGCGGCTCGATCACGGAGAAATCGCCGGTTCTGACCGCCTCTGCGATCATCGGCGCCTGCTCCGGCTGCACCTGCACCAGGCGCGCCTTCAGCAGACCGTTCTCGTAGATATCGACGATCGGTTCGAGCCAGCACATGCCGATGCAACCGACGGTGCCGAGCGTGACGCCGGTGCCCTCGAGCAGCGGTGCGAGCGCCTCCGAGAGCTTGCCTGCACCTGCCGCGATGCCGCAGCTGCCTTTTCCGACTGCGATGCGTATGCTCATTTTGCAGCCTCCTTTGCACGGATCTCCTTGAGAATCTCGAGCACCTTTGCAGGTGTCAGAGAGCCGTAGGTATCCTCATTGATCATCATGACCGGCGAGAGCGAGCAGCAGCCGAGACATGCCACGATGCTGAATGAGAACAGCCCATCCTCAGTGGTGCCGCCGTTTTCGACATGCAGATATTCTTTGACCGCAGCCGCGATGCGCGAGCTGCCGTTGACATGACATGCCGTTCCGTCACAGAGCATGATGAGATATTTGCCGACCGGCTGAAATCGGAACTGCGTATAAAACGTCGCAACTCCGAGGACGCGCGCGGGCGTCGAGCCGGTTTTTTCCGCGATGTGATAGATCACATCCGTCGGGAGATAGCCGTAGATCTCCTGCGCATGCTGTAAAATGGTGATGAGGCTGCCTTTGACATCGGCATATTCCGCAAGCACCGGTTCCAGCAGCGAGAGATCACTCTGGTTTGCAGCGCATTGACATTGCATGAGATACTCCTTTTTCCGGCATGGGTCTTTGAGCTGAGAGGGGTGCCGGTCCGTCTTTTCGGCAGACGGATGCCGAGTATATCTTTATTATAACATAGAATGTCGGATTTTTCAATGGAAAAGCTGTTCAAAATGAGAAAATAGAAATGAGAAAAGAGAAATTGCGGTGTCTGCTCCGCGGACAATTTGAAATTTCCATACGTTCTTTCTATCCTGAAAACGGGGTAAAAAATCAAATTATATCTCTTTCGTGCTTTAGCAAAACGATTGTCAGCACTGCGGACAATTTCATACAATCTTACAAAAAACGGAATCCGGATTGACTTTCAGGTCGATTTATGATATACTGAAACACAGAAAGACGCGCTTACGTCATTTTGGAAGGCAGGTTGATTTTATGAATATCTGGCACAAAATTAACCCCAAACGCATTACACCGGATGATTTCGTTGCGGTCATTGAAATCCCGAAGGGAAGTAAAAATAAATATGAGCTCGATAAGGAGACCGGTCTGATTCAGCTCGACCGGATTCTGCACACATCGACGCACTATCCTGCGAATTACGGTCTGATTCCGCGCACCTACGCGGATGACAACGATCCGCTGGATGTGCTTGTGCTCTGCTCCGAGACGCTCTTTCCGATGACGCTGGTTCGCTGCTATCCGATCGGCGTCATTCGTATGCTGGATCAGGGACACCGCGATGACAAGATCATTGCCATCCCGTTCGATGACCCGAACTACAACACCTATACGGATATCGCCGATCTGCCGCGGCACATCGTCGAGGAAATGATGCACTTCTTCTCTGTCTATAAGGAGCTTGAGAAAAAGTCTACCGCCGTTGATGAGTTTGGTGATGCTAATTCGGCAAGGGAGATCATCCGCGCGGATATCGACCGCTATATCGAATGCTTCTGTAAATAATAGAAAGAGATAACAAAACGAAGATCAGTAAATCTGCAAATGGGAAAGGATGTATCGGATTATGAGTGCTGCCGCTGCCACAGATGAACTTTATCACAACCGGAAGAGTGTCGCGCCGCTTGGCATTATTGCAATGCCCGGTGCCGAACAGCTTGCTGAGAAAATCAACAGCTATCTGGTTGGCTGGGCAAATGAAAACGGCTTCCCTGATGAAAGCTACATGATTGAGTGCGAATGCCCGCGCTTCGCCTCCGGAGACGGAAAGGGACTGATTAAGTCCACCATCCGCGGTCTGGATCTGTTTATTGTCATTGATGTCGGCAATTACAGCATCAATTACAAGATGTTCGACCGCATCAACTGCATGTCGCCGGATGACCACTATCAGGACCTGAAGCGTATCATTCAGGCTGCCTCCGGCAAGGCACACCGCCTCAACATCATCATGCCGCTGCTTTACGGCGGCAGACAGCACCGCAGAAACTACCGTGAATCGCTCGACTGCGCCTGCGCACTGCAGGAGCTGCAGGCAATGGGCGTTGACAACATCATCACCTTTGATGCACATGACCCGCGTGTCAACAATGCCGTTCCGCTGATGGGCATTGACAACGTGATCCCGTCCTATCAGGTGCTCAAGACCATGCTCAGGACCTTCCCCGATCTCGATATGTCGCCGGAGAAGTTCATGGTCATCTCGCCGGATGAGGGCGCACTCGGCAGAAACATGTACTACGCAACGATGCTCGGCGTCAACCTCGGCATGTTCTACAAGCGCAGAGATTACTCCCGCGTTGTGGACGGCAAAAACCCGATCGTTGCGCACGAATACCTCGGCAACCCCGTGGACGGCAAGACCGTTTTCGTCGCGGATGATATCATTGCATCCGGCGGCTCGATGCTCGATCTTGCAGAGAACCTCAAGTCCCGCGGCGCTGCCCGCACAATCGCCTATGCAACCTACGGTCTGTTTACCCACGGCCTCGAAAAGTTCGATGAGGCTTATGAAAACGGCACGCTGGATGCGGTCTTCGGCACAAACCTGACCTACCGCATGCCGCAGCTGCTGGAGCGTCCGTGGTTCCACGAGGTCGATGTCTCCAAATATGCAGCATATTTCATCGCAGCAATCAACCACGATGTTTCGATCACCACGGTGATCAACCCGCACGATAAGATTCAGGCGCTGCTTGAAAAACAACGTGCATCCAGAATGTAATTGCAGCAGATCCGGCAGAATCCACATCCTGCCGGATCGTTCTTTATCTGTGCACAATCAAAAAAATTAAGCAAACGAAAAGCGCGTTTCAGTTTCGTTTAAGGTTGATCTGTCATACTATATAACAGTAAAAGAGAAACAGTAAAAAGGGAAATTTACGGGTAAATGATTTCAAGGGAGGATTTTTTATGAAACGTGTCAGCATCAGACGCGCTTCTGCAGCCTGCATGAGTCTCATGCTCGCAGCCGGAAGCGCTTCAGCCATGCCGCAGATTTCTGCACTGGCAGCCGGAGCGGTTGTTGTCAACGAAATCTGCACAAAAAATACGAAGCTTGCAGCGCCGGACGGCGAGTTCTATGATTACATTGAGCTCTATAACACCGGCAGCAGCGAGGCAGCCGTCGGCGGATTTGCACTCTCGGATGATGCAGCACAGCCGCGGCTTTATGTCATTCCGGAAGGCACCGTGATCCCGGCAAACGGCTATCTCGTCGTTTACTGCGGCGTCAAGGCGGGCGGCAGTGTCAAGGGCGCGGAGTTCGGTCTTTCCAAGAGCGGCGAGACCGTCATCTTCTCGGATGCGCAGGGCAATGTGGTCGAATCGCTGGAGCTGCCGGCGATGACCGATGATACCGCCTATGCAAGAGTGCCGGACGGCGGCAGTCAGTTCGCAATCGTCAGCGAGCTTTCCGCCGGAAAGGCAAACCCGACCAATGCAACACAGAAGATCGCACTGGCTGCGCCGCAGTTCTCGCAGGGGAGCGGCTTCTTCCAGTCCGGCTTTGATCTGACGCTTTCGGCAGATCAGGGCTGCACGATCTACTATACAACCGACGGCAGCGATCCGGATACTGACTCCGAGCAGTATACCGGCGCGATCAAGATTTATGACAAATCCTCTGAGCCCGATGTCTACGCGGCAAGAACCGATATCGCAGACGGCTACACCGCACCGACCGAGCCCGTCCGCAAGGCGATGATCATCCGCGCGGTCGCCGTCGATGCACAGGGCAACAAGAGCGATATCGCCACAAATACGTACTTTATCGGCTATACCTCGAGTGACATCGAGAGCAAGATGCGCGTCATTTCGCTCGTCACCGATCCGGACAATCTGTTCGATTACGATACGGGCATATATGTCAAGGGCAAAATCTACGATACCTCGCAGGGCAACCCGATGCAGTCATGGGCACATCCCGCAAACTACACCCAGAGCGGCAAGGAGTGGGAGCGTCCGGCACATGTCACCGTCTTTGAAAAGGGACAGGCAACCTACAGCGCAGGCGTCGGCATCCGGATGCACGGTGCTGCAACGCGCTCCGCTTCGCAAAAGAGCTTCAACCTCTATGCACGTACCGAATACGGCACGCCGAAGCTGAAATATGACTTCTTCAACGGTCAGCTGACGAATCACAAGGGCGAGGTCATCGACTCCTTTGATAAGATCACGCTCCGCAACGGCGGCAACGATGACAAGACCAAGATCCGCGACCGCCTGAATCAGGAAATGGTGCCGGACAAGGACTTCGGCACGCAGGCACAGACCGAATGCGTTGTCTTCCTCGACGGCGAATTCTGGGGCACCTACAACATTGTCGAGAAGATCGGCAAGGAGTATATCGCTGACCACTACAAGGTCAAGGAAGAAACCGTCTGCATGATCAAGACCGATGAGCTCTCCGACGGCTCGCAGCAGGGCTGGCAGGATTATGAGGCGCTCAAGCAGCTTGCAAATTCTGCAAACAGTGCCGAGACCTATCAGAAGCTCCGCGAGCTGCTCGATGTTGACAGCTTTGCACAGTACATTGCAACTGAGCTGTTCCTCGGCAACTCCGATTTCGGCGACAACAACTATGCACTCTGGAAGACCGAGACGATCGACGAGAGCAAGAAGTACGCCGACGGTCAGTGGCGCTTCATCCTGTTCGATACCGAATACGGTCAGGGTCTTTACGGTCAGAGCAATGCAAATTCCAGCGAGTTTGAAGCGTTCAAGCGCGAGGGCAGCTGGCTTGCAAAAATGTTCTACGGCATGCTCGAGCAGGAGGACTTCCGCAACCGGTTTGTCCGCGCATATTACGATCTCTGCAACGAAAACTACCGCTCCGAGAAGGTGCTCGCACGCCTTTCTGAGCTGAAATCCGCATACACGGATTCGATGATTGAAACCTACAAGCGCTTTTCCTACGGTGCGAGCTCCGGCGGCGGCTGGGGCTTCGACTGGGGCGACATGGGAGATTGGGGATTCCCTGGAGGCGGCTGGCAGCAGCCCGGTCAGCAGCAGGATCCGGCTCAGCAGGGTCAGGATCCTGCTCAGCAGGGGCAGCAGGGTCAGTGGCCCGGTCAGGGACAGCAGCCCGGTCAGCAGCAGACTACTGATCCCGCGCAGGCATTTGAGAAGGAAGTCAATACAATTCAAACCTTCTGGCAGAACCGCGCGACCAATGCACGCCAGCACGCAAAGAATGCGCTCGGCAACAAGATTTCCGGCACCGATATGACGGTTTCCGTCAAGAGTGCAGGCGCCAAGGGCGATATCAAGTTCAACACGCTGACACTGACCGGCGACTGGTCCGGCACCTATCCGCAGAACACCGTTCTGAAGCTGAAGGCAAAGCCGGCGGACGGCTACCACTTCGTCAGCTGGAAAGTCACCGGCGCAGATTTCACGAGCGATACCACTTCCGCATCTTCGACTGCGTATCTCGCGGCGAGCGGATCGAATGTCACGATTGAGGCGGTCTATGAGGTCGGCGATGCGCCCTCTGAGCCGCAGATCGACGAGCCGAAGCAGACCACAGAGCCTCAGCAGACTACCGAGCCGCAGGCAACCGGTGAGACGATGCTCGGCGATGTCAACCTGAGCAAGAATGTTGATGTCTCCGATGCCGTGCTGCTCGCACGCTTCATCGCGGAGGACAAGACCGCTGTGATCGAGCGTCAGGGCCGGATCAACGCGGATGTCAACAAGAGCGGTTCGCCCGATTCCGGCGACGTTCTGCAGATCCTCAAGTACATCGCAAAGCTGATTCCGAACTTCTGATAGATTGTAAATTCATCTTCTCCATTCTAACAGGCAGAGCTCCCGTGCGGTCGGGGGCTCTGTCTGTTTATCACAGAAAAACCGCGGAGCTGTGTGCGTTTCAGCTCCGCGGTTTTGCTTTAAGTGATTGGGATTATACGCCGTACTGCTCGCGATACTGCAGCATCTGCGGCAGATATGCCTTGCCGTCCACGACATCGTTCTCGATCGCTGCGATGATATCGCTGACTGTGACGATCGAATAAACGTCGATGCCGAACTCTGCCTTGACCTCCTGTACAGCGGATTTGTCGCTGTTGAGACCCTTCTCCTGACGGTCCACGGTGATGATCATGCCGGTGATGTCAACATCCGCAACGGATTTCAGCTTCGGATAAACCTCGCGCAGTGCCTTGCCGGAGGTCATGACGTCCTCGATCAGGACAACCTTTGTGCCGTCCTCGAGCTTTGAGCCGACAATCATGCCGCCCTCGCCGTGATCCTTGACCTCCTTGCGGTCATAGGCATAGCCGACCTCGACGCCGTGCTCCTTCCAGAGCGCAATCGCTGCGGCTGCGGCAAGCGGGATGCCCTTGTATGCCGGTCCGAACAGCACATCTGCCTTGAGACCGTGCTCCTGCATGCAGGCAGCGTAGTATTCGCCGAGACGGCAGAGCTGCTTGCCGGTCTTGTAGTTGCCGGTGTTGACGAAATACGGGGCTTTTCTGCCGGATTTCAGCGTGAAGTCGCCGAAGGTCAGAACGCCGCACTCGGTCATGAATTTGATAAATTCCTCTTTGTAGGTCATGGGTAAAACATCCTTTCTCTTATGGTTTACCGGAAGGGTGTGCTTCCGGTTATGCTGGTGATCTCAATGCCGCATCCCGGGCAGTATTTCACGCCCTTGAAATGCTTTGTGCCGCAGTAGGGACAGACTTCCTCCTGTGCCGCGGGATCCTGCGGCTGTGCGGGCTGCGGGGACTGCGGATATGCCGGAGCCTGTGCCTGCGGATATGCAGATTGCGGCGTCTGCGGATACGGAGACTGCACGCTCTGCGGATAAGTCGGCTGCGGCGGGAGTGTCGGCTCCGGCGGCAGCTGCATGAATCTGTCAGGTGCCGGCATCGCCGGATTTGTGATCGACTCGAGCGACTGCATTGCATCCTGCATCTGCTGCTGCTGTGCCTCCAGTGTCTGCATGACCGCCTGCTGCATCACCGGCGGCTGCGGATTCAGGAAGGACTGCTGCGTGCCGAATCCCGGCTGTGTATCGAAGAAGGACTGTTGTGCCGCGGCGTTCGTCTGCGGCGCTTCCAGCGGCTGCATCACGGCAGGCTGCGCACCGAACTGCTGCGGCTGTGCCCCAAACTGCGGCTGCTGCGCGCCGAACTGCTGGGGCTGCATACCAAACTGCGGCTGCATGCCGGACTGCTGCATGGTCGCGAACTGCTGCCGTGCTGCAAACGGATCATTGGTTGTAAATCGGTTGACTGCAGTAGGGTCGGGGACGGGATCCGGTTCGTCGGGATCGGGCTCTGCGCCGATATATTTCAGTTCGTAGAGACCGAGCATGAAATATGCGTGGAAACAGACGAATGCCAGTGCGAACAGAACCGGTGCCATTTGAGATGCCCACTGCCTCAGGCCCGGTCTTTTCGCGGCTGCGGTTGCCGTATCGAACGAAGCGGCGATGCTGCCCGCGATATCCTCGTTCTGCTCGAGGTGCCGCTGCAGATCGCTATTGAACTGTCCGGTGACACTGGTGGTCAGGATTGCGTCTGTGTTGTCGCCCTGCATGCCCTCCCAGTACCACTCGACGAAATCGGAGGTGTGAACCTGCGGCTCGGAATAGATGATCAGCCAGTGGTTTTCATCGCTGAACTCGCTGAGATACCGGTCATAGGCATATTGCTCAAGGCTGCTGTATGAATTCTGCCAGACATTGTTGTTGACCGTAATGACAGCAGGCGTGATGTGCGTTTTGTCGGCGAATGCCTCCAGAGATTTCTCCAGTGCGCTGTCATCGCTGAGAACATTGGCTTCGTCCTTGATGACGATTGTGCTGTTCTTCGGCATGAAGAAAGCGCGCGACTGGCTGAGCAGTACGCCGCCGAGCGGGAGCAGGAACGGCAGATAAACAAAGCCGAGCAGCAGACGCGCGGGGTGGAACACCTTGCCGTTCTTTTCGGCTGAGTAGTAATAATGGTATCTGCCGAAGCGGCGGTAGCGATAGCGTCTTGCGCCGGGGAACGGCGTCTTGCTGGTGGTCGAGCGGGAGGAGCGGCCTCCGCCGCCGTGACTGCTGCTGTGATGGCTGCCGCCGTGGCTTCCGCCGCCGTGGCTGCCTCCTCCGGATGAATGCGGCATATGATTGCCTCCTTTGCGTCAAAGATGATTTGTAAAACAATATTGCGGATGGGTTCGCAGTCGGTAGAACGAAATCATAACAGGGGCAGAGTGGTTTCATGCTGTGTGTTTTCCGGATAACCGTTCATTTGATGATGTCATCCGGTGACAGGAACGGCAGAGTTGCGCCGCATTTCGGGCATGTCCTGACGCCTATGTAGTATTCGGCACCGCAGTACATGCAGAAGTCTTTTTCGTAGACACGAAGCTCCCCGTAGGGATCGGGCGCGTCATGTTCAATGATGCCCGGCGAATCAGGGTCGGGCTCTGCATGGCGGTATTTGAATTCGTAAAGTCCTGTGCAGAGATAAAACGTGAATAAGAAAAATAAAAACACAGGAATCATGGATGCGGAGAGCGGCGGAATCGGAAAATCATCCGGTTCACTTGCTTTTTCCGCTGCCAGATCGAATGCATCCGCCAGATCTTCCACGGCAAGTCCGTCCCGCTTCTCAAGTCTGCCGTGAAAATCGGAATTGAACTCCATTGCGGCATACTGCGTCAGGATTGGATCGGTATCATCCCCCTGTATGCCTGCCCAGCACCAGTTGCTGTACGGATCAGTCAGTTCCGGCGCGGGGGTAATCGGCTCTGAGTAGACGATCAGCCAGTGCATTTCGTCATCAAAATCATCGAGATACCTGTCATAGGCATAGTACTCAAGCGCGGCGTAGTCATCACGCCATTCCTCGTTGTGAATGGTGACAACTGCCGGCACGATTCTGGTTTTCTTATAAAAGTCTGACATGGATTTGCGCAGGGCGCTGTCATTTTGCAAAAGATGCGCTTCATCCTTGATGAGGATTTCTGTATTGCGGAGATGGAACCGTTTGTACTGCTTCACAATCGGGAAAACAATTCCGAAGACAGACATGATCAGAACCGGCATGAAGCACAGCCCGACGAAAATCCGCAGGATGAGCGGCATTTTTTCGGTATCAGCCTTGTAGAAATAGTGCCAGTGTTCGTGACGGAAATAGCGGTATTTTCTTGCACCCTGATAGGGCGTCTTTCTGATGGGCGCAGCGTGACCGTAGGAATGCGTGCCGCCGCGGTAACTGTGTGAACCGCCGCGGAATCCGCCGCTGTGAAAGCCGCCTCCGCGGAATCCTCCGCCTGATATATGCGGCATATGATGACCTCCTTTGATGTTGACCGGATGATGTCAGGTTTGATTCTGACCGGAAAAAGGATCCGGCAGACAGATGCGGAACGCCGTCGGGAGCGCAGTTTCCGAAGCAAGCTGCTCCGGTGTTACCCATGTAAAGCGTTCGGGCATCTTTGTGACGAGCAGATGCACTGCCGTCATGTGCCATTCGATATGCGTGAAAATGTGGGTACAGCTTCGCAGGGAGATCAGCTCCGCGGCACCGGTGTGCCAGTCCGCAATGTCACTGACCGCCTGCTGGGCTTTGCGTCTGCCGTCGAGATGCGGCAGCTCCCAGAGACCTGCGAGCAATCCGGAATCCGGACGCTTCTGTACGGCGATTTTCTCGCCGCATTGCAGGATGTAGACTGTATATTCTTCGGTTCTGCGCGATTTTTTCTCCTTGCGGACAGGATACTGACTGACCGTATCGCAGCGCCGTGCTTCACAGAGATCACGCACCGGACAGCATGCACAGTGCGGCATGCCGTTCGGGACGCAGACCGTCGCGCCGAGTTCCATGAGTGCCTGCGTCAGTGTGCCGCGCGTGCCCCCCGGCGTTTCTGCGTAGATTTTGCGCAGTGTTTCGCGGATATCCCGCCTGACAGCCGGTTCATCGGTGCAGCGGGCGTCGCAGAGCAGCCTTGTATAGACGCGCAGGACATTTCCGTCCACGGCAGGCTCCGGCAGATCAAAGCAGATCGAGGAGACCGCACCGGCAGTGTAATCCCCGATGCCTGCAAGCGCACGGATTTCTGCGTAGGTATGCGGAAATTCGCCGCCGTGCTCCGTCATGACCTGCTGCGCTGCCTTTTGCAGATTCCGCGCTCTGCTGTAATAGCCGAGCCCCTCCCAGAGCTTCATCAGCGTATCGTGTTCGCATGCGCTGAGCGCTTTGATATCGGGGAGTGCTGCGAGAAACCGCGCATAATATGGCTTGACCGCCTCCACTCTGGTCTGCTGGAGCATGATCTCCGAAAGCCAGACATGATAGGGGATGCGGTCACGGCGCCACGGCAGATCCCGCTGATTTTCTGCGAACCATTGCAGCATCAGCGGAACCGCGCGGCGGAGTTGTTCATTTTGTTTTGCCTTTGTGTTCATTTGATTCAGAACCATTGACTGAATTTTGTGATCTGAAAATCCTGCCCGAGCTCTGCAGAGATTTTCTCATAGAGCGCTTCTGCACGCTTGTTGAAAGCTGCGCGCTGCTCCGGCGGGACGCTTGGTTTTGCATAGGGATTCTGTGGATCGCGATACTGCTCATAATCGCGGTACAGCGTCCGGATTGCTGCTCTTGTATCCGGAGAAAGCGGCAGCGATTCCGGCTGAATCCGGTAGCCGATGCGTTCCTCTGCGGCGCAGTTGAGCGCGTAGAATTCGCCCTTATCCGGATAGAAGTTGAGCAGATAGAGCGGTGTATGCAGCTCGCCGCGTGTGTGGCGGTATTCATCGAGTGCTGTCCGGAGCAGTGCCCGCGGACTCATGCCCTTGGATTCGGCATAAGCCTTGAGGTCGCGGAGCATCTCCGGCGTGAATTGCAGTTCCAATGTTTCAAATTCTGCTTTGTCTTTTTCACGGAGCACTTCGGCATCCTCGATCTGTCCGCAGATGTCCGTGACAAATTCTTCGAGCGTGTCCTCATCGAACCAGCCGCTTTTTTTGTCGATCTCATAAAGACGCTGAAAGCCGTGCTGTGCGACCAGAAAGTGCCAGCCGTCCGCGGTGATATATGCCTCCAGAATCTGGCAAAGGTCGAAAAGGCTTTCCACCTTCTCCGGATTCTTCAGCTCTTCCGCGGTATATTCCCGGTAGTTGCCGCCCGGTGAACGCGGATGATAGCGGAATGCAAGCTCGCGCATGATCAGATGTTATACAGGATCTCGGAGTATGCCGGGAACGGCCACTTCTCCTGCGGAATCAGGACTTCGAGCGCATCGGCGGTTGTGCGCAGACGCTCCATTGCCGGAACAACCTTGTAGCGATAGGTCTCGGCAGTTGCCTGAACGCCGTCCGCTCTGACTGCGAGCTGGATGACCTCGCGCAGATCCTCGATTGCATCGTAGAGACCTGCTGTCAGGTCGCTGATCTGGGATGCAAGTGCATCCTCGACCGCGGAGCTGATCCGCAGCATCGGGGAGATATGCTCCTTTGCAGCGATTGCTTCGCAGAGATCCTTTGTATACGAAATGCAGACCGGCAGAATCTTCTTGCGCGCGATATCGAGCATGGTCTTTGCCTCGATGCCGACGGTCTTGCTGTAGTTATCGAGCAGAATTTCCTTACGGGATGTAATCTCCGCCTTGTTGAGGACGTTCATCTCCTCGAAGATTTTGACAAACTCCGGACGGTCATACTGCATCAGTGCCTCGACGGTCGAGGGATAATTCGGCAGACCGCGGCGCTTGCACTCAGCGAACCATTCATCGCCGTAGCCGTTGCCGTTGAAGATGATATCCTTGTTCTCGCGGATTGTGCGCACGAGCAGATCGTGGAGGGCTGTCTGGAAATCGTCAGCCTTTTCGAGCTCATCGCAGAATTCGGTGATCTCATGTGCGAAGATCGTGTTCATGACGAAATTGAAGCAGGAGATCGAATCCGCCGAGCCGAGCATACGGAACTCGAACTTGTTTCCGGTGAATGCCATCGGGGAGGTGCGGTTGCGGTCGGTGGTATCCTTGCGGAACTGCGGCATTGCGTCAACGCCGAGGTTGAAGCGCTCTTTGCCGCTGTCATCGAGGGATTTGCCCTGCTCAATCGCATCGAGAACGCGCTGGAGATCATCGCCGACGAACACGGAGATGACAGTCGGGGGCGCCTCGTTGCCGCCGAGACGGCAGTCATTGCCTGCGGATGCGGAGGACAGGCGGATCAGCGGTGCATATTCGCGCACGCCCTTGAGGAATGCGCAGAGCACGAGCAGGAACTGCATGTTGTCCTGCGGCGTGTCGCCCGGGTCAAGCAGATTCTGACCGTCATCGGTCGAGAGCGACCAGTTGTTGTGCTTGCCCGAGCCGCTGATGCCTGCGAACGGCTTTTCGTGCAGCAGGCAGACGAGTCCGTGCTTGAGCGCGGTTTTCTTCATCAGCTCCATCGTGAGCTGGTTGTGGTCTGCCGCAATATTGGATGTGGTGTAGACCGGAGCGAGCTCGTGCTGTGCCGGTGCGACCTCGTTGTGCTCGGTCTTTGCGTAGATGCCGAGCTTCCAGAGTTCCTCATCGAGCTCACGCATGAAATCGGAGACGCGCTGCGTGAGGTTGCCGAAGTAGTGGTCATCCATTTCCTCGCCCTTCGGCGGTTTTGCACCGAACAGCGTTCTGCCGGTCAGGATCAGATCCTCACGGGCATCGTAGCTTGCCTTGTCGATCAGGAAGTATTCCTGCTCGGGGCCGACATTGGTCATGACGCGCTGCACCTTGTCATTGCCGAACAGACGGAGCATCCGGACGCTTGCGCGGCTGACTGCCTCCATCGAGCGGAGCAGCGGGGTCTTTTTATCGAGCACCTCGCCGGTATAGGAGACAAAGCCGGTCGGGATGCAGAGGGTGCGGTCCTTGATGAATGCATCGGAGGTCGGGTCCCATGCGGTATAGCCGCGGGCTTCAAAGGTCGCGCGCAGGCCGCCCGAGGGGAAAGAGGATGCATCCGATTCGCCCTTGATGAGCTCCTTGCCGGAGAAATCAAGGATGACGCCGCCGGAGACAGGTGTGAGGAAAGCATCGTGCTTTTCCGCGGTGACACCGGTCATCGGCTGGAACCAGTGCGTGAAATGTGTGCAGCCGTTCGCAACCGCCCATTCCTTCATGGCGTTTGCGACAGAATCTGCGGCATCCTTCGGCAGCGGCGTACCCATCTTGCGCGTACACATGACTGCCTCAAAAACCTTCTTCGGCAGGCAGTTGCGCATGACGGTTTCGTTGAATACGTTGCAGCCGAAATAGGTATCCGGTGAGGGTGTATTCTGGGTGTTCAGCATAATGACTGTGATACAATCCGCCTTTGCGGACTGTACCCCTCCTTTCATCTCAATCCGGAGAAAGCGCTCCGGTTCCTTACCGTACTATTATAGCATAAAACAGCGGAAAACGCAATGGGGCGGCGAAAAATACGCACGGCTCGGCGGTTTTCTGCATCTGCACTCTGTTTTTTTGTGAAAAATGATAAATGTATGCAAACTCCGGCATTTCAGAGCTGCACGGAATAGGATGTTGTTTTTTATGTATAATATACATTTATTCTCTTGACATTTTGAACAGAAAACGGTATAATATCAATGGCAGTATCATCTGACATACTGCGAATGTGACTGAAAAGGAGAAAATGACATGAATAAGAAAGTATTTGCATTTTGCATGGCGGCACTTCTGCTGACAGGCTGCGGCAGCACCGCACCGGCTGCGGAGAACAGTACGGCGGCGGAGAGCAGTTCTTCTGCGGCTCCGGTGAAAGAGGAATCTGCGGAAAAAGAAAAGAAGTCTGAAGGCACACAAGATGAAATAGTGACAGAATTTATGGAGTGGAGAGGCTATGATATGCCGATTCCGCCAGGAATGGAGATCTTCGACAAGGCGCGGCGTCTTGGTTATCAGTGCTGCTGGAATCACGACACAGATAATACAGTGTTTTTAACATTTTTACAGGAATATCGAGCTCCGGAAACTGATAAGCCGGGCGGATATACACTGGATGACTTGCCGGAAGTGATGGTTAAGGAAGAAAGCAATCTCTTAAGACAATTGCTTCTTAGCAGCATTAACGATGATTTTTCAAGAGTTACCATAGATTCCAAAAGCGAATCGCAGATGTTAGATTATCCGCTTCTCCGGGCAGAAGGCACCATGAATTCAATTTTAAATGATAATATCAATTACATTGCTTATTATGGCTTTTTGGGCGACGGAGGTACAGACAAAATGGTAATTCCTTCCTGCTGGATCGCATTTACATGCTCCGACAGCCAGGATGCACTTGACCAGATGAAACAAGCAGCTGAGCTTCCTTTGACACAAGCAAAGCTGCACGAATAATAATAAGCTGTCTGAAAGCACCTGCTCCGGCGGGTGCTTTTTTTATGCCCTGCCAGCTAACAGGAGCGATTTTATTCTAATCACATATAAACACGGGGATTCCAAAGGGATTCAATCCCTTTGGCGGGGTATGGGGCACAGTTTGCGCAGCAACACTGTAAGCCCCATTTTTGATCCGTCGGAGACACCTTAAACTGACAAGTTTCACGCCGCGGATATGCTATACTGAATCCGGTGAATGCAATGACGATCTATCTGGATGTGCTGCTGCTCTCGAATCTCTGGGCGGATTATGCGCTGCTCCGCACAACAGCCGCCCTGACGCATGCGCCGCTGAAACCTTTGCGCTGTCTGCTCGCGGCGGCGGTCGGGGCGGTCTCTGCGCTGAGTATTTTTCTGCCGCCGCTGCCGGTGCCGGGATTGCTGCTGCTGCGGATTCTGCTTGCGGTGCTGCTCTGCGGCATTGCATTCGGCTTCGGAAACAGGCGCTTATTGCTCCGGCAGACCGCTGTATTTTTCGGATGCAGTCTGCTCTTTTGCGGAACGGTCTGGCTGCTGGCATCGCGGCGGACACCGGCGGGGTGGTATCTGCAAAATACCGTGATCTACGCGGATATCTCGCTGCTGACACTGCTGCTCGGGACAACCGCCGCCGCCGCAATCGCTGCACTCTGGGAGCGCCGCGCTGCGGCAAACCGGCACCGTACATACCGGCTGCATCTGCGGATTGACGGCATGGATTTCAGTCTGCCTGCGCTCGCGGACAGCGGCAACACCCTGCGCGATGTGTTTTCCGGCAAGCCGGTGATCGTCTGCGGCACGGATGCGCTCCGGCAGTGGCTCGCGCAGTATCCCGATGCGGAATCTGCTGCCGCGGATGCAAAGGGCTTCCGGATGCTGCCTGTCAGAACCGTGACCGGAACGCGCCTGCTGCCTGCATTCCTGCCGGATCACGCCGCGCTGGAGATGCCGCAGGGCAGGGGAGAGCAGCCGCTTGATATCCTGCTTGCGCTGAGCGGTCAGCCGGAGATGCCTGCTGTCATCCCTGCATGCTGCGTGCCGGAAAGCCCCCGCATCAAACGAAAATGAGGTGTATATTATGCAATTATTTGTGTTCTGGATGAACCTGCTCCGCCGCAGATTCTGCCGTCCTGAGGAGCAGGAGGTACATTTTATCAGCGGTGCCGATCAGCTGCCGCCGCCGCTCTCCCGCGCAGAGGAGGCAGAAGCCTTTGCCGCGCTCGCCGCCGGTGATCCCGCCGCGCGCGAAACGCTGATCGTTCACAATCTGCGGCTGGTGGTGTATATCGCAAAGAAATTCGAGACGCCTGCCGCCTCGCTCGATGATCTCATCTCAATCGGCTCGATCGGGCTGATGAAAGCCGTTGCGACCTTTTCGCCGGAGAAGAATATCAAGCTCGCAACCTATGCCTCGCGCTGCATCGAGAATGAAATCCTGATGCATCTGCGGAAGGTTGCGCAGTACCGCGCCGAAATCTCGATCGACGAGCCGCTCAATGTCGATTGGGACGGCAATGAGCTGCTGCTCTCCGATCTGCTCGGAACGGATGAGGACGCCGTCTGCCGCGATATCGAGAACGAATCCGAGCGGAAACTGCTCCGTGAGGCGGTGATGCGGCTGAATCCGCGTGAACGGCAGATCATGGAGATGCGCTTCGGGCTCAACGGCGAGGAGGAGAAAACGCAGAAGGAGGTCGCTGATCTGATCGGGATTTCGCAGTCCTATATCTCACGGCTGGAAAAAAAGATCATCCGGCGGCTGCGGGATGATCTGGAAGCGGTGATATTCAGTTGAGCTGTTTCTCTGCGGGCGGAAACGCTTTCGCGTAGTAAGCATCTATTTCCGCAGCTTTCAGGTATCCGGCATAGTCTCTGGTTCTGCCGTCGGCTTTATACTGTTCATAGCAGGCATACAGTCGTTTATAATATTCAAATCTGCATGCAAGATATTCGCTGACTTCATGCACTGCCAGAATCGCTTCACACTGCTGCATGCACTGATCTATGACCGCCTGTTCGAGAATACATCCTTCCGGAAAATGATGCGCGCCTCAGCCGAGTTCATCCACAAAAGATGCAAACAGCAGATCGACTGTTTTCTGATCGCAGGCAATGCTTTCGTAAGCGGCTTCGAGATACCGCACAGCCGGTTCCGCGCCTGCGGGATGATTCCGGAACAGTTCATAATACCAGCGCAGCTCCGGCATATTTCCCGCTTCACACCGCGGCGTCAGCCATTCACGGACAGATTCGCTGAGCGCGTGGGGCATATTGCCGTTTCCGCGCCGATGCAGCGGCTCCCATGCGGCTTCGTCGCAATAGGCTGTCAGAAACTGATGCAGAATGCTGTCCTGCTCCGCGGCGGGCAGACTGCGCAGCCATGCGGCGGTTGCCTGTATATCCGCATTTGCCTGCTTTTTCAGCCCCTTTTCATAAAGCGCAAGATAGGAAAACAGTCGGTCACTGAATGCTTTGTACAACATGATTTGCCCCCGTTCGTGCAGTGATATGGAAATCTTCGGATTCAAAGCTCTGCGGTCAGCATACTCCCGAGAATCGTCAAGTGGCTGATATCGAGATTGCTCCACTTGCGGAATCTGCCGTAGAGCCCGAATGCCGTGAGTGCCGCGGGCTTGCCGTCCTGCTCCGCGAGATACAGCACGGCACCGAGCAGATTCTCATTTGCAAGCCGCGCATAAACCGCATCGTCAATGCCCTCGAGCGCGTTGATGTTGTCAATCACGCAGACGCGGTCGGCGGTGTAATGCTGCGCGAACGGCTCCGCGGTCAGCAGCGATGCATCCCCTGCAAAGGGGTGCCCCCAGCTGAATGCGGGCTGCCAATCCGGCGCGGTGAAAATCTGGATGCCGTCAAGCCCGAACTGCGCCCCGATGCGCTGCAAAACGCCCTGCATCTCCGGCTTGCCGTGCAGATATTCCTGCACGAGGTCTGCCGTGAAGCCCACATTGCTCTGGACAGGCGGCGCGGCATAGAGATCGGAATAATCGCGCGCGCGGTTCGGCTGCACGGCGCCGTGCTTTTCCACATCATAGATGACATAGCGGTTGTGTCCCTTTTCGTGTGCGATGTAGAGCGCCTTATCCGCCTGCATGAACAGCTCCTCGTAGTCCTTGGCGTTGATCGGATAGCACGCCGCGCCCATCGAGCAGGTGACATGTGCGAGCGGCTTCTGCTCGCCGCCGGATTCCCATGCCCACTCGAATTTTGTCCGGATCGCACGCAGAATGCCGCGCAGATCGGTCTCATCCGCGATGCCTTCCAATACGAGCAGGAACATGCCGCCGCCGATTCTTCCGGCAGCGCCGCGTGTGCCGATTTCCGTCTTGAGAATATGCGAGAGCGTGAACAGCACCTCGTCGCCGTACATGTGACCGTATCGGTCATTGATGCCCTTGAAATCGTCGATGGTCAGCAGCACCAGCGCAACGGTCTCCGCAGGCTGTGCGGCAAGGACTGCCTTTGCATGCGCCGTAATCGCATTTTTATTGAGCAGATCGGTCGCGGAATCGCGGGTCGCCTCAATCAGCCAGCCTGGCTCTTTGCTCTTGTATTTTGCGTGCAGGAATCCGATTGTGCCGAGTACCTCGCGGCTGCCCGGTGCATCGGAGCGCGTGACGCCGCGGAATGCGCAATACTCCATGCGCTGTCCGTTTGAGCAGACGCTTGTCTCCAGCTCACACTGAAAACGGTTCGCGCCGGATTCGATCTCGGCGCAGAGCTTTTCAAATTTCGGAATGTCACGCTCCTCGATCATGCCCTTTTCGATTGCCTGCGCTTTCCAGTCCGCAAGGCGCATATCGGTCAGGATATTCTCGCGGCAGCAGTCAAAGCTCATCAGCCGGATGCGCTTTGTCCGGAACGAATACCGGAACGCGAGATCGCGCATCAGATTGAGATAGAAGCGGTAATCGCTGTTCTCGGACATCGACTGCAGAAGCTCCCGCTGCATCCGGTATGCATCGGTAATGCGGAGCTGATACTGCCGCTCCTCGCCCTCGCCGTGCGCCGTCATGCTGACGAGCATCCAGCGGTAATCCTCCGCAATGCCGCGCATGCGCAGCGCAATCTGTTCGGTCTGCCCGTCCCGCAGACCGTGTGCGAGCCCGAGCAGACGCTCGGTATCTGCATCGTGGACAGTTCGCAGAATCGAATAGATGACATCGTCCCCGAAGTAGTGGAAAAATGCCGCATCCGCATAGACCATGTGGAAATGCGCGTCCGTTGTGACACAGCCGTTCATCGGTTTGGCACCGTTCATCGCCATGCACCTGCCTTTCCATTTTATTATAACAAAAATCACATTTGCTGTCAACTTTGACGGAACCGGAATTTTTTTCGATAACCCCTTGACAAATCCGCCGGAATATGATATAATAACCCTTGCAGTGCCGGAAAGATACCGAACTGACCGCACTGGTTCAGATGTGCGAGTGTAGTTCAATGGTAGAATTCCAGCCTTCCAAGCTGGTTACGTGGGTTCGATTCCCATCACTCGCTTCGTCATCTTCGGGATGACAAATGCGCCTTTAACTCAGCTGGATAGAGTAACTGCCTTCTAAGCAGTAAGTCAAAGGTTCGAATCCTTTAAGGCGCGTCTGCTTGCAACCGGAGCATCGCTCCGTTCTATAAATTGAATATGGTGGGTATAGCTTAGTTGGTTAAAGCGTCGGATTGTGGTCCCGAAGACCGAGGGTTCGAATCCCTCTACCCACCCGCTGAGAAAATGTCGTATTTACGTGGAAATCGCGTGGATGCGACATTTTTGTTACCCCGATTTTGCAGACATTTTCCGTATTTGGAAAGAAATTTCCGTATTTTGAAGTGGTTTCCGCTCAAAATCACACGAAATTTTCTGAGCTTACAGGGCACGGAATCAACGGTATCAGGCGAAAAAACAGCACAGGTCTGTTTTGACGACGGCGGGAATTCCCGGTCTTCTCCTGAATATCTGACACCCATTCCAGAAAGCCTGCAAATCCCTCAACGTCATTTGAAAATGCATACGCTTTCTTCGAGCACTCGATTCCTCTCCAGTCAAACGCTCTCGCATAGTGCTTTTGGCTACCTATGTCTATGCCGATTATTCAATTTTTCTCTCCTACTTGCAAAAGCTTCTCATTTTGTGTATAATTCATATTAGAACACCTTCCTGTAGTTTGTAGTACTAACTTTCGCATCGTCAGTATTTACATTCTACTACGAGGTGTTCCTTTTTGCAACCCGCGTTTTTTATCTTCTACAGGAAGCTCCTTCTCCGGTTGAATACCGGCATGCAATGTGTGGATACAGGCGGTTTCACTGTATCTGCCTTCTGTTCAAGGTGAAAATGCGGGTGAGAGATTTTTTGAGAAAACAATAGCATGAAAGGCTTATTGGCTTGATGCAGTATATATTCCGGATTCGTTAGCATAGTTTATAGTCCTGTTTTACCAGATATCATTTATTATATCAACATATTTTGATGATCTTTACATGAAATTCGGGCGTGAAATTGAATACAGGCTTGATTATTTTTATTGACTTTTCTGTATGGATGTGCTATAATATAAAAAACAATGTTTTGGTTGGCTATTTTTAGGGAAACAGCATAAATTATTATGATTCGGAGGTGTTGCTATGTTCTGTAGAAATTGCGGTCAACAAATTAACTCAGGTGCATCATTCTGCGGTTCATGCGGAGAACCTGTTTCCAAAACACCGGAAGCAAATGCCGGTCAGTCAAAACAGCCTGTCACGCCTGCTTCACAGACGCCGATAACGCCGCCGGCTCAGAATCCGCAGACACCGCCGCGGCAAAATCAGCAGCCGTATCAGGCACCGCCGACACCGCAGCCGAGATATCCGCAGCAGCCGTATCAGAATCAGCAGTTCCGGCAGAATGCTGCGCCGGTCTATGCTGCTCCGCCGCAGCCGCCTCAGTCACAGTCGAATTCAGTTTTGCTGATTATAGTGATCGTGATATTGTTCTTCCTTGTGGTGGCGGCCGGTATCCTGCTTTTTATCAAGCCCGGCTATCTGCTGCATCGGGATAACGGCAGCAGCGGTATCCAGACAATGAGCGAAACGCAGATTTCAGTGCAGAGTGAAAGCGGCAGCACGCTGACTGCATCTGAAACAGTCACAACAGCACAAATTGTATCTGAAACAGCCGCAGCAGCACAGACAGAACCGGATGGTGCAGTCGTCATCACAGATTACCCGCAGGATCTGATCGGCGGCTATGATCCGTCGGAGGATGCATCACGGTTATACTCCACCAGTCAGCGTCCCTCCTTTAATGAGTTTGAATGGTGTTACGGGCAGTTCGGCTTTATCAGAGAAGCGCCGGAAGGAGCAAATTACATCGCAAGTGTGAAGGATTACAACGGCGGCTGGAAAGCCATGATCATTTACAATCCGGATGATCCCAACGGTATCTTCACACGCGAACTCGATAATGTCATCATCACAGTGGATGACAATAATCTTGTGCAGGTCGTCATAGACTGGTATCTCCTGGCTCCGGATTATTCTGAAATATCATACCTTGATGATATGGAGGACAGTGTTTTCAATGGTTCCGTTACCAATACCGGTATTTCTGCAAACGGTCCTGCGCTGATCAATATTGATAATTTCTGGAATAACAACGGAAAACAATATGCAACCGGCTTCCTGACAACACAGGACGGTACGAATGCATTCCTCGCTCTAGTCAGACCGTAACATCCGGAATGAAGGTGATACGTTTGACAGATTGATTTTTACAGAAAGAAGGTGCAGGAAATGAGCTTTTGCCAGAATTGCGGTTCACAGATACAGGGACAGATGAGATTTTGCGAATACTGCGGTGCGCCGCTGACAGCGCAGACCGCAGATCCTGTCCCCGCTCAGGCGGTCGGACAGCAGCAGGCTCCGGAGTTGGATCTTTCTCGCTTTTATGCAGGAAACGGAGCTGTGCGAAACGGTATTCCCGCACCGGGATATTCGGATCGCTGCAACGATCCGGAGATTTTGCAGGCGCTTCGGAAAAACAAAAAAGCAGGGAACATCTTTGCCGTTTTTCTGATTCCGCTTCCGCTGATCGGATGTGTCATATATAGTATTGTCACCGACAAGATGCCGATGGAACAGGCGCTCAAGGCCGGTCTCTTCATATCTTCCGTTTTCCTCATTTGCACACTGATCAGCAAATTCTCTTCAGCACGACAAAAACCGTATGATGCAGTCGTGATCGATAAGAAGAGCCGCATACGGACACACAACGGGAACGACAGTTATACCGAATATACGATCACAGTGCAGACGGATGACGGCAAACGAAAGAAAATCGTTGAAACAGACCGAAGCAGGGCCTTTGCATGGAATTATCTTAACATAGGGGATCGGTTCCGGTTTCATCCGAAGTTCGCATTCCCGTATGAACGGTATGAGAAATCGACAGCCCGCTGCCTGTATTGTGTCGTTTGCGAAAGGGAAAATCCTGTGGAGGCGGATCGCTGTCAAAAATGCGGCGTACCTTTGCTGAAATAGAGATCCTGCTGTCCGGTATGCCGGAATAATCTGAATGAGGGGGGAAGGATATGTTCTGTCCGAACTGCGGTTTCCAAACAGACGATAACATGCACTTCTGCGAGCAATGCGGCGCTGCTCTGGACAGCGGTGAAATGCGCACTGAAGCGGAAACAGACATACAGGTCCAAGTTTCTCTCGTTCAGGACAACGTATTTCAGGGAGAGAAGGTCACAGAGAATATTTATCTGTGTCCGGATGGTATGTATCGCTGGATATACGAATTCAGAATGATGAAGAACCCTGCAATCCTGTTTACGCTTTTTAAGATATTTGGCGGGATATTCGGCGGCATCTGGCTGTTTGAAACGATCCTGATGCTGTTCGACGGCGGTTTTGACGCGGTGGTCTTTCTGAACAACACCTTTGCTTTGGGGATCATAACACTTGTGATGCTGGTGATTGGTCTTCTTTCGTATGTGATCGTTGCAGCTATGAACGGCTGGAAATATATCGTGCTATTTGAGATGAACGATGAAGGCGTAACACATACCCAGATGCAGAAGCAGTTTGAAAAGGCACAGGCCATCGGCTGGCTGACAGCAATGGCAGGCGCAATGACCGGCAATCTCACAACAACAGGAATCGGCATCAACACCGCGATCCATAACAGTCTGCATTCTGATTTTGCAAAAGTTCGGAATGTCAAGGCGCGCCGCAGACAGCACACGATCTATGTCAATGAGCTGCTCGAAAAGAATCAGGTGTATGCAGATTCTGCGGATTTTGATTTCGTACTGGAGTATATCAGCGCAAGAATTCTGGCTGATGCAGTCAGAAAGTGACTTAATATATTGCGGCTTATTTCAACATGGCATGAAAACAGTTCGTGCGTAAGGAAGCAGTGAGAGCAAATGAACAAACGGAAATGCCCGGCAGCACCGGGCATTTCGCTTGACATCGTGCAAGATTATTAACACAAAAAGGCCATGAAAATGAGGCCGGCAGTCAGATGCCGGCCTTTTTTGCAGTGCAGCATCTTCTCATGCATCTGCTAAGATGGAAAAGTGGTTCAGGTTGAATAGTTTGTCACGAGAATTCATAGAAATTTTATTGACAATAGCAATTCCATCTGCTATAATAAAAATAATATACACATTACCATTTTATCCTGCAACCGAATCAGTTCGATTTGTTAAATGCCTGTCAGAAAGGCGGTGCAATTATGAAATACTGTATACACTGCGGCTCTCAAGTGGACGAGAATGATCGTTTTTGTATGCAATGCGGGAAAAGACAGCCTGTCGAGAATCAGCCTGCCGAAAAGCCTTCTGTTCAAAAACAGAATCTCAAATCTGCTGTTGTTCCGGAACAGACTGCTGTTTTCAGAAATTTTCCGGCAATGCAGCCGCAATCGCAATCGGCCAAATCCATCCAGAACAACATCATTGCATATTCCGGTTCCGGACAGATGGTGATGCAGAATGGAATCTCAGCGGGTATCAGAAAAGTATCCGGTACTGTAGGTGCAGAGCTTGTAGCCGGACCGGTTATTTCTGTATTATCCGGATTCATCAAAGTTTTTTCGTGGCTGGGTTCCTTTTTCAAACATCCCGTTGCGATCATTCCTGCGATTCTGTTTGGTGTTATGCTATTTTTAGCGCGAAAACTCGGAGATGATGACCAGATTGGCAGTCTCCTTTCCATGCTGACATACTCCGCCGGCATGGAACGAGCCTTTCCGGGTATGCTTTCCGGAATCATCGGAATCGGTACTGTAGCATCTGCATTCTCATCCTTATTTCTCGGAGGCATCGGCAGAACCGTTAAGGGCGCAGGCGCACTCCTGAAAAACGGCGTCTCATTCGGCAGCATTCTGACAGGAATGGGGATTTCGGCAATCTGGTATAAGCTTCTGACCGGGCTTTCGCCGGAAGGTCTGCCGGTGGCTGTCAGCGGAATTCTCTTGCTCCTTCAGGCAGTGACACTGAACAAGGGATACATCAATACAGTTTGTGCTGCATTTTCAAGATTGAAAACGGACAGCAATACACTTGTATCCGCGAAGCGTTATAAAAGTACGATTCTCGGTGCGATTGCAGGAATTGCAGTTCCCGCTGTACTGGGCGGAAAATTTGAGTATTCATATATTCTGCCGCTGATTGTCATGGCAGTCGGCTGGTTCCTGCGGCTGATTACCAAAACAAGAGATACAAAGCTTGCAAAGGAGTGAGAAAAATGAAGACCTGTAAACGTTTTCTGTATTGTTTCCTTTCGTTTTGTATCGTATTCGCAAGCTTCTTTTTTCTCGGAGATCCTTTCCTGACGGTATATGCAGACAAAGAAACGGGTGCCTATACCTGTTTGCTCGATGCAAAAATGGACGGATGGATTGGGATCACGCATGATCTGACGAATCTTGACGACAATGCAATCATCAGCGGAAACGAGCTTGCTCCCGCCGAGATTAAATTCTACGGCAAAGGAAAATTCTATTTTTCCCAGCCGCTTTCACATCGGGAAGGGAATGAGGTCGCTTTTCCTGAATTTACGATCAGCGGGAATTTTTATAATGCCGAGGGCAACCGCGCATATGAGAATTCGCTGATGTACTACAATGAAAGCTATTCACCGAAGATACTGGAATTCGGCCGTTTTACAGAAGGAAGCGGCGAAAACAAGGTCACCTACAATCATTCTTATGAAATCACATCTGCCAATGTCTATTGGGCAAGAGAAGTATCTGATTTTGGATTTGACATCAAGAATCCGTTTGAGATGTTTCGCTGGGAAATGAAAACCGGATATTTGTATGTAGTTTTCCATGGCAAATATACCCGAGCCAACTCAACGGATACGAAACGCTATCCGAATCTGGTCGGCAAATCCATGGTCATCCATATGTGCTATAATGTTCAGGATATAGAAGACAGCACACTTGGTTTGGGGGCGTTTTTTCATCCGGGTAAGCTGATTCATCAGGAAGTGGATACCAATGCAGAAGAAATGCCGGAGACAGTCTCTTATTCCAGTTTTTCCGCGGATATTGTAGAAGGCACCAAAACTGCGGCAGCCGCAGTCGCTGTAGCAGTTGCTGCCGGCGCTGCGGCATCGGCAATGCAGAACGGCGAAGAAGAAAAAAAGCGCCGCAAATACGAAATGGCAATATATAAGAATTTCGGTGACACGCTTTATCCGGATAAGGAAGAACAGGTTTTTGCAACGATTCTGGTTGAGGATGAAAACGGTTCAGAATACAGCGGACAGCTTGCACAGAATATCCGGATTGTGGAAGGAAGCGATGCCGTCACTGTTGTTCAGACAGGCATGTCTGATGAATCATGGAACAGCGCAACCGTGAAGCTGTCGGGGGCGGTCGGGGAACCGATTGTGACTTTCATCTACGAGGACATTGGCGGTTCATTTACGAATCATGTTCATTTCAAAGCGAATGATCCGCGGATCAGATTCTGGGGATGGCTGGAACAGGAAAATCGGTTTGATACAGATTCGGACTATTCAGAAATTGATATGGTAGCAGGAGGCGGCGGTCAGGTGATGGTTCCGTTTGTGTTTATCATGACATCAGAGGAACCGAAAACGATTGATTTTCTCCCCCCGGACGAATTTCGGGTAACCTATGTGCACGATGAAAAAACAGCCTTTGCTTACCGTGCAACTGTGGAAAATCTCTCGCAGATCATGGAAAAGGAAGCAGGAATATTTGCAAACCCCAAGGAAATAAAAATACCCATCCACGCGGAATTCCCCAGCGGAATGGTTGTTGACAGCTATATCTCTGTCATCTTGTATCCGGACGGCTTATCTGTCTTTGCCGAAACGGTGACCGACGGCAGGCTCACCATTGATACCTGCGAAGACCCAAACGCAAGCCCGGGTTATGCAAAGATCAAGCCGACATCTTTCTATGTGATTTACGCCTATACAGGCGATGACGGCAAAGCTGTCATCGAGGAGAATCACGGATTGTCTTTCGGAGATATTGATGATAATCATGCATACGGAAATACTTTCACAGAGAATTTCCGGTACAGGCTTTCAAATATGGATGTCAGCGGAATCTATATCTATCCACAGGATACCTTACCTATGATCGGCAAGCCGTATCAGGCGAAAATGGAAATCGCTTATGACGGTGAACGATATTCAGAAAAAGCTGAGCTGCCGCTTGCCTTTACCGGAGAACAGCCGGCGCCGCCGAGTTCAGCGGAGTGGCAGAGAGCCTATGACAGACTTCGCAAGGCGGTCGAGATTTTCGGTATCGGTGAAGATCCGCAGATTCGTGCGCTGATACGGGCGCATAAAGCCAAAGATCACTCCGCGGCAGAGCTCGAGGACATCCGAAACTATATTATTCTGAGCGGCAAACATTTTTATGAGAAGCAGAGCCGGGAATATCAGGAAATTGATGAAACCATGACAAGATACATCGTGGTTACAAGTGCACTTGTCAAAGCGGGCGATCATGCAATAGAATATCTGCTGAAGTACTATTTTCCTGTATACGGAGGCACTGCTGCCGCGTTCCTCAATCCGCTGAAAAATATGCTTGCCGAGTTCATCGGTCAGTACATCGGACCGGGTTCTGAATGGGACGGCAATTATAATGATTTGCAGTTTTTCAAGAATCTTGTCGGCGCTATTCAGGCAGGCTTGGGTGAGGCATTGACCGGCGGTGATATTAAGATCGAAAAAATGGGACAAATCGTTTCAGCCTATCTGATGTACTCATTTGCAAACCACTACTTTTTCGGGAAAGGCGTAACGGATTCTGAAAACGCCGGAAATGAAAAGGGCGATATTTATAAATCCGTGCTTGCAGCATTCGGAGATCTCGGTCTCCAATACTTCAAAAGCTGGTTCAAAAAGCAGCTTGAAACGTTGTCAGAGGCTGCGGTGAATGCATCAAAGTCATGGATTGAACGCATTGGAAAATGGTTTGCAGGAAGATTGAACAACCTTGTGAACAATGCCGCAAACAGCATGATCCATAATGCAGGCATGAAAGCATTTACACAGTCGGTCAGGCAGGCTTATGCTGTCAGCGGTACCTCATTGACACAGGCAGGCTATGAGGCTGCCCATGCTGCAAGATTACAGGCAGAAAACGTCATTCGGCAGAATATAAAGCAATTTCTTGATGCATCTGCCGAATGCATTACCTTCACTGCTTCAGAGACGATTGATGCCGGTATGATCGCATTGGGACCAGTTCTGAACTATCTGCTGAAGGGAAAAAAGTCCGATAATACAGCACTTGGTCATGATGTCGAAGAAGTATTAACAGAATTTTTGGTTGACCGTTTCGGACTGATCGTTGAAAGGGTATACCATACCGTCGCCAATCCTCTGGATTTTTCAGTCCGAATTGAGAACGGTGTACTGATAATCAAAATCATGGGATACGGCGTTGAATTGCCTTTGCTGCAAAATGCGATCACCTTAACAGATATCTTCTTTGAATTCTGTTTTTCCTGGATGGAAAAGATTTTTGAAGATACGAAGCCTGATCCGGATTCTCTGCCGGATGAAAGAGATAATCTGAGTGGTGACACAGAAATTGTTGACAGAATGCAAATCAGACTTCAAGAAATTCAACCGATTCAATTCACAACAGATTGAATGCTAATTGCTGTATGTATTTCTGTGATTTGTAAATGACTGGAGTCCCTTTGCAAGCGGAGTGCAGCAATCTTGGCATTGGGTTTTACTTCAAAAGGAGATGTTACGATGATGAAGCTAAAACAAATACTTACTTTGCTGACGGCTGCGGGAATGAGTCTTGTGAATATCCAGCCTGTACAAGTGACGATGCCGGCAGCCGCCTTGACTGCAAGCGCAGCAAACAGCGGCAGCTGCGGCGAGAACGTCACATGGACGCTGAATAACGGCGTGCTGACCATTTCCGGCACCGGTGCGATGGATGATCAGGATCTGCCCAATACGTTTTCATCGCTGAATTTCTCAAAAGCTGTGATTATGGACGGCGTGACCAGTATCGGGAAAATGTCGTTTGAACGATGCTTTGGTCTGAAAAGCGTAACGATTCCGAGCAGCGTGACCAGTATCGGCTTTCAGGCTTTTTACCAATGCACCAGTCTGACAGACATCAAGATACCCGAAAGTGTAACGAGCTTCGCCGCTGATGCCTTCAATGAAACGCCGTGGCTGGAGGCGAAGCAGAAAGAAAACCCGCTTGTTGTCATAAATGATATTCTGATTGACGGAAGGACCTGTTCCGGAGAAGTCACGATTCCGGACGGTATCAAATGCATCGGTACTTTTGCGTTTGATTTGTGTAAAGAGCTGACAGGCGTCAGAATTCCGGAAAGCGTTACCAGTATCGAAGGCGGTGCGTTTGCATCCTGTTGGGAGCTGAAAAGCATCACCATACCCAAAAGCGTAACGTGCATCGACGCATCTACGTTTTCAAGATGTTCCAGTCTGACAGATGTCCGGATTCCAAACAGCGTGACAAGCATCGGCGCATCGGCGTTTTACAGCTGTTACGCTCTGACAGACATTCAAATCCCGGACAGCGTGACAAGTATCGGTGATGCGGCGTTTCAAGACTGCTCCAAGCTGACAAGCATCACGATCCCGGGCAGTGTGACAAGCATCAGCGACTGGGCGTTTTCAGGCTGTAAAAAGCTGATGATCAAGGGCGTTGCCGGCTCCTATGCAGAATCCTTTGCAAAGAAAAACAACATTCCGTTTGAAGTGATTTCAGGCTCCGGCTCAGGAACGACAAATACGGCAACAACTCCGGTGACTACGACAACGACAGTTACCACGCCGACAAAAACGGAAGTACAGTCCGGCGATATCAACGGCGATGACACGATCAGCGTGGAAGACGCACAGTTCGCTTTGCTGGCGTATGTCCAGATCATGGCAGGACTGGACAGCGGTCTGACGGAGCGGCAGATCAAAGCTGCGGATATCAACGGAGACAATACCGTATCCGTTGAGGATGCACAGCTGATTCTGCTCTATTATGTCAGCAATACGCTTTCCGGTCAGAACGTCATATGGGACGAATTACTCGGGAAAAACAAACCTTCAGAGCCGCTTCCGTTTCTGCTGAAGCTGAAAGAGGTTTTCACGGATGACACTGCAGAAAATGAGACATAAGACAGTATTCTGAAGAACAGCATGACAGAATCATGAAAAAACACCGCCTGATTACGATGAATGTCAGGTGGTGTTTCTTTCTGTTGATGAAATGGAGAGCGGTTAGTACATCTTGCTGTCATCCGGCATTAGGCAGGATACACCAAAGATCAAACAGTAAGTATGGCACAAAAATGTCACACAAAAATAAAATTGTTCTCTAAAACGACGCAAATACATTAGTTTTAGAGAAATGGGTAAGCATTCGAATCCCTCTACCCACCCTCTTGGTGAAATGTCCTAGATGCGTGAAAATCTCGCATCTAGGGCATTTTCTTTTGTTCCCGAATGAAAGGATTTTCCGTATTCGGAAACGATTTTCCGTATTTTGAAGCCGTTTTCAAGCCGATTGCACACGGAAGTGCACACGTATTCTGATCAAATGCAGTGCACACGGAATGTGTATACCATACCCTCAAGGCAATGCAAAACTAGCGTAATTTCGATGCTTTTGAAGCGATCGGTTTGATTGCGGATCATTCTGCGCGTGTGCAAATGTGCACATGAAAAACGAGTTTTTTCGACCTTGTGCATTACGACAAAAACAGTACAGGATCAACAATTGAATCATAAGTGAAAGAGCAGCGCTTTATTTTTACGCTGCTCTGTTTTTTTATTGCAATCGAAAGCGGAATATGGTATACTATAAAGAATAACGCATTGCAGATGACAATCTGCATGAAAGGAGGCAGAACGGATGCACATCAAAATCGACAGGCAGGCAAAAGGCGCACTGCTGTATCTGGCGTTTCTGTTTCTCGGCGGTATCTTCCATGTTATGGATAATGTTGTAGCCTATCAAGACAATTATATTAGCAGCACATGGCTGTTCTGCATTGATCTGATGATTTACTCCGGTCTGATTCTGCACTTTGTGCAGTCTGTCCGGCGAAGACTGCTGCCTTCTCCGGCTAGAACCTATATGATCGCATCGGGAATCCTGATGGAGTTTTTTCTTCTGGTGCGGACGCTCAGTCACCGCATTGTGCAGTGGTCACCGCTGATCAAGCGCCATTGCTGGTATCTCTACTATGTGCCGGTGATTCTTGTACCGACGCTTTTTCTGATGAGCAGCTTTTATTTCGGAAATCGTCCCGAACAGCACAGCCGAATCAAACGCTATCCGCTGATTCTCGGAATTGTGCTTGTGATCGGCATCCTGACAAACGATCTGCATCATCTTGCTTTCAAGCCGAATCCGGACACGGAGATTTTTATCGGAAAAAGCGGCACATACACACACGGCGTTTTGTTTTACGCGGCATATATCTGGGCAGGCAGTATGATTGCGGCGAGTATCGTTCATCTGATCGGCATCTCACGCAAAATGAAGGACTGGAAAAAAGCGATTCGCCCTTTTTTGTGTCTGTTGCTGATCCCGCTGCTGACTTCAATCAATAAAATCATGGTTGCTGCTGATCTGCCTGAGCCGTTTCAGATGACAGAGATTCTCATTTTCTGCATGATTGGTGTGCAGGAATATTGTATCCGGAACAGACTGCTGCCACATAATATCAATTATGATGCATTCTTTTCACAGCTTGAATTGCCGGTCAACATCACGAATAAAGAGTTTGTGCCGGTCTATCAGACAGCGGTGACGATTCCGGCAGACAAGGCACAGATGCAGCAGGCGGTGGGCGGTCATATTTATCCTGAGCCGGACACACGGCTTTCCGGAATGGGATTGCAGGCCGGGTATGCTTTTTTCGCTTCCGATGAAAGCACGCAGCATCGACTGAATGAGGAACTGGAGGACGCCAATGATATCCTTTCCATGGAAAATGAGCTGCTTGCCCGCGAGCAGGAGCTGATTCAGGAAAAGGGCGCGATCGAGGAGCGGAGCCGCCTTTATGATAAGGCTGCGCAGGAAATCTATCCCGCACAGAAGCGCATTGCAGCACTCCTTGATACGATTCAGCCGGACACGCCTTCTTTCCGTCAAGATATGGCAAGGGTACTGTTTATGACGGCATTTGTCAAGCGACAGGCGAATTTCGTCATGCTGGAAGCGGATCAGGGCGCAATCACGGCAGTGGAGCTGACCGCTGCGCTGAAAGAATCCTTCCATTATATGGATTACTGCGGCATTCATACCGCGGCACGCATCACAGCTTCCAGAGATTTTACCTGCCGGAATGCTATGGCAGTTTATGAGTGCTTTGAGGAAGCTGCGGAAGTACTGATCGGAAAAACAGAAGAACTGTGGCTGCGCCTGACTGATGAAGAACTCACAGTCATGGCGGATACGGAAGCACCGCTGATGCTTCCGGAGCTGCCGCTGCCTGTATCCTGTGTCTGCGAGGACGGTCAGACGGTGATCCGCGTGCAGATCGGCGGTGATGCAAAATGAAGCCGATGATTGAAGTATTCCCGTCTGTATCCGGGATGATGATTTATACATCCGCGCTGATTCTTATAATCGTGCAATTTGGGGTTCTTCTGCTTTCCCTGTACAAAAGGGACGAAAAACAAAGCCTGTTTCTTGAAGCTCTGTTCTTTATCATCAGCTTTCTTGTCGTCGGGCTGATGCTGATTGCTGCAAATGCCTATAAAATTCTGGATCCTGGAGAGGAGCTTGTGCCGGGCAGTCTGCCGGACCGGATTTTTGCTCTCCCGTGGGTAATTTTTGCGGCATGGGATATTTTTGAAGCGCTGATGGTACTTTCGCAGATCAGACAACATACCCGATATGCCGAAACGCATTTGACGCAGGATGCAGTCAAGGAAACGCTGGACTGGCTGCCTGTCGGTGTCTGTATCAGTGATGAACAGGGGACGGTGATGCTCTCCAATCTCATCATCAACGAGCTTTCGCAAAGCCTGACAAATAAGCATTTGTTCGATTCGCTTGTATTCTGGAAACAGGTTGAGGAACAGGGAACAGCGCAGGATCAAGGCTACCTGCTGCGGATGCAGGACGGCAGAGCATGGCTGTTTACGAAAAAAACAATGAACGTACAGGAGAACGGGCAGGAGAAGCAGTATACACAGATCTTTGCAGAGGAAATGACAGAGGTCTGCAATATCACAGATGAACTTTCCGCAAGGAACAAGCACCTGAAAGATGTACAGTTACATATGAAAGCGGTGGCTGCCTACGAGAAAAGTCTGATTTCGGCAAGAGAAGTGATCAAGGCACGTACAGCCGTTCATAATCAGATGGGCAGCGTTCTGCTTTCCGGCAAGTATTATATGGATCATCCGAACGGCATGGATGAAACGGAGCTGATCCGTCTGCTGGAATACAACAACTTCTTTCTGCTTCGGGAAGCAGAAAATCAGGAAAAGGAAGCTGATGCTCTGGACAAAGCCCTGAAAACGGCACAGCGCATCCGTGTGACGGTGGAGATCGAAGGAACGCTGCCGGAGCAGGAATCTGCCCGTGACATTCTTGCGCAGGCGGTCGAACAATGTGCTGCCAATACCGTGCGGCACGCAGGCGGAGACTGCGTGTATGTCACGCTCACGGAGACCGGCAGCCGGCTCAAGGCGGTATTCCGCAATAACGGCAAGGCACCGGAGCAGCCTGTCAATGAGACCGGCGGATTGCTGTATCTCCGGAAAATCGCAGAGGCGGCAGGCGGAACTGTATCCATTCAGAGCGAACCGGAGTTTGTGCTGACGGTTTGCATTCCAATTCAATAAAAGGGCGGCGTTCCGATGCGGATTTGCACCGGGACGCCGTTTTTTTGAAATGCACCCAGTTGGGGGTTGATTTTATATATGAATTATGTTAACATCATAACATAGTGTTATAATCTGTAACTATATTACCGAAAGGAGCTGAATGCAATGAAACTGCGGCAGGTGATGCGGATGTGAGCGCACCGTATAAGGTTATTATTGTGGATGATGAGCTGATCTCCCGCGGATTTATGGAGCTGCTCATCAAGCCGTCGAAGGAATTTCAGATCATCGCGGCGATGCCGTTCGCCAAAGATGCGCTGAAATGGTGTCAGGACAGCGAGATCCCGGATCTCATCATCATGGATGTGATGATGGAAAAGGGCGTTGACGGGCTGACGGCGGCGGCACAGATCAAAAAGGAACATCCGCAGATCACTCGTGGATCAGATCGTTGGTATGTGCGGCACGAAGTCGTATCCGCCGATTTCCGACACGATCATGGGAACGGCTGTCCGCGTCGGAACTGCCGGCACCTTTGCTTCCTACGGCGGTACATATATCGGCTACGGCAGCACACCGGATACCCGGAACGCAGTCGTGGAAGTGCTGGTTGATCCCGTGTCAACATGGACCTGGGACCACAGAAAAATGGACGGCGGCAGAGTCTATATCTATGACGGCGATTTCAAAGCGGATGCCGGTGCAAATGTATTTAACATCTGCCGCGATAAAGGAGAAGCAGAGTATAAAGCCAAATCCTATAAGGAAAACAGTGCCACAAGCTGGATGAATACGATCACCTATGATGAACACTACGGCGTGGAGGAGCTCTTCTATCAGAATCAGGCTGCACTGGAAAAAGGAACGATCATAGACAGCAAGGTCTATGACGAAAAAGACCATGAGATCGTGCCGGAGCCGATTCACACTGCCAACATTCAGGTGCGCGGCGGCACATTCCACTGGCAGCGGATGATTTTGAAATCCATGCAGGCGTCAATTCCGCTTATGCGTTCATCAGAATGCCGGACGGTAAGACGATGAGCAGCATCCATATCTCCGCAGACGGCACGCATTATCTGGTCGGCGATTATCTCAGAGACCTGAACCCGGACACCGAATACACGCTCTATTACAAGCATGGCGCGGACGGCAAGCTCTACACCAAAAAATTCCGCACGGCAAAGCAGGATTACGGTGTCATGCTCGGACATGATTTTGTGACAGACGCAAACCTCGGCAATTTGGAGCAGGACGGCTGGCATTACGATCCCGATACCAAGACACTGACGCTGAAAAACTTTACCCTGAACGATTTCGGCGCAGATGCATATACCGAGGATTTCGTGGGTACACCGATTCCGGTTACGGCGTCGATTGCCTCCAAGGATGCCCTGACGCTGAATCTGATCGGTGACAACCGGATCGCAAATACCCTGAATGACCTGTTTACCATTACGATTTTTGCGGAAAAGGATCTGACGATCACCGGAAACGGCAACCTGACGCTGACGGGCAACGCACAGTACGATCTGAACAGTCATACCGGTAATATCTGCCTGAACGGCACCGGAACGCTGACATTTGACAGCGACAATACCGCATTCTATCCGGAAAAGGGCGAAGTGCTTTACACGAATGGTACGATTGTCAAGATTCCGAAAGTCAAGACAAGCTACAATGATAAGCAGTATCAGCTCGGTTCGCTGATTCAGTCGAAAGACGCCGGCAAGCTGAACTTCTCTGACAAGGTACATGACATCAAGATCGAAGCAGCAGGACTGGATGGAAAGTATGAAGCAGTTGCAGAAAGCGATCTCGCAGCGCTGATTCAGAAGAATGATGACTGCGATTATGAGGAAGAAAAATCTGCAATCCGCATCACGCCTGTCCACAAGGATGTGAACAAGACGGCAACGGCAGAGACACACGAATCCGGCACCTGCGACAGCGGCTGCACCTATCACCTCTCCTGCGACTGCGGACACATCGGCGAGGAAACCTTCCAGATGTCTGCTGAGGAGCATTCGCTCGTGAAGCACGCTGCAAAGGCTGCAACCTGCGAGGAACCCGGCACGGCTGAATACTGGGAATGCGAAATCTGCGGCGAACGCTATGCAGACGCAAAGGGCACCAAGCCGATCACGGACGAAGCCCTGACCGTTCCGGCACTCGGCCACAAGCTGACGCATCATGCGGGCGTGGAAGCGACCTGCTCCAAGGCGGGCGTCATCGAATACTGGTCCTGCGAGACCTGCGGCGAACGCTTTGCAGACGAAAACGGCATGGTGCGAATCTTCAGCACGAATCTGACGATTCCGGCAACCGGTCACGACTGGGTACAGCGCTTTGCAAAGCCTGCAACCTGCGAAACGGACGGCACCATTGCACACTGGGTATGCGCACATTGCGGACAGTGCAGCGCAGACAAGGACGGCACCAAGCTGCTGACAAAGGAAGAAGTGACGATCAAGGCATTCGGCCACAAGTGGAGCAAATGGACGGTATCCAAGGCAGCAACCGAAACCGAAGAAGGTGAGGAAGTCCGTATCTGCAGCGTCTGCGGCGAGGTTGAAACGCGCGTAATTCCGGTCAAGGCACCGGAGACCACCACAACGCCGACAACGACTACAACGACGAAGGCAACAACAACGACCACATCCACGACAAAGGCGACGACCACAACCACGTCCACGACGAAGGCAACAACAACGACCACGTCCACGACAAAGACGACGACAACCACGTCTACGACGAAGGCAACCACAACGACCACGTCCACGACGAAAGCGACAACAACGACCACGTCCACGACGAAGGCAACAACAACTACGTCCACGACGAAGGCAACGACAACAACAACGTCCACGACGAAGGTCACGACTACAACAGCCAAGGTCACGACCACAACAGCCAAGGTCACGACCACAACAGCCAAGGTCACGACTACAACGGCTAAGGTCACGACCACAACAGCTAAGGCTACGACTACAACGGCTAAGGTCACGACCACAACAGCCAAGGTCACGACCACTACAGCTAAGGCTACAACTACGACAGCTAAGGCTACGACTACGACAGCTAAGGCTACGACTACAACGGCTAAGGTCACGACCACAACAGCCAAGGTCACGACCACTACAGCTAAGGCTACGACTACGACAGCTAAGGCTACGACTACGACAGCTAAGGCTACGACTACGACAGCTAAGGCTACGACCACTACAGCTAAGGCTACGACCACTACAGCTAAGGCTACGACCACTACAGTCAAGGTCACGACTACAACGGCTAAGGCCACGACCACAACAACTACCACCACAACAACTACTACCACTTCGACGACGGAAGCAACTACTACAACAAAGGCTGCGACCACGACTGATCAAGTCACGACCACGACATCGAAGACAACAACCACCGCGTACTCGACAACTGAAACAACCACGGAATCCACAACAACCATCACAACAACATCGGAAACCGTGACAAGTACATCGGAATCGCAGACAAGCGAAACAACAACAACCGGTGAAACCACGCCGACCGAACCGACATATGTGCTTGGTGACGTCAACGAGGACGAAGAAATCAGCGTTGAAGATGCGCAGCTCACCCTGAATGCCTATGTAAAGACCATGGCAGGAAAGGACAATGGTCTGACAGAAAAGCAGGTGAAAGCTGCTGATGTCAATGAGGACGGAATTGTGTCTGTTGATGATGCACAGAGCATCCTGATGTACTACGTCAAAAATTCACTTTCCGGCAAGAGCACAACATGGGATGAACTGCTCGGCAGAAAAACGCAGGCACAGCCTCTTCCGGATTTGACAACACAATTTGAGGATGTCTGGATTGACTTTGACGAAATCCTTCCGAAAACTGATCCATCATGAAACATCAATAAGACCTCTTAATTCCCCAAAAACACCGCCTGATGTAAAAGTCAGGCGGTGTTATTTTGAAATAGCGGAAATAAAAAGGGATTGGGAATCTCCAAAGGATGAAATAGAGTACCAAAGTCAGTAATGCTCGACCGAAAGCGGGTGTGCAATACTGATATTGGGTACGCGATGTGTTCGAGACAATGAAGATGGTTTGTTTCAGCGAGCCGCTCGCAATCGTGCCGGATGAGATCCATTTGCAAAACGGTGTGCTCAAAGCGGATGGTACATGGAGTGCGGAAAAACAATTCTGCGTCAATCGGCTTCGGGTATGCTATGAGCCTGACTCACCCCATCGGCCGGAGCGCTTTCTGTCATTTCTGAACGAATTACTCGAACCGGAGGATATTCAAACCTTGCAGGAGTATCTCGGCTATTGTCTGATTCCGTCTACCAAAGGACAGACGATGCTGTTCCTGATTGGCAATGGCGGAGAAGGTAAGTCCAGGCTCGGTTGTGTGCTGCGTGAGATCTTTGGTGACGCGATGATCGAAGCGAAGTTCCAGCGCGTCGGCTCTGACAGATTCTTTTCTTTCAATCTTGTGGACAAGCTGCTCTGTCTGGATGATGACATGGAGCTGTCTGCGCTCAAATCGACTGCGGACATCAAGAAGCTGGTGACGGCAGAGATACCGGTCGATGTAGAAGCGAAAGGCAAGCAGAGTTTTCAGACGAAACTGCACGCAAGGTTCATCGCATTCGGCAACGGTTCTCCGCGCGCTCTCTATGATAAGTCCGACGGTTTCGCAAGACGTTTATTGATTCTGACAACCAGGCCGAAGCCAGAAGGACGAAGGGATGATCCGTTTCTCGCTGAGAAATTAAAGACAGAGAAAGACGCAATCTTTCGATGGATGTTTGACGGCTTGCAGAGATTGTTGCAAAACAACTATCAATTCACGATCTCCGAACGCACGCGCAGAAACAATCGCGAGGCTGTCTCAGAGAACTGCAATGTATTTGATTTTATGGCAGATGAAGGAGCTGTAGTATATGGTGAAAGTTACAGCGTGACCTGTTCAGATTTTTATGCTATATATGAGTGGTGGTGCAGGGACAATGCGCTGACTGCTCTGAAACGCGACTCGTTTATATCTATACTGAAAACAAATGAACCGAAGTTTGGCATCAGTTATGATTTCAATGTGCTGAACGATAAGGGAAAACGGGTTCGCGGATTCAAAGGCGTGAAAACTTGTTATAAGGTGAGGGCGAGTATCGTCGTGTAAGCGTGTAAAGGGCTTCAATCCAAGATAATCGGCGTGTAAGACAACGTGTAATACATGCAGATAACACAGTGTTTTACACGCCGCAAGTTCCGCAGTCAGGCGGAATACACGCCTACACGCTTAAATGTGCTTTTGTTTCTTTAAGATTCTTTTTTTGAATTCCAAGAAAAAGGACTTTACTTTTCTGACAATATGGTGTATACTAAATATAGAGGGTTATGGTATACACCTGTTTGAAAGGAGTATACTATGGCAACAACGCAAAAACTGCCGTCCGGAAACTGGAGAGCCCAATTCTTTATCGTTGACAAAGATGGGACACGAAAAAGAAAGTCAGTAACTGCACCGACACGCTGGGAAGCTGAGAAAATGGCCGCAGAGTATGCACAGAATGCAGAAAGAGTTCGCAATCTGTTTACTATTGCGGCAGCCTTGACCGGCTATATTGACCTGAAACGCAATGTTCTTTCACCTTCCACCATTCGCGGCTATGAAGTAATTCGAGATCATCGGCTGCAAAGCATTATGAATCTTGACATTCATGAATTGACCAGCTTTGAAATGCAGCGAGCAATCAACGAGGATGCAGCAACCAAAGGCAGGAAGACAATCTCCGAAGCAATGAATCTGGTCGTGACTGCGCTGAAACTCTATGGTGTTCGTCTGGAACTGAATGTCACGTTACCGCCGAAGAAACCGAAAATCAAAGAACTGCCGACAGTAGAGCAAGTCATCAATATGATTCGCGGTACTGACATTGAATTGCCGTGTATGCTGGCAATCTGGCTTTCGCTGAGAGTCAGTGAAGTTCGCGGTTTACAGTTCAGAGATTTGAAGGATGGGGTTCTGACAATCTGCCGCAGTAAAATGTATCTTGATGGTAAAGATGTTCTGCGTGATGTGAACAAGACTTATAAATCTACTCGGCGGCTCGCAGTTCCGGCATATCTGAACGATCTGATTCAGCGTGTTCCCCACAATAGTGATGAAGATTACATTGTTCCTGTACATTACCAGTTTATCAGAAAGCATCTGAAAAAGCTTGCAAAAGCAAACGGTTTTACAATGACTTTCCATGATCTGCGTCACTTAAATGCTTCAGTCATGCTTTTCCTGAATATTCCAGATAAGTATGCAATGGAGCGGGGAGGTTGGTCTACAAGTTCAACGCTGAAGAATGTTTATCAGCATACTTTCAGTGAAGAACGGAAACAGGTTGATAAGAAAATTGACGATTATTTCAATGGGATACTGAGGGTGTAATTCACCCTCTATCCCATTGATTATCAGGATTGACCTGTTTTGATTCCATGTGCAGTGCACACGAAACTGCACACGGAGCAATGTCGGATGCTCAAAAACAACGCAAATAGGATGATAATGGTAGATGGGCCTTTTTTCGAATCCCTCTACCCACCCGCTGAGGAAATGCCGTGTTTACGCAAAATCGCGTAGACACGGTATTTTTATTATCTTGAATTTTGCAGATTATTTCTGTATTTTGAAGTGCCTTTCACTCCGAACAGTTCACGAAAAAGTCAGTTTGTCAATATGCAGACAGAAGCAGCCGCCGATGTTTTTGCGCACCGGCGGCTGTTCATCTTTTTTCAGGATCAATCGGGCTTTGCGATCACATCATCTCCGGAGATGTTGTCGTCATGATTCATTTCTTACATTATTCAAACATCTTCGCTCAGCAGCTTTCGCTTTAGAATAGTTAGATCGGCTGCGCTCAGTAGGCCATCACCGTTGAGATCCGCAGTCTGCCAGTTGGGGATGTCCGCAGAGCCTTCGCTGAGCAGCCATTTTTGCAATAATACCGCATCGGCAATCCTGACCTCTCCGTTGCTGTTAACATCACCGGCAGGCAGCTCAACAGGCAACGCAAGAAATTTCCGTCCGTATTTCTTTGCGTATGCTTCAGCTGTTGATCCGACATAACCATGAATGACGAGATCTGCTTCCTCATAATTCTGCTCACCGATAATCAACTCGTCCGACTCATCGACCGGCGGAATGAAGCGATAGGTAGCGGGAATGGTTTTCTCATTGTCGAAAATCTCGCAATCTGGATCATAAATGAAAATATCGCTCGTCGCGCGTGCAGCGGAGAAAGTACGCTCACCGATAAAATGACCGCGATGCCGCAGCACTGATGTCGCGCAGGAACTGATGCCTGCAACGCAGAGAGTGCCGATATGATGCACTGTTTCCGGAACATCGAGTACGCGTAAATTCTTCTGGACAAAGAATGCCAATTCTGCGATGCCGACTGTGCCCTTGCGAAGAATCGCTGTCTGCACATTCTCATCGCTGCCAACGACCCAGTTTCCGACATACTGCACGCCGCCGATATTCTCGATGCACCCAGCGTTCTCAAAGGCACTGCTGCCGATTGCCGTCACTGTCTCTGGAATTTCAAAATCGGTCAGTGCAGTGCAACCGGAGAAGGAACCATAGCCGATGGTATCAACTGTACCGCGAAAGCGTACTGTTTCAAGTGCGGTGCAACCGAAGAAAGTATCACCGCCAACCATAGTTACCTGCTCGGGAAGCTCCACCTCTCGCAGCACAGGACATGCTGCAAATGCAGCATTGTGGACATGCTGCACGGTCTCCGGAATGATCGCAGTCTCCAACGTCATACACGCAGCAAAGGCAAAATCACCGATAGATTCCGTTTCGGCAGGAATCGAAAGATCCGTGATGCCGCAAGCGGGCGGACAGCCAATCAGCGTTTTCATATCCTTCGTGTAGATGAGTCCGTCGAATGAGGCATAGTAGGGATTTTGCGCAGAGACGCATACCTCTGTAACCGACGGAACGGGCTGCTCACTATTGCTTTCGCGTCCGGGCAAGGGGGTCAACGGCGTGAGCGAGGTGTTCACACTGCCGGAGGATGTCTGGTTCAGGAGCACACTTGTTGTACAGATTAGGTCATACCATGAGATATGGTCAAAACAATCTGGCAGAGTAATGCTTGTGAGATTACGACAGAAGCCGAAAGGGGTTTCCACTGCACCGCGCACCGGCACACCACTGACCTCCGCAGGGATTTCAGCAGCGACGATATCACGGTCGGTGCATTTTGAAAGCACGGCGTAATCCTCATAAACATGGAACTGAAAAATGCCCTCGGTTACAGTACGGTAGGCAGCGTCCGGATCTGGAAAGGCATTTGCAGCTTCCATGGCTCGCTGTTGGTTGTATTCGGTCATAAGTCCAGCTTCAATCGCCGCAGCGGGTTGTGCACAGGCGGCTATCGCACCGCAAAGCATGGTGAGTGCTGCGAGTGCAGTAAGAATGCGCTTATTCATGAGACTCCTCCTTTGGATTTCAGTATGCTTTGGCAAGACTGTCTTTCATGTTCTTTTCCTATATTGTATCACATTATCATCACGATTTCAATACATTTTTGAAAATAGAAGGGAGGCTGCATATTGAGCTTTTTCAGTTGAATATCCGGTTATTCAATAAATAAGCATCATAAATCTGAATGAATTAAGCTCTATTGGATTCCTATTAACGGGAAGAGAAAAAATTCTTTTGTTGTCTATGGCAATCACCGCCCTTCGTGTTCGCCTTAGTGCAGACCATAAACTGTCATCAACAAAAACAATTGGAATAGGTGTTCATGAAATTGGACATTTAATCGCTGAGAAATATGGTGAAATCGGTCTTGACATTGCTCAGAAAGCATGCTATAATATAACTGGGAATAGTTACAGTTATGAGCAAACATTGTATTATTTATTGGATAATGTTTCCAACTATTCAGTCAAAAAGAATCCGAAAGCCTATGGAAAGCACTTTATGCCAACGCATTATCATGAAGTTATACCTGAAGTACTTGGAAAGCATTTCACAAACCCTGATGAGTTTACAACAGAGTTCTTCAAATTGTTGAAGGAGGTGTGCGGAGTATGAGCATGAGAAAACTTGATTATGATTGGATGGCAGAGAAGAGCTGGTTCCATCTTGACGAAAGTGGCGAGTTCGTTGTAAATGATGATGCGCCGGAAGAGGCAAAAAAGAGCTACGCACATTATCTCGAACAGTGCGCACAAATATCCGCCAATATTGACGCTGGCAAGTATGCTGAATAACATAGAAACCGCCCTGAGTAATCAAGGCGGTTTTCTCATACCCGAAAACGAAAGGAGTTTATCACATGGATGAATGGAAAGAACGGCTGAAAGCTGAGTATGCGCAGACCAAGGAGCGCTACGAGAAGCTGAAAGCATGGAACAATAAACGTGAAGTGGCTGCAAAGCTTGCGTATTGCACGCCGTGCTGCTCGGACGCGGATGCTGCCGAGCGCAGAAAGCAGGAATACCACGACGATCTCACAGTTCGACTGCAGCACACTATGGGCGAATACCTGCACATTCTGGAACTGCGTGCGGAAGTCGCCGGCATTATGCTGTGATCTGAACTGAATAAACCACAAGCACTCTGCAAAGGGTGCTTTTTCATGCCCGAAAGGAGAACACCATGCCGAACGGAGCAAGAGCCAGACCGAACCTGCGCCCGGATCACAACGGCCCGCAGCGCGCGCAGTTTGAATCGAACAAGAAGAAAATCTACGCGACGCAGAAGGTCTGCGGAATCTGCGGCAAGCCGGTTGACTTCCGGCTGAAATGGCCGCATCCGCTCTCTCCCTGCATCCATTTTCTATAGCTGTCCAGGAACCATTCCCATATCCGCCAAAGACGCTTTTATGATTCGGTTCTCCTTTTACCGAGTATGAAATCTGTTCAGCCCATCGCGCCGAAAAGTAGAATGGTGCTTGGGTGGCTATAGAATAACGGCTGTCGGCACTGCCGACCGGCTTATAAAATTTATCTATCGGACACAATCATCTTTCTGTATTGGACAAATTCATATCGGTATGGTATGATATGGACAGAAACAAACAGGGAGTGAATACCGATGAAACCGATTTCAAGATCTCTTTCGTTTTCAGAGCGAATGCGATGTTGCAAAGCTGCATCCGATTTATAATTCAACCATCTGAAAGAACGAAAGGGAAGAAAGAATATGAATAACAAGATCAAACTGGCTGCTGTCTTTGCGGCACTTTCGCTGCTGACAGGCTGCGGCGCATTCAATACCGAACAGACCGCGGCGCCGGATGCCGTTGCAGAGGAAACATCCGCTGCAGAAACCGGAGCGGAATCCTCTGAGGTTCCGGATTGCTGCGAGGGCGCCGATACGCCGGACTGCTGCAAGGACGGCGATGCATCCAAAGCGGAAGGCTCCGCGGATGCCGCACCGGAGAAAACATCCTTCGAGCTCGGTCATCTCAATTCCACGGCGCATCTGCTGGCATTTGTCGCCGCGGAGGAGGGCTACTTCAAGGATGAGGGACTGGACGTCACACTGACGCAGTTCTCCAGCGCATCCGAGCTCGTCAACGGACTGGAATCCGGCAAGCTCGATGCCGCATTCATCGGCTCGGTCCCGACGCTGACCTTCCAGAGTCAGGGGCATGACGTCTCTGTCTTCGGCGGCGCAATGACAAACGGTCACGGCTATGTCATCAAGCCGGAATACACCGAGGGGCTCGAATCGTGGGATATCAGCATTCTCAAGGGCAGAAACGTCGCATCGGTCAAGAACAGCGTGCAGGATGCAGAACTGCAGATTCTGCTGAAAAACGCAGGCATCGAGATCGGCGAGGGCGAGGATCAGGTCAACATCGTCTACTTCGACAGCCAGAAGGATGCCTACACCGCACTGCAGAACAACACGATTGACGCGGCATCGGTCTATTCGCCGTATGCATCGCTTGCGGAGGGCTCGGGATACAAGATTGTCTACCGCTGCTCCGAGGAGCCTGCACTGAAGAATCAGCCGTGCTGCCGTCAGGTTGCACCGACCGTCGCTCTCTCGCAGTATCCGAACACCTATCAGGCGTTTGAGCGTGCGCTGATCCGAGCATATGCGTTCTCGCAGGAGAATGAGGAAGGCACCGTCAAGGATGTCAAGGCTCATATCGACATTGACGAGGACTATATCCGCACCGAGGTTTACGGCGGCTACGGCGCATCCAATCCGGATCCTGACAAGCAGGGCACAAAGGCGCTCAAGGATTCGATTGTCGAGCTTGGCTATACCGAGGATTATGATATTGATGCGCTGTACAATACGGATATCTACAAGGATGCGCTTGCATCGGTGATTGCAGAGAATCCGGACAGCGCGATCTACAAGAGTTTACAGGAGCATTTCGATGTCTACGAATAAAATCGAGATCAAACACCTCTCCGTGGATTATACGGAGCGGGGCAGACGCTTCAACGCGCTGCATGATGTATCATTCGGCGTCGGCGCGGGTGAATTTGTCAGCGTGATCGGCGCGAGCGGCTGCGGAAAATCCACGCTGCTCAGTGTGCTGGAGGGTATCTATCAGGCGGCGGACGGCAGTGTCGAGATCGACGGCCATGCGCTGCACGGCACCGGCAGGGAACGCGGCGTTGTGTTCCAGCATTATTCGCTGTTCCCGTGGATGACCACGCGCAGCAATATCGCATTCGGTTTGAAGCAGGTGCGGCATGATATCAACCGCCGCGAGCGCCTGAAAATCGCCGATGAATTCTTAGGCAAGGTCGGGCTGGAAGGCTTCGGGAAGAAATATCCCTCGCAGCTTTCCGGCGGCATGCAGCAGCGCGCCGCGATTGCCCGTGCCCTTGCAATGGATACGGAGATTCTGCTGATGGATGAACCGTTCAGCGCAATCGACGCCAAAAACAGAGTGAATCTGCAGGAGCTGCTGCTCTCCCTCTGGGAGGGTGACAGCCCTGTCAAACGCAAGACCGTTGTCTTTGTGACGCATGATATCGACGAGGCGATTCTGCTCTCTGATAAAATCGTCGTGCTGACGGCACACCCCGGAACAGTCAATGAGATTGTTCCGGTGCCGTTCGCGCGGCCCAGAAAGCGCGATGAACTCGTGAAAACGGAGGAATACGGAAAGTTCCGCAACCGTCTGCTCTCGCTGCTCTATCATGATGTCGGAGAACGCATCGGCGGCGAGGAGGTCATCATATGACATGGAAGAAGCGCTTTCTGCGCGTGACGCATCTGCTTTTTCTGATACTGCTGCTCGTGCAGCTTCTGCCGGACCGTTCGGCGAAGGACGTCCACACCGGCGCACTGATTGCATTTGCTGTCGGGCTTGAGGCAGTTGCACTGATCGGCTCGTTTCTGATCAAAAAAGCGGAGAGCCTTGCGCTGCTGCTTGATATCGCGGGATTCATTTTTGTCCTGCTGACGGTTTGGTCGCTTGCAACGGCGAAGTTCAATGTGCTCAATGATGTGCTGTTTCCGGCACCGGGCAAGGTGCTGACACAGTTTGCGGAGGATCGCGAAAAGATCCTGATCAATATCCGCAGTTCGCTCGGGATTACGCTGCAGGGCTTTCTGCTTGCGGCAGTTGTCGCGATTCCGCTCGGGCTGTTCCTCGGCTGGAACGCAAGACTCGGCGGCGCCGCGACCTATATTTCCAAGTTTTTCAGCTCGATCCCGCCGATTGTTTATATTCCCTACGGCATTGCGCTGCTGCCGACCTTCCGCTCGGTCTCGGTGTTCGTGATTTTTCTCGCGACCTTCTGGCCGGTGTTCGCCGGCACCATGAGCGGCGTGATGCATGTCGATCAGCGGATCATTGATTCGGCGAAGGTGCTCAATGTCCGCAAGCCGGAGATGCTGTTCTCCGTGATTCTGCCCGCCGCGCTGCCGCAGATTTTTCTCGGCTGCAATCAGGGACTGAGCGTCTCGTTCATCCTGCTGACCTCTGCCGAGATGATCGGTGCAAGAGACGGCATGGGCTATTACGTCAAGTACTATTCCGATTTCGGTGACTATACGCGCACGATCACCGGACTGCTGGTTATCGGCATTGTTGTCATTGCGGTGACATTTCTGTTCAATCAGCTGCAGCACTATCTGCTGCGCTGGAAAAAGTGATCTGCGATCCCCTGAGGCTGCTCGGGGGATTTTCTGCGTCCGGTGCGAAACCGGATATGAATGATATTTTTGTGCAGATTGCCGATTATCGTTTTTTCCTATTGACATTGTATGCGATCTGTGCTATAATCCATACAGTTCCGATAGGAATACTAATAATTTGAGAAAGGAGTGCCGGAAATGCTGAATCGTATTTGGATGATGTGCTGTTGTATGAATCAGATGAACAATTCCATATCCATACCGGCACCTGCAAGCGGAATGTCTGCGCAGCGATGTTGATCCTCTGCTGCGATTTGTGATACAGGCAAAATCCGGAACGGCGCGGGGTGCGGTATGCATTCTGCGCCGTTTTTATGCAGTCAGGAGGATTTATGGTTGAGCAGCAGGAGAGCGTGACGGCAAAGCTCTGCGCCTTTGCAAGAGCATGGCATGCCGTCCGCGTCAGAGAGAAAATATTTGATGACGATCTCGCATTCGACATCATGGGCAAAGAGGAATACGATGCGATGTACGATATGGTCAGCCGCGGGTTTACCGCAGACGGCAAGCCTTTTTCGCGTGAGGATACCGAGCAGATCATCAGCGAATACATTGCGCCGATTCCGCTTTCACGCATCCATTTTACGGAGAGCCGCTTAGAGCAGTTTGCTTATCAGAACGGTAAAATTCAGTATGTGATCTGCGGTGCAGGCTCCGATACCTTTTCATTTCGGAATCCGAATCCGGATATCGAGATTTTTGAGATCGACCACCCCGATACACAGCGCTACAAGCGGGAGCGTATCCGGCAGCTCGAATGGAACATCCCGAAAAATGTGCATTTTGTGCCGGTCGATTTTGAACGCGAGCGCATGACGGATAAACTGCTGGAAGCAGGCTTTGATCCGAACCGCAAAACGTTTTTCAGCATCCTCGGCGTGACCTATTATCTGACGCTTGATGTGTTTGCGCATACGCTTGAACAGATCGCGGCGCTTTCCGCACCGGAGAGCGCGCTCGTGTTCGATTACCCGATGCAGGGGCATGATTATCCGGCGCGTGTGCAGCGGCTCGAGGAGATCACCGAATCCCTCGGCGAGCAGATGCGCGGCGGCTATGCATATAACGATGTATCGCGTGCGCTTTATGCGCTCGGCTTCCAGATCGACGCAAACCTGACACCGGAAAAGGTGCAGGCGGCATATTTCAGCGGCAGAGCCGACCGCATGCACGCATTTGAAAACGTCAGCCTGATCTCGGCAGTTTATACCGCAGGCTACAGCTTTGAATAAGGAGTAAGATTATGAGCAAGTATCAATATCCCGAGACCGCACTGATTCACGGCGGCATTTCCAATGATCCGCGCACCGGCGCAGTCAATGTCCCGATCTACCAGACCTCGACCTATCAGCAGGACGGTCTCGGCAAAATGCGCGGCTATGAGTATTCGCGCACCGGCAACCCGACAAGAGAGGCGCTTGAAAAGCTGATCGCCGAGCTCGAGGGCGGCGATGCAGGCTTTGCATTCGGCTCCGGCATGGCGGCGATTACGGCGGTTCTGAGCCTTCTGAACAGCGGCGACCGCGTGCTGATTTCCAGCAATGTCTACGGCGGCACATTCCGCGTGCTTGACAAGGTGTTCAACCACTTCGGCATCACCTACACCATTGCGGATACCGCTGATCTCAGCGTGTTTGAAACACAGATCACGCCCGACACGAAAGCGGTGATCATCGAGAGTCCCGCGAATCCGCTGATGACGGTCACGGATATCGCGGCGGTCTCGGAGATCGCGCATCAGCACGGGCTGCTCGTCATTGTCGATAACACCTTCATGACGCCCTATCTGCAGAAGCCGCTTGCGCTCGGCGCGGATATCGTTGTGCACAGCGCGACGAAATACCTCGGCGGACACAGCGACGTTGTTGCGGGACTTGCGGTTGTCAGCACGGCAGAGCTCGCAGAGCGGCTCGCGTTCATCCAGAATTCAACCGGCGGCGTGCTCGGTCCGTTTGATTCGTTCCTGCTGATCCGCGGCATCAAGACGCTTGCCGTCCGCATGGACAGACATGTGGAAAATGCGGAGAAAGCGGCGGCATTCCTTGCGGCGCATCCGGCGGTGAAGCGCGTGTATTATCCCGGTCTGCCGGAAAGTCAGGGCTATGCGGTCAACAGAAAGCAGGCGAAAAACGGCGGCGTAATGATCTCCTTTGAACTGCATGAGAACTACGATATCCGCGTATTCTTCGAGCGTCTGGAGCTCGTGATGCTCGCGGAGTCGCTCGGCGGCGTGGAGTCGCTCGTCTGCCATCCGGCAACCATGACGCACGCATCCATTCCGGCGGAGATCCGCAAGCAGGTCGGCATCACGGACGGTCTGATCCGGCTGTCAGTCGGCATTGAGAATATCGCGGATATTCTTGCGGATCTGGAGCAGGCAATCGCGCAGGCGGAGGTGCGCCATGCATGAGATTCGTGATCTGTCGCTCTGGGAGAGCGGCGAGCAGAAGATTCAGTGGGTGAAAAACAACATGCCGCTGCTGCGGGGTATCGAGGCGGACTTTGCAAAGACAAAGCCGTTTGCGGGAAAGCGCATTGCGCTCTCGATTCACCTTGAGGCGAAAACCGCGTATCTCTGCCGCGTTCTGGCGGCGGGCGGCGCGGAGATGTATATCACGGGCTCGAATCCCTTGTCCACGCAGGATGATATTGCGGCGGCGCTTGTCCACGGCGGCTTGAACGTCTTTGCTTGGCACGGTGTCACGCCCGAAGAATACGAAGCACATACACGCCGCGTGATTGAAGCGCAGCCGCATTTCATCATTGATGACGGCGGCGATCTCGTCACGCTGATTCACAGGGAGTATCCGCAGTATCTCGAAAACGTGATCGGCGGCTGCGAGGAGACAACCACCGGTATCCTGCGGCTGAAAGCGATGGCGAAAGCCGGTGAACTCAAATTCCCGATGATGCTCGTCAACGATGCGGACTGCAAGCATCTGTTCGACAACCGCTACGGCACGGGGCAGTCCGTCTGGGACGGCATCAACCGCACAACGAATCTGATTGTTGCGGGCAAGACCGTTGTCATCGCAGGATACGGCTGGTGCGGCAAGGGCGCAGCAATGCGCGCAAAGGGACTCGGCGCAAAGGTCATTGTCACTGAGGTCGATCCGGTCAAGGCGATTGAGGCTGTCATGGACGGCTTTACCGTCATGAAAATGGAAGACGCCGCAAAGACCGGTGACTTCTTCGTCACCGTGACGGGCTGCAGTCAGGTCATTACCGAAAACAGTTTCCTCAATATGCACGAGGGCGCGATCCTCTGCAATGCGGGGCATTTCGATGTCGAAGTCGATATGGCGGGACTCAGAAAGCTCGCGGTCAAAACGTTCGAGGCAAGGAACAATATCATCGGTTATACGCTGCCGAACGGCGTGACGATCTATGTCATTGCAGAGGGCAGACTTGTCAATCTCGCGGCAGGGGACGGGCATCCTGCGGAGATTATGGACATGAGCTTTGCGATTCAGGCGCTCAGCGCAGAGTGGCTCATCCGGAACCGTGAGAATATCACGGGCGTGCTCAACAATGTCCCGCGCGAAGTCGATGAAGCCGTTGCGCGCAGAAAGCTCAGCAGCATGGGCATCGAGATCGACACGCTGACTGCAGAACAGCGTACCTATTTATACGGAGGCGAAACAGCATGAACTATTATGAATCCGCACAGGCACTGATCGGCAATACGCCGCTTGTACGGCTTGGAAATATTGTGAAGAAACCGGCGCTGAATGTCTTTGCAAAGCTGGAGCTCTGGAATCCGTCCGGCAGCGTCAAGGACCGCACGGGGCTCTATATGCTCAACGATGCAGAGAAGCGCGGCATCCTGAAACCGGGCGGCACAATCGTGGAAGCGACCGCCGGAAACACCGGTCTCGGCATTGCATTTGCAGCGCTGAACCGCGGCTACCGCATCATCTTTGTTGTCCCGACGAAATTCTCTGCGGAAAAGCAGGCGCTCCTGCGGGCACTCGGGGCAGAGGTTGTCAACACGCCGCGTGAAAAGGGGATGCTCGGCGCAGTCGAAAAGGCGGAGCAGATCAAGGCGCAGATTCCCGATGCCGTCTCGCTTGAGCAGTTCAAAAACCAGAGCAATCCGCTCGCGCATTATGAGACCACCGGCAGAGAAATCTATGAGGCGCTGGACGGCAGAATCGACTATGTTGTTGCAGGCGCAGGCAGCGGCGGCACTTATACCGGCATCCTGCGCTATCTGAAGGAGAAGAATCCGCAGATTCGCGGCATTCTCGCCGATCCGGTCGGCTCGACAATGGGCGGCGGGGAGCACGGCGATTACAATATCGAAGGCATCGGCAATGATTTCATCGCGGAGACAATGGATATGTCTCTGGTCGATGATGTCATCAAGATCAACGATGCAGAAGCATTTACCGCAGCAAAGCGGCTCGCGAAAACCGAGGGCATCTTTGCAGGTTCTTCCTCCGGTGCGGCACTGGCAGCGGTTCTCAAGCTGACGGAGCGCATCGAAAGCGGCAATATTGTCACGGTCTTTCCGGACAGAGGCGACCGCTATTTCAGTACGGGACTTTACGATTAAGGAGAATGATTATGACCTTGCAGCAATTGAAATACGCGCTGATGATCGCGGAAACCGGCTCGATGAACAAGGCGGCGGAGCAGCTTTATGTCTCGCAGCCCTCACTGACGGCATCCGTGCAGGAACTGGAAAAAGAAGCCGGCATCCTGATTTTCAACCGCAGCGGGCGCGGTGTCACCGTGACAAATGACGGCGCCGAGTTCCTGCGCTATGCACAGCAGGTTGTCGGGCAGTTCGATATTCTGGCGGAGAAATATTCTGCAAAGGGCAAAGTGAAAAAGAAGTTCGGCGTCTCGGCGCAGCATTATTCCTTTGCTGTCAAGGCTTTTGTGGAGATGGTCAAGCGTTTTGATACGGCGGAATATGAATTTGCGATCCGCGAGACAAAAACCGCTGAGATCATCAGCGATGTGGCAACCATGCGCAGTGAGATCGGCATCATCTATCTCAACAATTTCAACCGCAAGGCGCTGACCAAGCTGCTCAGCACAAACGGGCTCGTCTTTACGCCGCTGACCGAATGCCAGCCGTATGTCTACCTCTGGAAGGGGCATCCGCTCGCAAAGCAGAAGAAAATCACCTTTGCGGATCTCGCGGATTATCCCTGCCTCTCCTTTGAGCAGGGCGCGAACAGCTCGTTCTATTACGCCGAGGAGATTCTCAGCACGGCGGATTATCCGCGGACGATCAAGGCGAATGACCGCGCGACCATGCTCAATCTGATGATCGGCTTGAACGGCTATACGCTCTGCTCGGGCATCATCTGCGAGGAGCTCAACGGCAGCGATTACACCGCTGTCCCGTTTGACTGCGGTGATGCGGATGAGGTCATGGAGATCGGCTATATCACGCTGAAAAATACGCTCCGCAGCCGCACGGCAGCGATTTATCTTGAGGAGCTGCGGCGCTATCTCGGACTGCAGCCGTAATAGCTTTTATCTATAACCGACGATTGTTCATATGTATTGGACAAAGCACGCAGATACTGGTATAATAATCACATATCAATTTGATAGGAGATACGGATTATGAAAGAGATCCTGTGGCTCGGGCGCGGCGGACAGGGCGCATTTACGGCAGCAAAGCTGTTCGGCGCGGCATATATCACCGACCGCGGCGGGCAGTATGCGCTCAGCTTTCCGTCATTCGGTCCGGAACGCCGCGGCGCACCGGTCAGGGCGTTTACCAAGCTTGATACGAAGCCGGTGCTTGACCGCAGTCAGACCGAACACGCAGATTTCATTGTCGTGCTCGATGATACGCTGTATTCGCCGGCGCTTCGGAATCTGCTGAAGCCGGAAGGCAGCATCCTTGTCAATTCCAGATCGCAGATCGAGGGCGCTGAGGTCTATGATGCCGCTGCGATTGCAAAGGAGCTCCGGCTCCCGACGGTCAACACTGTGATGCTCGGCATCGCGGCGGCGCGCTCCGGTCTGATTACGGCGGAACAGGCGGTCAGCGCAGTCCGCGGATACATGCCCGAAAAGCTCCATGCGCGCAACATCGAGGCGCTGGAACGGGCAGGAAAGGCGGTGCAGAAATGAAGCCGCATATCAGAACAAAAACACAGTTTGATTTTGCCGATATTCCCGAGGCGACTGCGTTTGAAGCAGGCTATCTGGTCTCGGTCAACAGCGGCTGGCGCAGCATCCGTCCGGTGATTGATCCGGCACGATGTATCGGCTGCGAGCAGTGCTATCTCTACTGTCCGGACGGCGTGATCTCCGTGCAGGCGGGCAAAGCGGTCTTTGATTATGACTTCTGCAAGGGCTGCGGCATCTGCGCAAAAATATGCAAAACCGGTGCTATCGGAATGGAGGCGGAGCGCAAATGAGCAAACGGTTTTTATCCGGCAACGAGGCATTTGCAGAGGGCATCCGCCTTGCAAAGCCTGATGTGATCTCCGCATATCCGATCACGCCGCAGACAATCGTTGTGGAGCGGCTCTCGGAGATGGTCGAGGACAAAAGTCTCGGCGCGGAGTTCATCCATGTGGAATCGGAGCATTCGGCGCTTTCCTGTGCGATCGGTGCGAGTGCGGCAGGTGCGCGGGCATTCACCGCAACATCCTCGCAGGGGCTGCTCTATATGGCGGAATGTCTTTATTACGCATCCGGCGGACGGTTCCCGATCGTCATGATGAACGCAGACCGTTCGACCGCGCTGCCGTGGAATATCTACGGCGACCAGCGCGACAGCCTTTCGCAGCTCGACAGCGGCTGGATTCAGGTCTATGCGGAGAATGCGCAGGAGGCGCTTGATCTGGCGCTGATGAGCTACCGCATCGCGGAGGACAGCCGCGTTTCCACGCCGGTCATGGTCAATCTGGACGGCTTTGTCCTGACACACACCTATGAAACGGTTGAGATTCCGGAGCGGGCGCAGGCAGACCGGTTCCTGCCGCCCTATGAGACAGAGAACCGCATCGACTTTGAAAACCCGAAGAATATGGCGTTTTCTGCCGGTCCGGATACCAACTACATTTTCAAATACAAGGCGCACGAGGGCATGCTTGCGGCAAAGCAGGTCATCGCAGAGGCAGAATCGGATTTTGCTGAGATCTTCGGCAGAGCGTATTCCGGTCCGGTTGAACGCTACCGCACGGAGGATGCGGATTACATCTTGGTGACGCTGGGCAGCATCGCCGGACTCTGCCGTGAAACCGCTGACCGTCTGCGTGCAGAGGGGATCAAAGCGGGTGTTGTCCGCCTGCGCTATATCCGGCCGTTCCCGCATGCCGAGATTGCAGATGCGCTCAGAAATGCAAAGGCGTTTGCGGTGCTCGAAAAGGATATCTCGTTCGGCAGCGAGGGCACGGTCTTTACAAATGTCAATTCGGCGCTGCAGCGTGCAGGTGTTTCTGTCCGCGGCAGCAATTATATCGGCGGACTCGGCGGCAGAAATATCTCCGCAGATGATATCGCACAGATCTTCCGCGATCTGCAGGGCGATCCGCCGCATGTGAATTTCATCGGCATCGGAGGTGACGGAAATGGCTAACCCGACGGCAGCGCAGATTTCGCGCGAGGAGTTTTTCTACGGTCACAAGGCATGTGCAGGATGCGGCGGCAGTCTGGCGGTGCGTGCAGCGCTCAAGGTGCTCGGTCCGCAGGCGGTCTCGGTGCTTCCGGCGGGATGTATGTCCGCTGTGGGATTCAATTTTCCGCAGCTGTGCTTCTCGAATAACTCGATCATCTCGACCTTTGCCGGCACGGCATCCATGCTGACCGGTGTTGAAGCAGGACTCCGCGCAAAGGGATACAAGGATTTCACCGCAGTCGGTTTTGCAGGCGACGGCGGCACGGCGGATATCGGCATTCAGGCGCTTTCCGGCGCAATCGACCGCAACGATAACATCATCTATATCTGCTATGACAACGAAGCCTATATGAACACCGGCATCCAGAAAAGCGGACTGACGCCGTTCGGTGCGCGCACCACCACAACACCGGCGGGCGCGAATATCCACGGCAATATCCGCCCGAAAAAGAATATGTTTGAGATCGCAGCGGCGCATGATATTCCCTATGCAGCGACCGCGAGCATCGGCTATCTGCCGGATTTCATCCGCAAGGTCGAGAAGGCGTCGCAGATCAAAGGCACAAAGTATATCCATGTGATCGCGCCCTGTCCGACGGGCTGGGGCATTGCGCCGGATGAAACCGTCGAGATCGCAAAAGAGGTTGTGGACTGCGGCTTGTGGTATCTTGCGGAATATGAAAACGGTGCGTACACGCTCAACCGCAGACAGAAGCAGTTTACCGACGTTGCCGCGTACCTGAAAAAGCAGGGACGCTTTAAGCATCTGGACGATGCGGATATTGAAACGATCATTCAGTCGCGCGATAAAAAGTGGCAGTTCATCGAAAAGACCTTTCAGCTTCCGTAAGGAGGATGGAGCAGGGAGGAAGGAGCAGCTTGACAGGGTTCTCCTTCCTCCTTCCGAATGAACCGGTTATAGTCCGGATTTATAACCCAGTATAAAAGCTAGGTATTGGACAAATCGCGCTGAATCGTGTATAATAAAAGCATAGAAAACCTATATGAATACTCAGGAGGATAAAAACAATGAGCAGAGATATCAACAGCAAATACTGGGACGAGGAGCTTGAAACGCTGCCGCGTCCCGAACTTGAAAAGCGTCAGCTCGCTGACCTGCAGGAGATCGTACAGTTCGCCTATGACCACGCGCCGTATTACAAGCGCTCCTTTGATGAAGCAGGCGTCAAGCCTTCGGATATCAAGCAGCTTTCCGATCTGCAGAAGTTCCCGTTCATCAACAAGAAAACGCAGCGCGATACGCAGGGCGTCGGCTCGTTCCTCGGTGAACTGGCAGCCGTTCCGGAGGAGGATGTTGTCTTTATTTCGACCTCGTCCGGCTCGACCGGTGTCCCGACCATGAGCCCCTTTACCAAAAAGGATTTCGATGAGTTCCAGGAGACCGAGAGCCGCTGGTTCTGGCAGATCGGCATGAGACCGAATGACCGCTATGTCCACGCGCTGAACTTTTCGCTGTATGTCGGCGGACCGGATGTCATCGGCGCACAGAACCTCGGCGCACTCTGCATCTGGGGCGGCACGCTCCCGAGCGAACGCCTGCTGTTCATCCTCAAGACCTACAAGCCGACGATCATCTGGACTTCGCCCTCTTATGCATGGCAGCTCGGCGAAAAGGCGCTGAAATCCGGCTACGATCCGAAAAAGGATTTCAACATCAAGAAGATCATCGTTGCCGGTGAGCTCGGCGGCTCGATTGATGCAACCAGAAAGGCAATCGAGGATATCTGGGGTGCGGAGGTCTTTGACTTCTACGGCCTCTCCGATATCTTCGGCGCATGCGCGGCACAGTGCGAATATCATGACGGTCTGCACATCGCAGAGAACCACATTCTTGTGGAAACAGTTGACATCCACACCGGCGAGATTCTGCCGCCCGGCTCGACCGGCGAGCTGGTCTTCACCACGCTGCGCAAGCACGCAAGACCGCTCATCCGCTTCCGCACCGGCGATATCGGCAGAATCGACCAGACACCGTGCAAGTGCGGCAGAACCCACGGCAGAATCCACATCCTCGGCAGAAAGGACGATATGTTCATCGTCTCGGCGGTCAACGTCTTCCCGAGCGATATCGAGGCGGTTATCCGTGAGCAGAGCGGCATCACCGGTGAATATCTGATCCGCATCTTTGAAAAGGATTTCACCAGCAAATACGCGGTTGAGATCGAAAAGAACGCGGATAACCCGAAGGATGACGAGACCGTTGCAGCGGAGATCAGCGCGGCACTCAAGGCGAGAATCGGCGTCAAGCCGGCGCGCGTGGTTGTGCATCCGGACGGCGGACTGGATACCCGTTCCGAGCACAAATCCAAGCGCATCATTGATGAGCGCAACCCCGAATATTCCATCTGATGATACAGAAACGCAGCAGGATGCAGAACGTGTCCTGCTGCGTTTTTTTGATATTTTTGCTTGCACTGAATTTACAATTTGTTATTGAAAGCGCCGCATCGGTGTGGTATAATGAAACCGGAAACAAATGCCGAAATATGAAGCATTATGATGGTGCAATGGTATAGCAGAATCAGGAGGACAGTATGAAAAAAGAGATTTCTGCGCTGCTCATATCAGCGCTGCTGCTGTGGAACGGCGCAGTGCTGCAGAACGCAGTATATCTGCCGAAGAACGCCGTTTCTGCGGCGGCTGAGGAGGAACTCCCTGAGTTTGATATCAAAAACGGCGTGCTGCTCAGCTATAACGGCAGGGACAGCGAAGTACATGTGCCGGAGGGCGTGACGGAGATCGCTGCGGATGCCTTCCGCAGAATCGAATACTTTGCGAAAAAGACGGATCAAAAAAAGGAAATCTGGTTCCGGATGAACAGCACGGTCGAAAAGCTCTATCTGCCGGAAAGTCTGCGGATCATCCGGAAAAATGCGTTTTCAGATATGACCGGACTGCGGGAGGTGCATCTGCAGGAGGGCGTTGAGGAGATCGGCGCGTGCGCATTCCGGATCAATCCTGAAATACTGGAAGATGCGGACAGCCTGACCGGCTGGACCGAAGCGGAGATACAGGCTGTGTTTGCACCGCATCTGACGAAGCTCGAACTGCCGGATTCGGTCAGAACGATCGGCGACAAAGCCTTTCAGAATACGGCGCTGCAAGCGGTCAGACTGCCCGCATCGCTGGAGACCATCGGGGCGAGCGCCTTTGAAGGCAGCAGTGTCACTTCTGTCGAGATTCCGGCGGGAACAACGGAGATCGCAGATGCCGCCTTCCTGAATATGCCGCTGGAATCCGTTGTGATCCCCGAATCGGTGACGTCAATCGGGAATATGGCGTTTGCGAACACCGCACTGACGTCCGTCAGGCTGCCGGAGCATCTGCAGAAGCTCGGCGCCGGTGCATTCATGGGCACGCCGCTGACAGAAGTCAATCTGCCCGCCGGACTGACGGAGATTCCGGTGGGTGCCTTTCAGAACACAAAGCTCAAAGCGATTGAAATTCCGGATGGCGTGACAAAAATCGGTGCGCGCGCATTTCAGGCATCTGCGCTGGAACGCCTTGTGCTGCCGGATTCCCTGACAGCGGTCGGCGCGTATGCGTTCAGCAGCACGAAAATTGCAGAAATGAATCTGCCGGCATCATTGACCGAAGCGGAATCGACATCCTTTTCCGGTACACCGTATCTGGATGCACTGATCGAACAGAACGGCGGCTGGCTGATCCTTTCAAACGGCAAATTGCTCAATTATGCCGGCAGAGATGTGCATGCGGTGATACCGGATTCTGTGACAGAGATCGTCGCGGGCGCATTTACGCGGTGTGCGCGTCTGCGGACGCTGACTGTGCCGGATTCGGTCAAAACCGTTGCGGAAAAAGCGGTTGTGAGCTGTGATCTGCAGTGCGTATACTCGCAGAATCCGGCGGCAGAGAAGCTTTCGGAGCATGTGCTGGATGCGCCGGTGATTCCGCCGCAAAAGGGCAAAATCGCGCTTGATCTCAAAAAGGATACATGGACATTTGCAAACACGGCGGAGGTGTTCGGGGATTCGTTCTCTATGACGGATGCTGCAAAGGCATTGCTGACGGAGCAGCTCGGCAGTCAAGCTGATCTCAGCCGGAAATGGGACGGCTCCTGCTACGGGCTCTCGCTGACGGTTCTGCTCGCAAAATACGGGCTGCTTGCGCCTGCGCAGATACAGGCAGGTGCGGGTTCGCTCTCCGAGATCAAACCGGAGCAGGCAGTGCAGTCGGTGATCAATTACTATCAGTTCATGCAGGAATCCGATGCGGCGCTGAAAATCCGCGCACAGGGTGCTGATCTTGCGGATTCGTACTTTGAGAAGATGATCGCGCTCGGCTGGCAGGCGGAAAATGAGGGTAAGCCGTTCCTCATCATGTATGCGACACCGACGGACAGTCATGTTGTGGTCGGCTGCGGCATCGAATCCGGCAGCTGGACGTGGGACGGCAGAACCTATGACCGCCGGATTCCGGTCTGGGATCCGAACTGCCCCGATCAGATCTATGATGAAGCCTGCCTCTATTACCGGAACGCGGACTATGCCTGCTGCGTCCCGCTGAGCAAAATGTGCTATGAATTCGGCGGCAAAAGCAATTCCGGCAGAATCACTGCGGTCACCGATGAGCTCGGTGAGCTCGGTTCACCGGCGTATCCGTTTGCGGCGCTGAAGCAGGGCGATCTCAACGGCGACGGCAAATGCAGCATCGCGGATGCGGTTCTGCTGAGCAAATATCTGCTGACCGCGGAGAATCTGCCGGCTGCAGCACTGCGCGCTGCCGATCTGAACGGCGACAAAACAGTCAACGCGGCGGATCTTTCGCTGCTGAAGCGGCAGGTGCTCGCGGCGGCAAAATAAAGAAAGGGTGGAACGGGAATGAAACGGATGCAGGTGCATGCAGCGGCGGCTGCTGCCGTGATGCTATGTATATGCGGCATGGGAACGGCGGCGGAGACGGTCAGGGGCGATCTCAATGCGGACGGTGCCATCGACCGCGCCGATGTCCTGCTGCTGCGGGACTGGCTGCTGACAAAGCCCGCCGAAGCCGATCTGACACTCGGCGATCTGAACAATGACAGCCATGTCGATGCGCGCGATCTGACGCTGCTCAAGCGCCGCATTGTCCCGACGGGCGAGGAACATGACTGGATCCTTGAGCCGAAGGGGACGATCCACAGCGGCGAAGCAACCTTTTACGGCGGCGGCTATGAGGGCGGCTGCGCGATGCTCGATCCGGTCTCGAAGGATTACTGGATCACCGCAATGAACCTGCCAGATTACAACTGCGCAGAGCTTGCCGGTGCCTATCTCGAGGTGACGGGCGAGCTCGGGACGATCAATGTTCTCGTGACCGATCTGCTGCCGGAGGGCAAAAAGGGCGACCTCGATCTCTATACGGATGCGTTCCCGCTGATCGCACCGGCGGAAAAGGGGCGCGTTCCCGTGACATGGAAGATCGTGCCGCTGGACACCGCCGCGGAGGCGCCGCTCAATTACCGCTACAAGGTCGGCAGCACGGCGTTCTGGTGCGCGGTGCAGGTGCGCAATCACCGCTACCCGATTGAGCGGCTGGAATATCTGAATAGTGACGGCGAATTTGTCGAGCTGCCGCGCCGCAACTTCAACTATTTTGAAGCGCAGTCGGGGCTTGGCGAGGGACCGTTCACCTTCCGCATCACGGATATCTACGGACAGGTGGTCATTGATGAGAACATTCCTTTCACGCCCGATGAGGTGCAGGAGGGACATGTGCAGTTTCCGGAATAAGCAGAAAGCTGAAAAAATGCTCCGAAGCATCTGATAGGGATTGCTTCGGAGCATTTTGATTTATTGTGTGCAGGATTCGGCAGTTTTCAACCAATAACCAATAAATACTTTCCTGTATTATATACAGAATGGGATTCCAAAGGGACAGTGTCCCTTTGGCGCAGTTTGGGCGCGCAGCCCATTCAAAATCATCGCGAAGCGATACCTTTGAGGTTCAGCGAGACTGATTCTTGAGGTGACCGGCTCTTGCGGCGGCGCGCTGCTTGCGCTCCTCATGATACCGGAATGCGAAGAAAATGCATCCGCCGATATACAGAACCGAAAGCACAATGCCGAGCACCCATGTGTTCCGCAGATACTTCGATTTGAAGAAGCCCGGAATCTCGCTGAGATTGTACTTCCAGAACGAACGCTTGACATCCGATGCGGCAACCACATCAATATCTGCGAGCGTTTCACCGGAGAGCTTCAGCGTCACGGTGCCGATCTTCTGACCGGCAGCGACCGGCGCGTCGATTTCCATCGGCCAGTTGTAAACCTTCTGGACGCTCTTGATATCAGTTGTATCACACCAGATGCAGGAGAAACCTTCGACCGGCTTGACGAGGACGAAGTCATCCTCCTCGGCATTGCGGACGGTGATCTCGCCGAGCATCGTGTTCTCCTCCATGATCTCTTTGAAGGTCAGGTGCTCAAATGCCCATTCGAGAATATTCTGCGCATCCTCGAGGTGATAGAAGTGGTTGTTGCCCTCGTTATCCTGCATCGGGGAGTTCATGCAGATCAGCAGGTAGTTGTTGCCGTCTCTGGAGCCCTTGCAGGCGATGCCGCGTCCGCCCTCCTGTGTGTTTGCGGTCTTGACGCCGCGGACACCGTTGAAATAGTAGCCGCTGGATTCATCGACCATCAGGTTCGCGTGCTGCCATGACCACACATCGCGCTTATCATAGGTTGAGGCGACAGCGGGCGTATAGGTGTTTGCGCAGGCGATCGTCTCAAAGCGCGGCTGCGCCATTGCGTAGGAGAGCAGTGTCATCAGGTCGCGTGCGGTGGTGAGCTGACGGGCGCTGTAAAGACCGGTGCCGTTGAGGAAGCGCGTATTGGTCATGCCGAGGGCTTCTGCCTTGGCATTCATCTTCTCCGCGAACTTATCCTGACTGCCGTCGCCGAATTTGTCGCAGAGCATATATGCCGCTTCGACCGACGAGGTCAGCATCATCGCGTAGAGCAGATCTTCGACCGTGAGCGATTCGCCGGCTTCGATCTGCGCCTTGCGCAGGTCCTCCGGATATTCGTCCTGCTCGAAGATTTCATACATCTCCTCTTTCGCCGCGATTTTGGTACCCGAGATATCCTCGCATTCCTCCAGCACGATCACGGCTGTCATGATCTGCACAAGCGAACCGGGCATTTCCTTCATATCAGCGTTTTTCTCATAGATGATCTCATTGAGATCGGTATTCATCAGAATTGCGGCCTGACTCTGTACGGTTGCGTTCGGCGTAAAGAGCAGAGCGCTCGCTTTGACCGGCTTGATCTGTCCGATCACGACTGCGGCTGTCAGGATCGCAGCCGCTGCGGAAGCAAGCAAACGCTTCAGCATGCTATCATCTCCTGTATACGATTATAATCCTTCGGTCAAAAAGACACGATTACATTTATTATACCAGAAAACCAGAAAAAATGGAATACCTTTTTTGAATTTTTTGAGGAAAATTCAGAATTTTTCGGATTTTATCCGAAAGCGGCGGGAAAAAACACATTTTCGGCAGCAGATTGCAAATATCTCTTGACTTTAACGCTTTTTTGTGCTAAAATGGATGTATTGCGATTCCGGTCTGCGGAATTGACCGAAAACAGAATAGAAAGGACGAATTGCTATGCCGATTACTGAAATCCTAGAGCGGAATGCTGCGCTCTATGGCAACGATGTCGCGCTTGTTGAGCTGAATCCCTCTGTGATTGAGCCGCGCAGAGTGACATGGAAGGAATATGAACTGATTGAACCGCGCCGCCCCAATATCTACCGCCGCGAAATCACATGGAAGGTGTTTAACGAAAAGGCGAACCGTTTTGCGCATTTCCTGATCTCGCGCGGCGTCAAAAAGGGCGATAAGGTCGGCATCCTGCTGATGAACTGCATCGAGTGGCTGCCGATTTACTTCGGCATTCTCAAAGTCGGTGCGCTGGCTGTTCCGCTGAATTTCCGCTATGCTGCGGATGAGATTGAATATTGTGTCGGGCTTGCGGATATCTCCGTGCTCGTGTTCGGTCCGGAGTTCATCGGCAGAGTCGAGGAGGTTGTGGATACCCTCGGCAATGACCGCATGCTGCTCTATGTCGGACAGGGCTGCCCCGGCTTTGCGGAGAGCTACGATCAGCTGACGGCGAACTGTCCGAGCACAACGCCCGCAATCCTGCTGACGGATGCGGACGATGCAGCGATCTATTTCTCCTCCGGCACAACCGGTTTCCCGAAAGCGATCCTGCACAATCACGAGAGCCTGATGCATGCCTGCAAGGTTGAGCAGGCGCATCACGGTCAGACGAAAGACGATGTGTTCCTCTGCATCCCGCCGCTCTATCACACCGGCGCAAAGATGCACTGGTTCGGCAGTTTCCTCGTCGGCGGCAAGGCGGTTCTGCTGAGCGGCGTTTCGCCGAGTGTGATCCTCGATGCGGTCTCCTCGGAGAAGTGCACGATTGTCTGGCTGCTGGTGCCGTGGGCACAGGATATCCTCGATGCAATCGAGAGCGGCAAGGTTTCCCTGAGCGACTATGAGCTTTCGCAGTGGCGGCTGATGCACATCGGTGCGCAGCCGGTTCCGCCGAGCCTCATCACGCGCTGGAAAAAATACTTCCCGCATCATCAGTATGATACAAACTACGGCCTGAGCGAATCCATCGGACCGGGCGCGCTGCACCTCGGCGTGGAGAATATCCACAAGGTCGGCGCAATCGGCAAGGCAGGATTTGGCTGGGAGAGCAAGATCATTGACGAGAACGGTGACATTGTCCCGCGCGGCGAGGTCGGCGAGCTCTGCGTCAAGGGTCCGGGCGTCATGACCTGCTATTATCACGATGAAGAAGCGACCAAGCAGGTGCTCATGCCGGACGGCTGGCTCCGCACCGGCGATATGGCACAGGAGGATGAGGACGGCTTTGTGTTCCTTGTGGACCGCAAGAAGGATGTCATCATCACCGGCGGCGAGAACCTCTATCCGGTGCAGATTGAGGACTTCATCCGCACCAACAGCAAGGTCAAGGATGTTGCCGTGATCGGTCTGCCGGATAAGCGCCTCGGCGAGATCGCAGCCGCGATCATCTCGCTGAAGGACGGCGAAACCTGCACCGAGGAGGAAATGAACAAGTTCTGCGAGGCACTGCCGCGCTATAAGCGTCCGCGCAAGCTGATCTTTGCAGATGTCCCGCGCAATCCCACGGGCAAAATCGAAAAGCCGAAGCTCCGCAAGATGTACGGCGCAGACCGTCTCGTCGCAGAGCAGAATCAGGGCTGAGACATACGAAAAGCATATCCCGTATTGTATTCGCAATACGGGATATCTTTTGCTTGACAACGGGTGATTTTTGTGGTATAATTACATTAAGAAGGCGTGTATATTGAAAAATATTATTCGATTTGAATAGTGCATGCCGTCGGGAGGGTATCTATGAGGAACAAGCGCATTTGTTCTTTCGCGGCTGCTGCGGCATGTATGTTCGCTGCGGTCTGTTCTTTCATGTCCGGTGTGCGGCAGGCCGAGGCGGCACAGGAAAAGGAGCCGTGCATCTATCTCAGCAGCGTGACCGCAATGCCGGGCGACACCGTCTATGTCAGCGTGCTGCTGCGGAACAATTCCGGTTTTGCGAATTCCGGCTTCACGATCTCCTACGGGGAGACGGGGCTGCAGCCGGTGCTCGCAGAGGCAGAACTGCCGCAGTATCAAAAGGGAAATATCGCGAGCGGCGTCCGGATGAAGGTCTTTGACAATCCGGAAAAGCATATGATCGGCGTCGGGACGATCGGCACGCAGAATATCACGCGCAGCGGCATTCTGCTGACGCTGGAGTTTACGGTTCCGGCGGATGCGGTGCGCGGATCGAGCTATCCGCTGGAGCTCGGCGTGGACAAGGTCATGGATGCCGATCTGCACGCTGTCAGCTTTGCGGCAGAGGACGGTGCAATCAATATCGCGCCGGAAACCACCACAACAACAACTACTACTACAACAACTACAACCACAACTACAACCACTACAACTACATCAACTACCACAACAACTACTACCACAACAACTACAACCACGGAAACCACTACCACCACAACCGAAACCACCACCACAACAACCGAAACCACCACAACCGTACCTGTCACAACCACGGAGACTACAACCGCAACTACCGCCACCGAGCCCGCGCCGCGCATCCTGAAGGGTGACGCAAACCGTGACGGCAGCGTTGATCTGAAGGATGTGGTTGTGATGCGGCGCTATGTGACAGGCGGCTGGAACGAAACCATCGACACCGAGGCAGCAGATGTCAGCGCGGACGGGGCAGTCAGCCTGCGGGACATTGTCATTCTGCGCAGATATCTTGCCGGCAACTGGCATACACCGCTTTGAGCACGATACTATTTATATAGGGCGTCGGCGCGGTGAAACAAAAAAGCACCCGCCATGTCCTGCATGACGGGTGTTTCTGCATATCGGGGATCAGCCCTCAGCGGCTTCTGTGGATTCCTCGGCGCTGCTTTCCGCCGCGGCTTCTGTCTCAGCGGCGTCAGCGTCGCCGCCCTCAGCCGGAGCGCCGTTTCCGGTGCCGGTGACGGTGAAGTCCACCTCAACGGTTGTCCAGCTCGTGAAATCATCCAGATTGACGATCATGGAGGAGTATTCGCCGAATTCGCCGGTGACCGCGCCGTCCGCGGTGTGCGCATCCTCAGGGAAGCTGCTGACGAAGTGGTTATAGATGTTCGCACGCATTTCGGTGCCGTCATCCGAGGAGGTGTAGTTCTTGGCAGTCATCTCGACAGGCTTGCCGTCCACGCGGATCTCCTTGATCTCGATGCACATGTTCGGGTAGAGCTTGGTGCCGTCAAATACCTTGACCGCGGCAAAGTCGATGCCGCCGCAGGTATAGCCGTTCTCCGGATCGCCGGAGATATCGAACTGTGCGCCCTTGGTGCCGACATTGACGCCGACCGTGTAATCGCCGTCGCCGTCGATGTGTGCGATCTTTGCATCATAGGTCAGGATGTGCTCCTTGGTGCCCCAGTACTGCACATACCACTGGGCATCGGTGATTGCAAGGATCGCGTCGCCGGAACCGGCTTCGACCGCCTCCTCAAACTCAACGTCCTCAGCCGCGACGGGCGCAGCGGTCTCGGTGGGGGCTTCTTCGGTTGCAGCGGTTGTGACCGGCGCAGTTGTGGTGACCTCGGCAGCGGATTCCGTTTCGGAACTGCCGCAGGCGGTGCAGAGCATCAGCAGCGATGCCGATGCAGCGAGCAAAGCAGTAAGTTTCTTGCACATGGTGTTTCCTCTTTTCCTTATCTCATCATTATTTGTATTCCGGCTCCGGTGCGGGCTCCGGTTTGAAAGACCGCATCTCAATGTCCGGCTGATATAATCATACACCATTTTGACTGAAATCGCAAGAGTGAACAAATACGAATGTTCACCAAATTATATATGTTGATTTTGAACAGGCTGCACAAAAAATATGCGTGCGGTGTGTTGAAAAGAATAGAATGCATAAATTTTCGGCTTGTATATCTTCATAATTTGGCAATCTTACATTACGTTTAGGAGAAAAAAGTTACGATTGCACAGTAAAGTGTTGAAATATTATACTCAAAGTTTTTTTTGCTTTGCTATTTACAAATTAACGAAGATGTGCTATAATAAATAAAAAGTATCCGCAAGCATTGTATACTATTTATATAAGGTTCTATACATGAAGCTGCGGATAACGGAGGAGTTCCTATGAAAAACGGCATCCGGATGTCAGACATCGCAAAAGAGCTCGGCGTCAGCGTTGTGACGGTTTCCAACGCACTGAACGACCGCGGCGGTGTCAGCGAGGATATGCGCAAGCGGATCAAGGAGCGCGCTTCCGAGCTTGGATACCGGCCCTCTGCACCGCGGACACCACGCAAGGCTGCGCCGGAGATTCAGCAGCAGGGCGGCAGCATCGGCATCCTGACGAGCGAGCGCTTCGCCAATGTCCGCGGAACCTTCTACTGGTTCCTGACGGCAGGCGTTTCCAAGGAGCTGACACACTGCAACCTTTATTCCGTCTATGAGAGCATTTCCGAAGCAGATGAGCGCGCAGGCGTTCTGCCGCGGATCGCTGCCGAACGGCAGGTGCGCGGTCTGATCATCGTCGGGCAGCTCGCGACGGATTATCTGGAACATCTTGCATCGCTTCACCTGCCGATGCTGTTCCTCGATTTCTATGACAAACACAGCGAGATCGACGCGGTCATTTCGGATAACTTCTATGACAGCTACCTGATGACGGACCGGCTCGTGCAGCTCGGTCATAAGAAGATCGGCTTCATCGGGACGGTGACTGCTACAAGCAGCATCCATGACCGCTTCCTCGGCTATATCAAATGCCTGATGGAAAACGGTCTTGAATACCGTCAGGAGTGGACGCTTGAGGACCGTCTCCCGAACGGCTACAGCCTCACGGAATTTGATTTCCCCGAGGAAATGCCGACCGCATTCGTCTGCAACTGCGATGAGACTGCATTCCGTGTCATCGGCGCACTCCAGCGGCGCGATCTGCGCGTGCCGGAGGATATCTCCGTGACCGGCTACGATAACTACACAGTCTCCGATATGTGCGTACCTGCAATTACAACCGTTGAGGTCGATCTTGCAGAGATGGCGCACGCCGCAGTTTCGCTGCTGCTCAAGCGGATTGAGAATCCGCAGAAACAGCCTGCCCGCTACGTGATCCCCGGCAGGATCATACTGAAACAGTCTATGGCAGAACCGCGTGAGGATTAGGCGAAACAACTAAATTTGAACCCGAAATTTTGGTTGAAAGATAGTTGCAATTGTCTATCATCTGTGGTATAATATCCCTATGGATCTATGTGCGGCTATTGCTATGCCCTTTTGCAGATCGGTTCGCAGGAATCTGCTGGTACACAGCAGGGGATTGCACCGCCCGCAAAGGAATGACGAAGCGCACAAGGATATGCAGAAGCAGAGCGGCATCGCTCGGCGCAATGCTTCAAAAACACAATACAGGCTTGCAGGAGGTGGTTTTATGCCAATGAGTTTTACTTATACTGCAAAGGATGCAGTCGGTAACGTGCGCAAGGGCGTTATGACGGCAGCGGATGAGCAGGAGTTTTTGGCAAAAATCCGAGAAAAGGGAATGTATGTCACCGATTACAAGGAGCGCCAGACCAACACCAAGACGATCAAAAAGTTCAGGACGAAAGACCTGGCTTTTGCGACCCGTCAGATGGCGGCAATGCTTACTTCCGGTCTGACACTGGTCAAGGCACTTGACATTCTCTGCAAAGAGCAGGAGAGCGAAGCTGCTCGAAACGTTTGGCGTGATGTGTATGAGAACGTCCAGAAGGGTGAATCCTTCTCCGATGCGCTTGAAGTACACGGCAGCGTCTTCCCGACTCTGATGACATCAATGGTCGGCGCAGGTGAGTCGTCCGGTCAGATGGATGTCATCATGCAGCGACTGAGTGACTACTACGCAAACCAGAACAAGCTCGCGAACACAATCAAGAGCGCGATGGTTTACCCGATCATCCTCGTAATCCTGACTGTTGCGGTTGTTATCGGCGTCTTCGTTTTCATCATGCCGACCTTCGAGGACCTCTATGATGATCCGACCCAGATGCCGACGCTTTCCAAGGTCATGATGAATATCGGTAAGTTCCTTGTCGCCCACTGGCTGATCCTGATCCTGCTTGTGGCTGCACTGGTCTTCTCGATCATCTATGCACTGAAGCTCCCGAACGTGCGATTGAAATGGGACCGCTTCATTATTAAAGGACCGGGCTTCGGTAAGCTCGTTGTCAAGATCTACACTGCACGTTTCGCTCAGACGATGGCGTCCCTGTATTCTTCGGGTCTGCCGATGGTCGAATGTTTGAAGCGTTCCGCGGATACCCTGAACAACTCCTACATCTCCCTGAAGTTCCGCGATATCATCGACGAGGTCAAGAGCGGTGAAACGCTCAGCTCCTCGATCCAGAGAGCCGACATTTTCGACTCCATGTTCTGCTCGATCATCTTTGTCGGTGAGGAATCCGGCGCACTGGATGACATTCTTGCAAAGACTGCTGAATACTACGACGAAGAAGCTGACTCCGCTGTTAAGCGTCTGTGCTCGCTGCTCGAGCCGGTCATGCTCATCGTCCTCGGCGTTGTCATCGGTCTCGTCTGCGCAGCGTTCTTCCCGGCACTGTACGATTCGATCGGCAACCTGGGCGATCAATAATCCCGACGGCAATCGTTTGTGCGGCAGCCGCCGCTGCCGCACAAATCCGAACATATCAAAGAATAAATTGAGAGGTGGATTTCGCAAATGCTTTCCTTTGACATTACTGACCGCAATATCAGGATCATTAAGGGAACTGAAAACAACGGCCGAATCCGTATCAGTTCCGCGGCTACACTGAACCTTGAAGAAGAGGTTATCGTGAACGGTCACGTCCGTGACGTCCCGCGTCTTGCAACCCTGATCAACCAGGTGCTCCGCACCAACAAAATGCCCGATAAAGAGGCAATCGTCAGCATCTCCTCCAACATGACAATCTTCAAGGAGCTCCACATTCAGAAGGCTGAAAAGCAGCAGGATTTCATGAAGATGGTTCGTGCAGAGATGGCTGCCGCTCTCGGCATTGATGATTCCTACTCCGTCTCCTACATCGTTGTCGGTGATTCCGACCAGACCGAAGGTGCTTCCAAGGTCCTTGCGACTGCCTGCCCGTTTGAAGTCGTTGACTGCTACAAGCGCGTCTTCAACATGCTGCAGATCAACCTGAGAAGCGTCATGATCGGCTGCAACTGCATCACCAAGGTTCTGCTTGCAGATACCAAGGTCAAATCCAAGATGCCGCTGCTTGCTGTTCAGATCGACAACAACTTTATCTCCCTCAACCTGTATGAAAAGGGACAGCTCTCGTTCTCCCGTTTCGCTTCGATTTCCGCAGAAGACTATGATGATTCCGAAGACTACGTCTTTGAGGCAGTCAACGAAAACATCTTCCGTATGCTGCAGTTCCAGAAGTCCAAGCCGGGCAGTGAGATGATCGAGAATGTCATCTTCTACGGCGATACCCATGAATATGTCCGACTCACCAATGAGCTCGAAAAGATGGGCATCCGCACCAGCATCATCAACGTTCCGCCGCAGATCCACGGCTATGAGAACCTCGAGTTCTCCTCCTATGCAAACGCCATCGGCGCAATGTTCAAGCGCAACAAGGATACTGAGCGCATCAATCTGCTGGAAACCGATACGGTCAACAACAATAAGATCAAGTCGGATTCCTCGTATTTTGCTCTGCTCGGCGTCTGCGCACTTGCTTCGGCGGCGATCTGCTTCGGCGTTTGGGGCTTCCTGACACTTCAGAACAGAAGTGTCCAGAAGGACATTGACACCTACAATGCAAAGCTGACATGCCAGCTCACCAAGGATCTGGATGCACAGAATGCGATGCTGACAACACGCCAGACTGCTGTCACTACATATGTTGACGGCGTAAAGGACGCATACAACTCGTTCCTCAGCATCCCGAAGCCGCTTTCTGAGCAGTACAAGACGCTTGATGATACGATCAGAAGCGTTGTCATGGAAGCACAGCAGACCGATGACGAAGAAGCTGCCAAGAAGATGTACAGCATTGAAAAGTGCGACTACTCCAACGGCACATTTGCGATTGAACTTCTCTATGACAGAGACAAAGATGTCCCGATGCCTGTATCTCCGGAAAAGATGATTGAAAAACTCCGCGCACTGGATATTGTTCAGGATGTTCCGTATAGCGGCTATACGATCAGCGAAGAGGATATTCCTGAAGAAGAACAGGGTCAGCCTCAGCAGGTTACAGATGATGACGGCAATACCATCACGAAAGATCCTGAGACTTCGAAGAAGCAGATCAGAATGGAACTCAATGTGAAGCTGGCGGGCGGCAAGATCGATACCGCAGCGCTTTCCGGTGAGAAGGAGGCAGAGTAAATGAAATTCAGTTATCGCGACAGAATTGTTCTGTTGATTGTTGCAATTGTCGTTATTTTCGCAATCGGCATTTTCGTATTTATCAAACCGAAGTGGGAACAGCTCAATGATAACAAGGTTGTTCGTGAGAATGTTGCACAGGAGTGGACAAAGAAACTCAATGAGTTCAAGCTTATTCCGAAGAAGCAGGAAATCATCCAGGAAAAGTATCAGCAGGGTCTGAAACTTGCGGATGAATTCACCGATGAGATGACCTCTGTTGAACTTGCAAAGTTCATTGAGGATAAGTTCATCAACATCGAGAAGTTCCAGCAGGATGAAGTGGAGCTGAAGGAAAACATTGAGGTTTCCAACATGGGTACCAGTGCCCTCAATTACTACTACTTCACCCCGAGCATCGTGACTTATCCGCTCTATGAGTACGCGGATCTGGACGGTTCTCTGCAGAAGGCAGCGGAAGAAAAAATGAAGGATGCGAATGTCCTCAATGCACGTGCAGCACAGACCGTCGGCTCCAGCTCTGCTAAGCTGAATGTTCTGATCAACCGCGAAGACGCAATGGCTCTGATTGATGCAGTCAACTCCTATGCAACTGCAAATCATGACACCATGATGATCGAGTCTATTACACTGAAGGAAAGCGACTTCAACGAGGACTACCTCGAGGGCGGACAGCCGGCTCAGCAGCAGGCACCGGCTGAACCGGAGGTTGATGACGAAGGCAATCCGATTGAGCAGGAAGAAGCAGCTCCGCAGCCGCAGAACAATGACGACGAGGAAATTCCGCAGGATATCAAGCCGGGCTACACGGTTGCATCCATTTCCTACCGCACATTCTACATGCAGGAGCCGACAAAACCGGAAGTCGGTCCTGAGTACAATGAGAGCATCTGGGAAGGCAAGGAGTGGCAGAGCGTAACTGCTCCGGCAGCAGCAGAAGAAGCGGCTCAGTAATCTGAGCCATGGATATGCCTTCTTAGAGGAATCTTTAAGAAGGCTATCCGCAGTTGAGAAAGGTGGTTTCTAATGGAAAAAATCAGGAGGAAAGGAAAGGCAGAAGGATCCGTCCTGTTCACCGTCGTGTCCGTCATGATGGTCATGGTCGTGTTCCTGATGTCTACGCTGGTTCTAACGACATCAGCAAACCGCCGTTCGTATTATACCTTTTATGAGAATCAGGCACAGTATACGGCGCAGGGTGTATTGGATGCGATCTCAAATTCCGCTTACAGCGACGAGTTCTTCTATAACTGGGTTAAGAGTCTTACGGCTGAGGGCGAAGTTGATGTTCAGATGAACAATACACGTATTCCGCTGACAAAAGGCTCCAGCGTTCGCGCTTTTGTTGAGCCGATCTCGGATAACTACATCTGGGATCAGGAAACTGGTGCGATCTATTGTCAGAAGGGCTGGAAGATTACTGTTACTGCTTCCGTAGGTCAGGGCAGGAATGCCTCTGAAAGTACGATGGCGAACTACATCTATGAAAACATCAGTAATCCGATTCTGTCTGCAAACCAGAACACGGCTTCAATTCTTTCAGCGAAGCCGCTGCAAAGCAACAAAAAGCAGACAGGTTCGGGCAGCAGCGGGTCGGGTTCCCCGAACAAGGCGAAGGCAATGTTCACCGGTTCGGGTGCAGGCTTCTACAGCGGCAACAATCTGCTGTGCCTCGGTCCGCAGACATTCGGCATTACCAGTTTCCCGATGGGCAACGGCAGAAGTGCAAAGAATGCTACAACCTATGATACTGCAGTGTGGCCGGAAGGACATCCGAAGGCCGGTCAGCGCAGACTCAATGCATTTGCGAACCAGTCAACAACAGTCGGCGACGGCTTGTTTGTCGGTAACTTCACTACGAATGACAAAATTATTTTTGACTTCCAGAACGCAAATGAAGGCGTACAGTTCTGGGGCAACTTTGAAGTCACAAATTTTGCAGGCTTCTATTCGGATCTCAAGACGATGCCGACTGCTTACAGAGATCTCCCGTATATCTACTGTGACGGCAAACTCTCCTTTAACCCGAATACGCAGGCACAGATCGGTAACACTTCTCCGAGCGGCAATCAGCAGCCGGTGAATGTTTACACCAACCAGATTGAGAACGCTCCGACCAACATGATGGGCGATATCTTCATCTTTGATCCAACGCAGGATTCTTCGCTGACATCGAATCAGGATACGAAGCTTTCGAGATTTATCAGTGATAACATCCAGAAGACGAATACGTCTGCGAAGGGCTATGTGGGCGGAGACATTGTCTGCAACAGCAAGTCGCTGACGATCAACAGAGCACCTGATATTGGCGGAGATATCATCTTTACAAATCCGGAGGGTACTCTGACGATTTCTAATCTGACCGGTACAGCACGGATTGGCGGTGCAATTCTTTGCGCCGGCAAGCTTGTGATTGATGTCGGCGATAAGGGTATGTATGTTATGGGCGGTATCTATGCGGATCCTGCCAAAACAACGATCTCAGGCAAAAATATCAACGGTCTGAATAAAGACGGCAATGCTGCGAATGAGCTTACGCTTGCCAATATCTGCGATCATTGTGATTATGCGACTACCTTGGCGCCGCCGGAAAAAATGGATCCGTATTTTAAGGCTCCGCTTACCGAACATGGATATGACAACATCAACAACACTTCTACCACCGCTCATTTTGAGAGCCTTGGCATGGCAGGTCTTGACAATCAGGCTGACTATGCTACTCTCGTTAACGGACTCCTGCATGGTAATATCGGCGCTACATTCTATGAAGACGGCTATACCGGTCCGGATTACAGCATGTTCCCGTTCT
>CAMKLV010000003.1:0-99534 GCA_946413695.1 uncultured Ruminococcus sp. | reverse complement strand
TCCGCCATCGCCAGACGAGAAACTTCTTTCAGCTTGTCCTCCAGCGTTTTCTTCTTAGCCGTATCGTTGGTGATACGCTTTTCCAAACCTTTGATCTTCTCGATGAGCTGATCTCTTTTCTCTGTATAGATGCCCATAGAAAAATCACAACCTTTCTTTTGTGTTATTAGCAGGCAGAGCTGAGTGACCGAAGCTCAACTGCCATGATCCAATTATAGCGCGCTCTACATTTGAAATACAAGCCGCATTGCGCACAAACTTTTGTTCATACTTTGTCAACAAATGTCCGGGGAATTTTGAGATTCAAAAACCTGAAATCACGCTATTATGCTGTTTATGCTATCCGGTCATTTTGACGAATCAAAATTCTGCAATTCTGATAAGTTTGAAAATTGTTGTTGACAGGCTTGGGAAAGTGCGCTATATTGATTATGGGGAGCGACGAAATAGAGAAAGTCGCACAGCTCCAATTCTCGGAATCGAGAAAAAAGACCGAGCCGAAAGGCTCGGAAACGACATTCGCCCCACAGGGGGCGAAACTAGAGTAGCAAGCACGGTGAAGTGTGGGCGCAAAATGCGACTACACACACTTCACAAGGCTTGGCAGAGGGCGCTGCCCCTACAACCCCGAATTGATAAAAATAAAAAAGGAGAACAAGAGAAATGAAAGACGAAAAGAAGCGTACACTGTACCTGAAAGTGCGTGTAAGCCCTGAGGAAATGGCGGCTATCAAGAAGAAGTTTGAGAACAGCGGTATGAGCAGTCTCAGTACATTTGTGAGAGCAATGATCTTCGAGGGTTACATCGTCCATATCGACGAGAACGAGCTAAAACGGCTCACTGTACTTGCGAATAATATCGCCAACAATATCAACCAAATTGCCCACCGAGCAAATGTCACGAACAAAGTTTACAAGGAAGATATTGAGGAGATCAAGGAGCTTGGCGATAAGCTCTGGCGTCCGCTGATGTTTCTGCAAACAAAGGTGGCTCAGCTAAAGCATTGAGCAGAATATTATAATCGCCGTCAGGATAATTCCCGACGGCGATGAAATACAATATGTGCGCAATGTACCGGAAAGACTTTTAAAATTACTGCGCCTTTCACAATAATGGTTACAATTATTCCGATATGCTGGACTCCGGAAGAATTATCCGCTATAATGGATTCACAATAAATCTTTTGGAGGGAACAGCTATGTTGAAAATATCTGAATTGGCAATGCCGAGATCACGCAAGGTCACTACTGTCTGCAACGGCAGGCGTGAGGTCTGGACGGACTACGAAGAAGCGAAAGCCTATTTCCTTGAACTCATGATGTCCACTGAGGGTGAGGAACATGAACGTGCGGAGTGCGTTTACATTCAGCTATTGCACGGACTTAACGAGTGCAGCGACGAAGACGAATAACAAGACAGAGGGCATTGCCGTTTGTAAGCAATGCCCTCTATTTGTATTATATCATTTGAAAAATCCTAAGTCCGGATTGTCAGGCAATCCGACTATTGAAGCTCTGTCAAGGAAGCAGTTAAAGCTCTCGCATGATGTTTCAGGGAGCAGAGTGCAATCATGACACGCAGCGTAATTCAGATTCTTGTATCCTTGCTTTGTGGCAGAAATGCACAGCGGATCGCCGCTGCACCAGCTTGCCCGTTCAAGCATACTGTCCATTATTCTTTCAAATACATCTTCGTTATCTGCTACGCTTATAAGACCGCCGAGACTGCTGTCACTATCCGATGATGAGACATAGATCAAAACGCCGCACATCTTAACTTCGTTCTTATCATTGATCTCACTGTATATCTTTTCTCTTATTGATGCAGCACTATATCCGCATACATTGGATATTTCCCGAATAAACAAGTGTGCAAAGGTATGTAGCATAACGTAGGTTTCAGAGAATGATTCATTGATGAACTTACTGTCTTCCATAGCTTTCTTCATTCTCTTGTATCTTGAAGAATGAGCGTTTCTCCATTCTGCTATCTTATCCTTATTGAACCGTATGAAGATACCCTCTCCGGTTAATTCTACCGCAGGAAGCCACGGCTTGGGATACTGCGAAATGGCAACACTGTTAGCTTCGTTACGGGTAATTCTTGTGAATCCGGTAAACGCCTGAGTGACAGTGAGTCGGTCAACCACAGCAATCTGCTCAAAATACGATTTGTACTTTTGCGGAATAGTCGCTGTATATGAAGAAAAATTATCTTCATTCTCATTTTCGTTTTTGGACAGAATACTGTATTCATCTTCATATACCGATAATTCCGAGCGTTTCCGCTTCTGTTCCATAGAAATCTTTACAGCTCTCCATGAGCGCATGATCTCATCATCGGTAATATTCTGGTCATGAATAACCTGTCTTATGGTAAAAACGAGCTTATCTTCTTCAACATTTTTCAGTATGCTATAATTCTTCTGAATACAGTTTACTACCTTTTTGCTCCACGGTGGAATAAGTAAAGCTGCCTTTGTTATGGGAAAATAAACACCTGATGCGGAGCGTAATCTCGCTCTCATCTTATCATGACAGCCATACTGTACTCTTGCATAGGGATCTTTGAAGTGTGGGTGCTTACAAGTACATGGAAACTCTGATAAGGCATTATCTGAAAATACCTGCACCATACTTCTTGTGGTCTTACATTCGGTGCATTCAAGTCTTAAACTGTCAATATCAGTCCTGTTATAGATATTGACCATTTTTATTCTTGGCGATTTTACACCGGAAGGACAAGGCTTTCCTCCATGAACCCACCAATCATATGGAAAATCATCCATGTGACCATGAGTGCATACAACTATAAATCGAGATGCATTAAGGTTATTCTTACATTGAGGGCATCTATGACGGTCTTTTACGTCCAATTCTCTGAAATCATAGATATTGCCGCATCTTGAACAATGGAGTTTTTCAGGGAAAACATAAGAGGTTATATTTTTCCCTTTAGAGAAACTGTTGGTGCTTTGAGTAGTTCTTGGCATTAAAAAATACTCAGCATCGGTAATTACCGACAGGTTTTCATTGAATATTTTTCGGCTTTCGACTTCCTCTATGTCATTAGGATTGTAGTCCCAGTCGTCGGTCGAAGCTATGATAACAGTATCGTCCTTAAAATCGACAATAGAGCCAACACCAAAAGTAGTAATTAACTGCGTTTTTCTTATATCTCCAACAGAAATCTTTTCATTAGAGAACTTGGAAATACTGCTGTTATCATCATTATTTGCTTTTTTCCTGAACGTCGGTCTTGGCATTTCAAAGCCCCCTATCTTTTAACGAAATAAATATTTGCGGCTGGCTCAACGTTTCTTACTGAGTTGAGTATCGAAGGAATATCTGAGCCGTTTTGGTTGTCTGCACTGCGGAAAAGAGCAACATCTTCATTGTGATAGTCCGAGAAGACCAGTTTGTTAGGCAAACTTTCGGTAAGTTCCTCCCAACAATCCAAGTAGTAATTGAGCCATTCCTCAGCATAGCTTACAATTCTCGGCTCTATTTCTCCTACACGATTCAGAATGTCTCGCTTCACTCGCTCAACATCTTTATCACTTCTTATGAATTTACAAGCATTTTCATTAGGATTGTATTTGGGAATAGTATGCCGTATGATCGCCATCATAGCACAATGCAGAGCCTTTTCGATAGCTCTGGGAGAATAAGACGTGACGCTCGTTGCTTCAACATACTTATAAAACGTGCTATGATAATATCCGAACTGCTCATAGTAGGACTTGTCTCTTGACCTCATACTGTTATAAAGAGATATGACAAGTCCCGGATTGGTTCTTCCGACACGGCTTGTTGCCTGAATATACTCAGAATTTGACTTTGGCTGCCCATAAACACACATAACACCGAGTCTGTCAATATCTATACCGACTGACAGCATATTTGAAGCCATGATGTAGTCAAAGCATTCCTCACTGGTGTATTTATTGGCAAGTCTTTCAAGTACCGCTTTTATTTCCTTAGCTGAATTACGGCTTGTAAGCTCGTTACTCTTAAAATATGACGGAATATCCGCATTACTGCTGTCAACTTTGAGATTTACGCTCTCAGCTTCTTTTTTGAACTTATAGGTTGCAAGATACTTGATCTCAGCCGAGATACGGTCAGATATGATGATAGAATTTGATCCAAGCTCTTTAAGTGAATTAAAGTAGCCTACATATGTATAGAATTGGTCAATAACGTCTGTCGGCTTTCCTTGCAGTCTGTACAGATGCTTCATGAAAGTCAGCAGTGCAAAAATCTTTATCAACATCTCCGACGTACCGAAGCCTATAGAGCAAACACCGATATACGTTCTTGCAGGACGTTTTTCCTTGTCAGCTTCAATAGCAAAGAACGAATCTGTATGCTCTAAGCCATTCGGAGGAAACTGTATCATATTCCTGTTATAAAGGATCTTGATCTGTTTATCAGCATTCTTTACAGTTGCCGTAGATGCGATGATCTTAGGAACGCTGCCGTAATGCCGACAGATATTCTCTATCGCCATTTCATATATGCCAGTGATTGAACCAAGCGGCCCCGAAATAAGGTGTAGCTCGTCCTGAATAATAAGCTCAGGTGGTTTACAGCCGTTTGCACCAAGTAAATTGCCTGCCTGTTCTTCCCACGTTATTCTCGCAAACTTATCAACGGTACTAAGAATAAACGTAGGAGCGGTGCGGTATATATCATCATCAACTACATATATAGGTAAGTGGTTATGGAACTCGCATTCAGGGTTATTACAGCAGGAAATATTCATTGAACCGCCTACTATATCATAACCGCCTATGCCGATCTCCGCGCCACACCACGGGCATTTTGTTATCTGCATTGGATTCGCTTCATATATTGTAGCAGTTGAATCCTCACGGAGCTTTTTAAGCGTTTCAGAAGCGTCCATGATATGATTTGGTGTCATACCTGAACCGATCCACAAGCCGATAGAGATTTCTTCACCCGGGATACCATATTTCTTGCGCATATGCTCACAAGCACACACAAGTGCCGTTGCACGCTCAAACTGCTGGAGCGTAAGAAGGCGGAGAGTGTATCTCATTATTATAGTGACACCGTTTACATTGTAATTGCTCTTATTCATCCTTCTAAAGAAGATTGAGAACGCTGATAAACCGAGATATGCTTCTGTTTTACCGCCGCCGGTAGGAAACCACAGAAGATCAACGTCATTATGATACTCTGAGTCGCTATCTACTATGTCGGGGATTATTTGTAGGATATAAGCCATCTGGAACGGATACCAGCTTACTGTATCTGATGGGCAGCGCTTTGTTTTAACACGCTGCAGCAGCATAGCCTCATTCATGTAAAGGAATGATTTCCACGCAGTATCGTTCTTTCTTATCACCTCGACACCGTTACGCAGGCGCTCTATGCACCTATCAATATTGTTGAACGAGTCAGCAGCAGTATCAGGGTATTTCTCCACTAATTCAGTATTTTTCTTTAGTGCAGTAAACCATTCTTCGTATTGCATAATAAAGGAATCAAGCTGATAGCAAGCTACGGTTCGATCTGCTTTTTTCCAGTATTCCATGTAGAGATACTCGGAATGATCGAAAAGCCTCGGCATCATCTGTAACATTCTGTACTGCGGAATGAATTCACTCCTTACCTCTGTTACAACACCTTGACTTTCGATATGAACAGATGAACAACCGTGACCATACGAATAGTTGTTGACAGAATCATAGAGCATATCATTCTTTTCTTCTTCAAAAGACTTGTGGATATTTCTTCTGTAAACAGGCATGAAACCTTTACTGCTCTTAACAGACAGTACGCACTGGAACAAAGCACCTGTGTTGCTTTCCAAGAACTCGTTTCCTGTCTTATGCCTGTTAAGAACAGATATGGTAATAAGTTCACTGTTATCGCTGTTGATCTTCCTGACATGGAAATATACCGTAATATCCTGATCTCCGCTATCGGAAATAATCTGATTACAAACCGTATCAGGAACGATCACTTTTTGGGAGAATGATTTAGCTTCTCTTGAATAATAATGCCGTTTAACTTCCTTTCCGTTATCGGTTATCATCTGCTCTGAGTGATGATATACGGCGTAGGTAAATGAGATGCTTAATTCGTCACCTGAAAATGAAGCAAAGGATACTCCCATAGTTGAGGGCTTGAATACGCTGACGTTCTTAGGTTCTTCGCTATCTTCTGAATCGTCCTCAAACATTTCCTCAGCCGCACTGTCAGTTACGACAGCATCAGAGTCCTTGCTTTTAGGCTGCGCCCAAAGGATTCCGAGCGAATAACGGCTTAATGGTTCTTCCATCTCTAACACTTCATTATCGTCAACCGGACCGATGAAATCAGTCCTCAGATGTTCTGCAATATCGTCTATTGCATCGTAAAACTTTGGAAAATGCGACATATCATCACTTCTTTTCAAATACAAGTTTAGCAAGTCCTGTTATCTGAATACCAAAGCATATCCTTGATTTTTGATATTCAATTGGAACGCTTGCATCAAACTGCTTCAGCACTTCCGTAGTGATACCGCTGACATAAAGGTTTTCTAAGCTATCAGGCAGATTGTATTTATAATCTGTTGAACTAACGCCCAGATCAAGCTCCGCTGTCATTTTCTTTGAAAGACAGCCTATACAACGTCCATTATGATAGATTTCATACATTCTCGAAATTGCTGAACGCTTAGCGGAGAGCTTGTCATACAGCTTAACACTGTGAATGATGTACTCCTGTAAGTCGAGAATAGAGTCAAAATCTCCCGAAACAAAAGAATTGTTATCAATATCTCCGGTCAATCCGACGGTTATGCACTTGCAGTATTTATTATTCGTCTTATAGATGTTATGCAGACCTGTTTCAATTACACGTCCTGACATGGTACGCTTAAAGTATTTCGTATTCTTCTTCATAGTGATGAATTGTGTCTTAGGACGTGTGAGAGCAACATATCTTACTCTTGCTTCTTCTGCGCTGTCAGAAGACGGCTTTATATCCGATTCAATCAGAATAACTCTGTCAAATTCGCTGCCTTTTGCCTTATGGATCGTTGAGACAGTCAGCATTGGCGCATCGCCAAAGAACTCGCTGGGGATATTATTGGAGATCGTAAGGGCTGTTATCAGCTTTTGAATGCTGATAACTGTTTTATCCTGAGAATCGGTAAGTTTGCATAGCAGTTCCCAAAGAACTTCGGAATCCAACTCAGTGTCACACCTGAATGTAAATCTTTCAATGAAGTCCTTCTTGCTTATGGTCGGACAGCAGCAATCCCAAAATACATCTGCTATCCACCGAGGGAGCGGAAACACATTGTTTACGCCTCTATTAAGGGTATGAAGTATACCTTTTTCACATAATAATCCGCTGATATACTCAGCTTCTCCGTTATTACGGCACAGAATAGCAGTTGATACAGTCGGAGCTTGGGTAAGTGTTTTGACGTAATGCTCGATCTTTGTCTTGCCTGAATATTTCGATACAATGTTGTTTGCATACTTGTTCTGGTCGGCAAAGCTCTTATTAAGCAATACCTGACGCATTTTTGTTGCTTCTTCAGCTAATTCAGCAGATTGTCTTCTGTTTACTGTTATTTCATATCTGAGCATATCATCGGGGAACAGCTTTTCTGCAAGCTCATAGAACTTTACAGAATCCAGTGTGGCATCGTCATCAGCTTCATAATCGTAAATTGACTGACAGCGATCTCCTGCAAGCAAATACCCGCATTTTAAGTTCTTCAGGATTTTCAGAACCATCTCTGCACGTTCATTGACAAGATCCTGTATCTCATCAACAATGAAGTAGCTGATACCTTCAAAATCATCCGCTGATATGTATTTATTAAAGAGCTTTATACGCTCATTATAATCGTAACCATCGAAATTTTCCTTAATAACACCTTGATCTCTCATAGCCATAAGGAAGTATGTTGCATACGAGTCAAACGTAAGCACACAAATGTTTTTCGCAGAAGGCTGGATAATACCGTCCATAACAGCCTGTTCGATCTTGCTTTCGACAACATTCTTAGCAGAACGGGTGTAACATAGAATATAGATTTCATCGGCAGGGCAGAGCTTATTGGCAAGGATATATATCAACCGCTGAATAATGGTATAGGTTTTGCCTGTTCCCGGTCCCGAATTTAATATGATATGCGAACCCAGCGGAGCGGAAACAATGGAGTCAGGTGTCGTTATCTCCATATACTGACGGCTTTGCTCCTTGATTTCCTCAACGGCTTGCTCAGTAGGAGCAGTATATTCTTTTGGACTTTCCTCTGTTTTTGCCGTGTTTCTGTCCCTTTCAAATACAACAGTATCGTCTTGTATGATGATTCCAAGTGCTTCAAAGAACTCCTGCAAGCTCTTTTTATCCTCAGCATCATCTTCCATAACAGTTTCACGGGGAATTTCTCTCGGAACACAGCCGTTAAAGCCAGGACAAGAGGTATACTCACATCTGCTTTGCCAACGCAGAATACCGCCAACCATTACCGGACCGAACGACATTTCGCCATTTTTAGCGTATGAACAGGTCTGGTTTCCCGATAGAATTCGGTTCTGAACGTCGGTTAATGGAATTGCTTCAAATCCAACGTAACGCCTGCGAATATCGTTAAGCAGTTTAGCTCCTGTTATCTTCTCGGTGTATTTTCTATCCCTTCTGATGTCAGGATCACTCCTGATGTATATATTTGAAGCAATACTGATATTAGACTTAATCATAATAATTATTCCTCAATATCTTTCAGGTCATAATAGAATCTGAGTTTATTGATCTCACGCTCTACCCGATAGCCGTTGCCAATATAATCGTTTTTAATGACAACCCTTGCTATCTGGTCTTTACCAATCCCTACTGCAAGATCAAACTTCTCGTCAACATAGCCCTTTGCATTGACAGAAATTGTAGCATATCGGTTTTTGCCAGTAGAATCGGTAAAAATAAAGTGCGCATCATAGGAGTCTGTTGTCAGAGAGAATGAAATAGGCTCACTCTGGTCTCCAACTTTATTGACATCTTTCTTTAAGATAGGGTATGTTTCACCATCACTCAGCAAGATACAAATATCATCGCTCAGTCTGAAATCACAATCTATCGCAGATGTTATTGCAGCTCCTTTAGCAACCATCCACTGATACCTGTTATTCTCATCATCAAATATTATCTTATCCTCACCAAATAAGGAAAGAATAATGTCAGCAAACGGTCTTAAACCGCTTGATCCGCCTGCAAGAATAACGGCATCAATGTTTTCAGGGCTGACATTAGCCTTTTCCATTATCTTCAAGATAGAGTTAAGTACGTTTTCTGTAATCAGCGGTGTAATTATATCAGAGAACATATCATAATCTATATCTACGGGCTTTGAGCCTTCGCCTAAAGTCATCGTATAATCATCGTACTCCGAAAATTCGATTTTCATACGCTCCACTTCATTCATGAGCTTATCTTTTCTTCTTGATTCAAGCTCCTCAAATGAAACACCCGGGTACACTTTCGGCATCAGTCTCATGGCAAGCTCTTTATCAATATCATCGCCGCCGAATTTGATACCATAAACAGCATCTTCGTATACCTGATTATGTTTCAAGTTCAGAATACTCAGATCGAGCGTACCACCGCCAAAGTCGATGACCATAACCTTTGAAAAAGCCTTTATATCCTTAACTTTAGAGATATACGCAGAAGATGACTCGCTGACAAAGCCTTTTACCTTTATGCCGACACGCTCAGCGGCTTCAAGCAGCTCTGTTCTGGCTCTTGCTGAAAAGTCAACAGGAATAGAAAATACAGCTTCATCAAAATCAGGTCTGATACGCCTGACTGTTTCTTTTACATGGTTCAGAAAAAGTGCAGCAAGCACCTTTCCTGTAAAACGCATACCGTTTACAACGATCTCCTGATCAGTTCCGAGCAGTGACTTAAAGGAAGTAATGATCTGATAATCATCAGCATATTCGTTGATTTTCTCCTTTACTTCACGCCCGAACTTAAAGTCATTCTTAACTGTCTTTGATATTGCTATGCAGGAACTGAACGGAGTAAGGTCTTTACCATCCGTACCGTATCCTGCCTCCCTGGAACCCTTGCCTTGCTCATAATTATACAAGTAGACAGAGGTATTTGTTGTACCAAAGTCAATACCGTAATATGATCCATTCTTCATTAGTTATTCCCCTTAAAATCTATCCCGTTCCTTTCAAGCGAACGGAAAATCTTCTTGATGATAGCCTGCAATGATTCGTAGTTATCCTCACTCACATCTGAAAACTCGTATTCAAGCCAATCCTCGTATAAGAAAGCGAATGCTTTTTTCAGTTCAGAACGTATCTTCTCGGCTTCGAGCGAGGACTCACGGCTGTTTATCGCATAGGCATCATTCAGCTTGCTGTCAAGCTCAGCATTCTGGCTTTCGAGAGCAGCAACTTTGATTTTCAGTTCTTCATTTTCAGTTCTGGATGCCATTAAAGACTGATTTACCGTTTGGAATCTGTCTCTCTGCTCGGACAATTGTCTCTCCAGATCGGCAACCTTAGCTTTCAATGATACGTTCTCTGCTCCTAATTCACGGCTTTTACTGATCTCACCTTGAATAGATTCAAATGCCTTGCCAACAGGTGTTATCATGTCAGTAAAAGCTGTTATGATAGCTTCCTGCTCTTTGTCCATATCTCGTTTCAATCTTTCATAGAGAACCTGAACAGAACTCTTTTTGGCTGGGGCTTTTTCACTGATAGTAGCTTCGGAGGTATTAGTTGAAGCCTTCTCATCGGCACTTGCAACAGGCTTTTCCGCAGGAGCATCAGCTTTCTTAGATTCAGGAACAGCTATAGGCTTTTCTACCGGCGTATCATCTTTCGCTGATTCAGGCACATTTGTCGGCTTATCTCCCTTTTCGCTTACAGCAGTGTTGGTTATGTGAGCTTTAGGTTCTTCTTTTTTGGGATTAGGACTAACGTTTTCAGTTTTGACTGGCGGTTGAACAGCGGCAGGAGTTTCTTCCTTGGGCGTTTCCTTAGCTACTACAGATTCTTCGATTTTTACTTTATTATCAGTTGGAACTGGTTCTTCTGACTTTGAAGGTGTGATAAAGCCGTATTTTATAGCCCATTCCGTAATAAATGATTCATACTTAGCTTTAGATAAATCATGAAAAACATCATTAGTTACGTTCCAAATGTTTTTCATTGACTTACTATTCACGTTTGAATAGTCAAGAAGATAGATAGCGCCATTGGTTTTATTAACAGTATTTTGAAAAACTTCTTTAGAGTTACGAGAATTAACAGCGAATCGAGCGATGAAAGATACAAGAGAAGAGATCACTTTTGATTCAAAAACTGCATCTTTATAGTTTTTTATTATGGGTACAATAGTATCAGCAAATCGCTTGACATAATGTTGTGGCTGTTTAGCACTATTAGCGATTGTAAGAAAGTCTCTTAATAAGTCATCAATTACCAAAATACTTGGTTTAGTTGTTTTAGTTAGGGTATCAAAATACATCTGGCATATCTTAGCAGAAAATCTTGAAAGCTGCTCGGCAATCGTCTTTGTATTGCAGTTAGGATCTCCTGTCATTCTGGCTAATAACAAAACAACTTCGTTTGTTTTACCATCGCTAAGATTGTTGCCTTTTTTAATATACTCGTCATAAAGATCGTTGAGCTTTTTATTGATTTCGGTGATATTATCCATTATAAATCTCCTCACTTGCTAATAATAGCAATCATATCATCATCTATCTGACAATACTTTTGTACTGCTGCTGTAATTGATTGTAAATCGGAAAGCGTAGCAATGGTTATGATCTGCAATCCGTTGGACAGTTTATTATATCCGTCAACAGGCACTGACTTTCGATAAAATACGCTGTTCCCGTGAATTTGTATAGCTTGTCCCGCTATACGAGCCATTCTGAACGGCTTATAGTTGATTGAGAACTCACAGACTTTATTCAGTGCATCAGAATAATCATAAGCTCTGATTACATTACCATTGAGTCTAAGAACAATATGTCTTGCGTCCGTATCAACTTGCCCCGCTTCAACAGGAGCATTTGTAGCTATTGGCGATTCTGCGACCTCAGCTACGTTATCTTCTGTACTATTACCTGCGCTATCTGATACCTCAATAGTTGTTGCAGTGGTATCTTCGACATCTGCGAGAGAATAATATCCTTCCTCTATCTCTCGGAGTTGTGAACAGTCAGACATCAGAGCCTCGATCTCATCTTCTACCAGATCGGTGAACCCTTTCTGCGAAAGCAAGGTCTTTACTTCGTATGCTCCAAAGCCGTCCTCATACTGTAGATTGTCGTAATTTTCTCTAATTACAGCTATGATCGGCTCAATTGTAAGTTTATTTTCGTTTTTAATTTCAACGGTATCGTCAACCGTTGTTTCCTCATGAATAACAGTCCGAGTAGCTGTTGGCATCGGTTCAGGTAAGGTTTTGGTAGGCTCTGCAACCATTGGGACTTCCTGAGTATTTACCGGAACAGGTTCAGTAACGACTTTTACAGGCTCGTCCTTTGGGGCAAACTCAGATTCAGGTTCGCTATGGGGAATAGCAGCTTCATTCACTATATAACAGCCTTTACCGACTGACTGGAATGTTTTGTCTAACATCAGGAGCTTGGAAATATCAAACAATCCGATTGTTTTTCCGTAATACGCTTTTATCAGTTCACGGAGGTTCTTTGATGAAATACCGCCCTTATGCTCATGATATTTAGTGATTTCAGGGGCTTCGGTCAGCAGAATTTCGATAACAGCATCTTTCAAGACAAATGGTTTTGTGGTGTCGGGAGTGAAAGAAGCTGGTGTAGGTGCAGTATTCTCATTTATTTTTGGCTGATCATACTCAGTAGTTGTCAGCGATGGAGTGATTTCCTGAGATGGAGTGTTTGACTTAGCCAACATATAGCTTATAAGTTTTCTTACACTCGCTGTTAAGCTGTTGTGTGCAGTAGCATTCATTTTTATGAAAGCATCACATTTAAGGAGTTCATCAAATGTTTCTCTTGCCTCTGTATAGTTTTGTGCTGATAACAGCCTTTGAGATTTAAGATTCTGTTCCCGTGCAATACGTTCAGAAGTAATAATAGATGAGTAGTAGCTTTGAGCAGTTGCAGGAGCTAAACCGAATACACTTGTAAGCCATTCAATAAAGCTATCCTTAGCGATTCGCTCCTCATCAGTTGTAAAAATCTTATCCACAGAAGAACCCGTATCAATCGTTTCTTTGATTTCGCTGCTTGTATTATTCTGCTCAGGCTCAGAATCTATAGAAAGCTGCTGGAATCCATTCGTCTCGTTACCGTCATCATTATCAGGCAGAACGGTATCATTATCCTTCTCTTGTGTAGAGTATTCGATGATCATATGCTCATCGTCGATAGAACAAAGTTCCATAAGGCACTTGATACGTTTTATAATATCAATAGCAGATAAGTTACCCTCTGCAAAGAAATTAGTAGATACCCTTATAGGTCTGCGCAGTTCATGGGTAAGCGTTTTGTCTGCAAAATCTATGCGATGACCATACAACGATTTTTCGTTCAATCCTTTTATTGTTTCAGAATAGGTATTGTCTGTATATAGCAGAATAAGAAACTTGGAGTACAACTCTCTCCAGCTTCCGACAGAATACCTCAGCTCATTCAATATAAAGGAACACGGCTTATAGTATGTGCAGTTGTGTGGGTTTTCAAAATCCACTGTTTTAATTACATATGGCTGTGTGCTGACAGGCGGCTGATAGTTTTTCTTTTCCGCTGTACTTTTAAGTCCAGCAACAGATATATCAGCAAATTGTGCGAACTTGCTTAAAGATACACCAAAACTATTGTGTCTTCGCTCATTTGCATCAATATACTCACTTCTCTGAATAAGTGTCTCTAACATTGATCTGACAGCGTCAGCAGATGGTGCGCCAAGAATATTTCGCCTGATACCGAACAATGTTTGATATAGCTTTTCTATGCTGTGTATATTCGATATATATTGTTTTGCGGTTGATTCGGATACTCCACCCTCAGATACAAGCCACTCAAAGAACGCCTGTTCCGTCAGTTGTGGAGTATCTGGTATATTATTTATAGGCTTAGGCTCATTTGTTACAGCCGGAACGGATTCAGCTTTCTCAGGTTCAGAAATGGTTAATGCAGCTTCATCTGTTGGCGTTGTGCTTTCAATATCAGTGTCATGAACCTCCGGAGCAGATGAATATGGCTGTGTAGCTATATTGGCATATGATGTTACTGTGTCAAGCAAAGCTGCCAAAAGTTCATCATATTGGCGAAATCTCTTTCTTCTCTCACGAATCTCACTTTGCACACGATGATATTCCTCTTCATCATCAATATCAAGGGATTCATTGTATGCCTTTTGTATCTTCTTTAAGACGTCGCTAACATCTGCCTTCAATTCACCAAGATACTGAGTTGAACTCTCCTTAGTGAACAGAGTGACCTTATCAGAATTCGGCTTTATAGCACGGTCTTCGATAATACCATTTGCGCATGAAAGCAGTTTTTGTATCAATCGAACTCTATCTAATGCTGATAGTAGATTTTCAACATTAACCTTATCAGAATAGATAAATGTCAAATAGTCTTTTGTTCCCTGAGCATAGCCATTAACGATATTCTGAACAAAGCCGAGAATATCTGATTCTATGTCTTCCTCACTATGACTTGCCAGTTCGGAAATGATTTTGACTATAAGTATCGGTCTTTCGGGATCGGATTCTGCTTTTACGATCTCAATAGAAAAAGTGTATCTGCCACTATCTATTGCAGGAGCATATAATGAAGCGTAGCCTTTGGGAAGAAAGCCGAGTTCTTTACCGTCCTCAGTAAGTAAAAGAACAGCGTTATGGTCATGGGAATTGTCACTCTGATGTTTGAGTATAAGACCTTGCTGAAGAAACAGAGGATTGTGGTTTACAGCTCGACCTTCGTACTGTGTCCCGACTATCTCTATAATAGCTTCTCTTTGTATTTCCATATTATTATTCATGTTATCAAACCTTTCGGTGAAATCGTTGTCCGAGTAACATATACATAGAACTATTATACCACATTTTTACCAAAATTTCAATAGTTCAAGCAGCTTTTTCTCTCCTTTTTCACCGAGGAATAATCAATATGCATATTACAAAAAGTAAAAAATCCTTGATCTCATTGAAATGAAATCAAGGATTTTGGTAATTATAGTCGGTATGTACTGCTACTGGTATAGTGTTACTATTTGGAACGGGGATAGTCATTCTGATCTGAACGCAGAGAACAGGGAGCATATCATACGGATTACAAATGCAGAGCAGTTACAGCTCTGCATTTTTTATGCCCTGCAATATTCCGGTACGAAAAACAGCACCCCGAAGCCGGAGTGCTGTTTTCTGATCTGCAGATTATGCCTTGAAAATAAACTGCACAAAATTGTAGAAATGTGTGCGGATGGAATCATCGCCGTGATGACCGTTCTGCACGACCTGCCAGATATTCGGGACATTGTTCTTCGTGAAGTTGTTGTGGTAGCCCTCCGGAATCGAGGTGCCGACAACATCATCAGCGGTACCGGCGGTGATGTACACGAGCGACGGCGCCTCTGCCTCGCTGCTCCACTTGAAGCTGCCGGAAACGCCCGGTGCCGGACACGCTGCGCCGACATAGCCGAACTTATCCGCATACTTCATGCCGATCTGGAGCGATTCTCTGCCGCCCATCGAGAAGCCGGTGACTGCCGTATTCTCTCTGCCGGTCGCGACGCTGTACTTGCTCTCGATATGCGGCATCAGGCTGTCCACGATATCATCGACGAATGCATCATAGGCAGCGTTGCTCTGGTTATCCATGCCGCTCGGGCTGTTCATGGTCGCACTTGTAAAGACAAGCGGGCTGACCACGATCATTTCCTCTGCCTTGCCCTGCGCGATCAGGTTTCCGACAAGCTCCTTTGTCCGCATGGCATCGCCGTTGTTGCCCTTGGTCATCAGTCTGTCCTCGTCCTCATAATAGCCGTGCAGGATATAGAGAACCGGATATTCTCTGCTCGGATCGTAGTTCGCAGGCAGCAGGATGTTATAGGGCTTATCCTTATTTGCCGCCTTCGATCTGTAATATTCCTTCTTGAGTGTGCCGTAAGCGGTGCCGGCCTTTGCATCGAGGATGCCGTAATCAAGCGGCTTGAGCTCCGCCTCACAGACCGGCGTGTATTCAGAGATCGTGCGCATGTCGCCCTTAGCAGGCGTCAGCGGCTCAGGGAATTCGCTGACCTTGCCGAGCAGATACTGCACGAACCATTCGATATCCGTCTGATCGACATTGCCGTCACAGTTGACATCCGCCATTTTCTTCATGCTGTTGTTCGCAAACTTATCCTTCATGCCTTTTTTCGCGTGGGAAAGGTCGGCGGCATTGATCGCACCGTCACCGTCCACATCGCCAAGCTTATAGACCGCAGGCTGTGCAGCGCCCGGCGTTTTTTTCACGATGATGTCATCCACATAGAAATCGCATTTGTCGGTATCTGTTTCGATATACAGCACCGGCGAGGAGCCGCTCTTAACGGTATACTGCTCACCGGAAAGCGTGCCCCATTTTCCGGAGGCGACACTCTCCTCCACAAAGGTGTCATATTCCGCACCGTTGCCGGAGCCGTACTGAACGGTCATCTTGAATTTGACCGCGGAACCGGATGTCTGCTTCACACTCGCGGAAACATCAATAACCGTGCCCGCCGGACAAATGCTGCTGATATCATATGCGATGCCGTTCCATGCGTCGCTGCGGTCCGTCACGGCTGCCGACTGCTTTCCGCCTGCCGCCTCCGTCTTGCTGACCGCAACCGATGCACTGCCACGCGCTGTCCAGCCGGAAAGCCCGCTCTCGAAATCGGAATACAGCAGCTCGGAACCGGTGCGCGCAGGCGTTGCAGGCGTATCGGCAGGATCAGACTGCTGCGGCTCATCCGTGACCGCCGGAGTGCTGCCCGCCAGATAATCCGCGATGGTCTCTGCCCAGAACTTGCCCATTTTCTCATAGCCCTTGCCGCTCGGGTGGAGATTGTCGCTGCTGAGATCGGAAGTGCTCAGGCAGCCGTGGATATCCGCAAACTGCACATGCTTGCCGGAGCCTTTGTAATCCTCCGCGACCTTTTTGACGGTATTGTTATAATTGCCGACACGCTGCGGACTGCCGCCGTATGCCGTAAATTCGGGGATGGATGCAAGGAAGATCATGCCGTCCTGATCCATGTTTTCGAGCATGTAATCGAGCAGCGCATGCAGATCATCCGAGCACGCGCCGAGATCACGGTTCGCGGTCATATCGTTTGTTCCGATGATCAGCAGAATGATATCCGGATCATACTGCTTGACCTTGTTCCCGTTTTTCAGCTCGTTATAGAGACTGCCGGTGTTCTGCGCCTGTCCCCAGCCGGGCACCTCCTTGATCTGGAATCCGCTGAATCCGGCGTGATCGCTGTCATACTGCACGTTCTGTCCGTTGTAATTGAATGATGCGTTCATGTCTTTTTTCGGCCCGACCATATCAAAGGAAATATTCTTCTGCTTGAGTGCATAGTCAAGATATTTCCGATAGCCGCCGGTTTCGCCGTCACCGTTTGTGATGGAATCACCGACCGGCATGATCCGGACCGGATCGGCTGCCGCTGCCGTTTCAGCCGGCTTGCAGAAGCCCGGTGAAAGCAGCGTGGTGGCTGCCAGCATCATCGCTGACAGTGCTGAGATGTGTTTTTTCATAATCGAATCCCCCTTTATCATGAATCGGCTTGATGCGGTTATCCGCACCGTATATTCATTATAAATGATAACCAAGGGGAAAGTCTAGCAAAGATTTGCTTAAATTTCGTCAAAAACTTCTTAAAATTTGCGCTTTATGCATATATTGCAGCAACTCAATCCTGTTTTACAGAAAAACCGATTCCTTTGAGCATTGCGATATCCTCGCGGATCCGGTTGCCGGATGTTGTGAGCATATCGCCGGTAATCGCAGCATTGACGCCGGAGCGGAAAGCCTGTTCACCGCAGTTCGTCATCAGATTGCGCCCCGCTGCAAGCCGGATATCCGCCTCGGGAACCAGAAACCGGAAGATCGCAACGGTGCGGAGAATATCCGGTTCGGTGATGCGTTCAATATCCGCAAGCGGCGTTCCGGCAATCGGGATCAGCGCATTGATCGGGACAGACCGGACGCCGAGTTCGGCAAGCGTCAGCGCCATGTCAATGCGGTCCGCCCAGCTCTCGCCCATCCCGATGATGCCGCCGGAACAGACCTCCAGCCCTGCCGCCTTTGCCCTGCGGATGCATGTCAGCTTATCGTCAAATGTGTGCGTTGTGCAGATGTTCGGAAAGTTCCGCCGCGAGGTCTCGATATTGGCGTGATATCGCGTCACGCCCGCTTCACGCAGCTGCACAAACTGCTCTGGCTCCAGCAATCCGAATGAAGCACACAGCCCGATATGCTGCGTGCGTGAGAGCCTGCGGAAGGCTTCGAGCGCCTGCTCAAATTCTGCGCCGGAGAGTCTGCGCCCTGCCGTCACAATCGCAAAACGGTGCACGCCCTGTTCCGCATTGTGCTGACATTCCGCCGCGATCTTCTCCTGCCTGAGAAAGCCGTATTCCTCGATGCCGGTGCAGTGATGCGCCGACTGCGCACAGAATTTGCAGTTTTCGGAACATCGCCCGCTGCGCCCGTTTATGATGCTGCACAGATTGGCAGCATCGCCGCTGAAATGCCGCCGGAGCCGGTCTGCACATGCGGTCAGTGTGCGCAGGTCTGTCTGCAGCAGAAAATGCAGATCATCCGCTCGGTTCAGTCTTCTTCCCGCAATGATTTCTCCGGTCATTGCTTCAATATCCATAACATGCTCCTTATCCAAAGAATGATTCTTCCGGTATTATACCACTTTGCCGCCCGATTGTCAACCATATGTATCTGATAGGTTGACAACTCATCTCTGACCGGCAGTGCGGCGGTCTGTATAATTGACAATTTCCGCAAAGCATGCTATACTGTTTACAGATCAACATGAAGGGAGGGGATCACTTTGCAGAAGCGGCTCGGCGTCATCCTGCCGACGGTCACAGACCCGCTGGACTACGAAATGCTGCAGGGCTTTTTTGATACAGCAAAAGCACTTGCCTACGATGTTTTCGTATATACCGGCATCTACGATTCACACATGGATCTGCAGCAGGACAGCTATATCCGCGGACTGGAAAACATCTATACACTGCCCGCGATGCAGCAGCTCGACGGCATCCTGTTTGCAGCGGAGCGCTTTCACAATCAGCAGGTATGCAGCAGCATCCGGCGGAAACTGATGCAGACAAATATCCCCTGCCTTGTCATGGGAGAAGACATGCTCCCGTTTGAAACCATCCAGCCGCGCCAGCAGGAAAGCATGTACCGGATCACTAAGCACATGATCGAAGTGCACGGCTGCAGAACAATCTACTGCATCTCCGGAAATGAAGGCAGCCGCGCCTCCGAGGAGCGCATCGCCGGATGGCGGCAGGCCATGCACGAAGCCGGTCTGCCGTTTACCGAAGCGTGCGTTTTCTACGGCGGATTCTGGCGGGATATCCCCGCTGAGATCGGCAGAAAGATCGCAGCGGGCACCATCCCGAAGCCGGATGCAGTTGTCTGCGCCAGCGATGTCATGGCAGCCGCGCTCTGCGAATCCCTGATGCAGAACGGCATCGCAGTCCCCGATGACATCCGCCTCACCGGCTATGACGGCGGCTGGGATTCATGGCTCAACCGCCCGCGCATCACAACGATTGAGGGGCGCGAGCGGCAGTACGGCGCAGATGCCGCCTTGATGCTGCACGAGATGATCACCGGCGAACCGACCGGCGTCTCCGAGATCCGGCAGACCATTCGCTACGGCGAAAGCTGCGGCTGCGATCCTGCAAAAACGCAGCAGAGTGCTGATTCCGCACTCACGGAGTATTTCCGCGCAAGGGTGCAGAATCAGATTCAGAAGCGGACTTTCCTTGCCGCCAATCTGTTTGCACAGACAGGCGGCGCAGCAGATCTGAACGGCTGGATCCGGAAGATCGACAGCGTCGGGCATGTGCTGCAGAACTGGCTCTGGCTGGATGTCTGCCTCTGCGCAGACTGGTGCATGGATTTCGCGCATCCGGAGATCATCCGGCAGCACGGCTATCCGGAGCAGATGCTGCTCGCGCTCTCCAAACGCCGCGGGCAGAATGCGCCCGATCAGTATCTCTTTGATACGCGGGAGATTCTGCCGGCACTGCAGGAGCTGCACGAGCCGATGCTGATTCTGATGACCTCTCTGCACACCCACGGGCAGATTTTCGGATACATCGCAACTGCTTACCGTACACCTTCGGACATGGAGCCGGATGAATATTACACCGGCTGGTGCGATGCGGCAGCGCACGGATTATATCAGCTGCAGCAGGCGCTCTACGCCGACTACCGGCGCGAACAGATGGCGGTGCTCTCCACGCATGATCCTGAGACAGGTCTCTATAACCGCCGCGGGCTTGCCGAGCATCTGCACAGGCTGCTGCAATGCGAAGACCGTTTGCCGCTGCTGATCATGCTGAGCTTTGCCGATACACCGCACACTGCCGCGGATTACGATACGGCGCTGCTGCTTGCCAATGCGCTGCGTGATATCCTGCCGGAGAACGGATTTCTCGCCCGTATGCAGCCGCGTGTTTTTGCACTGATCCTGCAGGCAGAACCGGAGACTGACGATACTGCGGTTTCTGTCGATATCATGACAAAGGCAGAGCAAAGAATGCAGCATCTGCTCGGAAAAACGGGCTCTGCGCTGCCGCATCTGACTGCGGTGACGAACTGGCTGCCATCCGGTTCGCTTGCACAGGCTGCCACAGAAACAGAGGCCTGTGAGCAGGCGGTTCTGGACCGCGCCGCAGCAGAAACCGGATTTGCGCCGGATTACAAGGAACAGCTCCTGCGTCTGCGCGGCGAGATCCTTGCAGAGCCGCAGCGCGACTGGAACATCACAGATATTGCAGCGGAAATCGGCATCAGCCGGAGCCATCTGCAGCGGCTCTATAAGCAGTATTTCTCTGCAAGCTGCATGGACGATATCATCAATGCACGCATCGGCAAGGCACAGAAGCTGCTGCAGTATACGGAACTCCGCATTCAGGAGATCGCCCTGCAGTGCGGCTACCGGAATGAGTCGCATTTTATGCGGCAGTTCAAGGAGAAATGCGGCATCACCGCACTGCAGTACCGCAGAGAACACCGCGCACTGCCCGCTGCCAATCAAGCCGAACCATAAAATTACAAATCTGCACTGACGGAAAAACAATGGCAAGCCGCGCGTCAGTTTCTGAAATACTGAAGTTGAAAAGCTGAGCAGCTGCGAACTCATCGAGCTCCGCGGCAGGCATGAGATCATGTTTGATAAGCCCGGGGAATGCGGCGCGCTGTGAAAGGCATTCATAAAGGAACCAGAATAACGGAATCAGACAAAAAGCCCCGAAGCGGCGCATGCAATCCGCTTCGGGGCTTATATTTTTACGGGATCGCTCCGGATGATGCAAATGTGCAGGAAAATGAGCAGTTCCGTGATTGCAATTGCAGCCGTGATCGTGTATAATCATCACAGAGCATGCGGCACGGTTTCCCCTGCGCCATACGCTTGATAAGAATCCCCATGTTGAACGCCTGTCTGCGGTTCTGCCGCGGCAGGCTGATTTTTTTGCACGCAGTCAGGCGCATCTCACGGTGCGGTGATCTCATAGGAGGAAATCTCGCCGCCGTCTATCGTAAAGACGGTCAGACTGACGAGCTTTTCCGACGTGGATTCATGCGCGCTGACAGCAATATGGATGACGCCGTTTTCGACATAAAAACCCCGGATGGCGATTTCCCATTCCGGATTATGAAATTCTTTCAGAATCTGCTCGCCGGATTCTTCAGAATTCCGGAATTTCAGCTGATGTGTCTCATCATCCAGCCAGACATCACATGCGGTGCCCGGAATATTAGAATGATGTCTGCTGAATTCTTCCTCTGAAACTGTCGTCACAGAGTGATCCTTCACATTGCCTTTGAGCGGCTCATCACGCTGATTGCGGAACCATATCGTTCCATTGCTTTCAATGATTGCCTCCGGGAGATTTGGGATTCCCCATTCCGGTGTACTGACCGGAACTGCTTTTCCGTCATCATCATATCTGACCAATCCGCCGATATATTGATTTTGTGCATCAGAGAAATAATAGTCTATTGCATAAACCGCATCTTCAGTCACTTCAAAATTATAAGGAGCGTTTTCGTCAGTTGTCAGTTTCACGAGTGTTCCGGCATTCAAATCCAAAATCGCGCCGCCGAGAGAGTGATTCTGTACGGTGCCGCTCAGGAAGAGCTTGCCCGGTCTGCCGGATGCATCCGGTGCAAAGCCGGATAACTGAAAGATCGTCAGATCAGTCAGCGGATTGCCCGCAGAATCGGCAGTCAGATCCAGAAGCGCAGTCTGCGTGCCGTCCGGATGCACCTCAAACAGCGTGTTGTCATGCACAAGTAAAACCATTCCGTCTGTGATAAACAGATTCGGCATCTGATCAGAATCCGGATCATACTCCGGAATCTGCGGCAGGCTCAGCGGTTCAAATACCAGATCACCGCCGGTTTTGCAGGCGCGCCTGCCCCGGTAGAAATCATAGATATATTCATCATCTTCTGCGAATCCGGTTTCGTTCGTATACAAATCCTGAAAACTCCGGATTTTGCCCCTGCCGCCGAGTGCATTGAGATCGGATGCAGCATTTGTGATGTCCGCCGGTTCTGTTTCCTGCGCTTCTGTCTCCTGCGGTTTTGTCTCCTGCTGCACATAATTCATGCCGAGATAGCGGTATTCCAATGATGTCTTGTCGAGCTGTACGATCTGTTCACCGTGCATACCTTCCTGCGGCAGCGTGAAGATGAAGTGTTCGTCCGTCTCAAAGAATGTCATGTCCAGGCGCACATCCGGATCCGGCAGATGATCGCCCCAGAGTTCCGCCGCGGTGACAGAATACCGATACCACATCGCGGAGGAGATACCGGGCGGAAAGATCGGGCTGCCGGTGGAATAAACCCGAAACTCCGGTACATCAGCACGGTAGGTATATGTGACCGTGAAAAGCCTCTGATTTTGCCCATCATTGAAATAGTAGTAGTTCCACAGACGTGTCGGCAATTCGGAATCATCCGCATCGCGGAGGCTCTGTTTATCCGTGCCGGACAAATCCGGATACATGCATTCCCAAGACTGCTCCTGTGTGTCGGGATCAAGCGGTTTCATGCGATACCACACGCTGCCGTCCGAAACGGCGATATAATACAGATTGTCTGCGTCAACGGTCCAGTCCGCGATCGCATCGGGCGCATCACCGGCATCTGCAAGCAGGGTTTTCTGATTCGGAGATTTGCGCGGGGCGCTGTAAATCTGATTCTCCGAGCGGAAGTAGACCGTATCACCCTTGCCGTCCGAACGGACATCGCCGTAATTGCCGTATTGCTGATAGATGCCTTCGCCCGGCTTATCGAGAAACAGATAGGGCTGCGGATGACCGTCAATCCATGAATCCTCAAGAAAGGCGGAAAGCAAATACCAGTCATCGCCGAGCTTCTGAATGCGGCAGGGTTTCCACGGCACACCGGAGAAGAATGTCTCATTGCCGCGGCTGTCCGTGATGAAAAGCTGCCCGTCATGATAGGTATAGAGCCGCTCGCCGTCGCTCAGCAGGATGCCTTCATAGGTGCGCTGCTCGCAAACGGAGCCGCCCTCTTTCTCCCAGCGGAGATACGAAAACGAATCCGGAGAGGGACCGCCGACTGTTGCAGTGTCCTGTCCGGCGCCGATGTTCGTCGGGAAATAATAGTATTCATCGTCGCTGTAAAGGATTCTGCTGCCATTTCCGAGTGTGCATTTGATCTCGCCGTGTCCGCCAAAGAGATTGAGCTGCTCCGTGTCCTCCGTTCCGCTTGTATGACCGGACGGATTCGCAAGATGCTCACGGTGAACACTGTATCCGATGCAGCCGATCACAACTGCAATACATGCCGCAATTGCGCCGACGCCGAGACTCAGCCGCCGGATCGAGCGCCGGTTCTGCTGCTGAGCCGAAACATCCCAGAGCATTGCGTTTTCGATATGATCGTTCCGGATGCGATCCATGATCCGGATGTAATCCTGTTCCTTCATCGTAGACCCTCCTGTTCCAAAAAGGTTTTCAGTGCATTGCGCGTGCGCAGCAGCGTCATTTTCACTTTGCTCTGACTTTTGCCGCAGCGCGCCGCGATTTCTTTGATGCTCATGTCGCTCCAGTAGCGCATGACAAACATCGCGTTTGTCTCCGCGGGCAGCGTATCGAGAAAGCGGTTCAGCGCATCGCCGATTGCAATGGTATCGAGCACCGCCTCCGGATGCTCCGGTGCGGCAAGTGTATCCTCGATCTCCGAGAGGGCGACCGTGAATTCGCCGCCGCCCCGTTTCTTTGTCTGGGCAGCAGTCCGCCGCGTGCATGCAAGATTGCGCACAATCACGCTGAGATATGCTGCAAAGCTGCGCGGCTGCTCCGGCGGGATGCTGTTCCAGAGCTTCATCAGCGCATCATTGACGCACTCCTCCGCATCCTCGCGGCAGCCGAGAATATGATCGGCAATGCAGAGGCAGAGTTTTCCGTATTGTTTTTCTGTCGCCGAAAGTGCCGCCTGATCGCGCGAATTGAACAGCGTCAGCAGTTCGGCATCACTGAATATTGCCATGTCCGTCGCCCCTTTCATGTTGTGGATTGAGGTCCTCTATCTAATATGACTCGAATTGTCCGGAACAGGTCACAGATTCCGGAAAAAATTTCAGATAAGCGAACAGCGCCCCGTCACGGAGCGCTGTCAGTTTGTCGGAAAAGGCATCACACAGTTTCATGCGAAACCGGTGAGATATGGGTTCCGTTCGCCGGATCACTTCACAGGGCAGTAGCCTGCAAGCTTGACGATCTCCTGTCCCTCGTCAGAAAGGAGATACTGCTTGATCTCCTCAGCCTTCTGATCGCCGCCCTTGCGCGTCACGGCGTAATAGGCAGAGGTGAACGGATAGCTCTTGTTGAGCAGGTTCTCATTTTCCGGCGTAACGCCGTTGATTTTCAGCACCTTGATATCCGGATTCTGATAGAGATTCTTGATGTAATAATAGAACGAATATCCGATGCTGCATGTCTCATTCTGATACTTTGCGACGGTGTTCACCAGCTCGTCCATGCCGTGAACGATCGTTTCTTCCGGCGCCTTTGTCATCTCAAGCCCCTTCATGACCATATTTTCCATGACAGTCTGGCTGCCGGAATCCGCCTCCCGCTGATAGGCAACGATTGCCTCATCCTTTCCGCCGACCTGCGACCAGTTCGTGATCTGTCCGCTGTAGATCGCCTGAATCTGCCAGACGGTCAGGCTGTCAACGGGGTTATCCTTGTGCGTGATGAACACGAATCCGTCCTGCGCGATCGGTGCGATATCCAGCTCGACATTGTTATCCGCGGCAAGTTTGCGCTCCGCCTCAGAGGGCTCTGTCGCAAACAGGATTGTCTTTTTGGCTTTGCCGAGAATGAGATTTTCATAAGCCGGACCGGTTGTGTTGTGGTTGACATAATATTGAATGTCTGCGTCCTCCGGCTTCACAAACTGCCGGATCAGCTCCGCGGTGATCGGAATCGTTGCAGTGGAGCCGTCGATATGCCGCAGATCAGCTTTGCTGAATTTCGGCGGGTCTGCTGCAATCTGCCGCCAGCCCTCCGGACGCTTCAGTGCCGCATTGACATTCTGCGCATTGGCGTTCTCCTGCTCATCCGGCTTTACGACAAACTCTTTTTCGGTCTGCGAAAAATGTGCGCGTTTCCAGTTCGCGGCAAGATACTGGTTGATCTCCTCGCCCTGATACTCCCTGCCGTCTGCCGCAAGCTTGAGCGTATACTTGACTTTGTCGCCGAATGCCAGATAGTCAAGATCCTCACCCTCAACAAGCGAGAGCGTGACATCAAACTCCGGCGTATCGAGCTTTTTGCCGAGATCTGCAAGCTTCTCTTTGAGGTTGTGCGAAATCTCAAAGTGATCGCGGCTCAGATTGAAGTGCACATTTCCGCCCTCAAAGGGGTCAATTTCCTTGACGGCGTCCTCCTCAAAATGCGCCTTGACCTCCAGCTTTGTCTGTTTCAGCCGGATGCCGTACTCCTTTTCGAGAACGGAAGGAATTTTCGCTTCGGAAACCTTGCCGTCATCCAGCAGGAGCCGGTATGTAACCGTGTCGCCCTCCTGCAGCTCTGCCGGCAGAACCTCGCGCCAGATATCCAGACTGCATTTGAGGTTTCTGCACTTCTGCAGCCCCTTTGCGCCTGTTGCAGAAAGAATCTGGATGCGCTTTGTTTCGCCGTTTTCCTCCGTCTCCTGCGGCTCTCCGAAATATTTTTTGTAGGCTTTCTCCGTCAACTGTCCGTCTTCATCATGATAGAACTTGAAATCCAGCCCCTCAAACGGATCAATCTCCACAAGCTGCTTTTCGGGCGGCGCAGTGGTCACCGGTTCCGTTTCGATGAATACCGGTTCCACATCCGTGATCGGCGGGATATCCTCCACGCAGCCTGTCAGAGCAGACAGGGCGAGCAGCGCAGCCGCGAACAGAATAAGATGTTTTTTCATCATGGTTCATTCTCCGATCATACTGTGAATATCTGCATGCTTGGTGCCTTTTTTCTGATTGATGTACCAATTAAATATTGAAGAATAGATGCGCAGGATTTTTGTCATGAGACAAGGCAGAAAGCCGCAGCCTTGCTGACGCAAGGCAAGGATTTCTAACGCAGTATCATGGCAAAAAGACAAGCAGATATCTTCAAGAGATAGTTGGGACATCAATATTATATGTCATCATAACCGTTTTGTCAAGCGCAGCGCTCCGGCAGTCTTTGCTCTGCGGACACAGCAGCAGAAAACCGCCCGCAGCTGTAATTCTTAAATTTTCTGGCAGATTCCGAAAAGTGCTTGCATTTTGACAAGAAACATGCTAAGATAATAGTATCATTTTTATGAATTGTAACGGGGGAAACCGAATCGCATGGATCCGGATTCCGCACAGCAGCTTCCACAGAAAACCGGCGAAAAAAAGAGCCGGCACAGCAAAATCCGGAGACATGCACATCTGACACAGTTTTAGAAAGGACTGATCACATTGAAGCACAACATCCCAGTCAAAGCGCTCTGTCTTGCAGCGGCAGCTGTCATGTCATGGTCTGCTGTCTGCGGGGCAGGCATCCCGCGGGCATCTGCACAGACAGCACCGCCCGCATCCGCTGATATCCCCGCGCAGCAGCATGACAGCAGCGAACCCGTTACAGTCATTGTCAAGATCGCGGGCGACGCGCTCATGGCACAGCCCGAGGCACTCGGGCAGGGCGCCGGTTTTCTGGAAACAGAACGGGCGGCAGAGCTGACAGCGCAGTACGAAAAACAGCAGCAGGCTGTGCAGGACAGCATCCGGCAGTTTTATCCGGCGCTGCAGATCGGCTACAGCTACAGCGCGCTCTACAACGGATTCAGCTGCAAGCTGCCCGCAAACCTGATCGAACGTGTGCGCGCACTTCCGGACGTCATCAGCGTGACGGAGACCGCGGACATCGCCGTGCCGCAGATGAACCGTGCGGCAGCGTTCAGCGGATTCCCGGCATTTCATGCGGAGACCGGCTGCTCCGGCGAGGGACAGGTCATCGCGGTCATTGACTCGGAGCTGGATGTCACGCACCCGATGTTCAAGCCCCTTGCCGATGACATCGAAACAGCCGTCAGCAAGGAAGATATCGAGAAAGTCATCAGCAGCGGCACACTGAATGTGAAGGCGGATGCAGACCGCTCCTACATCAGCAGCAAGCTGCCCTATGTCATGAACTACGCGAACCCTGACAATCCCTATGAGGGAATCTCAAACCCGTATGAATATCACGGCACGCATGTCAGCGGCATTGCGGCTGGAAACACCTTCACGGACAGCGACGGTACAACGCTCTCGGGCATTGCAAAGGATGCGCAGCTGATGTTCTTCGGTGTCTGCGCAAACGACGGTCACATCAACGCAGATGCCGGACTAGCCGCAATCGAGGACGCCGTCAAACTGCATGCCGATGTCATCAATATGAGCTGGGGCGCAGACGCCATCGAATACTGGGGCGAAAATCCGGTCTCAGAAGCCGTCGCAGCCGCAGACCGTGCCGGTGTCATCATCTGCAACTCTGCCGGCAATGCGGATAACGGCGCTTATTCATGGGGCGTTGTGACAATTCCCGAAAATCCCGATACCGGCATGATCTGTGACAAAGCGGAGCTCGGTTCCCCGATCCTGCTGGTTGCCTCCGCGAACAATGTCGGTCCGGCAGAGTTCGGCGTGATCAGCCTCGAGGACAGAAAAATGGTGCTCATCCCGATGATCAACAGCATCGGTTCAACCTACTTCCTTTCCGATGTCCTGCAGCCGGGCGATTATTCCTATGTAGACTGCGGCAACGGATCGCAGGCGGAGTTTGATGAAATCGGGGATCTGCAGGACCGCATCGCACTGGTACAGCGCACCTCGTTCAAAACCGCCGACATTGCAGAGCGCGCGATTCAGAAAAACGCCGCCGGACTGCTCCTGATCGACAAGGAGAAACCGGACGGCATGGACTACATCTATTCCGAATCCGGAATCTGGGTCAGCGGCGTCTCGTATGAAGACGGTCAGGTGCTGCGCAATGCGGAAAAGAAGTACATTTCCGTTTCCGGCGAAAAGGCCCTGCGCGATGTCAAGGAGCGCGTCAGCTCTTATACCGCTTGGGGCGTCAAGCAGTCTCTGGATCTGCGCCCCGATATCATGGGCATCGGCGGAAGTGTGCGCTCTGCCGCATATGACGGCGGCACGATGACCGCATCCGGAACATCCATGTCCTCGCCCTATGTTGCAGGCTGCACGGCGGTGCTCCGCGAATATCTCGAAAAGCAGGATATCAGACTTTCCGGTGCGGAGTTTGCCGCGTATCTCCGCCGCCTGATGATGAACACCGCAGTCCCCTATCAGGAGAACGGCGTATTTGTCACACCGAGACGGCAGGGCGCCGGTCTGGTTGCGCTGGACAGGGCACTGAACGCAAAGGTGCTGATGAGCGGCGAAACCGGCGATGCAAAGATCAATCTGTTTGACAAGCTCGGCGACAGCTTCAGCTTCCATGTCACGCTGACCAATTCCGGCAGCGAGGATGTGACCTTCAAACAGGCGGATGTCTGCCTGACAACCGACGGCACCTACTATGACAACGAGCTGAACTGCGACAGAACCGGCGGTCAGCAGAAGCTCAAGTGCACAACGGATTTCAGCGGTCCGGTCACAGTTGCCGCAGGAGAAAGCAGAACCATCAAAATCAGCGTCACGCTGGATGCTGCACAGTGCCGCGATCTGGAAAAGCTGTTCAAATACGGCTTCTTTACAGAAGGCTATGTGCTGCTCTCCGGTGCGGAGAACAGCGCGGATATCTCGATCCCGCTGCTCGGCTACCACGGCGACTGGGCACAGCTCCCGATCTTTGATCCGGAAATGGACAGCGTCCTGATCCAGCTCGGCGTCAATACGGATGCCGTTCCGTCCTCCCTGATTCAAAAAGGACTGATCTACAAACAGATTCTTGCACATGCGCCGATCGACGAGCTCAAAAAAATCGACGAGAAAACAGGCTTTTTCCTTGTCGAAACCTACGGAACAGAGGAAGAACGGGCACAGCTGAACGCCATTCCGGAGGAGTGCTGGATCTCCCCGAACAAAGACAGCATCGCCGACTGCATCACCGGCACCTATTTCAGCAGCCTCAGACGCGGAACATACAAATCTTCACACGAGCTGGATGCTGCAGACGGAACAGTTCTCTATCAGCAGAAATCCGGCGAAGCCTTCGACATCCCGTTCAATGAGCTGGAGGAAGGCGATTACAAATACACAACAAAAAGATGGATCGCATATCCCGGCTCCGAGGAGCATCCGCAGGTATTCAGCGAGACGGTTCACATCGACAGACAGGCGCCGAAGGTCACGCATAAAATCACAGAGGAAAAAGGCAGAACCTATCTGGTGATCACGGCATCCGATAACGGAAAGCTGCAGGGTCTTGCGGTGGTCGGCAGCGGCGCCGGCGGTCAGGCCGGTGTCTATCAGCCGGGCGGCAAGCAGCAGCTGATCGAACAGGTGAATTTTGCAAATATCCTCTTTGCCTATTCAAACGGCAGCGGAACCGTGCTTACAGGAAAAGAATATGAAAACATCGGCACGCTTCCCTATGTGCTCCGCAAGTATTCGGATATCGCAAATCGCGAGGAGGGGCAGTATTACAACTTTGCGGATGTGCTCGCACCGGAACCCGATCAGAAGGGCGTCTGGAACGTGAAGTATGATATCACCGATCTGAAAAACTATTCCTTCACCGTTCTGGACGAGGCTTATAACTTTGCCGAAATCCGCTCTGATGACAACGCCGCAGAGGAGCTTGTCCGCAAAACCGGCTGCTGGGTCGATGAGAAAAACGGCATCTATGTGATCGGCGAAAAGGATATCACATTCACAAGCTTCTGGGACGGCTCCGAGACAACCTATACCTATACAGCAAAGGGCAGCGACCTGACGCTTGTCTCCGGCAGCGAAACAAAACACTGCAGCGTCCGTGCATATGCTGACACCAACTATCAGCTGGAAGATACGGACAGCAAGACATATGCGGAACTCGTCTCCTCGAAGATTCTGCAGATGCAATATGAAGGCAGGAAGTTTATTCCCGCGAATCAGCTGATCGAGGCAGCCAAAAAAGAAGGCTCGAAAACGCAGAACACACCCCTTCCTGCCCTGAAAGATGCAGGCATTCTCCGCGGCGAACTCTCATTCCTGCTGGAATATGAAACCGAATCCGGTCTGCAACTTTCAGAGCGATACGATGTCAGCATCTTCGACGGTCAGGGAACCGCTATTCTCTACAGGCAGCGCGACGAAAAAGGAAATACGGATGTCGAACACCGTAATGTCGAACTGCTCCAGCAGTATCTCACGGAGATTCCGGCAGGTCTTTATTATATCAATCACTCTGATGCCCTGCTGCTGTTCAACAAAGACGGCAAAACCGGTACGATTGTCAACCCCGGAACCACCGCGGAACTCGGCTTCAATGATACGCCGTTCACCTATACACTCGACGAAAACGGCAGCTTCACGATGGAGTATCTCAACAAAACGCAGCACGGCAGTGTCACGCGCGATCTGACAACCGGAAAACCCGTCATCAGCTTTGCGCCGGACTCCGTTCTTTACAAATGGGAGCTGGAACTGATCACAGATGATTCTGAAAAGCTCGCAGTGCTCCGTCCGACGGATGAAATCTGCGATCTGGCAACAGCATATATCAATGCATACAGCGGACTCAGCCTGCCGCAGGATCAGCGCATGGATTACAATCCCGACAACGGAAAGTATATTTACAAGAGGCGCTACACCGGCGACTACTACTATACATTTGTGCTGACGATTGATCCGTTCACGCTGGATGTCACCGATCAGAACGGCAATCAGGGCAATCTGTTAAAGCCGCTGAAAATGCCGCAGAATGCCGCCTTTACGCTGCGGGAGCTTTGCGATCTGGCAGCAGAAGCATGCGGCAGAGACGAAACAAATGCCATGGATGCCATCCCGATCCTGCGGAGTGACAGGCAGGTGCTGGTGATCGTGCAGACAATCCAATCGGATCTCATCGCGCAGTATCTGGCAGACCCCGTAACAGGCAGCCTCACCCCTGTGCTGTCGAAGCGCGGCGATGTCAACTGTGACGGCTCCGTGGATGTCTCGGATGCCGTGCTGCTTGCGCGCCTGCTTGCAGAGGACCGGACTGCGGTCATCTCCGCTGAGGGCAAGGCAAACGCCGATTGTGATCATAACCTCACACTCACCCATGACGATGTATTCAGCCTGCTGCAGGCAATTGTCAAGCTCATCACACTCTGAAATGCATACAAACAGAAAAAGCCGCTCCGGTTCAACATGACCGGAGCGGCTTTCTGCGCAATGTATCGGCTTATGCAAGCGTCTGCACGGTCCCGATAAAGACAGGCAGCTCATTGTTCATATCAAGGATCATATACACAAACGGGCGGTCGAGCCGGACGGTTTTCTCCGTGCCGATCATCTCTGCTTCATTCTTCTGCATGATGACGGCGGTCGCTGCAGCAGCCTTTGTGCCCTTTTCATCGACCTCGATATGTGTCTTGTGAATGACCTCGTCGATCTTCATGGACGTATCGGAAAGGCAGGAGAAATCCGCCGCACCGCTGAACGCCGACTGCATGCCCATTTCCGGCAGAATCTGCTCAAGCTGCACATCGGTATCCGCCGTGAATGCCGGCATGACCGATGTGACGGAAGTATCCGTGCGCCCTGCCACCATCGCAATCAGATCCTCAGGCGTCTGCGCATCGAGCCATGCCTGCACGGAGACATCCTCCGGCGGCAGAATGCCCGCAAACGCATACTGTCCGTCATAATCACGCAGAAATCCGACCGCACCCTCCGATTCCAGATAATCGGATTCCGAGCCGGTCATCATCTGCACGGTTGATTCACTGCCGTCCGCATTCCGGAAGATGCCGTCGCAAACCTTGTCCTTCTCATAGGGAACCGCCCACCTGCTCTCAAAGCCGACCGCGTTGACAAGCACCGCCGTCGCATCCGGTTCAAGCTGCTTGAGGATATCAGGGATCATGCCGTCTGTTTCCTTTTTGACAAAGCCGTTGATCTCCCTGAGCGTTTTCTGATCGAACGCACGCTTCCGGATTTCAGCCGCATAGAAATTGCGCACCTGCTCTGCAAAGAGATTATTGATCTGCGCAACCTCACGGTTGATCCAGATGCCGTTTGCCGTATGGAGTCTGCACGCATCGCTTTCCGGCTGCTCCGTGCGCCATGTATAGAGATACTTGTTCAGATCGTTGACAGAAATGCCGTTCCCGAGCACCTGCTCCATTTCCGTGCGCGTCTGATTGGCGGCCCCGTTTGCGGTCATAGAGAGCGCCTGCATCACGGAATAGGGCGAGACCATGACATTTGTCTGCCCCTTTGCACGCTGCACATTCCGCAGAAGCTCCAGTGCAAACCGGTACTGCGCCATCGAGAATCCGGCATCCGCTTCTTTGCCCTCTGCATCCAGCTGCATCATGTCCGCAGCGGGGATCGCCGGTGTCTGCGCCGGACTCTTTGCCGCACCGCAGCCTGTCAGCAGCAGTGCAGAGAGCAACAGCGCGCTGTATTTCTGTTTTCTCATGATATCCGCCTCACATTACGAAAGCTGCTCGACCGTGCCCGCGATCAGCGGCAGACCGTAATACCGGTCCACCACAAAAAAGGCAAAGGGATGATCGAACACGAGCTCTGTTTTGGATGATTCATCATCCCCGAGCTGCATAGAGAATGTCGCCTTCTGCGTGCCCTTGCCGATCTCCGTGCTGACATGCTGGATGATCGTGCCGCAGCCGGTCTCCGGCAGCAGCGCCGCGATATCCTGCGTATCATCTGCATTGAACTGCGGGAACTGTGTCCGCATGGTCTGCTGCACGCCGAAGCTGATGTAATCGGAGAGCTGCTCCGCCGTCAGATTCTGCAGCAGCGAATCGACCGTGCCGCTTTTCGGCATCACCGCAACAAATGCAAGCTGATTGCCGTCGCAGTCCTTGCGCATGCCGGTGACGGCTTCATCCTCCAGATACATCACGCTGTCCGCATCCTTGCAGAGGAACGGCGCGGATTTCTGACTGCCGTCCGCATTGTAGAACAGCACATTCCGGATTTCATTGTCGCCGTAGGGACTGCTCCATGTCAGCGCATAGGAGAGCGCGCCGAGCATGGCGGCATCTGCATTCTGCGGTGCGGTGATTTCACTCACGGCACCGCCTGTCGCCTCCGAAACCCATTGATTCAGCGCCGCCGGTGTCCGCTCTGCTGCAAAGACCTGCGTCCCGCTCAGCCCGAGACAGAAGCGAAGATAATCCGGTTTCAGGCTGCTGCGCTGCTCCGGCGCAATCCAGAGCGACTGTGCTTTCTGCAGCACCGCCAGCGTCCCGCGCCACTTGACCATGCTGCCGTTGAGCTCTGCGCGCGCCATGCCGCCGAAAATATCCGGCGCCGTAATGCTTTCATCCGCAGCGGTCAGCCACTGCGACGCCGCAAGATAGGGCGAGAGCAGCAGATTCCCGTCTTTCTGCTCCGCCGACTTTTGCAGCAGTGAGACGGTAAACTGCATCTGTGCATCGCGGAATTCCGGCGTGCAGTCAACCGGCGCGATATCAAGCGGCTTTACATTCTTTGTCAGTTCAGCGGAGGTTCCGCAGGCAGTCATCAGGATCGCCGCAGAAAGCGCGGCAGCCAGACAGCGTATTTTCATGGATCAAGGCTCCTTCGTTTTGATTCAGGGGATCTCATTGAGCACACCGGAGAAGACCGGCAGCATCGTCTCGGTATCGACGATCAGGTAGACAAACGGGCGGTCGAGGATGACATATTTCAGATCAACCGGCGTCTCGGCAGCACATTCATCGTTCACTTCGACTGCGGTGACAGCCGCCGCCTTTGTACCCTCGGTATCCACGTCGATATGTGTTTTATGCAGCACGCGATTGATGAAAAGCTGATTCTCCGAGCCGGTCATGCCGGAGAAATCCGCGGTCTCATCAAAGGCGGATGTCATGCCCATGCTGCTCAGCACACCGGAAAGCTCATTTTTATAGTCATAGCTGAACTGCGGCAGAGCTGCCTGCACGGCTGCCTGCTCCGCGTTTGCAAGCATGGCATGGAGCGCCTCGGGCTGCAAATCCGCGAGATACTGCTCCGGCGTCATGCCCTCCTCGGGGAGAATCGCCGCAAATGCGTATTTTCCGCCCTGATAGTTTTTCAGGAATCCGGTCGCGTGCGCATCGGAAAGATAGGTCTGCTCCTCGGAATACATCATCTTTGCGGTCTGCGCGGTACCGTTTGCCGCATGGAACTCCTGCGGCGCAGGCTCCTCCTCATAGACCTTTTCCCACTTCGCCTCAAAGCAAACCGCGTTGACGAGATACATCACGGTATCGGGCGAGATGGGTTCGGTGAGCATTTCGGGGATCATGTTGTTTGTCCGTTCGCTGCACCAGTTGTTGATATCAAGGCGTGTGGATTCGTCAAACGGTGCAAGAAACGCATTCGACGCGTAGTAGTTCGCATTCTTCTGCAGGAATGCCGGATCGAGCTTGATTCTGTCCGCATCATCACGCACCCAGATCGAATTTGCCATTTTGAAGCTGCAGTTTTCGTTCTCCGGAATGGCGGTTCTCTGCGTATAGAGATATTCATTCAGCGTATTGACGGGAATGCCGCCGAGCGCCTGCTCCATTTCGGAAAGCGTCTGATTTGCAGCGCCGTTTGCGGTCATGGCGAGCGCCTGCATCACCGATTCCGGCGAGATCAGGATATTTTTTCCTGCTTCTGCCCCGGCGGTTTCGCGCAGGAGATTGAGCGCAAAGCCGGTCTGCGCATTGATAAAGGTTTCATCCGGATCCTTGCCGGAAACCTGCTGCGGCGCAATCTCAGCAGTCGGATCGGCAGCCTGTACCGCAGGCTGTTCAGTCTGGATATTGCCGCATGCGGTCAGTGCGCTGCAAAGCAGCATAGAGGCAAATACGGATGCGAAAACTCTGTTGGTTTTCATATATGTATACTCCTTTGATGTTATTGCGGTACTTCATTGAGAACGCCTGCATAAAGCGGCGTCATATTTTTCGTCTCAATAATCATGTAGAGGAACGGGCGGTCAAAGACGATCTCTCTGGGTTCACAGCTTTCCACTTCTACCTCTGTTGCGGCTGCGGCAGCCGTGCCTTTCCGGTTGACATCAATATAGACGCGCTGCTGCACCTTGCTGATCCAGAGCGGTGTATCATTTTCCAGCATACCGGAGAAATCCGCAGCGCTCTGATCGAATGCTGACGCCATGCCCATATTTTTGAGCAGCGGTGCAAGATCGGTGCTGCAATCGAGTTTGAACTGCGGCAGGACAACTAAAAACGGCGTGCTCGCAGTTTTGACATGCAGCAGCAGCGCGCGCAGATTCTCCGCCGTCAGCGAAGAAAGATAGGACTGCAAGTCAGCATCGGGCAGAATCGCAGCAAAGGCAAAGTCGCCGCCCTGATAGTATTTGACAAAGCCCTTGATGCCCTCGCCTTCCAGATAATATTTTTCCTCATTGATCATCATGGTGACAGACTGCACTTGGCGGTCGGCGCAGGTAAAATCATATCCGCTTCTGACGTCTGCAAACGCCTCCTCCCATTTGCCGTCGAAGTATGCGGCATTGAGCAGAATCATTGCAGTTTCCGGCGAAATGGCAGTGTTCAGGAATTCCGGAATCATGCCGCCGGTGTTCTCCCGACACCATGCATTGATATCATTCCGCGCTGCGTCATCGAAGGCACCGGCTGAAATCTTTGCATTGTAACCGTTCGTGACCATCTGTTCAAAATTCTGATTCAGCACAATCTTCCGGTCAGGGTCATTCACCCAGACGGCATTTGCAGATTGAAATGTGGCTTTCTTAGATTCCGTCAGTGTTTTGCGCAGATCTCTCAGCGAAGCATTGAGCGAATCCAGCGGAATGCCGCCGAGTGCCTGCTCCATTTCGGTGCGCGTCTGATTGGCAGCGCCGTTTGCTGCCATGGCGAGCGCCTGCATCGCGGAATAGGGCGAGAGCAGCACATTCTGCTGCGGCTCACTCTGAAACGCCTGCTGCACAAGATTCAGCGCAAACGCGGTCTGCGCCTCTGCCGCTTCGGAAACAGGTGCAGGCTTTGCCTTAATGACTTCTGCCGCCTGCTGCTGTACCGGATCACCACATCCGGTCAGGATGCCGAGCAGCAAACAGGAAGCCAGAATTGCTGTAAATTGTTGTTTCATGATGATTCCTCCTCAGTTCACCGTAAAGCGCGCCTCGTTCCCTTCCAGATACACGGCATATTCACCGGACTCCAGTTTCAGATTGTGAAACTCAGCGAGCCGCAGCGGCCACATAATGCTTTCACCGGGCGCGAGTGTCCGTCCGATCTCCGTCACCTGATCCTCGTATGCGGTCACGGCGACAGAGCCCTCAAAAAACTGCTCGATGCGGAACAGTGCATTGTTGAAAGTGAAATTCTCCGTGCCGGTGTTCGTGATGCGCACGGTGATTTCCTCCGTACCGGCAGGATAGCTTTCCTGCTCTGTTTCAAACTGAATCTCCGCCTTCGGTTCCGGCTCCGGCGCTTCGGGCGAGAGCGTGAAATCCGCGCTGAGACCGCCGATCGACACGCGAAAGAGCGAATCGGAAGCCTCCTGCTCCAGCGGCAGATCATAGTGCGCGGCAAGATCGAGTATCACCTCCGCCGATTCATGTGCCGGAATGATCTGCGCGGTCTCGTTGAAGTAATCGCCGCCCTCTTTGTAGGGCACATAGTCGGTGACGTACTCACAATCAATCTCATTGATATTCCACAGCGTAAAGGTCTCCGGCAGACAGAAATCCGTGTCTGTATCATTGGTTGCAAGCAGCGTGATTCTGCTGACATCAAACGGATATGCAAACGGCTCTGCTTTAAGCGTGATGCCCTCAATCTGCTCCGGCGGCGGCATTGTGCCTGCCGCGAGCGGAGCCTCCGCGCCGCTGCTCTCCGGCGGTACATGGTCAGCACGCGAACTGAGCGGATCCGCGCCGCAGCCGGTCAGCAGCACGGCGAGCATGATGCATGCAAATACGCGCTTTTTCATATAGATCACCTCTCACTGTAACGGGAGATATTTCTGCAGATCCTTCGCATAGGTTTTGAGCGTGTCGAGATCCTTGGTTGTCATGCCGCTGCCGAGCACCGTGACATGCGCTTTTCCGGCGAGAAAATCCGCCGCCTGCCCGTCCTCGGCATGATGAATCAGAATTTCACCGTCCTCAAGCTCAAACTCCGATTCCGCGCTGAGATAGACAGTCAGCACTTTTTTGTCAGTTTCATCGAAATACAAGAACGCATTGCGGCCCCGCATATCGAATTTTGCATCCGGATCCCATCCGAGCGTCAGCTCATCAAAGGGATCGGGCATCGGGCGGATGCCGAGCGCTTCAAAGTATTCCGCCGCGCTCAGCGCATGCCATTCCTCCGCGTCATAGGGACCTGTGGTAAAGAGCGGCAGTTCTTCCGCCGTATCTGTATGTGTTTCAACGTATTCGACTGACGATATGCCGCTGTTGCTCGGATCGGGGATAAAAATGCCGTTTTCGTCGATGTATCCCGTTCTGCCTGCAAAATCCGTGACAGCAGCGCCGTCCTGTGCCGCAGCAGATGCCTGTTCCTCCGCGACATTCTCCGCAGTATCCTGTGTGAGATTCTGCGCGCCGCAGCCTGTCAGGAGCAGCGCCGCGAGCGGCAGGATAACATATTTTTTCATGATATTCTCCTTACTCCTTCCGGAGTGTGTGCATCAGTTCCTCGGCAAGCTCTTCGATTTTAGCCGCGTCACCTTCTACAAGCTGTGCAGCTTTCAGTTCCACTTTCGCCTTGCCTGCCGAAAATTCGGCAGTGGTCGGCTCACCGGCACTTGTCCAGAGATAGACACCGTCACTGGTTGCCCAGCCCTTCGAGTCGCAGATATCGACATACATTTCCGGTTCCCCGTCCGCATTCAGATAGGTGAACCGGTTGTAAAAGCCGACATCACGCATCTCGGTTTCGGCTTGCAGCGTGCAGCCGCCGAGCGTTTCCGGCAGCGGATTGATTCCCAGCGCGCGGAAGTATTCTTCTGCGGTCAGATCATGGATTTCATCCGAGCGGAGTACATCATAAAGCTCCTGCGCCAGCGCCCTGATCTGTTCGGTATCATTTGTATCATAGTCCGCAGCGATCACCCAGAACTGTGCTTCACCGGAGACAAAGCATGCGCGCGTCGGAAATTCCAGTTCTTCCTCCGTATGCGCCGGATAGATATCAGGCTCAAACTCCAGCTCAAAATCCTGCTTTCTGCGCATTTCGATCTGAAGCGCAGGCTTGCCGTTTCCGTCGCTGTACGTGAAGGAATAGCAGCCCTCGTCATAGGTTGTGTATTCGTCGGGATTGAAGCGCATATCAGAAGGAATCTGATTCAGATGAAGCTGACCGAGCGTCTCCGGCAGCGGATTGAGATTCAGTGCACGGAAATATTCGTCCGCAGTGAGATTTTCCCACTGTGCTTCTTCGCTGACATATTCCGCATCGCTTTTGTACTGCCCCGGTTTCGCATTCAGGGATGCGCCGTCCTGTGTCGCTTCGTCAGCAGCCTCCGAACTTTCCTCGCAGGATTCCTCCGCATAATCGTATTTTTCCTCGCTCGATTCCGCTGCCGCCTCGGATGCTGTTGCATTGTCAAGCAGATTGGAAAAAGCCGCGTGATTGCCGTTCATTCTGCTCCTGAGCGCAAGTCCGCCTGCGACGATTCCAAAGCAGCACGCAAATGCAGCCGCACCGTAATAGAACCGTCTGTGATTCTGCTTTTTCTGCTGCAGATAGACATTGCTGCGGCGGAACACCTCCGCCTGAAACTCCTCATTTGTCATTCTCATACTGCCTGCTCCCCCCTTTCTCCGAGCAGGCTCCGGAGCGCCTGCTTGGCACGATACAGCAGATTGTCGATCTGCTTGCGTGTTTTCTTCATAATTTTCGCGGCATCCTCATAGGAATATTCCTCGAAGTATACCAGATGCACAGCGATCTGCTGCGGCTCCGGCAGCTGCCCGATCGCCTCATGCAGTCTGCGGTGTTCATCATTTTGCAGAACATGCGCTTCGAGATCCTGTGTATCCGCGAGCGCCTCGGCAGCATCCTCGATAGAGACCGAGGGATGCCGTTTCTGTTTGCGCAGATAGTCGAGCGCCCTGCTGCGCGCCAGCACAAACAGATAGGTTTTCAGTGATGATTTGAAGTTGTACTTCTGCGGGTGGACCACAAGCTGCATAAAGACATCCGCAGCGAGGTCCTCAGCGGTGCAGATGTCATGCACATACCGCTGAATGAAGAATGTGACCGGATCGCGGTACGCCTCGATGATCTCAGCGAACGCGGTCTGATCTCCGTCGAGATACCGGCGGAAGATTTGAGCGTCCTGTTCCATATGTTTTCTCCGATCTGCCGAAGTAGGCATTTTGTGTGCCTCTGAAAGCTGCTTTCATATACAGTTACGTTCCGGCGGTCTGAATTCCTTATGCACCGTGAATATTTTGTCACAATGCACAAATTTTATCAATAGTTTATATAAGATTAGTAGAAATAACTCGTCTGCACTTGTATTTCTCCGCAATATATGGTATAATCAGGTTAATCATTTCAATCAAGCGCCGACACCCTCTCATCCGGCGTTTGAAAAAACCCTCTCTATCTTTCATGTGGGAACCGTCCGTTCAGGGCGGTTTTCTTTTTGCGGGCAGTGCCCGCCTCCAATTTGCTAAAGGTCTGTTTTTTGTATGCGGGTTTCATCGTGTGCTTATGAATCAATCGCACTTTATTAGAATCTACTGTGGGCAGCGGCGGGCAGTGGCGGGCAGTGCCCGCTTCCAATTTGCTAAAGGTCTGTTTTGCGTCTGCCGGTTTCATCATGTGTTCATGAATCAATCGCAGCGGGCAGTGCCCGCCTCCATTTTGCTAAAGGTCTGTTTTGTGTTTGCTGGTTTCATCTTGTGTTCATGAATCAATCGCAGCGGGCAGTGCCCGCCTCCATTTTTCTATAGCTTTCTTAGAACCACGCTTTATTCAGGCACAGACTCTTTTCAGTTTCAATTCTCATATCATAGCCGTGCGCGGTTTCCACTATTATAATACAAAAGCGCCGGAAATGCAAGTGTGCGGAATCTTTTGCAAATCACTTGACAGTCCGGCGCGGCTGTGATATAATTAAGAATAAGTATATTTGAAAGGCAAACTGCTTCGGAACATCCTGGTTCGCCGCGGTGTTTTCCGCACCGCCTCCGGTACGGTGACTTCGTGCAGGGTGCTTTTTCTCTTTTCTGCGTTTTCGGCGGAACACAGCACTCCGCTTCAGTATACGTAAAGGAACGGTCAAACAAACAATGAACCTTGAACAGCAAAAGCGCGCGCCCGTCTATGAGGCGCTCGAACGGCTCCGCAGACAGCGTGTCGTTCCCTTTGATGTCCCCGGTCACAAGCGCGGCAGGGGCAATCCGGAGCTTGTCAAGCTGCTCGGTGAGCAGTGCGTCGGCATCGACGTCAACTCCATGAAGCCGCTCGATAATCTCTGCCATCCCGTCTCGGTGATTCTGGAAGCGGAGAATCTCGCCGCGGATGCCTTCGGCGCTGCGCATGCGTTTTTCATGGTCGGCGGCACAACCTCCGCCGTCCAGAGCATGATCCTTTCCGCCTGCAAAGCAGGGCAGAAGCTGATCGTTCCGCGCAATGTCCACAAGAGTGTCATCAATGCGATGGTGCTCTGCGGCGCGATTCCGGTCTATGTCAATCCGGATGTCGAACCGCGGATCGGCATTGCGCTCGGCATGGAGTTCTCGCAGGTCGAGCAGGCAATCCGGGAGAATCCGGATGCAGTCGCGGTTCTGGTCAACAACCCGACCTATTACGGCATCTGCTCGGATATCCGGCGGATCGTGGAGCTTGCCCATGCGCACGGCATGCTCGTGCTTGCGGATGAAGCCCACGGTACACACTTCTATTTCAACGATCAGCTGCCGGTTTCCGCAATGGCAGCCGGTGCAGATATGGCAGCCGTCTCGATGCACAAATCCGGCGGCAGCCTGACGCAAAGCTCTTTGCTGCTGCTCGGCAGCGCCGTCAACGAAGGCTATGTCCGCCAGATCATCAATCTGACGCAGACAACCAGCGCCTCCTATCTGCTGATTTCGAGCCTTGATATCTCGCGCCGGAATCTGGCACTGCGCGGCAGTGAATCCTTTGCAAAGGTCATCCAGATCGCGGAATACGCACGCGCCGAGATCAACGAGATCGGCGGCTATTATGCCTACAGCTCCGAGCTCTGCAACGGCACAAGCTGCGTCGGATATGACGTCACGAAGCTTTCGGTCTATACGCGCGATATCGGACTTGCCGGCATCGAGGTCTATGATCTCCTGCGCGATGAATACGATATCCAGATCGAATTCGGCGACATCGGCAATATCCTCGCGTATATCTCCATCGGCGACCGCATTCAGGATATCGAGCGTCTGGTCGGCGCACTTGCGGACATCAAGCGGCTCTATTCCTGCGATACAACGGGCATGCTCAGTCAGGAATATATCCCGCCGAAGGTCGTCGCGACACCGCAGGAAGCCTTCTATGCCGACAAGGAAATGCTGCCCCTTGAGCAGACAAACGGACGTATCTGCTCAGAATTTGTCATGTGCTATCCGCCGGGCATTCCGATCCTTGCCCCCGGCGAAATCATTACAGAAGATATTATCAATTATATACGCTATGCGAAAGAAAAAGGATGCTCAATGCAGGGCACGGAAGATCCCGAGATCGAGCACCTGAATGTATTACGATAAGATGAGATGAGAGGATTATGGGACATAAGCTAGTTGCCGTGCTCGGTCATGAGCTGCCGCGTCTGATCCTGACCGCCGGCGTGATCAACAACAATAAGATTCCCTTTCGCCCGTTTCTCGACCGGGAGGCGGCGAACAGCGTGATGCCCTATCACACAACGCTGTTCCAGTGGGATAAGCAGCAGGATATCTTTTATCTGCAGAAAATGGAGAATCTCACATTCAGCCCGTGTAAGGTTGTCGCGGAGGAGTTTGCAATCATGAACAGCACCGGCTACAGCTATCTGCTGTTCACACGCGTCACACCGGGCGAGGGCTTTGAGGAGCTCTGCCAGAGCATCGCAGCGGTCACAGGCAGACCGCTCGAAAGCTATCTGCGCGTGTCGATCTCCGTCAGCAAGGATCAGAAGCAGATCCGCCAGCAGTACAAAGCACTGACGAAAACAATCAAACTGCCGGTCGAGCTCCCGATTCGCGGGCTGGAGGTCTTTCACATCTGGGATCCGGTCAAACGCATCCGGACTGTCAATGAAGTCGGCAATATTCTCATTCCGGACTGAGCAGGTGCTCACTCCGATTTTGATATCCCCGAAAAGGAGGAACAGAAATGGAATTCTGGTTTTCCGAACTGCACACGGATAACGTCAAGGCGTCGATCCGGTGCGAAAAACAGCTTTACAGCGGTCAGAGCGATTTCCAGCGCATCGACGTTTTTGATTCCGCGGAATTCGGCCGCTTTCTGGTCTCAAACGGCAGCGTGATCTTCTCGGAGAAGGACGAGTTCATCTACGATGAGATGATCGTGCATGTCCCGATGGCGGTGCATCCGGATGTCAAGCATGTGCTGGTCATCGGCGGCGGCGACGGCGGCGTTGCGCGTGAGCTTTCGTATTATGACGAGATCAAAACAATCGACGTCATCGAGCCGGATGAGATGTTCGTCGAGGTCTGCCGCAAGTATTTTCCGGATAACGCAAAGGGTCTTGACGATCCGCGCGTGACGATCTACAATCAGGACGGTCTGCGCGCGCTGCGCACCCGTCACGGCGAATATGACCTCATCATCAACGATGCAACCGATCCGTTCGGACACACCGCGGGTCTGTTCACCAAGGAGTTCTACGGGCTCTGCTACAAGGCGCTCGAGGATGACGGCATCATGGTCTATCAGCACGGCAGCCCGTTCTATGACGAGGACGAGGCGGCGTGTCAGGCAATGCACCAGAAGGCGTTTCGCGTCTTCCCGATCTGCCGCGTTTATCAGGCACATATCCCGACCTGTCCGGCGGGCTACTGGCTGTTCGGATTTGCGTCGAAAAAATATCACCCGCTGCGGGATTTCGATCCCAAGCGCTGGAAAAAGCGCGAAATCAAAACATGGTACTACACCCCGAACCTGCACACCGGCGCATTCATGCTCCCGAAATATGTCGAGGAGCTGATGGAGGGCGCCGAGGACCGCAAAAAATAGCGGGCAGTGCCCGCAGCCATTTTTCTATAGCTGTCCAAAAACCATTCCTGTTATCGGGCATTGACTCTTTTCAGCCCATTTCATCGCAACGGAGCATGGTTTTCAGACGGCTGTAGACAATCGGAGCCGCGGTCGGCAGTACCGACATCCATTTTTCTATAGCCGTCTCAGTACCAAAGATGTACAAAGTGCGGACTCTTTTCCGTTCCGATTCTCATGCGATATTATCAGGAAAACGGCACCTTTCCCGAATCAATAAGTTTTCAGGCATAACAAAAACGGGATTCCAAAGGGATAGTATCCCTTTGGCGGGGTATGGGGCAGCGCCCCATTATCAATCCGTCCGCACAGCGGACACATACAGGAGGAATCATAACAATGAGCAGAGTTTTAATCATCGGCTGCGGCGGTGTCGCATCCGTCGCAATTCAGAAGTGCTGCCAGAATGACGCAGTGTTCACCGAAATCTGCATCGCAAGCAGAACCGTCAGCAAGTGCGATGCGCTGAAAGCCAAAATCGAAGCAGAGGGCAAAACAAAAACCGTCATCACAACGGCTGCACTCGATGCAGACAACAAGGATGCAGTCCTCGCGCTGATCAAGGAATACAAGCCGGATGCCGTGCTGAACCTCGCACTCCCCTATCAGGATCTGACGATCATGCAGGCATGCCTCGAGGGCGGCGTCCACTACATCGACACCGCAAACTATGAGCCGGAGGACACCGACGATCCGCAGTGGCGCGCGATCTATGAAAAGCGCTGCAAGGAGCTCGGCTTCACCGCATATTTCGATTATTCGTGGCAGTGGGCGTATCAGGAGCAGTTTGAGAAGGCAGGGCTGACAGCACTCTGCGGCTCGGGCTTCGATCCGGGCGTGACCTCTGTGTTCACTGCATATGCGCTGAAGCACTACTTCGATGAAATCCACTATATCGACATTCTCGACTGCAACGGCGGCGACCACGGCTATCCGTTCGCAACGAACTTCAATCCGGAGATCAATCTCCGCGAGGTCTCTGCAAACGGCTCCTACTGGGAGAACGGCCACTGGGTCGAGACCAAGCCGATGGAGATCAAGCGCGTCTATGATTTCCCGCAGGTCGGTCAGAAGGATATGTATCTGCTGCACCACGAGGAGATCGAATCCCTCGCAAAGAATATCCCGAATGTCAAGCGCATCCGCTTCTTCATGACCTTCGGTCAGAGCTATCTGACGCATATGAAGTGTCTGGAGAATGTCGGCATGCTCTCCACCACGCCGATCAATTTCAACGGCACGGAGATCGTCCCGATTCAGTTCCTCAAGGCACTGCTGCCGGATCCGGCATCGCTCGGCCCGCGCACCGTCGGCAAGACGAACATCGGCTGCATCTTCACCGGCATCAAGGACGGCAAGGAGAAGACAATCTATATCTACAATGTCTGCGATCATCAGGAATGCTACAAGGAGCTCGGCTCGCAGGCGATCTCCTACACAACCGGCGTGCCGGCGATGATCGGTACGGCACTGGTCGCAAACGGCACATGGCGCAATCCGGGTGCGCGCACGATCGAGGAGTTCGATCCGGATCCGTTCATGGATATGCTGAACAAATGGGGTCTGCCGTGGGTTGTCGATGAGAACCCGCAGACGGTGGAATAATGCGCCGGCAGGATCTGCCGACCCCCTGCTATATCATTGACGAGGCAAAGCTCCGGAGCAATCTGGAGCTTTTGCACAATGTGGAGCAGGAGACCGGCGCGCATATCCTCCTTGCGCAGAAGGCATTTTCGTGCTTTGCGGTCTACCCGATGATCGCACAATATATCAGCGGTACAACGGCGAGCGGTCTCTATGAAGCGCGGCTCGGCGCAGAGGAATTCAAAAAGGAAAACCATGTGTTTTCACCGGCATACGATCCGGCGGAGTTCAAAGAGCTGTGCCGCATCTGTGACCATATCAGCTTCAATTCGTTCACGCAGCTCGAAAAATACCGCCCCGTCTGGGAGCAGGCAGGCGTCAGCGTCGGCATCCGTGTCAATCCGGAATGCTCCACGCAGGGCGACCACGCGATCTATGATCCCTGCGCTGCCGGTTCGCGGCTCGGCGTGACAAAGGCGAATTTCCGCCCCGAGCTGCTGCAAGGCGTCGAGGGACTGCATTTCCACACGCTCTGCGAACAGAACGCCGATGATCTCATCACGACATTCCGCGCGTTTGAGGAGAAATTCGGGGCATATCTGCCACAGATGAAGTGGCTCAATCTCGGCGGCGGACACCATATCACACGCGATGATTATGACGTACCTGCGCTGAAAAATCTGATTCTGGAGATTCGCGAAACATACGGCGTCGAGGTCTATCTCGAACCGGGTGAAGCGATCGCGCTCAATGCAGGCTGGCTCGATACCGAGGTCATGGACATTGTCGAAAACGGCATCAAGGTGCTGATCCTCGATGCATCCGCAGCCTGCCACATGCCGGATGTCCTCGAAATGCCGTACCGCCCGCCGCTGCAGGATTCCGGCGAATGGGGCGAAAAGCCCTATGAATACCGGCTCTCCGCGCGCACCTGCCTCGCCGGCGATATCATCGGCGACTACAGCTTCGACCGCGCAGTACAGGTCGGCGACCGCCTGACCTTCTGCGACATGGCGATCTATTCGATGGTGAAGAACAACACCTTCAACGGCATGCCGCTGCCTGCCATCGCGATTCAGCATGAAAACGGCGGCTGCGATATCATCCGGCAGTTCGGCTACAGCGATTTCAAGGAGCGGCTCTCCTGACACCGGCAGCATCGCTGTTTATCTTCCGCTGAAACCGCCTGACAGAAACGAGGGGAACATGAAAATCACATACAAAGATACACACACATTCTCCGCAGCAGAACTCGAAAAACTGTTCGGCGCCGTGAAATGGGAATCCGGAAAATATCCGGAAAAGCTGCAGATCGCCATGCAGGGCTTCAAAACTGTGTTCTCCGCATGGGACGGCGACAGGCTCGTCGGATTGTGCTGTGCAATGGATGACGGCATCCTGAATGCATAGTCCAGTATCTGCTGGTCGATCCGGCATATCACAACAGGGGCATCGGCAGCACACTGATCGCGCGCATCAAAGAAACCTACAGGGACTATCTGCGCGTGGTGCTGCTCTCTTACAGCAGAGAGGTCCGGTTCTATGAATCCTGCGGCTTCGGCAGAGCAATTGACGCCGCACCGATGTTCCTGACCGATCTCCGCGCAAATTTACAGGATAAGGATTGATACTACATGCAAATTATCGGACAATCGCTTGAGGGCGGCAATGTGCTGCGCATGCTCAAGCATGAATTTCTCACGAAGCAGACAAGAGAGGCGCTGATGCCGGTGCTCGCCTGTCTGCGCGATTCCGAGGTCATTGTGCCCGTGCGTATTCTGGTCAATGAGGCAGATCAGGAGAAAATTCTGGGCGCAGAAAAGGGCGCAGTGATCTCCTCGGAGAATCAGATGCAGTTTCAGCCCGATCTGCTGCAGAATGACGAAGGCACATTTTTCCCGATCTTCTCGAACGAGCAGCAGCTCGCGCAGGAATACGCAGCGCAGTTTACGCTGCTGAAGGTTCCGGCGCTCAACTGCATCCAGATGATGCTTGCGCTCGAAGATGTGGACGGTCTGGTGCTCGATGCTTCCACCGAGGCGATGCTGATTCCGAAAGAATCTGCGGCGATCATCACAAAGATGAAATCGCATCTGGAATAAGCGCAGATGCGAACACTGACTGTCACGCGGAAGGGCAGAATTGCAGGCGCCATGCTGCCCTACTGGATCATTTCCGCGGATGTAATCCATGAGATGCCTGCACGCTTTCAGAAGTATACAGAAGCGAAAATGGATGCGACCGGTCATGCGCGCCAGACGATTGATGTCGGGCAGCTTGACGCGCTCGGCGTCCGCATCGGGAACGGCGAAACCGTGACAATGGAGCTTGCGGACGATATTGCGGCAGTCTATGCCTGCACAATGGACGGGATCATTTCCGAACCGGCGGTTCTGCCGCAGTCTGATGCCGTCCGCCTGACACTGACCACACGCGGCGGCTTCATCCGTCTGCCGCATCCATGCTTTGAACAGCAGAAGGAGTAACCCGAATGAACACACCCAAGCAGGACGGCTTTCATATGCCTGCCGAATTTGAACCGCATCACGGCACGATCCTGATTTTCCCGGAGCGTCCCGGCTCATGGAGCAGAGACCCTTCCGCAGCGCAGCAGGCGTTTGCAAAGATCGCAGCGCGGCTCGCACAGTGTGAGCAGGTCTATATGCTCGTCAATGCGAAAACCGCAGAGACCGCGCGCAGAATGCTCCCCGCATCGGCGCAGCTTCTGCCGATCGACACGGATGATGCATGGGCGCGTGATGTCGCACCGACCTTTGTACGCGGTCAGGACGGCACAGTGCGCGGAATCTCGTGGCAGTTCAATGCATGGGGCGGCGAATTTGACGGTCTCTATGCCGACTGGCAGAAGGACGATGCCGCCGCAGATGCGGTATGCAGTGCGCTCGGTGTCCCCTGCTATGACGCAAGACCGTTTGTCCTTGAGGGCGGCGCAATCCACAGCGACGGTGAGGGCACGGTTCTTGTGACAGAGGCCTGCCTGCTCAGCGGCGGGCGCAATCCGCAGATGACAAAAGAGCAGATTACCGCGCATCTGCTGGAATATCTCGGCGCCGAAAAAGTTGTCTGGATTCCATACGGCATCTTCAACGATGAGACAAACGAGCATATCGACAACATCGCGGCATTCACGGCACCGGGTGAGATCGTCCTTGCTTGGTGTGATGACCCCGATGATCCGCAGTATGCGATGTCGCGCGCGGATTTCGATGTGCTGTCGCAGGAAACCGATGCAAAGGGGCGGCATTTCCGCATCACAAAGCTGCCCGTGCCGCATGTGCCGGTCTGCGTGACGGCAGACGAATGCGCCGCCTATGACTTTGCCGAGGGCGAGGATACGCGCGAGCCCGGTGAGCGTCTTGCCGCATCGTATGTGAACTTCTACATCGGCAATGACTGCGTGCTCGTGCCGCAGTTCGGCGGCATCTATGCGGAGGACGATGCGCGTGCCTGCGCGATTCTGCAAGGGTGTTTCCCGACGCGGGAGATTGTGCCGGTTTCTGCGCGCACGATCCTGCTCGGCGGCGGCAACATCCACTGCATCACGCAGCAGGTTGTATCGGGAGCACCGCTGCAGTGAGCAGAGGGCATTCCCCTGCCAAAGAGATTCCCGTTTTTATGTGTAATGAGAATACAGCCGCTCAGGTTTGCGTATTGCGTAAATCTGAGCGGCTTCTTCGTTTTTCGTGTTTCCGGATTCCGCGCGATAAAAATTTTTTTGAAAAACACTTGACAAGTGTATATAATCGTGCTATACTGTGTATAGTGTATATACACACTTGCTCCGGAGGTTATTATGGATATTATTTTGAGAAACGAAACAGATGATCCGATCTATAAGCAGATCATAGATCAGGTGAAGGCTCAGATCATCGCAGGCAGGCTCACGGCAGGGGACGCTTTGCCGTCGATGCGCGCGCTTGCATCGCAGCTCCGCATCAGCGTCATCACAACCAAACGTGCTTATGAGGAACTGGAACGCGAAGGCTATATCGAAAACTTTTTGGGAAAGGGCTGCTTTGTCAAATCGCAGAACACCGATTTCCTGCGCGAGGAGACCGTCCGGCAGACGGAGGAGCTTGTCGCGCAGGTCTGCAAAAAGGGCAGGCTCTGCGGCTTGACTGCCGAGGACCTGAAAGAAATGATTGATCTTATGTATTCGGAGGATAACGAAAATGAGTGACTACAAAAATGCGGTTGAGATCAGGGGCGTGACCAAACGCTATGACGGCTTTACACTCGATAACATCAGCTTTACGGTCCCGAAGGGCTGCATTGTCGGATTCATCGGGCAGAACGGCGCAGGCAAAACAACAACCATTCAGTCCATGCTGAATATCATCCCGGTTGATTCCGGCGAGATCACGCTGCTGGGGCTCGATCATATCCGGAATGAAACCGAAGCAAAGGAGCGCATGGGCGTGGTGTTCGATGAATGCCCGTTCGGCGAGGTGTTCACACCGGTACAGCTCGAAAGAGTATTCCGCGGTCTTTACCGGAGCTGGAATCCGGAGACCTTTTTTCAATATCTGGATATCTTTCAGCTGCCGCGCAAGAAAAAGGTCGGTGAGCTCTCAAAGGGCATGAAGATGAAGCTGCAGATCGCTGCTGCACTTTCTCACGATGCGGAGCTTCTCATCATGGATGAAGCCACCACGGGACTTGACCCCATTGTCCGCAATGAGATTCTCGACGTTTTCCGGAATTACCTCATGGACGGCAGCCGCTCGATTCTCATGTCCTCGCATATCACGAGCGACCTTGAGAAAATCGCGGACTGCATCGTGTTTATCGACAACGGAAAGATTCTTCTGACCGGCTACAAGGATGAGATTCTCGATAATCACGGTGTCATCAAATGCACGCGGGAGGAATATCCGGAATTTTCACCGGCGGATTATATCAGTGCGCGCGTCAATGACTTCGGCGCGGAGCTCCTCACAGCGAACCGCGCTGCCGCAGCGGCAAAATACTCCGGTGCAATCATCGAAAAGACAACGCTTGAGGAGATCATGCAGTTTTACGTCAATGCAGGAAAGAAGGAGTGGTCATAATGAAAAAGATCATGTCACTGGTTTATCGGGAGTTTGTTCTCATGAGAAAAAAGCTGCTCCTTGCACTGGCAGTTACAGCAGGCATGGCGGCGGTGTTCCTGATCATCGGATTCAGCTTTCGGAACGGCGCTTTTGACGGAAATGAGAAGCTGCACGATTTGTTTACGAAAACTGGCGGTCATCTTGAGGCATATCTTATGATGTTCTTTCTGATTCCTGTTGTCGAAACCTGTGCGGATGCATATGAAAGCGATATCAAGTCAAACTGGGCGCGCTATTCCATGACGCTCCCCGCAGAGACAAAGCTGCGTGCACTTGCACATGTTCTGTTTCTGCTTGTCAGAACCGCTGCGGCATTTCTGATTGTTACTGTGCTCAGCGTGCTGGTTTCGGCAGCCTTCGGCAAAACACTTTCCACCGGGATGATTGCCGACATCGGTCTTTTAATCTGTCTTGCGCTGATCCCCGTTTGCTTTATAGAGTTCTTTCTGGGCAAAGCAAAGGATCCGATTGCCTATAAAAAACAGCAAAACCGGATACCGGTTGCATTTGCCGGCTGCGGTGCCGTCGTAGGTCTGCTGCTTGCAAGAACAATGAAAAATGCCGGTCCGGATGCTGATTCCATTACAGCAATGAAACCGCTGCTCGAAAAATATACCGCATTCAGGGGCGCGGTGCTGCCGTTTATCATCCCCGTTTTCATCGGACTGCTTGTGCTGATCTATGTGATCGTAAAGCGGAATTATGCCGGTCCAAAGCGCGCATAAGGAGGTCATGACGCATGCTGGGAACCGTATACAAAGAACTGGTCCAGAATCGCTTTTTTCTGCTCTGCGGACTTTTCCTGCCGCCGCTGGTATATGCCGCTGCCGTTCTGATGGGACTGATCATGAAAGCCGGAGCCGGATTTACATGGACGGACTTTTTCTCTGGATTTCTTGCAGACGGTGTGTTATTCCGGATTGTGCCGGTGGTTCTGCTGGCTGCATATTTCGGGATGCGGCTGCTGGCTGCAGGGGTGTTCTCGCAGGATGAATCAAAGCGAAAGAGCGTGATGATGGCTGCCGTTCCGGACGGCACCGCGCGTCAGATCTACGGTAAATATGTCGTGGTGTTTATGGCATGTGCGCTGTTTTTTGTATCCGCATTATTTACGGACAGCTTTTTTTGCCGGATCGTCCATTGCGCCACGGGAAAAATGACGCCGCAGCTGCAGACGCTGCTGATCCTGATGTTCTTTGTGCAGATGTTTCTGCGCAGCTTTGATTTCCCGTTCATTGTGCGGTTCGGCACAAAATACGGCAAATATGTCCTCCTGCTGTTCTTTATCCTTGCAGCCGTTGCGGGCATAGTTACACTCCTGTATGTGCCGGTCTTTGACAAAATCATCGGGGCAATCTGGGATTGGTGCAGCCGTCTGATGAACGGCGAATTAGAGGAAGAAGCCCTGTTCATCCTATCGGCGTTTCCGCTGGCGGCAATCGCTGCCTATGTGATTTCCTACCGCATTTCGTGCAAACTCTGGCTGAAAGGGGTGGCGCATTATGAATAACCGTTCCGCAGACATCAAACGGATTGTGATCTATCTGCTCCTTTCCTTTTCGGTTGCGTGGATTCCGTGGATCATCACAAACAGCCGCTTTGACTTTTTCGACTGGTTCGCGGGTGAAAAGCAATATCCGTTTTTATGGGTTCGGCTTTTGACAGGCGGCGCACCGGCAATCGCAGCATTTCTGACAAGACTGATCACAAAGGAAGGCATTGCGGATGATCTGCTCCGGCTGAAGCTGAAAGGCAATCTGAAATATTACGTGCTTGCAGTGCTGCTGCCGCTTGCGGTCGGGCTGCTGCGTGTGGTTCTTGCGCGCAGTCTGCATATTGATGAAAATGCAGCGCTTTCGGGCATGATGACGGCTTCTGTCATCATGCAGGCATTGTGGAACTCGCTCGTTCTGGCGTTCAATACCTTCGGCGAGGAGTATGGCTGGCGCGGTTATCTGTATCCGAAGCTTGAATCTGCATGGAGCAGACCGCTGGCAATCATTGCAGGCGGCATCATCTGGGGACTGTGGCACGCGCCGCTGACTGTCAAGGGACATAATTTCGGCACGGATTACCCCGGCTTCCCGTATGTCGGCATCCTGCTGATGTGCGGGATCTGTGTGATTCTGGGAATCTTCTTCCATTGGCTGACGCTGAAAACAGGCTCGATCTATCCGGCATCCATTGCACATTCCGCAACGAACAACGGCGCATCGCTCATCATGCTGATATTCGTTCAGATGAATGCAGGCAATCACGATATACCGCTCCGCACAACGCTGCTCCTGTTTGCGCCGATGCTGCTGTATCTGCTGTTTATTCCGCTGCTGATGAAGAAAAAGGCACGCTCCTCCGGAAAGGAGCCCGCATAAACACCCAAAAGGCAGCGCAAAACATCATCCTCGGTTTTCTGGCGCAGCTCGATACATGATAGAAACAAAAAAGCAGATGCAGGATTTCTCCCGCATCTGCTTTTTGTATTCACAATAGAACTGAATCAGACACAGCCCTGTGCCTTCATTGCCTCAGCAACCTTCAGGAAGCCTGCGATGTTCGCACCTGCAACGAGGTCATCACCGAGACCGTACTCGTTTGCAGCATTGATGCTTGCCTTGAAGATGTTAGCCATGATGCCCTTCAGCTTTGCATCGACTTCTTCAGCAGTCCAGCTGAGACGCTCGCTGTTCTGGGACATTTCGAGACCGGAAACAGCAACACCGCCGGCGTTAACAGCCTTGGACGGAGCAACAACAATGCCTGCTTCTTTCAGCAGAGCGATTGCCTCGTTGGTGGTCGGCATGTTTGCGACCTCAACGTAGTACTTGACACCGTTTGCGATGATCTTCTTTGCTTCCTCAACGCCAACCTCGTTCTGGGTTGCGCACGGCATCAGAATGTCAGCCTTGACGCCCCACGGCTTCTCGCCCTTGAAGAACTTTGCAGACGGGAACTTGTCAGCATAGTCCTCAGCGCGGTTGCGGCAGGATGCTCTCATCTCGAGCAGGTAGTCAACCTTCTCATCGGTGGAAATGCCGTCCGGATCATAGATGTAGCCGTCCGGACCGGAAATGGTAACAACCTTACCGCCGAGCTCGTTGACCTTCTTGATGGTACCCCATGCAACATTGCCGAAGCCGGAAACTGCAAAGGTCTTGCCCTTGATCTCATCCTTGAAGTAGTCAAGCATGTTCTGTACATAGTAGACAGCGCCGTAACCGGTTGCCTCCGGACGGATCAGAGAACCGCCGTAGGGGATGCCCTTACCGGTCAGAACGCCGGTAAACTCGTTCTGGAGTCTCTTATACTGGCCGAACAGGTAGCCGATCTCACGGCCGCCGACACCGATATCACCAGCCGGAACGTCGAGGTTCGGGCCGATGTGACGATAAAGCTCAGTCATGAAGCTCTGGCAGAAACGCATAACCTCTGCATCAGACTTGCCCTGCGGATCGAAGTCGGAACCGCCCTTGCCGCCGCCCATCGGGAGGGAGGTCAGGGAGTTCTTAAAGGTCTGCTCGAAGCCGAGGAACTTGATGATGCCGATGTAAACGTTCTTAGCAAAGCGGAGGCCGCCCTTGTACGGTCCGATTGCAGAGTTGAACTGGACACGGAAACCGCGGTTGACCTGCTGCTTGCCGTTGTCGTCGATCCACGGCACACGGAAGATGATCTGGCGCTCCGGCTCGACCATTCTCTCGATGACACCAGCCTCAACGAGGTCAGGTCTCTTCTCGACAACAGGCTCGAGGGTGCTGAGCACTTCAGCGACAGTCTGGAGGAATTCCGGCTCGTTCGGGTTGCGCTTTTCAACCTGCTCGTAGACGGATTTGAGGTAAGCATTCTTCAGTTCCATAACACAAATCTCCTTACAAAAAAGTTCAGGGACGTTCGTAAGTCCACCCCCTAATTATACTCTATTTTGCATAGTTTGGAAATGTTTTATTATATCCTATCTGAATCAGAAATATTGCCGGTTTTATGCGGATTTGTCCTGATTTCCGCAGATGAACTGTCATATTGTCACATCATAATATATGAACATATAATGAACATCGTTAAAAACCGGACAAACTGTATTTCTCTGTGCTACAACTGCAACCCGCTCTCGGTCAATCCCCGTCAAACTGTTCAAACGCGCACACAATCTGATGCATTGTCTCCGCGAATAAGGATCTAGGCGAAAAATCGCATGGACAATATTGCTAACTCCGCAAGATGTGCCCGAAACATTTGGCGAATTGTGCTTAAATCCACTCTATACGCTTTAAATGTTATCAAAACCGCCGAAAATGAAGTGAACTGATTGACAAATCCTTGTAAAACATGTATACTATATATAGTTTTCACCAACAAATTGGAGTGGAACAACAGTGAATTTGGTTCACTGCCGCTCGGATTTGCTTATGGTAACCTCTTTCCTTCATACAGGATGGCCGCAACGCCATCCCGTTTTTTTTGCCTTCTGTTCTGTTGCAGGAACAATGACAATCCACGCGATCAAGAAAAGCCGCTCCGGTCTGCATCACGCAAACCAGAGCGGCTTTTTTATCTCGGGATAAAGGGAGCGGCGCTTATTCCGACTCCAGCTTGATGCCTTCCTCGGTGCCGCGGATGTGAACCATGTGCAGCGGCGTATCGGAATCAACAATCAGCGAGGCGATCGGATCCTCGATCTCATCACGCAGCGTGCGGCGGATATCACGCGCACCGTAGCGCTGACCGTGCGACTTCTCCGCAGCGATCCGGAGTGCCGCATCGTCCCAGTCCAGCAGGATGCCGCGCTCGGAAAGTGCTGCAGCGGTCTCCTTGAGCATGAGGTCTGCAATGCGGATATAGTCCTCAACCGTCAGCGGATTGAACACAATGATCTCGTCGATTCTGCCGACGAATTCCGGACGCAGGAAGTCTTTGAGACCCTTCAGCGCCTTCTCCTTCGAGATCTCCTCCTCGGTGCGGTTGAAGCCGACACCGGTGGATTTATCCGTGCTGCCCGCGTTCGAGGTCATGATGATAATGGTGTTCTCAAAGTTGACCGTTCTGCCCTGTGCATCGTCGATTTTGCCCTCGTCGAGAATCTGCAGCAGCAGGTTCATAACATCCGGATGCGCCTTTTCGATCTCGTCAAAGAGGATGACGGAATACGGTCTGCGGCGCACTTTTTCGGTCAGCTGACCTGCCTCATCGTAGCCGACATAGCCCGGAGGCGAACCGATCATGCGCGAAACAGCGTGCTTTTCCATATACTCGGTCATATCGAGCCGGATCAGCGGATCGGTCGAATCGAACATCTCATTCGAGAGCACCTTGACAAGCTCCGTCTTACCGACACCGGTCGGGCCGACAAAGATAAACGAAGCCGGTCTGCGGCGTGCGGACATCTGCACGCGGCTGCGCTTGATCGCCTTAGCGAGCGCCGCAATCGCCTCATCCTGACCGATGATATGCTCCTTGAGATGCGCTTCAAGGTCGCGCAGCTTGGCGTATTCGGTCTCCTCGATTTTGTTTGCCGGAATGCCGGTCCAGATCTCAATGACATGCGCAAGATCGCCCGCCTCGACGTTGACCTCGACCGGATGCTCGGTCAGCTCATCAAAGCGCGCTTTCAGGTGGATCATCTCGCCCTTATACTCGGCGAGCTTCTGATAATCGGGATTCTGGTCGCCCTCGATCTCGTCGATCTGCTCCTGCTTTTCCGCGATCTCTGTGGTCAGGCGGTCAATCTCGGTCAGCTCCGGGTGGCGGATGCTGACATAGGCACAGCTTTCATCGAGCAGGTCGATTGCCTTATCCGGCAGGAAACGGTCTGTGATATAGCGCTCGGAGAGCACGGCGCAGAGCCGCAGCATCGCCGGTGCGATGTGTACGCGGTGGAATTCCTCGTAATATTTTGCAACGCCCTTGAGGATTTCGACTGTATCCTCAATGGTCGGTTCATCGACCTTGACGGGCTGGAAGCGGCGTTCGAGTGCGCCGTCCTTCTCGATATACTTGCGGTACTCGGTGAACGTGGTTGCACCGATGACCTGCACCTCGCCTCTGGAGAGCGCCGGCTTCAGGATATTCGCAGCGTTCATCGAACCCTCGGAGTCACCTGCGCCGACAAGGCTGTGCACCTCGTCGATGAACAGGATAATATTCCCCTGCTCCTTGACCTCCTCGACAAGTCCCTTGACTCTGCTCTCGAACTGTCCGCGGAACTGCGTGCCTGCGACCAGTGCGGTCATGTCGAGCAGATAAATCTTTTTATCCTTGAGGTGGAAGGGCACATCGCCGGATGCAATGCGCAGTGCAATGCCCTCAGCGACCGCCGTCTTGCCGACGCCCGGTTCACCGATCAGGCAGGGATTGTTCTTCTGGCGGCGTGAGAGAATCTGGATAACGCGCGCGATCTCGGTATCTCTGCCGATGACGCCGTCCATTTTGCCCTCCTCAGCGCGCTTGCTGAGGTTTGTGCAATAGCTGTCCAGATATTTGAGTTCCTTTTTGCGCTCCTTCTTTCTGGATTTGCGTTCCTCGCCCTTGCCGGTTTTGTCGCCGCCGAATCTGCCGAACAGGTCGCTTGCCTTTTCAGGCTTTTTCGGCTCATCGTCCTTCTCCTTCGGCTGCTCCTTCTCCGTATCCGTCACAGGATGATCGGTAAACAGCCGCTGGATGAATCCGGGCATGGTGCTTGCACCGCCCATCTCAAAGTTTTCGTCCTCGTTGTCGAGCAGATCCATCATCTGGTCGCTCATCTGCTCAATATCCTCATCCGAGATGCCCATATGCTCCATATACTCGGCAACCTGCGGAATATTCAGCTTTTTCGCGCAGACAAGGCACAAGCCCTCGTTCCGTTTCTCCGAGCCGTGCATTGAGGTAATAAACACAATGGCAGGGCGCTTTTTACAGTTACTGCAAAGAACCATATTTTCACCGGTCCCTGATCTGCGCAGGGACGCGCTCCTTTCTGAAAATGGAATACAGCGCCTCTGCAGCAGAAAACTCCGCAGCAGAGGTGCACATGATATTATAACAAAATATCGAGATGATTATAGAAGAATGAGAACAGCATGGAATCTGCAATGGTCTCATCATTGAACAGTGCCGTGCTGCCGCCTGTGAGCAGGACAATCAGGCGCACGAGCAGCGTCAGCAGCACGAGCATTGCACCTGCCTCGAGCACGCCGAGCAGCGCACCGACAGCGTGATCCGTCGAATTCTGGATGTTGAAGAACATGCGGTTCTGGAGCACCGCACTGATGATCGCAACAATGACCATCACCACCGAGAAGATGATGAAATAGATGAAGATCTGCAGCACCTCGGTGGTCGGTTTGGCGGCAATCGCCTGCTCGAGCACCTCGGCACGCTGCTCATCGGACATGCTGCGGTTATAATAAGTCGAAATCAGCTCGCGCATCATGCCGGGATCCTGTCTGACCTGCCGCTCAAAGTACATGCGGACATATTTCGGCAGACGGTCTCCGAGCTGATTGCCGTAGCTTGAGAGAAACGCCTCGCGGAGCACCGCGTCAAAATCGGATTTGACTGCAACGGTTCCGCCGGTCTTGACATTTGCGTACTGATACAGTGCGTCCTCAAACTCCTGATTTTTCTCCGGATCGGACAGGATTTTGAGAACCGCCTGCGAATCTGCAACAAAGCCGTATTCCTGCTCGGTAATCGCTGTTGCAAACACCTGCGGAAAATCCATATGCTTGTTTGCTGTAATAATGCCGGAAATATTATTGTTATGTGCAACAGAATGATACAGCACCGGCGCTGCAGCCGCTGCAAGCAGCGAGGCGGCAACTGTTGTGATGATGTAACCGATCGCGAGCACGAATGATTTTGTCACGCCGCGCTTGCCGTTTGTCACAATGACATACACTGCAATCAGAATGACTGCAATGTCAAATATCCACCATAATGTTGTGCTCATGCACAATTCCTCCGTTGTTCTTCACATTCCGCCGCAAAGCGGATGCAATTTATTTTTCTGTGCCGCAAAGGGCTTTCAGGAGCCGCTGTATTCCAGCCGTTCAATGTGGTCATAGTTATGCAGAAACAGGTTCCGCCCGATCCGCAGGAAACCGTCATAGCTTTCCGTGACAGGCGTTGTCTGCAGGACATTGCACTGATAGCTGAGCGTTTCAATCTCTCTGCGCATCTGGACAAGCAGTGCCTCATCCTCCGGCACGAATCCGATGTCGCAGACATCCTTTTCGTAGCTCCGGATTGCAGGCGAGCCGGAAGGTCCGTTCAGAACGACAACCGTTTTTGTCCGCGTCTCATCGTTTCCGAGCAGGAGCGCCGCCGCACTGCCCGAGAATACGCCGCGCACAAGCTTATCCGGATAGCTGTAGCTTGTTTTTACGATGCCGTTCGCATCCAGATAGCAGCACCTGGTATCTCCGAGAATGAAGATATCCCCCTCACTGGTATTATATACCGAAATCGCGAGCATGTCAAGGGGTTGACTCGACCAAATATAATCTCCGCCCGAAAAACTATAGGAATTCACGACAGATTTCATCACGCCGTTCTCCGCTTCGAGCCGGACGGCATAGCAGCCGGTATCATCGGGATGGAAGGCGAGATCGGCAATGCGCTCCACACATTTCCGCTCATAGATCTGCTGCCCCTTATTGTTAAATACAAACATTTTACAGGCGCAGCTGTCCGAGGCGGTGACAAGCGCCGTCACGCCGTTTTCGGAGACTCTGCCGAAGATGATCTGATCGGAGAGCACCTTCTCAAAACGGCTCTTGGCGGGCGTTTCGAGCCGGAACCGCGTACCGCCGTTCTCATAGACCAGCGCGTAGTCGCCGGCGGTCTGCATCATCGCATTGCCGTAGGTGTGCTGTCTTGCGGCAGTGAGCGAACCGTCCGTCTCGTAGATATAGAGATAGGAATCGCTGAGCACCAGCAGCTTGCCGCCTGTCTCCGCGAGCCGGTAGTCCTTGTCGCCGTAGATTGAGATCGGGAAGTTGCCCTCTGTCGCGGTGCCTGCATTCTGCTGGCTCTGATGCCGCACACCGATCGTCTCAAGCTTCGGAATCCACGAATCACGCCGCTGATAGAGCACCAGCACGGTCACGGCAAGCAGCAGCATCCAGATGCTCTGCTTGAGCACCTTGCGCCGCTTTTTCCGCTTGCGCATCGCATAGATATCCTTTGCCGCGCTGCCGCTTTTGACGGGCTTCGTTCCCGTTTTTTTCTTTTCCAAATTGCAGCCCTTCTTTCTTTTGTCCGTTTCTGCGGTTACATATTCCTGCAGTCAGCTTCCGAATAGAACACCTGATTGAGATACAACCCGTGCGCCATTGCGGTTCTGCCTGCCGCGAGGCGATCCTTTGCCGCGAGAATCTGCGGCATCGCATCGGGCGGAAAAATGCCTTCATTGATATCGAGCAGCGTCCCGACGAAAATCCGCACCATATTATAGAGGAATCCGTCGCCGCGAATCCGGATTGCGACATCACTGCCCGAGGCTTCAACGGCTGTGCCGTAGATTGTCCGGATGCAGTTTGTCTCCGGCGTTGCCTGCGCACAGAAGCTGTGAAAGTCCCGCGTCCCGATGACCTGTCCGGCAGCATAGCGGATCTTTTCGATGTCGAGCGGTCTGCGGTAATGGAACGCCAGATCGGTGAGGAACGGGTTTTTGCTCTCGTGGCAGTGGATGCGGTAGAGATATTCCTTGCCCTTGCAGTCAAATCGCGCGTGGAATTCCGCGGGTGCATCCTCGCAGTTCAGCACGGAGATATCGTCCGGCAGATAGCCGTTCAGCGCGCGCACGAGATTTTTGCAGCGAATCTCCCGCTCGGTATGCAGGTGCAGCACAAACATATTTGCATGTACGCCGGTATCGGTCCGCGAGCAGCCGTAAGCGGTCACAGGACCGTTCAGCACACGCGCAAGCTGCTGCTCGAGCTCGCCCTGCACGGTCGCGGCATTCGGCTGACGCTGAAACCCGTGATAGTGCGTGCCGCGGTATGCGATTGTCATTTTGAGTGTGCGCATTCAATTCTCCTTCGGTGTGCGGGATTTGAATCTGCGGCGCAGCAGCAGTACCACGCACAGCAGTCCGCTGCAGATGCTGACCGCGCAGCCGGACACAAATCCCTGCGGCAGATACCGGAGCCGCACCGTGTGTTCGCCGGGTGTCAGCTGCAGCCCGAGCATGCCGGGCAGCGCTTCTGTCAGCGGAGCCGGTTCGCCGTCGATCTCTGCGTGCCAGCCCTTTTCAAAGGGCACCGGCAGATAGAGCAGCGGGCGCTCCGCAGATGCGGTCACCTGCAGCCGGATCTCCGTATCCTGCACCTGAACGCGCTCCGGCGCTGCCTGTGAAATCTGCTGCATACACGCGGCAAAGGCAGATTCATCGAGCCGTGCCGCCTGTATCCGCAGACTGCCTTTCGCCTGCGCGCCGAATGTCATTTTGACGGTGATCTGCTCCCCCGCCCTGCATGCCCCGACAGACCGCATCACAGCGAGCTGTTCATAGGGCTCATCTTTGAGGAAAAGCTCCGAATCGACAGTTTCGTCGCCGTGCTTCACAACATACTGCCGGACTGTGCTGCAAAGTGCCGCATCGGGCAGCATGTCATAGAGATACCAGCCGTCTGCATCAGCGGTAAAGGTGTAGGTCACAGTTGTTTTTTCGCTGTCGCCGGTATCAAGCATGATGCTGTCATCCGCGGCGTTCACAGTCTGATCGGAAACCGTGATTTCCGGCTGCAGCGGCACGCAGACATTTGCATCGGTATCAGCGATCTGGTGAAACAGCGCGTTCTGACGCTCCGCAAAGCTGCCGCCTTCCGGTTCGGTCAGCGGCGCCGGAATACAGAATCCGAACGGCAGATCGTATGCAAATTTCTGCACACACGTCTTCCCGAGCGGTGCATAGAACGCCGCCGGAAAATCGCCGCCCGCGGGCGCAATGACATATTGGATATTCGTCAGCAGCATCGAAAGCGGCGGCAGCGGATGATAGAAATAGCGGTTCTGATCGGCGCCGGAGAACATGCCGAGATACGAGAGCGTATCGGCAAAATCGCCGGGGATCAGCGAGGAATAAAGCGTGCCGCCGAACCGCAGGTCACAGAACAGCTCCGGATTGAAGCCGTATCCCGTGACAAATGCCGTGCGCTTCGGGCACCCGCGCTCCGCCTCCCGGATTGCAGCGGCAGCGCGCTTCTGCTCCGGTTTTGCAGTCAGATCGGATGCGCTGTAAAGCTCCGGCAGAAACTCCACCAGATTTTTCGCGGAGACGAACATCTCCCCGCAGACGGTCACCAGCAGCATGACGCCAAGCACAGTGCTGCTCTGCGGCTTCAGATACCGCCAGAGATACAGCGCGCAGTAGCCGAGCGTAAACAGAACCGGAATCAGGATGATATCGGTTATCTCATGGTACACAGCCAGCGCACAGAGCCCGCCCGTGACGGCAAGCATCGCGCAAAGCTGCAGCAGACGCCTGCGCAGCGGGAGCCCGTCTGTCTCCGGCAGTGTCGATGTAAATCGCCAGCCTGCCATCAGCAGGACGAACGGCACAAGAAACGCAAACCGGTGGATAAATCCGTTCGGGACATGCAGCCCGTGCCAGATGAAATCCAGCGGCGGATACCAGAGGCTCACGAGCAGAAACCCCAGCAGTCCTGCGACCGTCAGACGCTCGCGCAGCGGAATCCGCTTTGCCGTCAGATAGCCGGTAAACAGCAGTACGCCGAGCATTGTACTCGAGAGATTCGGCATGCCGATATGCTGGATCGGATAGGTCATGGAGACAAGTCTGCCGAGCAGCTCCGTGAAGCTGTCAGGAAACTGCAGCAGATCAGGAAATGCCTGCGCCGCTGCACCCGTATTCCGCACGGCAAATGCCAGCGGGATCAGAATGACAGCCGCGATGCCGCCCGAAAGCAGCGCGCTCCCGAAGAAGCGTCCCGCCTCACGGGGCAGTGCCCGCAGCGGCTTTTTCAGGATGATCAGCGCACAGACCCAGCAGAAAAACGTCATCATGCAGGTGATGAAGCTGAAATACGGATTGCAGATCAGCGAGAGCACCAGCACCGCGATGAACATTTTGCAGCGCCCGTCACGCACCAGACGGTACATTCCCGCGAGCAGCAGCGGCATCATCGCAGCCGCATCGAGCCAGATCAGCTGAAAATAATTCCAGATGAACCACTGACTCAGCCCGTAGCACGAAGCAAAGATCACAATCGAGAGATCCTGCTTTTTCGAGACCGTCTGCATCAGAACTGCGGTGCAGAGACCGGCAAGCCCGATCCGGAAACAGACTGACAGCGAGAGGAATCCCTGCACCATTGATTCCGGCAGGGCGATTGCAATCAGGTTCCACGGATTCAGGCAGTAGTAAGCGATCAGCGCCCAGAAATTCGTACCGAATCCGGCGCGCCATGTATAGAGCAGACTGCCGCCGGAGCGGACAGTTCTGCGCAGCAGCAGCAGAAACGGATAATACTGCGCCGCTGCATCTGATTCCAGAAGTGCATCCTCGCCGAACGGATATCTGCCGTCCAGCGCGAACACCGCCAGCATGAGCAGGCACGGAATCAGAAAGCTCAGCATCCGGTAAAGATGCGGTTTTACTCGTTCTTTCATATCACATATCAGTGCAGCACAATGTTCAGGATGATGACCGCCGCAAACAGCAGAATCGTCAGTGCCAGCGCGACATAATCCCGCATGCTGCTCTTGAGCTCACGCAGCCGCGTTCTGCCCTCGCCGCCGTGATAGCAGCGGCACTCCATCGCGAGCGCAAGCTCCTCTGCACGCCGGAACGCCGAAACAAACAGCGGAATCAGAATCGGGATCAGTGCATGCGCACGCTGCATCAGGCTGCCGCTTTCCATATCCGCGCCGCGCGCCTTCTGCGCCGCCATGATCTTGTCCGTCTCCTCGATCAGCGTCGGGATAAACCGCAGCGCAATTGTCATCATCATGGCAAGCTCATGCACCGGCATTTTCAGCTTTTTGAGCGGTGAAAGCAGCGACTCGATCGCATCAGTCAGCACGATCGGGGATGTTGTATAGGTCAGCAGCGATGTGCCCGCAATCAGCAGGCAGATGCGCACCAGCATAAAGATCGAGGTCTGCACGCCCTGCTCTGTGATCTTGAGGAACTTCCATGCAAAATAGGTCTTGCCGCCGTCGAGCATAAAGAGATTGAGCAGCCCCGTCACGATCAGAATCGGAACAATCGGCTTGATGCTCTTGATGAGCATTTTCGGCGGAATCTTCGAGCAGACCGTCGCAATGATCACAAACAGCAGTCCGGCGATCAGCGAGGTCAGATGCTGCCCCCAGAACAGCATGACAAGAAACAGCAGCGTAATGACAATCTTATAACGCGCGTCCATTTTGTGAACGACGCTGTCCATCGGGAAATACTGCCCGAGCGTGATATCCTTCAGCATGATCTGCCGCCCCTTTCCGCAAGCGCCTTCAGCAGCAGCTCCGCGCCGTATTTGACCGTGTAGACCTCATCGGGAAAGTCGATGCCGCGCGCACGCAGGCCGTGAAACACACGGGTGATCTGCGGCAGGGCGAGCCCCATCTCCTCGAGCGAATCGCCGCGTGCAAAGACATTCGCCGGCGTATCATAGCAGACGATCTTCGCATGCGAGAGCACCAGCAGCTTCGAGACATATTTCGCAACATCCTCCATGCTGTGCGAGACAAGCATGACCGTGCAGCCCGTCCGCTTCTGATAGGCGGAAAGCTGCGTCAGGATGGTGGTTCTGCCCTTCGGATCAAGTCCTGCGGTCGGTTCATCGAGGATCAGCACCTTCGGCTCCATCGCCATGACGCCCGCAATCGCGACTCTGCGCTTCTGTCCGCCGGAGAGTGCATAGGGTGGCTTTTCCAGCAGCTCCTCGCTCAGCCCGACCGATGACGCCGTCTCGCGCACTCTGCGGTCGATCTCCTTTTCATCAAGGCCCATGTTCTTCGGCCCGAACGCAATATCCTTATAAACAGTCTCCTCAAAAAGCTGATATTCCGGATACTGAAACACCAGCCCGACCTGAAAGCGCACGGCTCGGCGGTCGGCGCCCTTTTCCCAGATATCCCTGCCGTTCAGCAGGACAGTGCCGTCTGTCGGTTTGAGCAGTCCGTTCATCATCTGCATGAGCGTCGATTTGCCCGAGCCCGTGTGCCCGATGATGCCGACAAAATCCCCCTGCTCGATCTGCAGGTCGATGTGGTCAATCGCCGTCTTTTCAAACGGCGAACCGATGCTGTAGGTATAGGTCAGATTCTTTGCTTCCAGAATCGGCATTTACAAGATTCCTTTCAATATAAGCTGTGCGGACAGAACCCTCTCCGGAGTCTCAGTCCTGAAAGCGGATGCTGTCAATCACGCCTGTGATCCTTTCCCGTGCGTCTCATTGAAACAGCTTTGCGACTGCCTCCGCGCAGGCTTCCGGCGTCATGATCTCCGGATCGAGATCATAGCCTGCCTGCCGCAGCAGATCACAGAGCTCCGTTGGCTGCGGGACATCGAGCCCGAGCGAACGCATCTCCTGCACATGCGAAAAGACCTTCTCCGGCTTTGCATCCATGCGAACCTCGCCGTGATCGACCACGATCACGCGGTCGCACTGCGCCGCCTCGTCCATCTCATGCGTGATCAGGATGACGGTGATGCCATAATCGCGGTTGAGCAGCTTGATCGTCCGCATGACCTCCTTGCGTCCCTGCGGATCAAGCATCGCAGTCGGTTCATCGAGCACGATGCAGTCTGGACGCATGGCAATGATGCCGGCGATCGCGACACGCTGCTTCTGTCCGCCGGAGAGCTGATGCGGCGCATGTCCGCGGTATTCATACATGCCGACCGCCTGCAAAGCCTGATCGACACGTATGCGCATTTCATCGCTCGGTACGCCGAGGTTTTCCAGTCCGAATGCCACATCCTCCTCAACAATGGTCGCGACAATCTGGTTATCGGGATTCTGGAACACCATGCCGACATGCTGCCGGATCTCGAGCAGCTTGTCCTCATCCTTGGTATCAATACCCGCGACCGTGACCGTGCCCTCTGTCGGCAGCAGCACGGCGTTCAGGAGCTTTGCGAGCGTCGATTTGCCCGAGCCGTTATGCCCGAGCACTGCGACAAGCTCGCCGTGTTCAAATTCCAGCGAGATGCCCTTGAGCACCTCAACAGGCTTCGCATTCTCCTCCGCGGCGGGATACGAAAAATGCGCGTTTTCTATGGTTATCAGTTTTTCCATCGGCAGTGCCGGCCTCCATCTGCGGAAAGTGTCCGCCAATGATCTCCTGTCAGGCTTTGAACGCTTCGCCGTCCTTCACCTTGACATATGTAAAATTCGTGGAATCCTTTTCGATAAACAGGAGCGAATCGCCGTCGAGCTGAAAATGATTGACGAGCTCGTAATCCCGATCTTTGAGCGTCACGGTATCCTTTTCGATGCTCCATGTTCCGGTTGCGATATAGCTGCTGAGGTTGCCCTCATAGTACAGAAAGCTGCCGTCGGTTTTCAACTCAATACTGAACGCACCGCCGAAGCCGTCATTTTCGTAGTAATAGGTTTTGCCGGCGATTTCATCCGCCGCTTTCTCAGAGCCGCTGCAGCCGGTCAGTCCCGCCGCAAGCAGCAGTGCTGCTGTCATGATACAACGTTTCATTTTCTATCATTGCTCCGTGATTCAATCTTCACCGCACAGCGTCCGGATTTCTTCCCCGATCAGCATGAACACCCGTGCGATCTGATAACCGTCCGCCGCTGCGTGATTCAGCCGGACCGTGACAGGCATCATCAGTCTGCCGTTTTCCTCGCGGTATGCGCCCCAGTTGACAATCGGGCTGAAATAGAGATGCCCGTCCGGCAGCTCGACATGCAGCGCATCGTAGTGCAGCCACGGCACACAGGAGGCATCAAACCAGTTCGGATGATGTTCGCTGTCAAGCCCGTAATCGCGCGTATTCTGCGCCGCTTCGAGATCGGCAAGCGCCCGCGCGTAGAACACCGCATAATCCGGATCGTATTCCGTATAGGCAAGTGTAAAAGTCTCGGTGTCCGCATGGAACACATACTGTGTCGGGTTGATTTTGTCCCAGCAGAGCAGGCGCCCGTTCTGCCAGTCCCACATGAGACGGTAATCCTCTCTTGCGTTGAGCGCTCTGCTCAGCACATAGAGAAAATTGAGATAAAACCGCGTATCTGTACGCTTTGACCATTCTCTCAGCGCGGTGACATCCACGCGATTTGTGATTGACACGGAGCATTTGCAGTCCTCGGAAAAATGCCGGAACACGCCGCGCCGGTAATAGGTCTCCATGTCAACGATTTTGTAGTTCATCGGAATTTCTCCAGTCGGTACAGCAATCCGTCCTCGGGTTCGATGACGCCGTTTTTATAGTCATAGCCGAGATGCCGGTAGAAATTGACCGCAGTCAGCGAAGCAGGAATCTCAATGCGGCTTGCGCGCTTTGCATATTCGTCCTGTTCGAGCGTTTCGATCAGCAGGCGCCCGAGTCCTCTGCCCTGATAATCCGGCAGCACGAAGATTGTCAGCAGGATGCTCTCGGTTTCGCTGCCCCAGAAGGGCGCGATCGTGCCAGTCCCGACGATTTTCTCCCCGTCGCAGATCACATACATATGCCCCTCTTTTGCGCGCTGTTTCAGCACTTCTGCATTATGCGACTGTTTCAGAGCGGCAATATATTCCGGCGGATAGTCCGCGCTGTTGCTGATTTCAACCGTCTCCGCTACAACCCGCGCCGCCGCCTCTGCATCCGCTTCGGTGAATCTTCTGATTGTCATAGTCATATTCCTCTGTGAATTATAAATAGTCTTTGCGCGGAATTTATTTTCCCTGCCAGATAGCGGTTGCACCGCACGGGAGCGCTGCCTTTGCAAGCTCCACCGGCAGACCGATCTCATCCGCCTGCACACTGCCGCCGAACTTCGGCACAAGCAGGCTGTTCAGCAGATAGCCCATGACCGACGGCGAAAGACCCGTTGTATAGCTGTTGAGCAGAAAGAACAGCGGCTCCGGCGAGAGTACATCCAGACATGCCTCCACCAGCGGATAGATGCAGTTCTCGAGCTTCCAGATTTCGCCGCCCGGACCGCGTCCGTAGCTCGGCGGATCCATGATGATCGCATCATAGGTCTTGCCGCGGCGCGCCTCTCTGCGGATGAACTTCTCGCAGTCATCGACAATCCAGCGGATCGGCTTCTCGGTCAGTCCGGATGCTGCGGCATTTTCACGCGCCCACTGCACCATGCCCTTTGCCGCATCCACATGACAGACCTCTGCGCCTGCCGCCGCACACGCGAGCGTTGCACCGCCCGTATATGCAAACAGATTCAGCACGCGAACGGGGCGCCCTGCATCGCGGATCGTCTCCTGCATCCAGTCCCAGTTGACCGCCTGCTCCGGAAACAGTCCCGTATGCTTGAATCCGGTCGGGCGCACGATGAACGTCAGATCACGGTAGCGGATCTGCCAGCTCTCGGGCGGCTTTTTGCGGTATTCCCACTGTCCGCCGCCGGATTTGGAGCGGTGATAGTGCCCGTCCGCATGCTTCCACAGATCGGTCAGCGGCTCTGTCTGCCAGATGACCTGCGGATCGGGACGGATCAGCGTGATATTGCCCCAGCGCTCCAGACGCTCGCCGGATTTTGTATCAATCAGGCGGTAATCCGCCCAGTTTTTTGCTACTCTCATATTGATTCCTTTGTGTCCGCGTTACGGACGGTTTGTTATCAGTTCATAAATCCACTTTCCGGTATGCCAGAGCAGATTGCCTGCACCCAGCAGCCCGAACAGGATTCCTTCCAGCCGGCTTTTCCGCCGGGACAGCATGCCCATCATCATCAATATCACACTGAGACTGACCGTGAAAAGCGGCATTCCCAAGCGGCTCGGGGTGAGAAAGATCAGGCGCCATGAAAACGCTCCTGTGATCGCCGCGGCTGACAGCACGATGAAACAGATGCGCTCATCAGGCACGATATGCCGCCATGTGCTGAGGAGCGCAAGCGTGAAAAATAACAGGATCAGCAGGTAAAGCGCCCAGTGAAACATGAACAGCGGATTGATGCGGCACAGAATGCCGATTGCCGCAACTGCCGCAATCGCAAGGATCAGACAGATCCGTTCAAACCGGTTGCGTTTTGTCCAGCCGGAAATTTGGTTTTTATCACGCATAATCAGCACTTCCCTGTCCCTTCGGAGTTGTCTCATTCATCTGCGGCAGAACCGGCATTCAGGTACTTCAGAACCGCCAGCTCACGCTGAACCCATGTTGTGCGATCGTTCTGCAGCGCCGCTTCGTTATATGCGGCGGCTTCGGCAAGCGTCAGCCAGCGCACCTCATAGCCCTCGTCGCGCTCATAGGCATCCAGCTTCTGCGGATGCACCGCGTCGCCGACCGCACAGAAATAATAATACGAATCCATGCAGAGCAGGTCGCCGTAGAGCCCCCTGCGGCGCTCGTGCACACAAATGCATGCGCCGACCGATTCCGGCAGGACATCATAGCCTGTCTCCTCACGCACCTCGCGGATCAGCGTATCTGCGTGTGTTTCATGCTGTTCCATACCGCCGCCGGGGAATTTGCAGTCACCGTATCTGCGGCTGTGGACAAAGAGATATCTGCCGCCGCGCGCCACGATTCCGCGGACAGCAGTCCGGCGAAATATCTTCGCATGCTCCGGATAATCGTGCAGATCGACGGTCAGCTCCTTCACGGAATCCACCATTCCGGCGTGATCTCACCGAGCGTAATGGTCTTGCCGGTTTCCGTGTTCATCATGATCTCAATATCCTGATAGGTATGCGGCATGAGCTGCACCATGAGCTCGCGGCAGGCACCGCAGGGCGCGCCGCTGCTGCCGTCGGGGAGAAGCGCAAGCACCCTGTCGATCTCCTGCTCCCCCGCTGTCAGCATCGCAAAGATCGCGCTGCGCTCCGCACAGATGCCGAGCGTCGAGCAGGTATCCACGCAGATGCCGGTGTAAATCTTTCCGGATTTTGACAGCACCGCCGCCGCGACCTCGCCGCAGGTCACATAGTCCGAGACCCTGCGCGCGTTCAGCACGGCTTTGGCAGCGTCATACATCTTCTGCCAGATTGCGTCCATATGTTCACTCCTACTTGGTTCTGGATTTGATTGCTTCTTCAATTGCGAATGCATAGTTATTGATGCGGCGAAAATCTCTGCCCTCGAGCATGATGCGGATCGAGGCATCATCGCGGCGCTCGCGGACAAGGATTCTGCCCTCGGTGCCGAGCTCCGCCTCACAGGCTGAGATAAAGCCCGTGATCTCCGGATCATTTTTCCAGATCTCGCGCCAGTGCTGCGGAATCTTGACCGACACCGCGACCTGCGGATCATATTCCATGACCTTCGAGAGCGTGCCGAGTGCCTTGCCGGTCCGCTGCATAACCTGCAGCAGACGCGCTGCCGTCATGAGACCGTCCGGCGCAGGGACATCTGAGAAGTAAAGATAACCGGAGCCGTCGCCGCCGAGCGCCAGCCCGAGATTGCGCATTTTATCGAGCACGAACTGCGGCGCAGGCTGCGTGCTCTGCACCGGAATCCCGCGCGACTTTGCATAGCGCAGAAATCCGAGGTTTGACATCACGGTTGCCGCAACGCCGCGCTGCATGACATTTGCTCTGCCCGCAGGCGCATCCTTCTGCAGTGCAAGCTGTTCCTCGCAGAGGATCGCGAGCATGCGGTCGCCGTCGAGCAGCTCACCGCCCTCATCGACTGCGAGACATCTGCCGCCGTTGCCGTCAAAGGCAAATCCGGCGCTGCAGTTATAGTCCTTGACAAATTCGATCAGTGCAGACATCGCCTGCACGCCGCAGTTCCGGTTGATGTTCATGCCGTCCGGATGATTGTTGAGCAGCAGCACCTCTGCCCCGAGATGCCGGAACAGCGGCTCGGCAAGATCGCTGACCGCACCGTTTGCACAGTCGAGCGCGATGCGGAGCGGCTTGCTCTGTTTCAGGTCGGTCGGCGTGCTGAGCCTTGCCGCCATGAGCCGCAGATACCGCCGCGGCGCGTCATCCTGACGGGAAATGATGCCGCAGTTCTGGTGCGATTTCAGCGGCATTGCCGCATTGGAGGGCATGAGTGCCGAGATCGCATCAAGCTGCTCCGAGGACATCGGCAGCCCGCTCTTGGAAAAGAGCCGCACACAGACTGACTCATAGGGCAGATTGGCGCCTGAGAGCGCGATGCCAGCCTCTGCATCCTCTGCCGAGAGCATCAGTGCGAGTCCCGAGGAAGGCAGCACGCCGAGTGTATGCGCGATGCCGCCGCCTGCGCAGATTCCGGCACAGAGCGCCGCTTCGAGCGCATCCGCCGCACGCCGCGGATCATGCGAAATATAGAACACCGGCGGATGATTGCTCGTCCTGCCGATTGCCTGCGCCGCCGCTCTGCCGAGCCGCAGCATCAGCTCGCATGTGATCTCCGTGATCGCCACGCCGCGCAGTCCCTCCTGCCGCAGAAATCTGCTCATAACCTCTCACCTCTCTGTATGTATCGCTTCGCGATGATTTTGTGCGAGGCGTACAGCTTTGCACTGCAAACTGTGCCTCAAACTCTGCCAAAGGGACACTGTCCCTTTGGAATCCCATTTTCATCTAAACAGAATACGAATACAGTTATGTCAGTTTCATGTTGAAATTTTCTGCTTTGCGCATTTTGTTCGCGATGATTTTTTGTAAGGCGTACAGCTTTGTACTGCAAACTGTGCCTCAGACGCCGCTTAGAGTTTCTGTTTCATATCAGTTGGATTTGCGCAGCAGCTCTTTGATGCCGGCAAATACCAGACGCACGATCATGATCATCGCTGCCAGAATCAGCACTTCAACGATGAATCTGACCGCAGAATTTGCAATCAGTGTTTCCGTTCCGATCAGCACAATCAGCCGCTGTCCGATCAGAACCCCGAGAAAATACTGCACGAACTCAATCAGAAACTGTTTCCATGAAAGCGGCTTTTTCAGCTCCTCCTTCACGCCCTCCCGAATGAGTTTTTTGTTGTAGTATGCGCGCTCCTGTTCTGCTTTTGATTTCGACATTGTAATACTCCCTTTCTTGCTGCATTATGCGCGGCGCACCGGAATCCGGATGACTGTTTTCAGTTTCTCCGGTGCGGTCCGGCGCGGATCGCTGAGGTAGATTTCGTGGTGCTGCCGTGCCGCGGAATGATCCGCCGCACAGCCCGTTGCTGTGATGAATTGCTGCATTTGTTCTATGGTTTCCGGCTCGCTGTCATAGCTGCCGAGGTGCATCACCTGTACGCAAAGCCCCTCCTCGTAGGAGAAGTATCCGACATCCGCACAGGGGATTTTCTTTTTGCGCGCGGCTTCTGCGATTGCCCACTGCACATCCGCCTCCGTGATGAAATCCGGCAGACGGATCATGGAAATCCAAGCAAAATCGCGTTTCCGGCTGTAATCCAGTTTTCCGTTTTCCGAGCCGGACTGCTGCCAGAGTCCCTCCAGCGGCGGCACGACATATTCAAAAAAGCCTGCGATCTCTTTGCCGGATTTCCGGCTCATCCGCAGCGTATAGGCAACCGCATAGAGCTTTTCAAGTGCCTGCTGATAGGCACCGCCCTCCGCATTCGGATCGCCTGTGCCGCGCACCGCGAGAAACTGCATCTTCGGAATCTCAATCAGCTCCGGCGTTCGCGGCGGCAGATAATACGCTTTGTATTCTTTTTTGAAGTCAAACGGCATACTGTTCTCCTTCCGTCAGCCGTCGAGATCGACAGCCTGCAGGCGCAGGAATTCGTCATCGAGATATTCAAAGCTGATGACATGGAGCTGATCAAACAGATGCTCGCAGTAGACAACCTGCCGCAGTCCGGGTGCGATCTGCGGTCTGCCGAGCCTTGCGATCACCTGATCGGGATCACTGATGCCCCAGATATCACGGATCAAATCATCAATGAGAAATTCCGCGATTTTGCGGATATTTTTGTGATACGCACAGGCTGCCCTTTCTGCGGCTTGCTCCGCCGCTGCGTCGGGCTTTTCCTCCCAGCGGAACAGAACCCCGTCCAGTTCCAGCATATACGCATCATAATTTTCATCGAAGGCTACCATCTGATCCTACGCTCCTCAATCTTTTTCAGATTCCTGTTCTATGATATATCCGAAGATCATCTTTCTGTTTTTGAGATAATCCTCAAATTTCGCATGCAGCACATGGCCGCATTGATTATACGCATTGTAAACGCAGAGCACATCTCTGCCTTTTTGCAGCACAACCGTATGCACCGAGGAGCGGAACCGCTTTTTCACCCAGTAGACATAGACGACCGTACTGCCGCAAAGCAGCGCCTCCTCGACCTTCTGCGGCGAGCGGACGCGCTTTGTTCTCAGACCGTAATGCTTCAGGCAGTGCCCGAGCGAAAGAAAATTCGTACCCCAGAATCCGAGCAGCACGCGAAACCGCTCCATGTAGCGTGCGATTTCAAGGAAAGCCGCCGGCCGGTGATGCAGCAGCAGCGCATTGTAAACGGCAATGACTTCACATCCGCTGCGGCTCATATTGGAAAGCCCGAATTTCATACCTGATACCGCCCCCAGCGCCTGACCGTTGATCAGACCTTCCGGCAGCGGTATCTCCCGATTGAATCTGTAATTCTGTTTTGGCAAGAGGCTCATATCTATCCCCCGTTCGCTGTCCGCTCAACCGCCGAGCATGTCCGTCAGCGAATACTGCTGCGCGGCGGTGCCTTCCTCTGTCGGATATCCGAGATGCTGATAGGCAAGCTGCGTTGCCACTCTGCCGCGCGGCGTTCTCGCGAGCATACCGAGCTGCATCAGATACGGCTCGCAGACATCCTCGAGCGTGACGGCTTCTTCACCGATTGCCGAAGCAAGCGTTTCCAGTCCCACCGGACCGCCGTGATAGCCGCGGATCATCATATCGAGCAGCCGGTGATCGAGCTTGTCGAGTCCCAGCTCGTCGATCTCGAGACGTTCGAGCGCCTCGCGTGTTGTCTTCGCATCAATGACGCCGGTGCCGAGCACATCCGCAAAATCGCGGACTCTACGCAGCAGCCGGTTCGCGATACGCGGCGTACCGCGGGAGCGTCTTGCGAGCTCCATGGCGCCGTCGGTTTCGCAGGGAATATCCAGCAGCATCGCGCTTCTGCGAATGATATCGCAGAGCTGCTCCGGCGTATAGAGCTCCAGTCGCTGAACAATGCCGAAGCGGTCACGCAGCGGTGCAGAAAGCTGACCGGCTCTTGTTGTCGCACCGACCAGCGTAAACGGCTGCAGATCCACGCGGATGGACCGTGCAGAGGGTCCCTTGCCGATCATGATATCGAGAGCTCTGTCCTCAAGCGCCGGGTAGAGAATCTCCTCAACCGCGCGCGAAAGCCGGTGAATCTCATCGACAAAGAGGACATCGCCCCTGCCGAGATTGGTCAGGAGCGCGGCAAGATCGCCGGGCTTTTCGATCGCCGGACCGGAAGTGATCCGCAGATTGACGCCCAGCTCATGCGCAATGATGCCGGAAAGCGTGGTCTTGCCGAGTCCCGGCGGACCGTAGAGCAGGACATGGTCGAGCGGCTCGCTGCGGCGTCTTGCCGCTTCAATATAAACCGCAAGATTCTGCTTGACCTGATCCTGCCCGATATAATCATTGAGTGTTTTCGGGCGAAGCGAAACCTCGAGATCGCCGTCCTGCGGAATGACCTCAGGGCTTGCGAGGCGCTCGGATTCGTCCTCAAACACGGGATTTCCAGTTTGTATCATATGAATACGGTTCTCCGTTCATAGGGTTTCAGTCGAAATGCCAGAGATCGGATGCATACTTCTCCGGCAGAAGTTCCCATTTGGTTTCGCCCGTCTGGACATACCAGCGGCTCTCCCTTGCATCCCACTCGAGCCAGCCGTAATCTTCGCCGTACTGCGAGGAAACGCCCTCAAACCAATACTGCCAGATCGGCGGATCCATGTCGGTATTGAGGAAGAAATAGCAGTCGGTCTGCTTATCGTAATACATGTCATACTGCGCATTCCACGGGACATCTCTGCCGAGCGCCGCAACATAGATCGGCTGATGCGACGAATCGGTGACCGCGATCTGATTCTGACCGCCGGAAGCCTGCTGACCGTCATTGTGGTTCTTCACCCACGCCGCAGCAACCAGAATCAGGACAACCACAATCACCAGTGTCATCGAACTGGCGCAGCTGCCGAAGATCGAACGGCTGCCGTAGCTCCGGTGACCGTAGCCGCCGGAATACCCGTAGCTGTGGTGATGGTGATGCGGCGGTCTGTGGTGATATCCGCCGGAATGATGCGAATATGAATGGGAAGAATGAGACGAGTGCGAGGAATGCGACGAATGGGAAGAATGCGAAGATGAATGAGAAGGTCTCGAGGAATGAGAACTGCTCGGCTTATGACTGGGCGGCATGTGATACTCCTTTCAGGTCAGACAACGGATGTCGGGTGCGGATCATTCCGCTTTGTGGGATTCGTCCTTTTTTGCAGCCTTTGCGGCTGCGGCTGCATGTTTCGCAGCATCTGCAGCGGCATTGACAGCGGCGGCTGCCTTTTCAGCAGTTGTCTCAGCGGGCTTGTGCGCAGAATTCTTTGCCTGCGCTGCCGCTGCACTGTGCGAGGATGCCGGTTTGGATTTCGGCGGCATGCTGTCAGCTCCTTTCGGGTTCAGCGCTCAAAGAAGCGCTTTTTGCGGATATAGAAGGGATCAATTCCCTTGATGGCTTTTTTCGCGGCGGGCTCCTCCAGACTGATAAACACGAGCGAATCGCCGGTCTTGGTGTAAGTCTGCATATATTTGGAGAGCGGGAAGAACAGCTTGCGCGTGTTGCCGCTCATATCAAATACAAACAGTGTCTGCGGGCGCTCGCAGCCGCGGATCATCTCGACAAGATAGCAGGCATCGACATTCGCCTGTCTTGCAAGATAGCGCGTCAGCGGCCGGATCAGATGATCGAGATCCTTCTGGCTGCGGCGGTATTCGATGGTTTCCTCCTCCTTCATCGAGATCGCCGGAATGTTGAGGTTCCGCGCAACCATCAGGATGCTCTTGATCTCCTGCGAGGAGAATTCCTTGCCGTAGGAATTGGGGTTCAGCACGGCATTTGCCGACTGGATCAGGTCAAACAGGCGCAGACAGTTCAGGCGGTAGCAGTTGACATATCGCTTTGCGAACTGCTGCAGGGAACGGTAGCTCGTGAAGAACGGGATGAAGATATCGCCGTCCGGATTCTGGGTTGTGACCAGCTCCATCGAGACACCGCCGTTGATTTCATCCTGCTTGACAGGCTTTTTGCAGATGACATAGACATCGCTCTTGATGAGCATTTGCAGAAACAGCGAACGCTTTTCCGGTTTCGTGATCGCTTCTTTCAGTAATTCGTCAAGATTCATAGCCAGATCCTCCCTGATTTCAGTATATTCTGAATGGTACCGTATTTGCGGCAATTCTGTCTGCCGCTGTAAGATTCCGTGTGAAGTCCTGACCGCATCTGCGGTTTATTCCTCCGCTTCTTCGCTGTTCTCGCGGTACATGCGGTTCATCGCAATCCGCTTGACAACGCCCTCGCAGAGGTCAATTTTCCAGCTGCCTTCTGTCTGCACCAGTTTCAGCGTATCGGTCTGCGCGCCGTCCTCCGAGCTGAGTGTCACGGGGAACGAGCAGAACCCCTCCGCCTCCCGGAACGTATCTTTGAGGTAGGCAATGCAGCGCAGTGTCTCCTCGTCATCGTCCGGATCGGGGTGCTCCTCCAGTTCTGTCAAAACCTGACGCATGCCCGTATTATACGTCTCAAGCTCCTCCGCCGAGCTGCTGCCCGTGCCGATTTCATAGCTGTCGAACGCATCAAAGAGCCAGTCAGCTGCCTCAGTCTGCCATTCCTCATCGGTAAAGGTCTCTCCGCTGAACGCCGAGAGCATGCCGCGGTAATCCGCAGCCGCATCGACCGCCGCAACGTCATGGCTGAGGCATCCCTCCAGAAATCCGGCGAGAACTGCCCTCGCCGCCTCAAGATGATCGGGCGCTTCGTTTTGTGCCTCTGTTGCCGGTTCCTGTGTTTCTGCGGCTTTTTCCGGCGCCGCATCCGCTACGGAAACAGAAGCCTCTGCTCCGGTTTCCGTCTGTGTCTTGTTTCCGCAGCCTGCGAGCATCCCTGCACAAAGCAGCATCGCCGCAAGACTGCACATCATTGCTTTTGCGTGATTCATACTGGTTTCTCCTTTTCATTGCAGTATGTCTCACACCTCTGATTTTTCTCTGTATGGCTGTTTTCTATGATTTATTCGCCGTGAAGGCCCGCCGACTTAAGCATCGCTTCGGTGACGGTCATATCCGCCGGAACATCGCCGATCTGCGGATAGACACCGATGACATTGCCGCTGCTGAAATGCATCTCAGCGGCGGCAGCAACGATGCTGCCGTTCTTGACACGGAAGCTGATGTTCACCAGATCGCCCGCCTTGTCAAAGTATTTGAGCAGCTGGGCTTTCAGCATCAGTGCGGCGTTTTCCTTCGTGATATTTTTGACATCATATGACACCGCGCCCACTGTCTTGACTTCAGCGCCGGTCCATGTATAGTCGCCGTCGAGCACATTGACGTCCATGCCCATCTCATCGAAATCTACGATTGCCGAGGTCAGCGCCTTCTGGAGCTTGCTCGCAGTCGAATTTGCCGAAGCCTTCCGCGATCTGTCATTATAGCGGTTCAGCGATGTCTGCACGCCGAGATCAACGCGCCACTCGCCCCTGTCATCGCAGGCGACCATGATGGTCTCAGAGCTTTCCTTGCCGTCCCGCGTTGTCGTGACAGGACAGGAATACAGCTTGGTGACCGGTTTCAGGACGGTCGCCGCCATATATGCTGTGCGAAGTTCCTGCGCAGATGCGTCGGTGTCACCGAAAGCCTTGCGGACATTTACCATCGCAGTCTCATAGGCATCCTGATATTCCTTGAGTTTCTCCGGTTCCTCCGTCACCTCGCCGATCGTGTAGCTGTCGATCTTGTTGATCTGAATACTCGGATCCTCGAGGAGCTCCGCATCAGTCTTGGTTGTGCCGGAAGACATCCGGAGCAGATCGCCCATGCCGGAGAGCTTGAATACCTGCTCGGCATCGCCCGCGACGGTTGCATCAAGAAACTTTTTCATCAGCGCTTCGACCGTCTTTTTGTCCGCATCCTTCGGATCCTGCGCCGGTGCATCCTCGAGCAGCTCCGCCCATGTCAGCGGATTGTTCGAGAGCGAATTGCTGACATAATAGCGCATGAGCAGCTGTGCATCGGTGACATCCTGCTTGCCGTCACTGTTGAGATCTCCGCGTGTATCGGTATCCGCCGCAGTGCCGAGCACCTCAACCATTCTTCTGGTATCGGCTGCCTGAATCTGTGCGCTGCCGCAGCCGGAGAGCATCCCCGCGCCGAGCATCGCCGTCAGGATGACGGCACCTGTTTTCTTGTTTCGTCTCATTCTCAGTAACCTCCTGCATTGTTATATATTTATATTATGTTGTTTGTTCATCCGGATCATGGACTGTCGGAACCAGCATCATCGGAGTAAACGGGTCAACTTTCCAGCAGCCGTTTATCCGTGAGACAACAATCTGCGCGGTTTCCGGCGAATCCCCTTGTCTTTCCGATGCTGTAAGGATTGCTTTTGTAATGCCTGTCATGATCTCACGCCTGTCGGTTCAAAAGTTTATTTGAACATATTTTTGCCGAGCTGCAGCAGCGAAAGCCGGATCAGCTCCGAGGAGGACAGCGCCGGATCGAGCGATGCAAGCACACCCGCGACCTCGCCCTGCGAATAGCCGAGCACCTGCAGTGCGCTCATTGCCTCCTCGAGATTGCCGCTGCCGACAGTCATCGGGGCAGCCGGAAGTCCTGCGCTCTGCACGGATTTCGCGACCTTATCCTTGAGCTCCAGCACAATGCGCTGTGCGGTCTTCGCACCGATGCCCTTGGTCTTGGTAAACTGCTTATAGTCACCTGCCGCAACGGCAAGTGCGAAGCGGTCAGGGGTAAAATCAGAGAGAATTGCAAGCGCCGCCTTCGGTCCGACACCGGAGACACTGGTCAGCTGATCAAAGCAGCCGCGCTCACTGCGCTCCGAAAAGCCGTAGAGCGCGATCTCGTCCTCGCGGACGGTCAGGCGCGTATAGAGCAGCGCCTCCTCCCCGACAGCACCGACAGACGCCGCAGTCTGCATGCTCGTCCGGCAGGCATATCCGACGCCGCCACATTCAATGACAACGAGGTTCGGCTCCTTATAGGTCACCGCCCCGCGAATATGATCTATCATGATACATCTCCGTTTTGATTAGTAATCGGGTTTAGCGCAGTGTCCGTGGCAGATTGCCAGCGCAAGCGCATCGGCGGCATCATCGGGCTTCGGCACCTCGCTCAGATGCAGGATCCGGCGCGTCATATCCATGACCTGCTGCTTTTCCGCCTTGCCGTATCCGACAACCGCGGATTTGACCTGCAGCGGCGTATATTCCGCAACAGGAATCTGATGCTTTGCGCACGCGAGCAGAATCACGCCGCGTGCCTCGGCAACCATGATGCCGGTTGTCTTGTTCGTGTTGAAATAGAGCTTTTCCACCGCCATGACCTGCGGCTGATATCGGGAGAGCAGAAAATCCATGTCATCATAGATCTGCATCAGTCTGCCGTTGAAATCGGTATGCGCCGGTGTCAGGATCGCGCCGAACTCCACTGTGCGGAAGTCCATGCCCTGATAATCGACAATGCCGAACCCGACAGTCGCATAGCCCGGATCAATCCCGAGAATCCGCATGCATTTTCATCCTCCCATATGTAGTCCATTCTATTATACCATAAAATTACGGAAAGTGCAATGGGAGAAGAAAGAATAATTCTGACTTTTCGCTTCTTTGGCATGAAATCAGTGTCATGCGCAGCGCGGTTATACCATATAGCATGCAAAATGCAATGGAACAGGCGAAAAAAGGTCACCGCGCAGAGAGACAGGCGGATACATGCTTATCTTTGCTGCCCGATAAAAACGCCGCAGCATCCCGATTATCTGATCGGAACGCTGCAGCGCCTTTTGTTATTTCTTTTTCTTTCCGGATTTCTGCTTTGCCGGTTCCTTTGTCTCAGCCTTTGCAGCCGGTTTCTCCTGCTTTGCCGCCTTGACCGGTTCCGCAATCGGCTCTGCGGCGAGCATGCCGAGCAGGCACCAGAACATCGGCGCGACGGTCAGCACGGAGATGCCCGTCATCGAAGCCGCCGTATAGAGCAGCACCGCACCGCCGGCAGCCGGCAGTGTCCAGCTTTTCAGGACCTTGCGCTGTTTCCATGCCAGCACCAGACACAGAATCAGCAGTGCCAGATGCATCAGCAGAGACGGCACACCGCGCGTTGCCGCAATGTAAATCAGATCGTTATAGGGGCGATCGACCGCATTCGCGTTTGCGGTGATATTCATGGAAGTGCGCAGCTGCGTGAAATAGAAGTTATCCGGACCGACACCGAGCAGCGGGTCGATTTTGATCGCCCGGAAGCCCTGCTCACGGCAGTAGCGCAGAACATCCGCTGCATCATAGGCGCTGAAGCCGTCAAGCTGCTGCTCCGCATATGCACCTGCTGTGCTCAGACGGTAGCCGCCGTCATCCCAGACAATGCCGCCGTCATAGAGCGCCGGATGCATGCCGCCCTTTCTGTCCCGAATCTGAAATCCGTTCGGCAGGATGATGTCATTCTCAATATCCTCGCGCGCCGAGAAGCTCAGTCCCGCCTCCGGCTCCTCCGTCACCGCCTTGTCGGGGTGATAGTACATATGGTTGATGCCCGGTGCCGCATAGCTCCAGCCAACAGCGCAGACCGCCGCAGCGGCAACCGTCAGCGGTAGCACGAACGCCTTGCCCTGTGCCTGTCTGTGCATCACAGCGAACAGAATCACCGTCAGCAGAATTGCGCCGCAGCCGGCAATGAGTCCGGCGACTGTCTGCGTCCGGAAGGACATCAGCACTGCCAGTCCGCCGCAGATCACAGCACGGATGCGCGTGGATTTCTCCTCTGCGCGGAACGCCGCCGGAATCGCAATCGCGGCGAGCATCGCCAGCAGCATCGCATAGGTGATCGGGCTGTCGGTCAGACCTGCCGGCAGACGCACATTCCAGTAGGACAGCGGGTCAATGTTGCGGTAGGCGCTGAGACCCTTTTCCGGCGCGATGTAGTCAATGATCGGGAGCGCCTGAAAGAATCCCCAGACACCCTGCACGATACCGAAATTCAGGATGCCGCGCAGGAAATACTCCCTATCGCCTTTCCGGCGGAGCATCGTGCCGAGGTAGAACAGCGCGGCATAAATCAGCAGCGCGAGCCATCCCTCGTCTCTGCCGTCCTGCCCGAAGAACGAGGTCTTGTAGTCATAGGAATGGAACAGCGAGACCGCCGCCCAGCCGAGCATCGCCGCGAGCAGGATATAAGGCACCGCCGCGGATTTCGTCACCTGCTTGCGCATCAGACCGATCACAACCGTGATGATCGCGAACACGCCCGCAACGGAGAAAATGATCGCAACCGTGCGCAGCATGATCATCAGCAGCGCAAAGACCATACCGCCGCCGCCCGCCTCGACCATATCCGCAAGACTGCTGTTCGCGGAATAGGTCAGCTGATTGATGCCCTGCGAGATTCCGACCGCCCAGAGCAGAATCAGCATCAGCTTGCCGCAGGCATGCCGGTATTTATCCAGATCCATATTGAGGATAAAGTTCGATTTTTCGGAAGTTCCAAAGATTGTTTTAGCCATAATATCACTCTCTGCAGCAATGCGCATGACTCTTGGGGAATCATGCGCATTGAATTTGACTGTGTTTATTTTGCGACATCGACCGCGCGGCTCTCACGAATGAGATTGACCTTGATCTGACCGGGATATTCCATGTCATTCTCGATCTGCTGTGCGATCTCTCTTGCAACGAGCACCATGCGCTCATCGTCGATAACCTCAGGCTTGACCATGATGCGGACCTCACGGCCTGCCTGCATGGCATAGCACTTCTCCACGCCCTCATAGGACATGCAGATTTCCTCGAGCTTCTGGAGACGCTTGATGTAGCTTTCCAGATTTTCGCTGCGCGCGCCCGGTCTTGCAGCGGAGATTGCGTCCGCAGCCTGCACGATACATGCGATTGCGGTGCGCGGCTCCACATCATTGTGGTGCGCTTCAACAGCGTGAATGACCTCTGCCGGCTCCTTGTACTTGCGGCAGACATCCACACCGATTGCGACGTGCGAGCCTTCGATCTCGGCGGTCAGTGCCTTACCGATATCATGCAGCAGACCTGCGCGTCTTGCCATATTGGCATCGACACCGAGCTCCGAGGCAAGGATGCCCGAAAGCGTTGCGACCTCGATGCTGTGGTTGAGGACGTTCTGACGGTAACTCGTGCGGAAGGTCAGTCTGCCGAGCAGACGGATCAGCTCCGGATTGAGTCCGTGGACATTGGTCTCGAGGACGGCGCGTTCGCCCTCCTGCTTGATGCGCTTTTCGACTTCTCTGCGTGCCTTATCGACCTTTTCCTCAATGCTCGCCGGATGGATTCTGCCGTCCACGATGAGCTTTTCGAGTGCGATTCTGGCGACCTCACGGCGCACCGGATCGAAGCACGAAAGGGTGATGGCCTCCGGCGTATCGTCGATGATGAGATCAACGCCGGTCAGGGACTCGATCGAGCGGATGTTTCTGCCCTCGCGTCCGATGATTCTGCCCTTCATTTCGTCATTGGGCAGCGGCACAACCGAAACGGCAACCTCGGAAACCTGCTCCGCGGCGCACTTTGCGATTGCCATCGAGATGTGGCTTCTTGCAATGTCCTCGCAGGTTGTCTTGATCTGCTGGTCATAGGCAGCGATCTTGACTGCCTTTTCATGCACGAGATTCTGGTCGAGCTGCTCAAGCAGATAATCCTTCGCCTGCTCCTTGGTGAACTCAGAGATGCGCTCGAGCATGTCGATTTCGCTTCTCTTGAGCCGTTCGATCTCCTCGGAACCCGCCTTCTTGATCTGCTCAGCCTCCGCAAGGCGCTCCTCAGCCTGATGGATCTTGTTCTGGAGCTGCTCCTCCTTGCGTTCAAAATGCTCTGTTTTCTTGTCGAGATTCTCTTCCTTTTGCTGGATTCTGCGTTCCTGTCTGCTCATATCGTTGCGGCGGTCCTTGATTTCCTTTTCTGCATCGGTGCGCAGTTTGAAAATCTCATCCTTCGCCTCAACAAGAGCAGCCTTTTTGCGATCCTCCGCTTCTTTGGCAGCCGTACTGCGGATACGCTCCGCTTCCTTTTCCGCACTGCCGATCGCCGCTTCCGCATCACGCTTGCGCTGTTCAATACCTTTTGCAATACCGCGGCTTTCAGCCCTTTCGACCTGTGCATCGACATCCTGCTTTGCACGAGAGGAGCCGATGAAAAAGCCCGCAGCTGCACCGGCAACCAGCGCAACGATAATCAGCAGAACGGCAAGCGGCGGATTCAGCTCCGCAACCAGCATGAGGGTACTAAGTGTCATACTGTGCTTTCCTCCTAACATTCTCAAATTGATATTTCTGTATTTATCATTTGATTCTGCGGCAGGAAACACGCCGTTGGAGATTTCAGTTTTATTTTTATCATACAGGATGCACGCCGGCAGCATGTGTATATTTCTGCGCATCGGCACATCCTTATCAGAAACCTGCACAGCCGGAAAGCGGCTGAGCACAGGCATAAAAAAAGATCAACAGCGGCATCTGCCGCAAAACACCATCGGAAGCACAGGCTGAAACAGAAACAGCCCCCGACTTCCGGTGCAATGCATAATACACAACAATAGTATACTATACTTTCACCGGAAAGTCAAGGGCTATTTTGTAATTTTGTTGTTCAGTTTACGGTAATCGTGCCGAGATAAGCGCGGATCGGCGTATAAGCGCCGCTGTCATCCACGGCTTCACTATGTCCTGTGATCTTGTTGAAATCCTCCGGCACAAACTGATAGACGGTTCCCGCGGGCACATCCGCAGGGATATCCAGATAGATATTCATCAACTCTGTACCGGCCGGAATCTCAATTTCTGCCGTATCGGCATACACAAGGATCACGTTGTCCTGCGGGTACACAACCGACTCCACATTTGTGATCGGTGCGCTGCCGCCCTGTTCCAGCAGAATCCGCTCGATTGCACGGGTTTCGAGGCGGAGCGGCGGTGTCGGTATATCGCCGCTGCTCTGCAGACGGAACGAGAACTGTGCGCCTGCCGCCGTGAAGCCTTCCTGTGCCAACAGATGTATACAGACGGTCTCGCCGGCATTTGCGGTCACATCCGGAATCGTGATATTCGCCTCTCCGACAGAATCCACGAGCCGGAACTGCGGTTCGGTCTCGGTGACTGCAGTGGTTGTGGTAACGGTTGTTGTGATTGCTTTCGTTGTCGTGATTTTCGTTGTTGTCGGAACGGTGGTTGTCTTATGCGCTGTTGTCACATCCTGTGTTGTCGGTAAAGTCTGACTCTGTGCGGTTGTCCGGTCCTCCGGCGATTCGCTGTTCACAGGCTGCGTTTCGGCAGGAGCCTCGGTTTCAGCTTCGGTGTTCTTGTTCGGTGCTGCAGTTGTCAGAACCGGATCAGCGGCAGTTGTAATCTGACCCGATACAGTTGTGTAAGCAGTTGTTGCAGTTGTATCCGCTGCAGCCGTACCTGTCGCGGTGACAGTGGAGACCGGAAGGATCTCCTCCATCTCCACGCTGTCCTGCTGTTCCAGTGAATCTGCCGGTTCCGTAAATCCGCGATGCAGGAAGAACGCACCGGCGCAGACAAGCACCAGACAGGCTGCCATCGGAAGAACACGCGATGCATACCAGTAAGCACCGTGCGATTTTTTGATCTCCGGTGTACTGTCGCGGACCGTCTGCACGTTTGCGGTCATCGCGGCATTTGTTCTGCGCCGGATCTCCTGCTCAACACGGAGCTTCTGCTCAGGCGACATCCTGAATGCGCCGCGCAGCTCCCGATACAGCGCTGTATCATCATGCTGTTGCTGTTTCATGCGTTCTCCACCCCCGTTTCTTTTCGGATCAAATCCCGCGCCCTTGCAATCCGGGTGCGGACAGTACTTTCATTCAAATGAAGAATCTCTGCGGTTTCCCGCACGGAATATCCCTCCACCGCAAAAAGCATCAGCGGCAGCCGGTATTTTTCCGGCAGCTTCAGGAGTGCATCCATAACGGAACGCAGCTCCGCGGACTGATCTCTGACAGGAATCTGCTCCATGACCTCCTCGGCCTCACGTTTGTTCCGCAGCCAGTGCCGGAGCAGGTTTTTGCAATGATTCCGCGTCACGGTCGCAAGCCACGCACGCGCCGCAGTATCTTCCGGAAAGCTGAGATCGGATTCCAGCAGCTTGACAAATACATCTGCCGTGACATCCTCAGCCTCCGCCGGATTCTTCAGATAGGAAAGTGCAATACTATATACAAAATTTGCGTATTTCTGATAAAGTAAGGTGAATGCATCATCCTGCATCATCCCACTTCCTTCCGTTTCTGAATCTTCCCTATATACGGAACAATCCGCAGGGTGAAAAGTCCCGATGTGCATTGCAAATCGGCAGACTGCACAATTTCCCGGGATTTACTTTGTATGTTTTGCCGATTTGCGTTTTTTTCTGAGACATTTGCCGCCCTGTTATTGTTTCCGAGACAAGCGGGGCGGAACCGTATCAGCCGCGCCGCAGACGTTTCAAGTCTTCCCGAACACAGACATTGAAAAGGAGAGATCTACTATGAAGAAATCTATCAGAATTCTCGGAACCATCTGCGCATCTGCCATCGCGCTGAGCATGTGCAGCCTTGTTCCTGCCTCTGCCGAATCCGGCGCCTCGCTCCGCATCATGGGCGATATGAACAATGACCTGAAAGTCGATGCAGCAGACGCACAGGAGACGCTGTCAGTCTATGTTTCCACAGTTGCAGGCAACGCAGATGATGCCGTTACCGAGAAAACAGAAAACGCCGATATCAATATGGACGGCAAGATTGATATCGAGGATGCATCCGGCATTCTCAGCTACTACTGCCAGACGCTCGCGGGCGGTCAGCCGCTCTGGGCGGAATTCCGCAAGGTCTCCTATCAGGACGGCAACGGCTTCGCGCCGATGTACCTCCATGATCCGGAAACCGGCGAGAAGCTCCTCGATGACAGCGGCAACCCGATCCAGATCGAGCGTGCCTTTGCACTGCGCGGCATGTATCTCGAGATCGGCTGCGCATCCGGCAAGCCGGGCGAGACCGTCACAGTTCCGGTCTATGTCGCAGGCGTTCCGGCGCTCGCAGGTTTCCAGCTTTCGGTCTTCCACGAGCAGCCGCTGAAACTGCTGGATATTGAATCCAAGATCAACCAGCAGGAGGGCTGGAATCCGGATGACGAGCCGATCTGCAATCCGGCGGCAGATACCAATCAGGGCATTGTTGTCGCTGCGCAGGCATGGAATGTCTCGCTCGCAGACGGCTTCGTGCTCGCGGAGTTCAGCTACCAGATTCCGGAGAACGCAAAATCCGGCGACCGCTATGCAATCACAGTCGATCAGAGCTGGACAAAGTTCGTCTCGAATGACTGCACCTTCGTCAAGGTCAGCGATACCAAGATGATCGACAGCGGTTCCTATCAGTACACCTCGCTTGACGGCATTGTCACTGTAAAATAACAAGATTCCTGAGCGGTGCGGTTCATTTCCCCGCCGCACCGCTCTCCCCGAAACCAAGGAGCAATCGAATATGAAAGCAACAGCCAGAATTATCGGCGCAGTCTGCGCCTCTGCCGCTGCATTGAGCATGTGCAGCCTGATCTCCGCCTCTGCCGCTTCCGAAGCATCCGTGCAGCTCATGGGCGACCTCAATCATGATATGGTTGTGAATGCTGCCGATGCACAGGATACGCTGCAGTTATATGTTCAGTCCATGTCCGGCAATGCGGACAAGGCTGTCACCGATGACACACAGGCCGCCGATATCAACATGGACGGCGAAATCGGACTCGAAGATGCCGCAAGCATCCTCAGCTACTACTGCCAGACACTCGCAGGCGGTCAGCCGCTCTGGGCAGAGTTCCGCACCGTCTCCTATGAGGACGGCAGCCATTTCGGACAGATCTCCGTCAGCGAAAACCCGGAGGACATCGAAAACTACGGCAAGAATGTACAGAATGACAAGCCTTTCGCGCTGCGCGGTCTCTATATCGAAATCGGCTGCGCTTCGGGCAAGGCAGGCGAAACCGTCACGGTTCCGGTCTATGTCGCAGGACTCCCGAAGCTCGCAGGTTTCCAGCTCACAGTCTCGCATGATCCGGCACTGACACCGGCAGACCTCACCTCGAACATCGCGGAGGATCTGGGCTGGAATGAAAAATACTCCTGTGTCGTCACAAATCCCAATGCCGAAGACAACAGGGGCATTGTAGTTGCCGCAGAGGCAAATGACTTCAACATCGAAAACGGCTACATCATCGCAAATTACAGCTACACCATCCCCGAGGATGCAAAATCCGGCGACTGCTTCAAGCTCGCTGTTGATCCGACATGGACGGAGTTCGTCAGCACGGAATGCTGCTACTCCAATGACGATGACAAGGTCACAGCCGGCGCATATCAGTACACCACGCTCAGCGGTGTTGTGACCGTCAAATAAGCATCCCCTGCAGCCGCGTTTTCACCTGACAGGAAACAGCGGTATCCCGTTTTAAACTGTGCGCCCTGCTGACGGGAGCAGGACCGCAGTCTCATACTCCCCATAAGCCTTCCATTTTTCATTCAAGCTTTGCCTTGCAGCGGAATCCGGCACACGCGGCCGGGTTCCGCTGCGCCTTTATGCCTGCTCGACATCGTATCCGGCGGCACGGATCAGCCGGTTATAAACCGCCAGCCCGACGCCGTCTGTCCGCGGTGCACGGACATAGAGGTGCGTGATGTGTGCCGCATCGGCATCGCGCAGCGCCGCAAAGAATGCCGCCGCACGCGCTTCATCGGTATCGCCGTAGGTCTGATAGGGAATCCCCAGCGCTTTGCACGCTTCTGCATCGGAATCGAACACCAGCGCACAGACGCCTTCTGCAACCCGCGGCTGCATATACCGCAAAAATGCCGCGCTGTCGCCCTGCACCAGTGTCACCTGCGCATTCGGCGCGTAATGCTTATACTTCATGCCCGGCGAGCGCACAACCGTATCCGGTGAAATCTGCGCGAGCACGGCATCATCGACGATCACGCGCTTAGCGACGGTCTGCAGCTGCTCCGGCGTGACAAATCCCGGCCGCAGCACACGGACAGTCTCCGCATCATCAAGGACAATGACCGTCGATTCCACGCCGCAGAGACAGCTTCCGCCCTCGACAATCGCCGGAATGCGCCCGTCCATATCCTGCATCATATGCGCAGAGGTGGTCGGGCTCGGACTGCCGGAGCGGTTGCCCGAGGGTGCCGCAATCGGCACGCCGCACGCTTTGATAAATGCCTGCGCCACCGGATGCGCCGGAAACCGCACGCCGACTGAATCCAGCCCGCCTGCCGTCACCGCAGGGACACGCTCCGTGCGCGGCAGAATGATCGTCAGCGGGCCGGGCCAGAACCGCTCTGCGAGCTTCTGCGCCAGCGGCGGAATCTCTTTGACAAGCGGCGCCCAGTCCGCCAGATCGGCGATGTGCACAATCAGCGGATTGTCCGCAGGTCTCCCCTTTGCCGCAAAGACCTTGCGCACGGCATCGGGATTTCCGGCATCGCAGGCAAGCCCGTAGACCGTTTCCGTCGGCATCCCGACAGGCTCGCCCTGCCGGATCAGCGCCGCGGCTTCTTCGATCTCATTTTCCTGTAAAAGCTTGGTTTTCAAGTGGTATCAGTCCTTTCGCGGGCAATCCCCGCAAATTTCACGAATCGCCCTGACATACAGCTCCGGATGATTGATCGAAAAATCTCCGTGATACATGCCGGGCAGTTCCGTCAAAACACTCTCCGGCATTGCGCTGTGTACGCGTTCCGCAGAGCGCCGTATGCCGGAAACTTCCTTTTCACCATAATAAATATGTACATCCGCCGAGCAATTTCCGGCGGATTTTTTCAGCTGATACGATGTATTCGCTTTCATAAACGCGATCATGTCCGCTTTTTCAACCGCGCAGGTATCGCGGTAATAATCCGCAAAATAATCTGCATGCATCCGCAGCTGCCGGAACTGTAATTTCGCAAACCATTTTTGCCGGATCAGCGGATAGCTGCACCCGAACGCAGGCGCAGCAAGCGCATGTGTCAGCTTTGCAGGGATGACCATTGCACTTTCAATCAGTGCATGCCGGCAGATATCCCCCTGCTGCGAAAGCATCTCCAGCAGAATCTGACCGCCGAGCGACAATCCGCCGAGCAGCTCGACCGTTCCGCCAGATTTTTCACGGATAAACGCAATCATCTCCGCGGCGCTGTTTTCTATCGTTGTAAAATGGCAGTCGCTGCCTGCGTGACCGTCCAGTACCGGCAGGATCACGCGAAAATCGCTTTGCAGCATCTCAGCCGCTTTCCGGTAATTCCACGGTGCCAGACCGCCGCCGTGCAGCAGCATCACGGTTCTCTGATTGCTGCCGCCGTATTCCAGATACCTCATAATATCACGCATTCTCCGGCGAATTCTGCACCGGCTTCTCCGACCGTTTCGCGCAGGCAGCGAGATACGTTTCCGTTTCCTCGATCAAGGCTTTCAGCGCAGCCCGTCTGCGTGCAAAATCGGCTTCTGTCTGTTCAAAATCGTACCATGTCACCCAGTCATCAAAATACAGCCTGATGTCTTTCAGCAGCATTCCGGATACATCCATGAAATTGACACCGTGAACGGTTTTGAGCGTGTATTCGTCATCATGATTTCGGATGATCATATGCGTATCATATCCGTATGAAGTCACGATGCAGGATTCTCCCTCAAGCTCCAGAAAAAACGAAGCGGGAATATTGTGCTGCAGCGCGTTTTTACAGGAAATCAGCCAGTCGAACGGGATATCCACCAGATAGCTGACCTCTGCCTGATAATCGCCCAGTGAAAATACAGTCCATCCGTTTTCCGGCTTTGACAGCATATACGTTCACCTCTGTATTCTGATATTTTATCTCTGTGCGCAGTTTTTACTCCGCGCCGCCTGCCAGTTTCTCCGCCTGCTCCGCCTGCGTCAGCGCATCAAAGACAGCGTCGAGATCACCGTTCATGACGTCATCGAGGCGGTAGAGCGAGAAGCCGATGCGGTGATCGGTCAGGCGCGACTGCGGAAAATTATAGGTGCGGATTTTTTCCGAGCGGTCACCGGAGCCGACCTGTCCGCGGCGCTCCGCAGCGACCTGCGCATCCTGCTCCGCCTGCGCCTTTGCATAGAGCCGCGCACGCAGCACGGCAAGCGCTCTGTCCTTGTTTTTATACTGCGAACGCTCATCCTGACACTCGACAACCATGCCGGTCGGGATATGCGTCACGCGGATGGCGGACGAGGTTTTGTTGATATGCTGACCGCCTGCGCCGCTCGAGCGGAACACATCAATCCGCAGATCATTCGGGTTCAGCTCCAGTTCAACATCCTCGACCTCCTGCAAAACGGCGACAGTCACCGTTGAGGTGTGCACCCTGCCCTGCGATTCGGTCTCCGGCACGCGCTGCACGCGGTGGACACCGCTCTCGAATTTCATCTTCGCATAGACATGGTCGCCCGCGAGCGAAAAGGTCACTTCCTTTGTGCCGCCGAGCTCGGTCTCGCTGAGATTCATAACGGTCTGCTGCCAGCCCTGCCGCTCCGCATACATCGAATACATCCGGTGCAGCGAATGCGCAAAGAGTGCAGCCTCCTCGCCGCCCGCGCCGCTGCGGATCTCAACGATGACATTGCGGCTGTCAGCTTCATTCTCAGGCATCAGCAGCTTCTGGATTTCGGTTTCAAGCGCTGCGAGCTTTGCGGTCTCCGAAAGCCGCTCCTCCTGCGCCATGCTGCGGAATTCGGCATCGGTCTCCGGATCGGCAAGCAGCGCATCGAGTTCCGCGACCGAATCACGGCAGGCGATACAGCTGCGGTACGCCTCCACAACCGGCGTCAGCTGTTTATATTCTTTCATGAGCGATGCAAGCTTTGCAGGATCCGCTGCGATGCTGCCGTCCTGCAGCCGCTCGGTCAGTTCGTCATATTTCTGCTCCGCGCGCCGGAGCTGCTCCTCATTCTGCATCTGATTCATCCTTTCATGCAGGCACATACATTTTTATTATAGCACGTTTTCGCGAAAACGGCAAGCCCCTGCCGGAACGCAGCGCATGTTGCACAAAATTTCGTATCTTCTGTGTCATTTTTCATTTATTCACAATTTGTTATTGAATATTTCTGTGCAATGTGCTATAATATAAATAACGATTATGACAGGACGGCATATTTTATATCACCGCCGTCCGGAGACAAAAAGGATGGTGCTGTATGCAAAACATGGATCAAATCACATTCGGGAAGGCATTGGATTACTTCGGAAGTTCCGTCGGGGCAATGGTCATCGCGGACCAGAAAGCGGATTCCTACCGTGCGCTCGTGCGGCGCGGCATCTTTGCGGAGCTGCTCGATGAAAACGGAACCTATCTGGATCTGATCCAGAAGCTCTGGTTCCACTTCAACAAGTCGGATAAGGGCATCACGGAGGATTATCAGGTCTTCATCCCCGTTTTCGGCAGCTTCACCGGAAAAAGCAGCAAGCGGCTCAATCTGCTGGTCCATGACGAGCCGCATATCGTGCAGATGATGATTCAGCCGGTCGAGGGCACGGCGCTCAGTCTGATTCTGCTGGATGAGCTCGATGCAAGCGCCTGCGAGGATGATGCCGACACGCTGAAAAAGGTCAACACAATCCAGAATATCTATCTCTTTTCGATGTGCTTTGACCTCACGCATGATACAACCAGCAGCATCTCGCTGACAGAGGTCTCCGAGGATACGATGAATCCGGAAATCAGCTATTCCGCATGGCGGCAGATGATCTCCAAGATGTTCCTCGAAAAGGATCAGCCAAAGTTCCTCAAAAAATCCGATCCGGAATATCTGCGCACGCATTTTGCACCGGGACACATCGAATCCTTCGATATCCAGATGCAGAATCTCGACGGCGTGTTCATCTGGGTCAAGCTGATCTTCGGGCGCATGGATACCACCAATGAAAATGACTACCGCTTTGTCTACATGGTGCAGAATATCCACGATACAACAGTCAGCATGCAGGCAACGCTCAAGCACTATGAGGAGCTCGCCTCACGCGACCCGATGACCAAAATCTTCAACCACGGACGCCTCGAAACCGAGCTCTGCAACGCGATCGAAGCGAATCACAGGGACGGCACACCGGTCTCGCTGCTGATCCTCGATATCGACCATTTCAAGACCGTCAATGACCGCTTCGGTCATGCGGTCGGTGACACCACACTGATCCGTTTCGCAGAAATCGTGCAGGATGCGCTCAAGGGAAAAAATGCCGCATTCGGACGCTGGGGCGGCGAGGAATTTGCTGCCGTTGTCTATGATCTGAAAGGCGATGCGCTCGCGGAAACTGCCGAGCTGCTCCGCAAAAGCATCGAAGAAGCGGAATTTGAGACAGCAGGCTCGATCACATGCAGCGTCGGTGCCTCTGCGCTGCTGCGCAGGGATGTGCTCGAGACATGGTTCGAGCGTGCCGATCAGGCGCTCTACACCGCAAAATCCGAGGGCAGAAACCGCATCTGCGTCCGGTAAATCAGGCAAGCCGCTGAAATGCGCTGTTCCGCGCATCTCAGCGGCTTTCTGTATGCCTGTGACTGTGGAAACCGGAAAATGATCACCGGCAGCGTGCAGAGAACCGCACATCGCGGCGGCGGCGTTGAAAAATCATGCAAAAATCTTGCTTTTTCTGCCAAAATGTGCTATAATATATAAGATTGTAATTTTTTCGGAAAGGAGTGGTATCTTGGATCGTATTCTGCGCCGTCTGGGCGCGGTGCTGACCGCCGTGGTCATGTTCGTCATTCTGCTGACCGGTACGCTGCAGGATAGCGCTCCGCCCGCGAAAGCCGCCGCCGAAATCCTCGGCATCGACATCTCCAAATATCAGGAGGAGATCAACTGGGAGGAACTCGCGCAAAGCGATGTCAAATTCGTGATTATCCGCTGCTGCAAGGTCATCCGCGCCTATGACGACTGGGAGGTCGATGCGACCTTTGAAACGAACTATGCCGCTGCCAAAAAAGCAGGTCTTGCCGTCGGCTGCTATATGTTCACCGACGCCGCCAGCACCGAGGAATTCGAGGAGGATGTCTCCTATATGCTGAGCTTTCTCAAGGATAAGTCCTTTGAGTTTCCGGTCTTTCTCGATATGGAATCCGCATCGCGGCAGGAGCACCTCTCCCCGAGCGTTTTCATGCCGGCGCTGCTGACCGGTCTCGAGATGATCGAGGATGCCGGTCACACGGCGGGTGTCTACTCGAGCTCCGCGTTCTTCAATGAGTGTATTGACCGCAAACAGCTGCAGGACGCCGGTTACCCGATCTGGGAGGCAAACTACTTCAACTCGGTGAACGGTCTTTCCAGCCCCGCAGGGCACGATCTCTCCGCCGAGGCGACCATCTGGCAGTATTCCGGATGCGGCAGAGCGCCCGGCATCCGCACAACCGTTGACTGCAACATCTGCTATACATACAGCTTCTTCAACCACTCCGCCGCGCTCCTCAACTCCGAGCTGCCGAGCGGTACGCTCAAATCCGGCTCGAACTTCACAATCGCCGGCACAATCAGCTCAGACTCGGTCATCCGCTCGATCACCGGCGCGATCTACGATCTCAGCAAGCCCGGCGAACCGTTGCAGACTGTCTCGGTCTATCCGCATGCGCGCGACTACAAGCTGACCGGATTTTTCACGAAAAAGCTGATCTTTTCCACATTGCCGGACGGCGAATACGAGCTGCGCATCACCGCGGTTGACGCTTCGGATACCGCGTTTGACGTTGCCGAGTCACAGTTTACCGTCAGTGACCACGGCGAGGATCCCGCAGCGCACAGCGCCGATTCCGGTGAGAGCAGTGAATCGGACGGAAAATCCAAAGAGAAAAAGCATTCCCATGATCAGGAGGAATCGAAGATCAAGCCGCCGCGCGGACGCTTCGGCACACGCATGGCGGTCTGGACACTCAAACACTTCTCGCTGCGGAAAATCTGCGGCACGGCAACCAGAATCGGACAGAAGCTCAAGCTTGAGCGCACACCGCTCTACCGCATTGTCTCCAAAACATTCTATGCGCTGGAGATCGGTTATCAGTCCGCGCTCATCCGCCTCCAGATCGAAAAAACAAAAGCCGCAAAGGGATAGTCCGGTGGCTCAGCTGGATTGATAATATTCCGCTTTCAGGATAGAATAAATAAAGCCGCACCAATTCACGATAATCGGTGCGGCTTCATTCTATTCAAACATAAAATGGGGTCTGGGGATAAATCCCCAGCGAGGGGTTTGGGGGCGAGCAGCCCCCATTATCAATCCGTCGGAGACACCTCTATCACCGGAACCGGCGCTGGGATTCATCGTAGCGGAAACCGGCGGCGCGCAGTTTTTCGGTCAGCGCCTCCTGATCAAGCTGATGCTCCTCGCAGAACTCTGCAAGCGTCATGCCCGTATCGCGGAGCTGTGTGTTCAGAAAACTGAACAGGATAAACACATCATTCGGCAGCTGCAATTTCAACTTCCTCCCCGTCTTCATCTGCATTCGTGACCGGAACGCGCATGCGCTGCGGCAGCGCTTCGAGAATCAGCGGATCAATCACAACCGCCTGCTCCCCCAGTGCCTCATATGCCGTCTCGACCGCCTGCTTGTTATAAGGCGTGACATCCTTCTCCGACATCGAATCGCAGAAATAATACCATTCATCATCATAGCCGATCAGCACAAGCGCGTGCTCCGGATTGATAAACTGATAGAGCTCGCCGTTCGGCAGCATCCACTGAAACTCACTGACATACGGCCGCTGCATATGGATCGAGCCCCAGAAGATCACCGGCTGCCCTTTGTCGATGTAATCGCTGCAGAGATCGTCGATCGAAAGTCCGTCCAGCGGAACTGCAAGACCGTCCGCGAACTTGTTGATTGCCTTGACGATCGCCGTATTGTAGCAGCCGAAACCGCCTGCATCCCGCGGATCACCGATGAAAAACTCCCACGGACTTGCGCCGTGCAGCTCGCCGTCCCTGCCGTAATCGGGATACTTTGCTCGCGGCAGATAATCATCAATAAAGGTGTCGATGTCGATATCCACACCGTAATACTGCAGCACCGAAACCGACGCAAGCGATTCGCATGCCGTCAGATATTTGGTGAACTGCGTGTAATGCGGCACACCCTCAATCACGATGCCGTTGTTGCCGTTGTAATTGCCGATTGCACGCTCCTGCCAGACCGGATTCAGCGTGACGGTTGTGGTCACAACGGTCTCCGTGGTCATGCCGAGAATGCTCTGGACAACATTTTCCGGCAGCAGCGCTTCAGAGTCCTCGGGCGGCGTGATGATTTCGCCGCAGCTGCAGCAGAGCAGCACAGTCAACGGCGCGCAGACCAGCAGCAAAAGGTCGCGCAGCCGCAAATGATTCTCCAATCTAATCTCTCCTCATTCCATTCCATTTTCACCTTATGTCTCCGTTATTATACACGAAAACGCAAAATTTGTCAAACAAAAAACATTAGAATATACCCTCTCCCCGAAATCGCGGCGGATGCAGCCCGATTTTGTAGCAATTTGCCCCAATCTGCATAAACTAAAGCAAACGGCACAGCCGCAATATCTGGGAGGTCAATATGCAGAGAACATACTTTTTAGGCGGCGCTTCGCCGGCGGGATTCGTCACATCCTTCTGGGAGGCACACCGCAGTTATCACGGATACTATCTGAAAGGCGGACCGGGCACGGGAAAATCCACGCTGATGAAAAAGGCCGCCGCCGCATTCGCCGGTGAGCTTGTCTCCTGCTGGCACTGCGCATCCGATCCGCACTCGCTGGACGCAGTTGTGCTCGAGGACCGCGGCATCTTCCTCGCGGATGCAACCGCGCCGCATGAAGCGAGCACGCCGCTCCCCTTTGTCACCGGCGAGACGGTCGATCTCGCGGCGGGATTGTCCCCTGCACCGCTCCGCACACATGCGCCGGAGATTCTGCGGTTGTATCGCGAAAATCAGGCGGCGCATCAACAGGCGCGCAAGGGCATCGCGGGCATTGCAGAGTTCGAGGCGATCATCGCGGAGACCGGCAGCCGTGCGCTCGATACACAGAAGCTCCGCGGATTTGCCGCGCGGCTCGGCAGGCGTCTGATCCCGAAAAATGCCGGTGCACGGGGCGAAATCCGCAGACGGCAGAGCATGGCGCTGACCCCTGCCGGTCGGGTGCGGTATCTGCCGGAGGACTTTGACCTGATTCTCGTACATGATCCGATGCGGGTCGGCTCAGCGATGCTGCTGCAGTCGCTCGCGGAATATGCAGCAGATTGCGGCGCGGTCTGCGAGGTGACGCAGGAGCTCACCCGTCCGGATTTTCCGCCTGTCACGGTGATTCTGCCGCAGCAGCACCTGACGGTCGCCGCAGTGACGGGATCGGCGCCGCCCGACCTGCCGGCACCGGTCTCATGCATCCGGATGCAGCGCTTTTACGATGCGGAGATTCTGCGGAAACATCGCTCGCTGATCCGCTTCTGCAGCAAGACCGCCGCGCATACCGAACAGACGGTGATCGCGCTGCTTGCCGACGCCCTGCGCATTCACGATGAACTGGAAACCTATTATATCAGCGCGCTTGATCCGGCATTTCTCGATCAGACCGCCGCGCGCATCATTGCGGAGATCGGCGCGGCGTCTCCGGCGGATTGCGCGTAAAACTGCACACCTTGGTGATCCCGTTTCATGCGTCTCTGCCCCGTCACTGATACAGACGCAAACCGCGCGGTTTTGTTCCCGAATGGTTTGCGCCAAAGCGAAAGCCGCTCCTGCGTCAGGTCGGTTCTCATAAAGAAGATTTGAGCCATAGTATTTCTGATATACAGTCAGAAGTACTATGGCATTTTTATTGACTTAACAGAGAATATTTGCTATAATTGTTGCAAAGACAAATCGAAGCTTATGGAGGTAGATGAAATGAAAGACGGAATCGTTCCAAATCCGAACAACATTCATCCAATCGCCGGATATGATAAAGAAATATACGTCAAACCGACGATTCAGAATCCGAATATCATCGTCGGTGATTTCACCTACATTGCAGACTCAGTATTTGAAAGTCATGTAACAAACTATTATCCATGGAGCAGGGACAGGCTTATCATTGGCAGGTTCTGTCAGATTGCAGCAGGCGTTGAGTTTATGATGAATGCTGCAAATCACCAGATGAATGCGGTAACGACATTCCCATTTTATACGCTTGAGGGATGGGACATGAACGCTCCTGATCCGTCTGAAATGCCGTTCAAAGGGGATACTGTGATCGGCAATGACGTCTGGATCGGACAAAACGCAGTGATCCTTCCCGGCGTTCATATCGGCGACGGTGCGATTATTGGAGCAAACAGCATTGTCGGCAGTGATGTCGATCCGTATACAATCGTTGCCGGCAATCCATCAAAGCCTTTGAGGAAACGCTTTGATGATGAGTTGATTGAACTCCTGCTTCGTTTCAAGTGGTGGGATAAGAGTATAGATGAAATAAACAAACTGATCCCTCTTTTGACCTGCAGCAAATTAGAAGAAGTCAAGGCAGAAATCAAAAAACGGATAGGGTGATATATGCTGATTTCGCTTATCAACCGAATAAACACAATGCCCCTGAGTGCTTTGTCGCACTCAGGGGCAAAACTTCTATTATGCGTATTCGCCTTCAAATCGTGTTTCTTACGGTTTACTCAGCGACACAAATCGCCAATCAGGAGCGGTTGAACGCGAGCACCGCGGCATAGCACATATAGACGTCGATCTTGCTGACAACCTCAAGCGGTGCATGCATCGAGAGCACCGGCACGCCGACATCCACAGTGTCAATATTCAGGTTTGCGAGATATGCTGCAACCGTGCCGCCGCCGCCGAGATCGACCTTGCCAAGCTCGCCGGTCTGCCAGATGACGCCCGCCTCATCAAAGAGCGTGCGCATCTTGCCGATGAACTCCGCGGATGCATCCGAGGAGCCGCTCTTGCCGCGTGCGCCGGTGTACTTCATCATGCAGACGCCGTAGTTCAGATACGAGCAGTTTCTGCGGTCATTGACATCGGCGAAGGTCGGGTCAAATGCCGCCGTGACATCCGCGGAAAGGCACTGCGACTTTGCAAAGACCGTATGCGCCTCGGTGCCGAATGCCGCCGCCAGATCCTTCATGAAGTGATAGAAATATGCAGACTGCAGACCGGTGTTGCCCTCGCTGCCGATCTCCTCCTTGTCGGTCAGGATGACAACTGCGGTGTGCTTCGGATGCTCGGTGTTCAGGAGCGCTGCCAGTGACGGATATGCGCAGACGCGGTCATCGTGACCGTAGCCGCCGATCATGCTGCGGTCAAATCCGAGATCGCGCGACTTGCCTGCCGGAACAATCTCCAGCTCGGCAGAGAGGAAATCCGCCTCGGTGATGCCGTATTTCTCGTTGAGAATCTGCATGATGCGCAGCTTGACAAGATCGCTGCCCTCATCGCTGCGGAACGGACGCGAACCGATCAGCAGATTGAGCTCCTCGCCCTTGATACCCTGTGCGAGCGGACGCTTGACCTGCTCCTGTGCCAGATGCGGCAGCAGATCGGTCACGCAGAAGATCGGGTCGGCAGGATCCTCGCCGACAGTGATCTGCACAACGGAGCCGTCCTTCTTTGCGACAACGCCGTGCAGCGCCAGCGGCAGAACTGTCCACTGATACTTCTTGATGCCGCCGTAATAATGCGTTTTGAGCAGCGCGAGCTCGCCGTCCTCATAGAGCGGCGTCTGCTTGAGATCGAGACGGGGCGAGTCGATGTGCGCCGCCGAAAGACGGATGCCGTCCTCGAGCGGTTCGCTGCCGATCACCGCTGCGATGATCGCCTTGCCGCGGTTGCAGGTGTAGATTTTATCGCCTGCCTTGACGGCATCGCCGCGTTTCCAGAGCCGGAAGCCCTTTGCCTCGAGCAGTTCTGCGGCATAGGCTGCCGCCTCGCGCTCGGTCTTGCTGCGGTCGAGAAAGACCTTGTAATCCTCGCAGAATGCGTCACACTCTGCGATCTTTGCGTCATCCAGAAGCAGTGCTGCATGCTTTTTCTGCATCAGCAGCGATTCCTTCAGCGCCTTGACTGAATCTTTGTTTTCCATGATCGGTTCCTCCTTGTGCATTGATTTTGCTGCGAAATATGGTTCTGCCAGCGCCCGCAGCATCCGGACTGTCTGCCGGACTGCCGCTTCGAGCGCGGCTTCGCTTCCGTTGTTTTCAATGACGGCATCCGAGTTTGCGCGGAAGAAATCCTCGGAGTGCTGTGCGTTCATGCGCTGCTCGGCTTCATCCTCCGTCAGTTTATCGCGGCTGCAGATGCGCGCCCTGCGAATCTCCCGCGGCGCAATCACCGAGATGACAGCGCTG
>CAMKLV010000002.1:0-107505 GCA_946413695.1 uncultured Ruminococcus sp. | reverse complement strand
CACCGAAGCGAAACGCAACAGATTTACAGTCTGCCCCCTTTGGCCACTCGGGAACTCTCCCATATTCAATTGAAAGCTGGTGGACGGACTTGAACCCCCGACCTGCTGATTACAAATCAGCTGCTCTACCAACTGAGCTACACCAGCATTTGGTTTCGTTCGTGCTGTCCGTGGTCAGCTTGTTTATTATAGCACAGAGGTCCCGAAATGTCAAGCGTTTTTTGAAAAAAATGAGAAAACTGTCTGTTTGCACAAATATCAGTAACAATGTATACACATAATAACGAAAACAATAGATGCTGCATGCATTTTGATATGCAGGGACAGGGGAGCCGCCTGAAAAAAGCTGCGGCAGGCGCAGGACGCATACCGCAGCGGTTGGTTATGATTCAGGATTTGCAGAGAGATGCTCCTGCAGCCATTGCTGAAACAGCGGTGCATCTTCGATCAGGCTGATTGCGGCGGCGGCGTGGGCGTCCTTCGAGCGGATGGATGTGCCTTTCTGCTCGCCGAGGGACAGTGCAACAAACTGTTTTGTCTGTTCCGGCAGACAGAAACCGTAGGTCAGGTGATATGTCTCCTCGACATCCGGCGCAGGTTTTTCATCATCGCGCACTTCGCGCTCGCTCCCGGGATCAATCGCGGCGACCTCTGCGGCAAATTTCGCGGTCTCGTCCTCCGGCAGTTTGCCGATCTCCTGCAGCGGGTCTGCTAGATCGAAAACCGCCGGATCGAGCAGCGCTTTCTTTCTGAAGAAATCGTGATCGCTTTCTGTGCTGCACTGTGTTGTCAGGACGGTGCCGTCCTGTTTGACAAAGAACATATAGACTATATTGCTCTGTTTGCTGTCAGGAAATGTCAGGTCGATGTCGAGCAGGTAATCGGTTGTCAGGGCGGGTTCTGCATCCGGTGCGGATGTTCCGGCGGCTGTGACCTTCGGCTCTGAGGATGCGGCGGGCTCTGCTGCGCATCCGCAGAATGCTGTACAGCTCAGCAGCAGGAGTGCTGTGGCGATGGCTTTTGTTGTGTTCATATTTTAACATCTCTTTTTGTTTCTAAAATCCGGGTATACCCGATTTGATTATAGCACATTATAACGTAAAACGCAACCGGAGAGAAGGAATCTTTTGTGAAACGGTCTTCTTGCCGGAGTGCTTTCGATCAATGCAGGCGGGCGCTGTCCGCTGCCTGTGGGAGCGCTTGGCAAACAATGGAGAAAGGTGCCTCCAATGGATGCAAATGGGGCTCTGTCTCCGCTCAAGGGATGTTCATTCGGAATTTCATTTCATCTCCAATAGAAAAGCCGCGTATTTACAATGATTATCTAAAAGCGGGATTCCAAAGGGACAATGTCAATTTGGCGGGGCATGGGGCGGAGCTCCCATTTGCAATCCGTCGGAGATACCGATTTATGCCGCATGCAGCTCGAGACCGGAGAACCGTGAGCGCGGGCGGGATTCAAGACGGCGCTGCGCGGAGACGCACCGGAGCTGTTCTGAGGCGAGCAGCACGGGGATGAGCCATACCGCAGCGATCGGGAGCAGCAGCAGCGGCGCCGACAGCATCCTTGCAAGCACAATGCCGCCGGATTGTCCCCGCGAATACCGGAACGCACTGCGCAGAATCACCCACGCAGAACGGTGCGGCATCCTGAGATAGCAATAGGGGAGCGCCGATGATGCTGCCAGTGCCCGCAGCGGCAGCAGAATCGCAGCAGCGGCGAGAAATCCGAGGTGCAGAACCGTCAGCAGGGGGAGCAGCCCCTCCTCCTCCGGCGGGATCATCAGCCAGATGCTTTTCGCTGCGTATCCCAGCAGCAGCGCAGGAAATGCGGATAGCACGATCACGGTTTCCATGAGCAGCCTTGTCCCGATCGCCCTGCACCAGAGCCAGACGCTCCCGCTGTTCGCGAGAAATCCGAGATCATTGTCATCAAGCGTGCCTGCAAGCCTGCCGATCTGCCAGTCTGTCTGCATCCGGAGCGGCGTGCAGACAAGCAGTGCGGTCAGGATCGCCGCTGCGAGAAAGAGATCGCCGCGGTTCGGCAGTGCAGTGTCTGTGTCATGCAAAAGTCCTGCGCCGCGCAGCAGATTCTGTACGGCTGCCGCGGAGAGCAGCGTGACAATCCGCAGCAGATAGCGCGCTGCCCCCAGCACGGCGGCGCTCCGGCGGCAGGATTTCAGGCGCCGCGCGGATTCGTGCAGCACGCGGCTCATGAGATATAATCCTCGAGCAGCTCGCGCAGTTCCGCGGAATCTGAAACGCGGAATCCGTATTCGAGCAGGATGCGGTCATATTCGGGCAGCCACTCCGCAGGCAGCTCATAGGCGGCGGATGGCTCGCGGCTCCCCTCGGGGTAGACATAGAGCGTATCGGCATCGAGCTTGATGAGATACCCCTGCTCCGGCAGATTCTCCGGCAGCAGATCGGCAGCAGATACGCTGCTTTCATCCGGATTGACGCTCTGTACCGCTACACGGTCCGTGCTGTATGACGCGAAAACCGTATCGTCTATCTGCGGGATCGGCTCGATTGTGCTGCGGAGATAAACGAACGTGCCCGAGCAGAGCAGCACAAGCCCTGCCGTCACCGCAGGCACCAGAATTCTGGAGATCTGATTCATTTTGGATGGCTCCTTTCGTGTGTCCGGATCGGTTGTATCGTCATTATGCTGTAAATTTTCAAGTTTTATGCGCGAACAATAAAAAAAGCATTAAAAATTTATGAAAGTGCTTAACAAGAATCTGATTTTGTGCTATAATATACTTTGTATTTATATGTCATTTTCAGCGCAGATGCAGACAGCATTGCAGGCGCAGATAAACCGCATCCGGCAGCCGACAGATACGCTGCCGCAATCCGAAAGGGGAACTGAACTATCATGAGTGCTTCCACACATTCAGGCGCAGCCGGAAAGAAGCAGACAAACCAGAAAAAGGTCTACCGCAGACCGCTGATCCTGCGCATTCTCAGCACGATCGGCACGGTTTTGCTGACAACATTTCTCTCGTTTTTCCTGCTCTTTGCGGTCACCGGCACGATCTGTGCGATCGCCGCAACCATGTATATGACCGATTACATGGATAAGACCACGCCGATCAGTATTCAGGAGCTGACTGTCTCCGGCGCGACCAACATCTTCCAGCTGGATTCCGACGGCAACTACGTGAAGGTCTGGCAGCAGGAGAGCGAGCAGAAGCGTATTCCGGTTGAGCTTGAGCAGATTCCGCAGCATACGCGCGATGCGTTTGTCTACGGTGAGGATGAGCGCTTCTATGAGCATGAGGGCGTGGATTTCAAGCGTACCGCTGCTTCCTTTGCCAACATGATTCTGCGTTTCTGGTCATCCGATCAGGGCGGTTCGACCATTACCCAGCAGCTTGTCAAGAACCTGACAGGCGATAATGACAAGAGCCCGCAGCGTAAGCTCCGCGAGATTCACCGCGCAATGGAACTCGAAAAGAACTACTCCAAGGATGAAATCCTGCTGAATTATCTGAACTATATCGGCTTCGGCGGTGCGAACAACGGCATCGAGATGGCGGCCAACACCTACTTCGGCAAGCATGTCGAGGAACTCTCGATCGCGGAGAGCGCCTGCCTTGCTGCAATCCCGCAGAGCCCGGAGATCAACAACCCGTTCGCAAGCTATAACGAAAAGGCATTCAACAAAGTCACGAACACATGGTATTACACCGATGAGACGGTCAATACCGGCCGTGCGGTCAACCGCGCCCGTATGGAGTACATCCTCAAGCAGATGTACAAGAACGGCGCGATCACCTTCGATGAATATGAGGAGGCGCTGAACGAGCACCTCGTCTTCAGAGATACTGATGAATACCTGATGACACATCCGGATGAGCAGGTTGTCGCGGATGACGGTTCGATCATGCTCGACGATAAGGGTGAGCAGAAGCCGAACTCGTGGGCAGTCGATGAGGCACTGAACGAATTTGTCGATTACCTGATGGAAACACAGGGCATCTCCCGCGAGCGTGCACTGAAGATCATCTACACCGAAGGCTATCAGATTTATCTGACTGTCAATCAGGACATGCAGGACTATCTCGAAAACAAATTCTCCAACATGGATAACCTGCTCATGGGCATGACCAATGCAGCAGCGACCACCTATTACCGCGACCTTGACGGCGACGGCGAATATACCGATGAGGAAAATCTGCCGCTGCAGGCGGGCTTCACCGCAATTGACTATCATGGCAGAGTGCTCTGCACCTGCGGCGCAATCGGCGAGAAACAGGGCTCCCTCGGTACGAGCTTTGCTTCGACCGAACCGCAGCAGCCGGGTTCCGCAATCAAGCCGGTCACCAGCTACGGCTATGCACTCTATCATGACTATATCGCGTGGGGAACCCACGTTCAGGACTACCCGCCGATCACCATTCACGATAAGGAGACCGGCAAGGATAAGCTCTGGCCGACCAACTACACCGATGTCAACGGCGTCATGAGCTATTCCGGCAACACCATCAACATCTTCTATGCGCTGGAGCGCTCCTACAACACAATTCCGGCACTGCTCGTCAAGACCTACGGTCCGAGAAATGTGTTCGATTTCGCAACCCAGACGCTCGGTCTCGACCTCAACGAAGGCTATGACGTTGACTATGCTCCGCTCGCCGTCGGCGCTCTGGGCTACGGCATCACTGTCAAGGATCTGGTCAATGCATACATGGTCTACGGAAACGGCGGCTACTTCAACGATGCACACATCATCAGCAGAATTGAAAAGAATGACGGCTCGATCTTCGTTGATTTTGAGAAAGACTACAAGCAGGTTATCGACGCGGAGACCTCTTATGTCATGAACAAGCTGCTGCAGAATGTTGTCCAGAATGGTACCGGTACCGCAGCACAGCTCTACACGGGCGGCGTGCAGGTCCCGATCGCCGGCAAGACCGGTACAACATCCGACTGGTTCGACCTGATGTTCGTCGGACTGAATCCGGAATTCGTCAGCGGCGTCTGGATCGGCTACAAGGAGAACAGAGAGATCAAGTTCCACGGCGGTATTCAGTCCGCAAGAGTCTGGAAGAACATCATCGGCGAATGGATTGTCAACCATTACTACGATGAGGACTTTGAAAAGCAGTTCCCTGCCTGTGATACAGTTTTCGCTGCACCGTACTGCCTGGCAACCGGAAAGCTTGCAGGTCTGGCGTGCCCGCAGGGTACAATGGGTTACTGGAAATCCACGAACCCGTGCTGGTGCGATAACTATGAACTGAGACTCGGCTTCAATGCGCTTGCTGAAGATGCAGGCTGAGCCGAAAACCGCGTACAGGATTCTGTCGCATAAATGGTATCTGTATTTCACCGAGTTTTTCGCCGGCATGTCCGTCATGGCGGCGGAGCTCGGTGCAAGCAGACTGCTGGCGCCCTATTTCAGCTCGTCACAGATCGTCTGGACAATCATCATCGGCACGATCATGATCGCGATGGCGCTCGGCAATCTCTACGGCGGACGCTCCGCCGACAAGCATCCCGATCCGGACAGGCTCTACCGGAGAATTCTGGTCGCGGCGGTCTGGATTGCGGCGATTCCGTTCCTCGGAAAGCTCGTCATTCTGGCAATCTCGGCGCTGCTCGTTGTGACCGTCAGCACGAACTTCCTGATCTGGGCGGCGTTCCTCTCCTGCATGATCGTCTTTGTCTATCCGCTGTTTCTGCTCGGCACGGTGACGCCCTCGCTGGTCAAGTACACCGTCAGCAGCCTCGATGACAGCGGCAGAACCGTCGGCACGCTCGGCGCAGCAAATACGATCGGCAGCATCATCGGCACATTTGTCCCGACATTTGTCTCGATTCCGGCGGTCGGTACGGCTGCGACATTCGTCATTTTCTCCGGCATCCTGCTGCTGCTCGGCGTGATCTATTTCATCTCGGAGCGGCGCGGTGCGGTCAGAGTGATTGTCTCCGCTGTGCTGTTTGCGGCGGCATCCGCTGCGGCGCTCATGCTCGGATTTGCCTTCTGGGACAAGACGCTGACGCTTGAGGACGAATCGGTTTATAACTATCTGCAGGTTCGCGAGGATGACAGCAGAGTTGTCCTTTCGACGAATGTGCTGTTCGGCGTGCAGTCCGTCTATGTCAAGGGCGATGCGCTGACCGGCATGTATTACGATTACGCACTCGCGGCACCCCTGATGCTCGAAGCACCGCAGGCGCCGCATGATATGCTGATTCTTGGAATGGGCACCGGCACTTATGCAACACAGTGCCGGCGCTATTTTGATAGTATGGCAATTGAGGGCGTCGAGATTGACGAAAAAATCACCGATCTTGCGCACCGCTATTTTGCGCTCGACGGCAGTGTGCCCGTTGCGACCTATGACGGCAGGGCGTATCTCGCCGGAACCGACCGCAAATATGATGTCATCATGGTGGATGCCTATCAGGATATCACGATTCCGTTTCAGATGTCCACGCAGGAGTTTTTCCGCATGGTGCAGGCGCATCTCACGGAAAACGGCGTGATGATCGTCAATATGAACATGACCTCTGACCGCGAAAACGGCATCAATGCCTATTTGCAGGATACGATCGCATCTGTTTTTGATACGGTCTATACGGTCAATGTCTACGGCTCGACGAACCGTGAGCTCTTTGCCTCGCAGAATCCGGATATCGCGAAGCTGCTGGAAAAACATGCCGCTGCGGAGAGCGATCCCGATCTGATGAAGCTGATGGCGCGCGTCTCGGACTGTATGGTTCCTTATCAGGGCGGCTCGCTGCTGCTGACCGATGACAAGGCGCCCGTTGAACTGCTCGGCATGCAGACGATCGACGATATGATTCGCAAGGAGCTTGCCTACTACAAGGAGAAATTCCTGACAGAGGGTATTTCCGGTATCATCAACGGATAATCCGGAGAATGCCGGAGTGAAAGGATGGTTATGATGCAGGCTGGTCCGTTTATGTCCGCAGTATTCATGTGGATGACTTGGGAGAGGGATCAGGAAAAGGAACACCGCAAATGGCTTATTTGGCTTGCTTTCTGGGGCATTTGTTCCATTTTGAAGCTTGTCCGCATTTTCAAAAAAGCAAGACGCTGTTCAGCATTTGTGGACGCAGAGGTTGTTGATACTGAGGATATAGTCTTTCAGGCGCATCGGCGTAGAGGTCCTACAACGTACGGGCATATTCCGATTTACCGCTATGAATATGACGGCATAGAATATCAGGAGGAAGGAGTGTGGGGTTCTGGTAGTAAATTTGGACTGATCGGAGCGAAACACAAGATTCGTATTAATCCGCAGAATCCGAAAGAAATGTTTTATTGGAAGAGTGAGCTAGTTCTTTGGGCGCTATTCACCATCTCTATTATGTTATTAACGTTCCCTTTATTTGATATGGTCCACTTTTATTATGATCCGGAAAGCGCCTGCCTGCTATAAGGAGATTTTTCTGACAGAGGGTATTTCCGGCATCATCAACGAATGAGAGGTAAATATGGACGAACTGCAGCTTGTGCCGGTCACGGCGGCGGATGTGAAGATCATCGCGGAATACTGCGCGGCATTCCCCGAAAGCCGGATGCGCGTGACCTATGAGGAGAACCGCATTCCCGGGCTGGATCATCTCGAAGAATATGATGATATTGCGGATTGGCTGCAATATACTGCGCTGATGCGCTGGGGCATCACATGGTTCAAGACGATCCGCTGCTCAGACGGCAAAATGGTCGGGGCGGTGATTCTGCGGCACGACCTGCAATATGACGACGATGATCCGGAATTTGCCTCGCATATCGGCTATTCGGTGCGCCCCGATGAACGGCGCAAGGGCTACGCGAAGGCGCAGCTCCGGCTCGCACTCGGAGAAGCGCGGAAAATCGGGCTGGAATCGGTGCGGATTGTCTGTGTCGATTACAATACCGCGAGCCGCAGAACGATTGAAGCCTGCGGCGGCGTGCTGCGCGATTCGATCCGCGGCGAGGAGTCCGGTCTGGAAGTGCTGCGGTTTGACGTCGCAGCCGGATGATTGAAGGCGATGCATCGGCGCTGCCCGATGATACATCTATAAAGGATAGAGTGTTATGTTTCGTATTTGCTGCCCGTGTCATTTCGGGCTTGAATCTGTTTTGAAATTTGAGCTTGTCAGGCTCAGTGTTCCGGAGATCACCGCTGCGGACGGCAGAGTCTCCTTTTCCGGCGGATGGGATGAGATCGCCGCTGCGAATGTCGAGCTGACCGCTGCGGAGCGTGTCCTCGTCGAACTCGGGACATTTTCCGTCAAGGCGCAGCGCGGCAAAACCGCGTTTGATCCGCTGTTTGAGGGCGTCATGGCGGCGCCGCTCGAGGAGTTCATCGGGCGCGACGATGCGATCATCGTCAAGGGCAGCTCGCTGAACTCGGCGCTGCACAGCGTTCCGGCGTGTCAGGCGATTGTCAAAAAAGCGGCGGTTACAAGGCTGCAGAAAGCCTATCACACAACCATGCTGCCGGAGACCGGTGCGCCGCACACGCTGCAGTTCCAGATCCGGAACGATGTCTGCACGCTCTATCTCGATACAACCGGTACGCCGCTCTATAAACGCGGCTGGCGGCAGCAGGCGGTTCTCGCGCCGATCCGTGAGACGCTTGCAGTCGGAATCCTCGATCTTTCGCATGTCCGGAGCGATACGCAGCTCTGTGATCCGTTCTGCGGCTCCGGCACGTTCCTGATCGAGGGTGCAAGACGCGCCATGCGCATCGCCCCCGGATTGCACCGCAAATTTGCCTGTGAGACATGGGATCAGGCGCCGAAAGAAGCCTTCCGCAAGGCGCGGACGGCGGCAACTGAAAAAATCAACCACAACGCGGAATTCCACGGCTTCGGATTCGATGTCGATCCGGCGGCGGTTGAGTTGACCATGCTCAATGCGAAAAAAGCAGGCGTTGCGGACCGGATCACCGTGAAGCAGCAGGATATCAAGGATTTCCGTGCGGAATCCGGCTGGAACATCGTGTGCAATCCGCCATACGGCGAGCGGATGCTCGATGTCGAACAGGCGAGAGCGCTCTACCGCACGATGAGCAAAGTCATCCCGAATGATCTTTCGTGCAGTATCATCACGCCGGATACCGAATTTGAAAAGTGCTTTGAACGCAAGGCACGAAAACGCCGCAAGCTCTATAACGGCATGATGCAGTGCCAGCTGTATCAGTACTGGTGATCTGTGTGCCGCTTGTGAAACCGGAACGTGACTGATTTGTCCGGGGAGCCCGATAAGGGCATCACAACATGGAAAAAACAAGCCTGAATCAAATGCATAATATCTGAAAGGATGATGAAAATGCTGACACCGAATCTTACGATCAATGCAGCGGGACACCTCTGCATCGGCGGCGCTGACACCGTGACGCTCGCAAAGACGCACGGCACACCGCTCTATGTCATGGATGAGAATATGATCCGCGAAAACTGCCGCGGCTTTGCGGGCGTGATCGCGGAGGAATACGAGGGCAGGGGACTGATCTGCTACGCGAGCAAGGCGCTCTCCTGCAAGGAGCTTTACCGCATTGTCAATGCCGAGGGGCTCGGCTGCGACGTTGTCTCCGGCGGCGAGCTCTATACCGCGCTGCAGGCGGGCATGCCTGCGGAAAAGATCGTGCTGCACGGCAACAGCAAGACAAACTCCGAGCTGCAGATGGCGGTCTCGCACGGCGTCGGCAGAGTGGTCTGTGATAATCTGCCGGAGCTCAAGCGTCTCGATCAGATTGCGGGCGCGGCGGGCAGGACGGTCAATGTCATGCTGCGCATCAAGCCCGGAATCGACGCACATACGCATGATTTCGTCAAGACCGGTCAGATCGACAGCAAGTTCGGCTTTGCGCTCGAAACCGGTGAAGCAATGCAGGCAATCAAGGCGGCAAGTCTCTGCCCGAATCTGCGGCTTGTCGGTCTGCACTGCCACATCGGCTCGCAGATTCTGGACACCGAGCCCTTTGCCGAGGCGGCGCGCGTCATGGTGCGCCTGATGAATCAGGTCAGAAGCGAGCTCAATATCACGCTGCCGGAGCTCAATCTCGGCGGCGGTCCCGGTATCCGCTATACCGAGGCGGATGATCCCAAGCCGTTCAGCGAGATCGTCCGCGCGATTCTTTCTGCGCTCAAGGGCATCTGCGCGGAGCTGGACTATCCGGCGCCGTTTGTCCTGTTTGAGCCGGGCCGCTCGATTGTCGGCGGTGCCGGTCTGACGCTCTACACCGTCATGGCAAAGAAGGTCATTCCGGATATCCGCACCTATGTCCTCGTGGACGGCGGCATGTGCGACAATCCGCGCTATGCGCTCTATCACTCGGAATATGAGGCATTGATCGCGAACAAGGCAGATCAGCCGCGCGATGAGCATGTCACGGTCGGCGGCAAGTGCTGCGAGAGCGGCGACCTCATCGGCGAGGATATGCCGCTGCAGGCTGCCGAGGAGGACGATGTCCTTGCGGTGCTCGCGACCGGTGCATATAACTATTCGATGGCATCGAACTACAACCGCAATCCGCGCGCTGAGATTGTCATGGTGCGCGACGGTGAGGCGAGAACCATCGTCAAGCGCGAGACCTATGCCGACATTGTGAAGAATGATATTTAACTGAACAAAAAGACTTGCACACCCCCGACTTCTGTGCTATAATGGTGACAGAAACGGGGGTGCTTGATTTGATCAAAAAAGCGGTATCCGGAAACACCCTGCATGTCGGCTGTCTGGTTTTGCTGACACTTGTGTTTGCAGTGCTTATGACGCTGCCGCTGTTTTTCATGCTGTTGGATTTTCGTGTCTACATGAAACATGCGCAGACCACAGAGGGGACTGTCACCGGTTTTGAAAGCGTGCCGGTTCTGCGGACCGGGCCGGACGGAGAAGATTATACAGCCTACGATCAGCATGCAGTTGTCAGCTTTCAGACGGCGGACGGAACGGAGCGGACATTTACCAACGAGTTCCGCGTACCGATTCGCAGCACTCTGAAAAAAGGCGACAGCGTGACGGTCCGGTATAACGATACGCGGGCGATGCTGATCGAGGATTATGAACGGAACATGACAGACTTCCGGAAAAACTGCGAACCTGTCTGCTCTTGACTGCGGGGTATATCCTGATCGCGGCTTTGATTGTCATCAGGGGAATACAACGCAAACAAAAGAAAAATGCCGCTGATGCATCTGCCGGATGAACGGCGCACAGCGGCGGAGGATGATATGCATACATTTACAATCGGGGCGAACGATGCCGGTCAGCGCGCGGACAAGTTTCTGCTGAAAGCCTGCCCGAAGCTGCCGAAATCGCTGCTCTACAAGACCTTTCGCAAAAAGGATGTCAAGTGCAACGGCAAACGCATTCCGGCGGAGACTTTTCTTGCGGAGGGCGACACCGTGCAGGTCTATCTGCCGGATGAATTCTTTGCATCTGCGAAGAAAACTGTTGCGCAGAAGCATCTGCCGAAGCCTGAGATCATCTATGAGGATGCCAATATCGCGCTGATGAAAAAGCCGGTCAATCTGCCGGTACATGCGGATGATCAGGGCAGCAGTGATACGCTGCAGGGACGTTTTTTGCAATATCTTGCGCAGAGCGGCTGCTATGATCCGGAACAGGAGCAGAGCTTTACGCCCGCTCTCTGCAACCGGCTCGACCGCAATACGGAAGGATTTGTCATCGGGGCGAAAACCGCTGCGGCGCTGCGGTGCGTCAATGAGATGATTCGCGAAAACCATGTGATCAAGCAGTATTTCTGCATCACGGCAGGGATTCCGCCGAAGGTACACGATACGGTGCATGCCTATCACAGGCGGCAGGAGGGGAAGCCCGCTGAGATTTCCAAAACGGCACGCGAGGGATTCCGAGAGATCATCACCGAATACGAGGTGCTGCAAAAACATGACGATCTTGCGCTCGTTCTGGTCACGCTGCACACCGGCAGGACGCATCAGATCCGCGCCCAGATGGCGGCGCTCGGGACGCCTGTCCTCGGCGACAACCGCTACGGAAACCGCGCGGTCAATCAGAAGTATCACGAGGCGCACCAGATGCTCGCCGCCTGCCGTCTGCGCTTTGATGTGCCGCCGGACGGGCATCTGCTCAGCGCGCTCTATGGCAAAGCATTCGGCTACACGCCCGATTTCTGTGCACGGTTCGGGTTTGAAATTTAAGAAAACAAAATCCGCTGAAATGTGCGTATCTGCATCGTTTCAGCGGATTTTTGTGCGCGGGGAATCACTCCTTGAGCCCGCCTGCTTCGGGCGTCATGTAGCGCTGGGCAAAGAAATAGACCAGAATCTGCGGGAGCATCGCAATGCAGCAGACCGCAAGCACACGGTTCCACGCAAAGCCGGTGTCCGCATCCATCGAGAGCTTGATATACACCGAGAGCGGATAGCGCGCGGGCGTTTTGACATAGAGCAGCGGCCCCATGTAGTCATTGACCGTCCAGAGCAGCTGCAGCACACCGACCGAAATCAGCACCGGACGCAGCAGCGGGACAAGAATATAGAACAGCGTCTGGAGCGAGCTGCAGCCGTCGAGCCTTGCCGCTTCGTCATAGGTGCGCGGGATGCCGCGGAAAAATTGAATCAGCATCACAACAAGCACCGTATCTCCGGCGAGCGCTGCCGGAACGATCAGCGGCAGATAGTGCGGCGAATCAATCCAGCCGAGGCGGTTGAACAGCACAAACTGCGGCACATAGAGCACGGTCTTCGGCAGGAACAGCGTCGCGAACAGCAGCGCGGTCAGCAGGCGCTTTCCTTTGAACGAAAACCGCGCAAAGCCGTAGGCGGTCAGTGTGACCGAGATCAGCGTCAGGATCACCTTCGGGATTGCGATCAGGTAGGTGTTGCGCATCGCTTTGAGCAGCCCGATCTGTCCGCCGTAAGATGTCAGCGCCTTGCGCCAGCCCTCGAGCACCGGATGGCGCGGCAGGATGCCGGCGGTCGAGAACAACTCCTGATTGCTGCGGAACGTCGCGCCGAGCAGCCACAGCAGCGGATAGATCATCACGAGTGCACCCGCTGTCAGGAGAAAATATCGCAGAATCGCGGATTTTGAAACTCTGCTCATGCGGCACCCCCTTCATCCGGATCATAGACGAAGCGGCGGCGCAGCAGCAGAAATGCCGCGCTCACTGCCGCGGAGAGCAGGAACAAAACCCATGCGAGCGCGCACGCATAGCCCATTTGATTTGCCGTGAACGCGCTTCTGTAAAGCAGCAGCGAGAACAGCGTTGTTGCGCCGCGCGGGCCGCCCTCCGTGATGACGAACGGTGCGTTGAACTCCTGCAGCGCCGTGCAGAATCCCAGCATCAGGTTGTAAAACACAACGGGCGAGATCATCGGCAGGCGGATGCGGAAAAAACACCGGACTGCGCCTGCGCCGTCGAGCATGGCGGCGTCGGTCAGGTCGCGTGGAATCTGCTGCAGGGCGGCGAGGAACATCAGCATCGGGGCGCCGAATTCCCAGACGCGCAGCAGGATCATCACCCACATGGCGCCGTGCGGGTCCGCAAGCCATGTCACCGCCGGCAGATGCAGCGCCGTCAGGATTGCATTGACTGCGCCGCCGTCGCGGAACATTGCCTTCCAGAGCACCGCCGCCGCGACCGATCCGCCGAGAATCGAGGGCAGATAATAGAGCGTGCGGTAGAGCCGGATGCCGCGCACTGCACGTTCCAGCAGCACTGCCGCGAGCATCGCCGTGCAGAGCCGCAGCGGGACACTGATGCATGCGAATTTCAGCGTCAGACCGATAGCGCGCAGCACCTCTCTGTCCTGAAAAATCTGTATATAATTCATCAGCCCCGTATGGCGGACGCCGCGGAACAAATGGAAATCCGTGAAGCCGCAGAGCAGCGAATAGAGCATCGGGACTGCACGGAAAATCAGAAATCCGAGCAGCCACGGCAAAATATAAAGCGCGTGCCGGTTCCGTTTGATGAAACCGGCAGCGGAATTTGATTGTTTCATAGCATCACGCTCCTTCGGCAGATGCCGCGTATATTATGCACGGGATTGCGCGCCGGCGGGCTGCTCGATGCGTTGCTGCAGGAATGCCGCTTCTGCCGACATCAGCGCACCGATGCCTTTCGGATCGTTGACCGCCTTTGGCTCCGAGAAGTAATATTCCGCCGAGCCGTCACGCGCCTCTGCGCCGCCGAGCCCTGCCGCGCCGCAGATATCCGTCAGCAGAATGCCGTCTGCTGTCCTGCGGAGCTTGTGCGCCTTGACGCTCTGCAGGATATCCGCGCCGACGCTGTACATCGCTTCGGGCAGAATGCGGAGCTGTGCGCCGCGCATGATCGCATACGCCGCCATCAGGCTGCCGGAGGTCTCTGTATAATTGCCGCTGAGCGCGGGCTTGTCGATCACCTGACAGAACAGCCCGCCGCCTGTGCGGAAGCGCATCAGCGATTCGACCGCATCGCGCAGGATGCCGCCGAGCAGACCGCGCAGCGCCGTTTCGGATTCCGGCAGCAGCGCAAGCGTATCCGTCAGCGCCATGAGGAACCAGCCCTCGCCGCGCAGCCAGTAGGTCGCGGAAAGTCCGGTCTCCGGATCTGCCCACGGCTGTTGTTTTTCCTCGTCAAGTGCGTGATAATACAGTCCTGTCATGGGGTCACGCAGACGGTCGCGGATGAAGCGGAACCACTGCCCGATCTCTGCAAAAACTGCATCCTGACCGGTGCGGCAGGCGTATTCCGCGAGGAACGGTGCCGCCATATAGACCCCGTCGATCCAGACCTGATGCGGATAGATGCCCTTGTGCCAGATCATGCCGCTCTTTGTCCGCGGATGCTCTGCGAGCTGCGCTGCCTGCCAGCGGATTGCTTTGCGGTAGCGCGGGTCGCCGGTCTGATCGGCGGCGAAAAACAGTGCCTTGCTGCAGTGGAAGCTGTCCAGCGCATAAATCTGCACCGGATAGTTCCGGATGCTGCCGTCCTCTCCGACAAATGCGGAAAGATAATCCAGCACGAATTCTGCATAGCGCGCATTGCCCGTTGCGCGGAACAGCCGGATGCAGCCGAGAAGCACGCATCCGTCCTCATAGTTCCAATAGGATTTGAAGGGCTGATAGCTTTGCAGATATGTCTCAAAAAGTTGTTCTGTCATGGCTTTTCTCCGGCAAGGGCAGCCTGAATTCCGGCGCAGAGCCGTTCTGCCGCTTGGGAAACCGAATAATCACCGTAACTCAGACCGGTGAACACATCCTCGTATACACCGCCTGTGCCTTTGAGTGACGCATGCTCGAAATCCGGATCAATGCGGAAACCGATCCAGTCGTTCATGCGCTGATAGGCCTCTGCAGAAATGTCCCCCAACAGCCCTGCAGTGCCGCAGATGTCATATGCCTTGTGATTGAGCGGGATGCCGCGCTCTGTGCCGAGCAGCCGCACCGCCTCCTCATTGCTGACCAGAAATGCGATCAGCTCCGCGCAGGCTTCCGGATCGGCGGTGTGCTTTGAGATTGCAAAGCCCTGCGCGATCTTGGAAAACCCGCCGTGCCATTCACCGAGATCGGTGAAATATGTCCCGACTGTGAGCGTCTGCCCGCTTTCGAGTGAATCTATGAATTTTCCGGCAGAGGAATCCCATTCGTAGATGCCGCCGTATCTGCCGGTGATCCAGTTTTCGTCCTTATCAAAGCTGTCCGCGCCGCCGCCTGTAATCTGTTTGAGCGGCGGAATCACATGTGTCTGTTCGAGTTCGTCGATGGTTTCCAGTGCCCATGCGATCTCGGATTCCGAATACTGCAGTCTGCCGTCAGCAACCCATTCGCGACCGAAGCGGCACTGCAGCAGATAGACCGTGAACAGCATCCGGTCATACCAGCCGAGCGCCAGCGGATAATATGCATCGCCGAGTTTTTCCTGAAAGGCTTTGCCTGCCTCGCAGAGTGAAGCGAAGGAATCCGGCACCGGAATGCCCGCCTGTTCAAAGGTGGTCTGATTCCAGAAAAAGACTCTGCCGGTTTCACTGATCGGGATGCAGCGGAGCTCGCCGCTTTCGGTGCACATCTCCAGCACATCGGGATCGTACTGCGAGAGCCCGATAATTTCACCGTAGGGCTTCAGATCGAGAAAGCCCGCGGAATCGGACTGATAATCACTGAGCCAGTTCCAGTTGACCTGCATGACATCGGGCTCGGTGCCGGCGTAGAGTGCTGCCGCTGCGGCATCCTCCCAGCCGTTCCATGCGCCGTATTCGGTGTGTACAAGGATATCCGGATGCTGCGCTTCAAAAGCGCGGACTGCGGCTTCTGTCGCCTGATGCCGCGATTCGCCGCCCCACCATGAGAACCGGATCTCACGCTTTTTCTCTCCGGACGGCGCGGTACCGCAGCCCGAAGTGCAGAGCAGGAATGCAGCCGTGATGCAAAGCGTCCCCACACGTTTTCGCATAACATTCTCCATTCATGCAGCAGCTTTTGTGCTCCTGCCTTACAATCTGTATACATTATACCGGATTCTCCGCGGATTGTCAATGCAAAATTATCTGTTTTTCCCGACTTTTCGTCCGGTACACGGCTGCATCTTGACAAATTGCTCCCGTTGTGATATAATAGTATAAACATCGCAGCGAGGCGCCTTATCAGTATCCTGATAGGGCTGTTTTTATGTATACGCCGTGTATTATTTTCAGACACCGGAGCCGGATTGTCTGAATATCGGATGATTCATGCCGTTTGTCCATTGCATTTTTTGCGGATTTATGGTATACTGTGAGAGAATCCGGAAAAAGGGGGCGCTGATATGCCGAAGGATCATCTGCGGCAGGAAATCATTGATATTCTCAGGCGTGCCGTTTTTCTGGATATTGCAGCATATCTCATCAGCGTGATTGTCCTCGGCGCAACGCTTTCGTTTGCGCTCGGGCTGCTGCTCGGAACGGCGGTTCTGCTTGTGACGCTCTTTCTGCTCAAGATCAGCGTGGAACGCATGGCAGCCGACGCAAAGCGCAGCGGTGTGACAAGTCAGCGGCGGTATCTGCTCTTTTACGCAATGCGCCTCGGCGTATTTGCCGTCGCATTCGGTGCGGCTGTGATTCTGCGGAAATATATTTCGCCGGTTGCGGTTGCAATCCCGATGCTCTATCCGCGCCTGATCTATACACTGGGCGCACTGCTTCAAAGAACCGGTAAAGCCGGTCAAAAAAGAGGTGAGAAATAACTTCTATGGCTTCTATGGCAATGATGATGATCCCGAAGATTCTGCAGGGTCCGGAGGAGCTGACGGTTGAGGGCCCGAAGGTGCTCTTTACCTTTGATCTGCTCGGGCTGAAGATCAACTTCACCGAGACGGTCATCCTCGAGTGGATTGTCATGGCAATTATACTGGGGCTGAGCTTTTTCCTGACGCGCAATCTGAAGGTCAAGGCGGTCTCAAAGCGGCAGGTCATTGCGGAAATGGCGGTCGGGGCGATCACGAATCTCGTGCGCGATACAATGGGAAAGCGCTGGCTCTGGTTCACGCCCTATATCGCGACGATCTTCTGCTTCTCGATCTTCGGCAGCCTGATCAGTCTGCTCGGCGTGCGTGCGGTGACTTCGGACTTCTCCGTTCTGCTGACATGGGCGGCGGTCACGTTCATCCTGATTACATGGACGAAGATCAAGTACGGCGGTGTGGGCGGCTATCTCAAAGGCTTTGCCGATCCGATTCCCGTCATGCTCCCGATCAACATCCTGAGTGAGGTCGCGACCCCGACGGCAATGGCGCTGCGTCACTTCGGCAACATCGCGGGCGGCTCGATCATCATGGGACTGGTGTACTACGGACTGGCAAGTCTCAGTCACATGCTGCACATGCATGTGCCGGTGCTGACGGTCGGTATTCCGGCGGTGCTGTCGCTCTATTTCGATCTGTTTTCCGATTTCATGCAGGCGTTCATCTTTATCATGCTGACAATGGTATTCATCAGCAACGCAGGTCCTGCGGAGGATGAGCAGACCGCATAACAACAATTTTCAAAGGTTATTTTATCAAGGAGGATTTTTCTTATGGACATGGGTGAAGCAATTATTCTGGCAGGCTCTGCGATCGGTGCAGGCCTCGCAATGATCGCAGGTATCGGCCCGGGTATCGGTGAAGGATACGCGGTCGGTAAGGCATGCGAAGCAATCGCAAGACAGCCGGAGGCATCCGGCGCGGTCACAAGAACAATGTTCGTCGGCTGTGCTGTTGCGGAGTCTACCGGTATCTACGGTCTGATTATCGCGCTGCTGCTGATCTTCCTCAAGCCGTTCACCTGATCGGCACAGCAGCAAATACGATAAGAGAGGCTGATATTACATGAAGCTCGGATTTTTATCCATTGATCTCGGCACCATTCTCTTTACGCTGTGCAATACGCTGATTCTGTTCCTCGGGCTGAAGCATTTTCTCTTTAAGCCCGTGCAGAAGATCCTGTCCGAGCGGCAGGCGGCTGTCGATCAGACCATGCAGGATGCGGAGGATGCGCGTTCCAGAGCGGAGGCGGCGGAAACGGAATATACCGAAAAGCTCGCAAACGCAAAAGAGGAATCCGCGGCGATGCTCCGCAATGCAACCAGAAAGGCACAGCAGCGTTCCGATGAGATCGTTGCACAGGCAAAGGCGGAGGCGGCAGGCATCCTGCAGCATAACCGCGATGAGCTTGAGCGCGAGCGCCGCAGAGCGGAAAGTGCCCTGCGCAGCGAGGTCTCCGGTCTTGCCGTGATGGTCGCAGAGAAGGTTGTCGAGCGTGAGATCAATCAGGAGGATCACGCAAGACTGATTGATGAATTTATTGATTCGGTGGGTGATGTGCAGTGAGTTCGGAGGTTTCTTCGGTTTATGCAAACGCGCTGTTCTCGCTCGCGAAGGATACGGGCGATGCGGCACTGCAGGAGACCCGTTCCGATCTGCGGCAGTGTGCCGTGCTGTTCTCCCTGAATCCGGACCTGACAAGACTGCTCTCGCTCCCGACGCTTTCCGTCTCGGAGCGACAGGAGATCGCGAAAAAAATCTTCGGCGATGACAGCCTTGCAAGCCGCCTGATCTTTCTGCTGATTGACCACGGCAGAGTGCCGTATCTCGGCGAGATCGCAGATGATTTCGATGCGCGGATGCTGGATTATCAGGAGACAACGGATGTCACCGTGACAACGGCTGTCGCGCTGAGCCCCGAACAGAAGGAGCGTCTGCGCGAGGCACTCGCGAAAAAGCTGCATCGGACCATCCGCATTACGGAGCACATCGACCGCAGCATTCTCGGCGGTGTGATCGTGCAGTACGGCGATACCCGAATTGATAACAGCGTGAAATTTCGTCTGGATTCGCTCAGGGAACAGCTTACCTGACCGGATCCGTTATAAGAAGGTGCAACATGAATTTAAGACCAGATGAAATTACCGGTATCATCAAGGAGCAGCTCAAAAACTATGAAGCAAAGCTGAATCTTGCCGATGTCGGTACGGTAATCACCGTCGGTGACGGTATTGCCAATGTGCACGGTTTGGAGCAGTGCATGTCCGGCGAGCTGCTGGAATTTGAAGGCGGCATCTCGGGCATGGCGCTCAATCTCGAGCATGATTTTGTCGGCGCCGTTCTTCTTGGCTCCGATCACAATATCAAAGAGGGCACGAGCGTCAAGCGCACCAAGCAGATCGTCTCGGTGCCGGTCGGCGAGGAGCTGCTCGGCAGAGTGGTCAATGCGCTCGGTGAGCCGATCGACGGCAAGGGTCCGATCCTGACCGAGAAGACCATGCCGATCGAAAAGATCGCGCCCGGCATCATCACGAGAAAATCCGTGCATGAGCCGCTGCAGACCGGTATCAAGGCGATTGATTCCATGATTCCGATCGGCAGAGGTCAGCGTGAGCTCATCATCGGCGACCGTCAGACCGGCAAAACCACCATTGCCCTCGATACGATTATGAATCAGAAGGGCAAGAACGTCATTTGTATCTATGTCGCGATCGGTCAGAAGCGCTCGACCGTTGCAAATGTTGTCGAGACGCTGACAAAGGCTGAAGCGATGCCCTATACAATCGTTGTTTCGGCGACGGCTTCCGAGCTTGCGCCGCTGCAGTACATCGCACCGTATTCCGGCTGCACGATGGGTGAGTATTTCACCGATCAGGGCAAGGATGTGCTGATTGTTTACGATGATCTCTCCAAGCACGCGGTCGCATACAGAACGCTCTCGCTGCTGCTGAAGCGTCCGCCGGGACGCGAGGCATTCCCGGGCGATGTCTTCTATCTGCATTCCCGTCTGCTCGAGCGCGCATGCTGCCTCAATGAGAACTACGGCGGCGGCTCGCTGACAGCGCTCCCGATCATCGAGACGCAGGCAGGCGACGTTTCCGCGTATATTCCGACAAACGTCATTTCGATCACCGACGGTCAGATCTTCCTTGAAACGGATCTGTTCAACGCCGGTATCCGTCCGGCTGTCAACCCGGGTATTTCGGTTTCCCGTGTCGGCTCAGCGGCGCAGATTCCTGCGATGAAGAAGGTTTCCGGTTCGCTCAAGCTGACCTATTCGCAGTTTCGCGAGCTGCAGGCGTTCTCGCAGTTCGGCTCCGATCTCGATCGCGATACCAAGGAGCGTCTGGAAAAGGGCGAGCGCGTTGTGGAAGTGCTCAAGCAGGGCAAGAATAGTCCGCTTTCCGCTGCCGATCAGGTTGTGATTCTCTATGCAGTCACGAACAATCTGCTGCGCGATGTGCCGGTCAGCCGGATTGCGGAGTTTGAGGACGCACTGCTGCAGGAGGTCGATGAGACGCACAGCGAGATCATTGATGCGATCACCGAAACAGGCAAGCTGAGTCCGGAGACTGCCAGTGAGCTGAAAACCGTCATCACGGATTTTGTGCAGCGCTTTATCTGACCGGAGGTGTAACACATGGCAGCTTCCAATATGAAAGCGATCAAGCGCCGGATCAAATCGGTCGAAAGCACAATGCAAATCACCAAGGCGATGGAGCTTGTCTCCTCCTCTAAGCTGCGCAAGGCGAAGGAACGCTCGGAGCAGGCTGTCCCGTTTTTCAATCTGCTCTATCAGACCATGAGTGAGGTCGCATCCGAAGCGGTCGGCTTTCATTCGGTCTATACGGAGGAGCGCGATGAGGGCGCTGTCCTGCTGATTATCATGGCAGGCGACAGAGGTCTTGCGGGCGGCTTCAATCTCAATGTGTTCCGGCTTGCGGACAAACGCATCCGGGAGCTCAACACGCGCGGCAGAGAGGTTGTGATTATGACCGTCGGCAAGAAGGCTTCGGAGCACTATGCGAAGACAACCTCCCGCGTGCTCGGTACCTTTGATAATATCGGCGAGACCGTTACAACCTACACCGCGCTGCATATGGCGGATCATATCGTATCGCTGTTTCAGCAGGGGCATCTCGCAGGCGTTGAGGTGTTCTTCACGAATATGGTCTCCCCGCTCTCGCAGGAGGCACGGCAGATGCAGGTCATTCCGGTGCCGAACCTCGAGCGCAATCCCGGCGTGCAGAGCCTGACAAACTACGAACCGAGCCCCGAGGCGGTGTTCGATTCGCTGATTCCGCAGTATCTCGCCGGAATTCTCTACTGCACCATCGTCGATACCTATGCCTCTGAGCAGGCGGCAAGACGCATGGCAATGGAGAACGCGACCGACAATGCGCAGGAAATGATCGACGATCTTTCGCTGAAATATAACCGTGCGCGGCAGGCATCCATCACGCAGGAGCTGACGGAGATTGTCTCCGGTGCAAGCGCGCAGAACTGAGATGTCCCGCGGAACACGGGCATCCTATCAACAAACTAACAGAAAGTAGTGAGCTGATTCATGGCAAACGAAGAACTCAAGCGCGGCGGCACCGGCAAGATCGTGCAGATCATCGGCGCTGTCGTGGACGTGCGCTTCAAAAAGCATGAGCTTCCCCGTCTGCTCAACGCAATCGAATGCGACAACAACGGAACCAAGCTCGTGCTCGAGGTCGCACAGCATATCGGTGACGATATCGTGCGCTGCATCGCAATGAGCAGCACGGACGGTCTCGTCCGCGGTCTCGATGCTGTCGATACCGGCAGCCCGATCCGTGTGCCGGTTGGCAGAGAGACGCTCGGCAGAGTGTTCAATCTCCTCGGCGATCCGGTTGACGAGCAGCCTGCGCCCGAAACTGCGGAGCGCTGGCCGATCCACCGCGATGCGCCTTCCTATGAGGAGCAGGCGGCGAGCAGCGAGGTGCTCGAGACCGGCATCAAGGTTATCGACCTGATCGCGCCGTACTTAAAGGGCGGCAAGATCGGTCTGTTCGGCGGTGCAGGCGTCGGCAAGACCGTCCTGATTCAGGAGCTGATCAACAACGTTGCAAACCAGCACGGCGGCATCTCGGTGTTCACCGGTGTCGGCGAGCGTACCCGTGAGGGCAACGATCTCTATCACGAAATGAAGGACAGCGGCGTTCTCGAAAAGACCTGCCTTGTCTACGGTCAGATGAATGAGCCGCCCGGGGCGAGAATGCGCGTGGCGCTCTCCGGTCTGACGATGGCGGAATACTTCCGCGATACCGAGGGACAGGATGTTCTGCTGTTCATCGACAACATTTTCCGCTTCACGCAGGCAGGCTCGGAGGTTTCCGCACTGCTCGGACGTATGCCGTCCGCCGTCGGATATCAGCCGACGCTCGCGACCGAAATGGGCGCGCTGCAGGAGCGTATCACTTCGACCGGCAAGGGCTCGATCACTTCCGTTCAGGCGGTTTATGTCCCTGCGGATGACCTGACCGACCCGGCTCCGGCAACAACCTTTGCGCATCTGGATGCGACCACCGTCCTCTCCCGTCAGATTGCGTCGCTCGGTATCTATCCGGCAGTTGACCCGCTGGAATCGAGCTCGCGCATCCTTTCGCCGGAGATCGTCGGCGAGGAGCACTACCGCGTCGCACGGCAGGTGCAGACCATTCTGCAGCGCTATACCGAGCTGCAGGATATCATCGCGATCATGGGCATGGATGAGCTTTCCGATGAGGATAAGCTGACCGTTTCCAGAGCACGTAAGGTGCAGCGTTTCCTGAGTCAGCCGTTCTCCGTCGCGGAGCAGTTCACCGGTATGGAGGGCAAATATGTCCCGATCGCCGAGACCATCCGCGGCTTCCGCGAGATCATCGACGGCGAGCATGATGACATTCCGGAATCCGCATTCCTGTTTGCCGGCACGATCGACGATGTGCTCGAAAAGGCAAAGTCACTGGAGGAGGATGCAGAATGAGCACGTTCTCTCTGCAGATCATCACGCCGGAAAAGATTTTCTTTGAGGGCGAGGTGCAGCGCGTGATTGTCCGGACAACAGAGGGTGATGTCGGCATTCTCGCAAAGCACGAAAAATATGTTGCGGCACTTCCGTCGGGACCTGTCAAGATCACCATGCCGGACGGTACCGAGCGCCTTGCTGCGCTCTCCGGCGGTGCGGTCAAGGTTTCGCCGGCGCAGACGGCAATCCTCGCGAATGCCGTCGAATGGGCTGAGGATATTGATGTGGACTGGGCAAAGCGCTCCGAGCAGGATGCACTCCGCCGCAAGGAGAACAGCAAGGATCAGACGGAGCTGCAGTATGCAGAAATGAAGCTGAAGCGCGCGCTGAACCGTCTCCGCGTATCCTCGATGAAAGAATAAACAGAATTCACGCAGTTTTGATTGCATTTTGAAAGGACAGGGGTATCTTTACATGAAGAAAACGAAGTTTCTCGGAATTATTACGCTGGTCTGCCTTTGCTTCGGCATTGCGCTGCTGACCGATCTCCCGAAGTTCATCAAGTACCAGAAGGGCGATATCAAGGATTTTGAGACGGTCGCGGCGGGCGAGCTGAAAAAAGGCGATCTGGTGCAGGGAACCATTGATCTCACCGACGGCTGCATCGCAACCAATGAGCAGACGAAAACCACATTCGGCATCGAGACTTCCAAGAGCACCACATCGCGCTACTATGCGGTCTATATGTACAACGAACAGTACATTCTTTACCAGACCGGCATGAAGGATCAGTATGAGATGCTGGATAAGCTGGCAGATGAGTGCGATGAATATTACAGCTCGCTGGATGAAGCATACAGCGCTGCAGGGGACGGCGATGTCGATCTCAGCAAAGTGAAGGCGCCGGAGACCACGCTTGAATTTACCGGTTCTGTTTCCGAGATTCCGGATGACCTCAGTGCAATCTACCGTGAATGGTACGGCGAAGGGTTCGATCAGGACTGCGAAACCGTCATGATTACCTATTCCGATTTCAGCCGCTATCTGCGGTTTGTGATCGTCGGTGCCGCAGGCGTTGTGCTCGGCATCGTGTTCCTTGTGCTGACGATTCTCTCGTACCGCAAGGAAAAGGAGCTCAGTTTCTGATCTGCGGGGATCAGTCTGATAAATAATCTGAAAGAAGAGGGGATTCATATGAAAAGGATGAAACGTCTGACAGCAGCGCTGGCTGCTGCCGCCATGCTCGCGATGAACGGTTCTGTTCTGCCCGCTGCACAGATGTCCGTTTCCGCTGCGAGCGACACGCAGGATGACTGGCTGCATGTCGAAAACGGCAAGGTTGTCGATCAGAACGGCAAGGAAGTCTGGATGACCGGCGTCAACTGGTTCGGCTACAACGCAGGGCGTCAGGTGTTCGACGGCGTCTGGTCGAAGAACATGCACAGCATGCTCAATCAGATCGCGGACCACGGCTTCAATCTGCTGCGTGTCCCGATGTCCACACAGATCATTCTGCAGTGGAAGAACAAAAAGCCGGATACCGGCGGCGGTGTCGGCGAAGTCACCATGATGGTCAACCCCTATGAGAATCCGGAGCTGACAGTCGGCGGCGGCGTGGACGGTGCCGGTCAGTATGAGCTGAAATACAGCTTCGATATCTGGAATATGGCAGTTGACTGGTGCCGCGAAAACGGCATGAAGATCATGATTGATATCCACAGCGCGACCACCGCGGCAATGGGTCACCAGAAGCCGCTCTGGTACGATGACAACTTCTCTGAGAAGGACTGGCTCGAGGCGCTGGAGTGGTTCACCGACTACTACAAGGACGATGACACGATCATCGCAATCGACCTCAAGAACGAGCCGCACGGCAAGCCGGAGGAAGGCTCCTTTGCCAAGTGGGACGATTCCAAGGACGCGAACAACTGGAAGTATGCAGCCGAAAAGGGCGCAATGGCGTGCCTCAAGCAGAATCCGAATCTGCTGATTATGATCGAGGGCATCGAGTGCTATCCGGATTTCGAGAACGGCGGAGACTGGACAACGCCTGCCGTTGACTACGCACATTACGATGAGCCTTCCAAGATCTTCGGCGCATGGTGGGGCGGCAATCTCCGCGGCGTCAAGGATCATCCGGTGGACATCGGCGAATACAAGAAGCAGATTGTCTACTCGCCGCACGATTACGGCCCGCTGGTCTGGAAGCAAAAGTGGTTCTATATGGACGATGATTCCAAGACCTTCTCCCGCGAGACGCTGCTCGACGATTACTGGCGCGACACATGGGCATATCTTGTCGAGGACAATATGTATCCGCTGCTCATGGGCGAGTGGGGCGGCTTCATCGACAAGGAGCATGACCCGACCGGCGAAAACAAGCACTGGATGCAGGAGCTTCGCGATTACATGATCGACAAGCACATTCACCACACATTCTGGTGCTTCAACGAGAACTCCGGCGATACCGGCGGACTTGTCTACGATGACTTCGGCAAGTGGGATGAGGACAAATATGCATTTGTCGAAAAGGCACTCTGGCAGGATGAAAACGGCGTGTTCATCGGTCTCGACCACAAGATTCCGCTCGGTGCAAACGGTCAGTCGCTCAGCGATTACTACGGCGGCGGCAAGACCATTGACCATCCGGAAACCACGGTTGTAAGCGAGACCACCACCACTGCACCCGTCACCACAACAGCGCTCGTGACAACCACTTCCGATTCCAAGCCCGAAACCACCACCACCACGAAGAACGAGGGCGTCACGTTTCAGGTCAAGTGGGGCGATGTCAACTGCGATAAAAATGTGGACGTTTCCGACGCTGTGCTTATCTGCCGCTATTCTGCTGAGGATCAGACAGCGAAGATTACAGCGGAAGGCAAGGTCAACGGAGATGTGAACGGCGATACCGCGGTCGATACCAAGGACGCACTCAAGATTCTGAAGTTCATTGCCAAGATCATCACCGAGGAGCAGCTTGCTCCGACCAAAATCCCATAATCAATCCGACAGGCGGCGATCTCAGCCGCCTGTCATGCTTTCCGAAAGCGATACAATCAAAGGAGGAGCGTACTATGAGTCTGGAACAGGTACCGGCATCCGAGCGCATCCACATCGGATTTTTCGGCGCGCGCAATGCGGGAAAATCAAGCCTTGTCAATGCACTGACGGGGCAGGAGGTCTCGATCGTCTCCAATGTCGCCGGCACAACAACGGACGCCGTCATGAAAAGCATGGAGCTGCTGCCGCTCGGTCCTGTGGTGATTACGGATACCGCAGGCTATGACGATGATGACGCGCAGCTCGGCGTTCAGCGCATCGAAAAGACAAAGCGTGAGCTGTTTCGAACCGATATCGCGGTGCTCGTCGCCGATGCCGCAAAGCCGTTCTCTGAAACCGAGGAGGCGCTGATCAGGCTGTTCCGGCAGGAGCACACACCGTTTCTGATCGCGCTGAACAAATGTGATCTCGCGGCGGATTGTCCGCAGGAGAAGCCGGAAAATGCGGTCTTTACAAGCACCGTGACCGGTGAGGGCATCACGCAGCTCAAGGAGATGCTCGGGGCGCTGGCAAACACCGATGAACCCGAGCGCTTTATCATCCGCGACCTGATTGCAGCGGGGGATACCGTGATTCTGGTCACGCCGATTGACGAATCCGCGCCGAAGGGCAGGCTGATTCTGCCGCAGCAGCAGACACTCCGCGAGGTGCTTGATGCCCATGCGAGCGCGCTGCTCGTTCAGCCGGAGGAGCTAGGCGGTCTGCTCCGCGCGCTGCATCAGCCGCCGCGCATGGTTATCACGGACAGTCAGGCGTTTGCGGCGGTCGCGAAGATCGTGCCCGAAACCGTGCCGCTGACCTCGTTCTCGATCCTCATGGCGCGCTACAAGGGCTTTCTGCAGACGGCTGTCGCGGGCGCAAGAGCACTCAAAATGCTGCCCGACGGCGCAAAAATCCTGATTGCGGAGGGCTGCACGCATCACCGGCAGTGCAATGATATCGGGACGGTCAAGCTCCCGAAGGCGGTGCAGAAGTATACCGGAAAGCAGTTCGATCTCAGCTACAGCTCCGGCGGCACATTCCCCGCGGATCTTTCCGGCTTTGATCTTGTCATTCACTGCGGCGGCTGCATGCGCACCGAGCGCGAAATGCGCTGGCGGATGCGGCAGGCGCTTGCGCAGGGCGTCCCGTTCACGAATTACGGCGTCACGCTTGCTGCATGCACCGGCATTCTGCAGCGCACGCTCATGGGTGACATGCTCATAAAGCAGGCGGATTCGGAATGAGAGATAAATATTTTTGCTGAAAGCAGTCAAAATCCGGCGAAAGCTCCGAATTTGTGCTTCCGAAACGGAAAACTGTCCGCGGGATATTGACAAAACTTTCACAATGTGCTATAATAGCGACAATGAAATGAACAAAGGCGTTCATTCGGCAAGACAGGATTTCTGTCTCCGGATGGACGCCTTTTTCTATGCAAGGAGGAATTTGAGATGATCCCACTGGAAGGTCAGGTGCGTATCCCGTCCGGCTGCGCAGTCTCCGCGATGATCTCACGCGACGGCAGACGCATGAACGGCGAGCGCATCATCGAGAGCATGGTGCCGATGCATGACCGCTCGAACGGTCTCGGCGGCGGCTTTGCTGCCTACGGCATTTATCCGGAATACAAGGATTATTACGCGCTGCACATCTTCTTCAACAGCAGACAATGTCAGAGCGAATGCATGACGCTGCTCAAGGAGTATTTCGAGATTGTGCAGGATGAGCACATCAAGGTGCGCAAGATGCCGCAGATTACCGATGAACCGATCATCCGGCGCGTGTTTGTCTCGCCGATGCAGTCTGTGCTGCGGCATTTGCAGATCGACGAGAAGGAGCTGGTTGTCCGCATCGTCAACCGCATCAATGCGCAGCTTGAGGGCAGCTATGTGTTCTCCTGCGGCAAGAATATGGGCGCGTTCAAGGCGGTCGGTTTTCCGGAGGATGTCGGCAGATACTACCGGCTCGAGGAATACGAAGCCTACTGCTGGACGGCGCACGGCAGATATCCGACAAATACGCCGGGCTGGTGGGGCGGCGCGCATCCGTTCTGCATGCTCGATTATTCGATCGTGCACAACGGCGAGATTTCGTCCTATGACGCGAACCGCCGCTTCATCGAAATGTACGGCTACAAATGTACGCTGCAGACCGACACCGAGGTCATCACCTATATCGCGGATTATCTGCTGCGGCGGCAGGGGCTGACGCTCGAGGAGACGGCATCCGTCATTGCGGCGCCGTTCTGGTCCACAATCGACGCAAAGCCGGAGGCGGAAAAGCATACGCTGACCTATCTGCGCAATGCGTTCCCGAGCCTGCTCGTCACGGGACCGTTTTCCATCATCCTCGGATTCGAGGGCGGACTGATGGCGCTCAATGACCGCCTGAAACTCCGCTCGATGGTTGTCGGCGAGCAGGGGGATATGGTCTATATTGCAAGTGAAGAAGCTGCAATCCGCGTCATGGCGCCGGATATCACAAATATCTGGTCGCCCGCAGGCGGAGAACCGGTGATTGTCAAGGTGAAGGAGGGAGCGTTTTGAATTTCTATCCGGAATTTGAGGTTGTGCGCAATGACAGCCGGTGCATCCGCTGCCGTGTCTGTGAGCGGCAGTGTGCAAATGAGGTGCACTGGTTTGATGCGGACGGCAAGGTGATGCTCTCCGATGAATCGAAATGTGTGAACTGTCAGCGCTGTGTGACACTGTGTCCGACGAGAGCGCTCAAGATTGTCAAGAGCGACTGCCGTCTGCGCGAAAACGCGAATTACTCCGATCAGACGATCAAGGAGATTTACCGGCAGGCGGAGACCGGCGGTGTGCTGCTCTCCTCGATGGGCAATCCGAATCCGCTGCCGGTTTACTGGGACAAGATTCTGATCAACGCCTCGCAGGTGACAAATCCGCCGATCGACCCGCTGCGCGAACCGATGGAAACGCGCGTATTCCTCGGCAAAAAGCCGGAGCACATCACGAGAAATGCGGACGGCACGCTTGATACAAAGCTTGCGCCGCAGCTGACGCTCAGCATGCCGGTGATGTTCTCCGCAATGAGCTACGGCTCGATCAGCTACAACGCACACGCATCCCTTGCAAGAGCCGCAACTGCGCTCGGCATCTACTACAACACCGGTGAGGGCGGTCTGCACGAGGATTTCTACCAGTACGGCAAAAACACGATTGTACAGGTCGCGTCCGGCAGATTCGGCGTGCACAAGGATTATCTCGAAGCCGGTGCGGCAATTGAGATCAAAATGGGACAGGGCGCAAAGCCCGGCATCGGCGGACATCTGCCCGGAACAAAGGCGGTCGGTGATGTCTCCAAGACGCGCATGATCCCTGAGGGCAGCGACGCGATCTCTCCGGCACCGCATCACGATATCTATTCGATTGAGGATCTGCGGCAGCTTGTCTACTCGCTGAAAGAGGCGACCGAATACCGCCTGCCGGTGATTGTCAAGGTTGCGGCGGTTCACAATATCGCGGCGATTGCAAGCGGCATTGCACGCAGCGGCGCGGATATCATTGCGATTGACGGTTTCCGCGGCGGCACCGGTGCAGCCCCGACGAGAATCCGCGACAATGTCGGCATTCCGATTGAGCTGGCGCTTGCGGCGGTTGATAAGCGGCTGCGCGATGAGGGCATCCGCAACAATGTCTCGATTATCTGCGGCGGCTCGGTGCGCTCGGCGGCGGATGTGGTCAAGGCGATTGCGCTCGGCGCGGATGCCTGCTATATCGCGACGGCGGCATGTCTTGCAATGGGATGTCATCTCTGCCGGAGCTGCCACACGGGCAAGTGCAACTGGGGCATCGCGACACAGCGCCCCGATCTGGTCAAGCGGCTGAATCCGGATATCGGTTCGCAGCGGCTCATCAATCTCATGGATGCATGGCGGCATGAGATCAAGGAGCTGATGGGCGGCATGGGCATCAACTCGATTGAGGCACTGCGCGGAAACCGTCTGATGCTGCGCGGCGTCGGTCTCACTGAAAAAGAGCTTGAGATTCTCGGTATCTCGCATGCAGGCGAATAAGGCGGGGTGTGAAAGATGAAACGAATCTATGTGAAAGAAGAATGGTGCCTCGGGTGCCATTTGTGTGAATATAACTGCGCGTTTGCCAATTCCGGTCTGACGGACATGGTCAAGGCGCTGCGTGACAAGCCGATCTATCCGCGCATTCAGGTCGAGACCGATGAAAACGGCGTGACCTACGCGGTCTCCTGCCGCCACTGCACCGATCCGGTCTGTGTCAAGAGCTGCATCGCGGGTGCGCTCTCCAAAAAGGACGGCGTAATCGAAATCGACCACAGCAAATGCGTCGGATGTCTGACCTGTGTGCTGGTCTGCCCCTACGGCGCGGTTGTCGAGGACGGCAGCGGCATTGCGCAGAAATGTGAGCTGTGCATGAAGAATACATGCGGTGCGCCTGCCTGTGTCAAGGGATGTCCGAACGGCGCGATTGTCTATGAGGATAGGGGGGCAGCGGAATGAAACACTATGTAATTATCGGCAATGGTGTTGCTGCAGCCGGATGTATCGAAGGCATCCGCTCTGTCGATACGGAGAGCGCCATTACCGTTGTTTCCGCGGAGCAGCATCCGGTCTACTGCCGCCCGCTGATCTCCTATTATCTCGAGCAGAAAACCGATCTCGAGCGCATGAACTACCGCACACCGACCTTCTATGCGGAGAACGGCGTCACGGTGCTCTACGGCAAAACGGCGGAGAAAATCGACGCAAATACGCGCCAGATCACTTTGAACACCGGCGAGACACTGCCCTTTGATGCGCTCTGCAATGCAACGGGCTCCGCGCCGTTTATCCCGCCGATGCAGGGACTCGATACCGTGCAAAACAAATTCAGCTTCATGACGATTGATGATACGCTTGCGCTGGAAAAAGCAATCACGCCGGAAAGCCGCGTGCTGATCATCGGCGCGGGACTGATCGGGCTGAAATGCGCAGAGGGTCTGCACGGGCGTGTGCAGCAGATCACGGTCTGCGACCTTGCGCCGCGCGTGCTCTCCTCGATTCTCGATGATACCTGCGCCGCCATGATGCAGAAGCATCTCGAAGCAAACGGCATTGCATTCCTGCTCGGCAACAGCGCCAAGGAATTCAGGGGCAATATGGCGGTGATGCAGAACGGCGAACAAATCGGGTTTGATGTACTCGTGCTCGCGGTCGGTGTCCGTGCGAATACGGCGCTGATCAAGGATGCGGGCGGAACAGTCAACCGCGGCATTCTCGTCGATGATGCATGCAGAACCTCGCTGCCGGATGTGTATGCTGCGGGCGACTGCACGGAGTATCACGATATCTCGTCCGACACGGTCAAGGTCATGGCGCTGATGCCGAATGCCTATATGCAGGGGCATACTGCGGGCGTCAATATGGCGGGCGGTGCTGCGGTGTTTGACAATGCCGTCCCGATGAACAGCATCGGCTTTTTCGGGCTGCACTGCCATACGGCGGGCTCTGCGCCGGAGGGCTGCGAAATGTACGAAGAAGCGGACGAAAACCATATCAAGCGACTCTTTCTCAAGGATGACCGGCTCACCGGCTTTATGCTGATCGGGCACATGCACCGCACCGGAATCTACACCGCGCTGATCCGCAATCAGACGCCGCTTTCCACCGTGGATTTTGCGCGCCTGAAAATCGAGCCGCAGCTTGCTGCAATGGGCAGCGCATACCGCGACAAAGTGCTGAAAGGAGTGGTCTGAATGGAACTGAATGTATCGGAGATGGGATTTTCCGAGGTCAATGAGCAGATGCGGCAGACCGCGGACAGCGAAATCACGCTGACGGGCTGCATCGGGCAGCGCTTTCTAGCAGCGGGTACAAACGGCAAATATGTACGCATCCGCGGCATTGCGGGCAATGCGCTCGGTGCTTATCTCAACGGCTCTGTGATCGAGACCTTCGGCAACGCGCAGGATGCCGTCGGCGACACGATGAACGAGGGCAAGATCATCGTGCACGGCAACATCGGCGATGCGGCAGGCTACGCAATGCGCGGCGGCAGAATCTTTGTGCAGGGCAATGCGGGATACCGCGCGGGCATCCACATGAAGGCGTATCAGGATAAAGTGCCGGTCATGGTGATCGGCGGACGCACCGGCAGCTTTCTCGGCGAATATCAGGCGGGCGGCATCATCATCGTGCTGGGGCTCTCCGGCGGTGAGCGCCCGATCGTCAGCAATTTTCCGTGTACAGGAATGCACGGCGGCAAGCTGTTCCTGCGCTCGGACTGCGCGGGCATCCACTTCCCGCATCAGGTGCATCACCGCGCTGCCTCTGCGGAGGAGCTTGCGGAGATCCGGCAGTATGTCGAGGAATACTGCGAGCACTTCGGCGGCGATCCCGATGAGATTCTGAATGCGGAATTCACGCTTGTAACGCCGGACAGCGGCAATCCCTACAAGCAGATGTACGTTGCAAACTAAGGGGGGCGGAGTGCATGACAAAGTATATTTTCGTGACGGGCGGTGTTGTCTCGGGACTCGGCAAGGGCATTACGGCGGCATCGCTCGGCAGGCTGCTCAAAAGCCGGGGACTGAAGGTCGCCGCGCAGAAGCTCGACCCCTATATCAACGTCGATCCCGGCACGATGAGCCCCTATCAGCACGGCGAGGTCTATGTGACCGAGGACGGCGCGGAGACCGATCTCGACCTCGGACACTATGAGCGCTTCATCGACGAGGACTTAAACCGCTTTTCCAATCTGACAACCGGCAAGGTCTATGCAAATGTGCTGCAGAAGGAGCGCCGCGGCGAATATCTCGGGCGCACCGTGCAGATCATCCCGCATATCACGGATGAGATCAAGCATTTTATCTACAGCGTCGGCGAGCGCGGCAATGCGGATGTGGTCATCACGGAGATCGGCGGCACCACGGGCGATATCGAAAGCCAGCCGTTTCTGGAGGCAATCCGGCAGCTCGGACACGAGGTCGGGCGCGAGAATACGCTCTATATCCATGTGACGCTGGTGCCGTATCTGAAAGCTTCGGGGGAGCACAAATCCAAGCCGACGCAGCACTCTGTCAAGGAACTGCAGGGCTTCGGCATTTCGCCGGATATCATTGTGCTGCGCTCCGATGAACCGATCACAGACCAGAGCGTTTTCACGAAAATCGCGCATTTCTGCAATGTCAAGCCGGATTGCGTCATTGAGAATCTCACGCTGCCGAATCTCTATGAAGCGCCGCTGATGCTGGAGAATGCAAATCTTTCGGGCATTGTCTGCCGCGAGCTCAATCTGCAGACACCGCCGCCCGATCTCACCGAATGGCAGGCGCTCTGCAAACGGATTCGCGAGCCGCGCAGAAAGGTCACAATCGGGCTGGTCGGCAAATATGTGCAGCTGCATGATGCCTATCTTTCCGTTGCGGAGGCGCTGCATCACGCGGGCTATCAGCTCGGCGCGGATGTGCAGATCGACTGGATCGACTCGGAGCAGATCACGCGGGAGAACGACGCAGAAATGCTCGGAGCAGCTGACGGCATTCTGATTCCCGGCGGATTCGGCGAGCGCGGCATCGAGGGCATGATCGCTGCCGCAGAATACGCGCGCAGCAGCAGAAAGCCGTTCCTCGGCATTTGCCTCGGCATGCAGATCGCGGTGATCGAATTTGCGCGGCATATGGCAAATCTCCCCGACGCGCATTCTGGTGAATTTGCGCCGGAATGCCCGCACAAGGTCATTGATTTCATGGACGGGCAATACGAGACGATTGACAAGGGCGGCACGCTCCGGCTCGGCAGCTATCCCTGCGTGATCGCGCCGGACACCACAATGATGCGCTGCTACAAACAGCCGCATATCGCAGAGCGGCACCGTCACCGCTATGAATTCAACAATGCATTCCGCGATGCACTGACCACAGCGGGGCTTTGCATCAGCGGCACCTCGCCGGACGGCAATCTTGTCGAGACAGTTGAACTGACGGAGCTGCCGTTCTATGTCGGCGTGCAGTATCATCCGGAATTCAAGAGCCGTCCGAACAAGCCGCATCCACTGTTTGTCGGTCTGGTCGCGGCGTCAATGGGTGCTTGATATGGGGAGTTTACATGAAGAATGCGGCGTGTTCGGCATGATGTCGCCGCAGCCCAAAGACCTTGCACACCTGACATACTGCGGACTGTTTGCGCTGCAGCACCGCGGGCAGGAGGGCGCAGGCATCACCGTCAACGATGACGGCGTGTTCACCACGCACAAGGATCTTGGGCTTGTCGATCATGTGTTTCCGCCGCAGGTGCTCGCGGGATTTCCGCAGGGAACCATCGCGGTCGGACACACGCGCTACGGCACAACCGGCGGCAGTCAGCGGCGCAACTGTCAGCCGATGGAGGTCAATCACCACAAGGGCAAAATGGCGCTTGTCCATAACGGCAACCTCAGCAATGCGGGACGTCTGCGCAGCGTGCTGGAACAGCGCGGCGCAATCTTCCACACAACGAGCGACACCGAGATTATTGCATATCTGATCACACAGGCACGGCTCCGGACCGATTCAATCGAGGATGCCGTGCGTCTTGCGGTTCCGCAGCTGGAGGGCGCTTTTTCGCTGATTATCATGTCCGCGCAAAAGCTGATTGCGGTGCGTGACCCGCACGGGTTCCGTCCGCTCTGCATCGGCAGAAGGGCTGACGGCTGCTTTGTGCTTGCCTCGGAAAGCTGCGCGCTCAGTGCTGTCGGTGCAAAGTTCCTGCGGGATGTGGAGCCGGGCGAAATGATCATTCTGACGCCGGACGGACAGATGCAGTCCGACCGCAGATATGCGGCAGGCGCACCGAAGCGCATCTGCATTTTTGAGTATATCTATTTTGCCCGCCCTGATTCGGTTCTGGACGGCGTTTCCGTTCATGCGGCGCGCAAAAAAGCGGGCGCTCTGCTCGCTGCCGCACATCCGGCGGAAGCGGATGTTGTTATCGGCGTGCCGGATTCCGGACTGGATGCCGCGCTCGGATTCGCAGAAGCATCGGGCATTCCGTACGGCATCGGGCTCATCAAAAACAAGTACATCGGGCGGACTTTCATCGCGCCGTCGCAGTCCGAGCGGGACAGCGGCGTGCAGCTCAAACTGAGCGCAATCCGTGAGACGGTCGCGGGCAGGCGCATTGTGCTGATCGACGATTCAATCGTCCGCGGCACCACAAGCCGCCGCATTGTCAGTCTGCTGCGTGAAGCCGGTGCAGCCGAAATCCATATGCGTATTTCCGCACCGCCGTTTCTGCATCCCTGCTATTACGGCACGGATATTGATTCCGAAGAAAACCTGATTGCCAATCACCACACCGTTGCGGAGATCGCGCAGATGATCGGCGCGGATTCGCTCGGTTTTCTGCCGCTTGAGGCGCTGCCGGAGCTTTCAGAATCGGATGGAATCTGTACCGCATGCTTCACCGGCGATTATCCGACGGCAATCGAGCAGGACGAATCGAAAGACCGCTTTGAACGCAAAATTCACGGTTGACAAGCAGCCGCAGCATGTGGTATGATATTGATGTCCCAACTATCTCTTGAAGATATCTGCTTGTCTTTTTGCCATGATACTGCGTTAGAAATCCTTGCCTTGCGTCAGCAAGGCGGCGGCTTTCTGCCTTGTCTCATGACAAAAATCCTGCGCATCTATTCTTCAAGATTTCATTGGGACATCAATAGGAGCAATAAGAAAGGATGTGATTTCATGCTGAGTGTTTCGCAGCGCGATGCAGCGGAGCTGATCGAAAGCAGTGATATCAAGTTTGTGCGCCTTGCATTTTGTGATGTGTTCGGCGTGCAGAAGAATATTTCCGTGCAGGCATCCGAGCTGGAACGTGCCTTTGAACAGGGCATCGCGTTTGATGCCTCCTCGATTGCAGGATTCCGCGATCCCTCGCACTCCGATCTGTTTCTGTTTCCCGATCCCCATACGATGACGCTGCTGCCGTGGCGTCCCTCGAGAGGAGGCGTGGCGCGGTTCTTCTGCGAGATCCGCAATCCGGACGGCTCGCCTTTTTCTGCGGACTGCCGCCGTTTTCTCGCGGATACCGAGCGTCTGCTTGCAGAGCACGGACTGCGCTGTGATATCGGCGCAGAATGCGAGTTTTATCTGTTCAAGCTGGATGAAAACGGCGCCCCGACGGATACCCCGCTCGACCGCGGCGGATATTTTGATATTGCGCCTGCAGACGGCGGCGAGAATGTCCGCAGAGAGATTTGTCAGACGCTTGAGACAATGGGCATTCAGCCGGAGCGCTCGCATCACGAGCAGGGACCGGGACAAAATGAAATTGATTTTCGCTATAGCAATGCGCTCAGTGCCGCGGACCATGTCGTGACGTTCAAGCAGGTTGTCAGCACGGTTGCGGCACGGAACGGGCTCTGGGCATCGTTTGCGCCGAAGCCGCTCGAACAGGAGGCTGGTAACGGCTTTCACATCAACTGTTCGCTGACGCAGGCGGATGTCCGCGCCGATGTGAACGAATCGCTGTTTCAGGCGTTCATGGCGGGCGTTCTTGCACACACGCCGGAGATGACGGCTGTGCTGAATCCGCTGGAAAGCTCCTATGCGCGTCTCGGCAGAGACAAAGCACCGAACCGCGTTTCGTGGTCTCCGAACAACCGCTCGCAGCTGATCCGCATTCCTGCCGCAGATGTATCGCATCAGCGCATGGAGCTCCGTTCGCCGGATGCGTCTGCGAATCCGTATCTCGCGTTTGCACTGGTGATGCGTGCCGGTCTGGACGGCATTCTCCGCAATCTGACGCCGCCTCCTTCGTGCAATGAAAATCTGCTGGATGCACCTGCCGCGCTTGCGGCGCAGTATCCGGCACTGCCGGCTGATCTGCAGGCAGCAAAGCAGCTGATGAAGGAGAGTGCATTCATGCAGCAGGTGCTGCCGGCGCATCTTTTTGCAGCTTACACGGAGTGACCGGCTATGCTGACGCGCTTTGAACAGAAAGAGGTTTTCGTCATTTCCTCGAATCAGATTTTTCACCGCTATGTACGGGATAATCTGCCGGATGGTGATTTTACCGTTTCGGGCGGAGCGGATTCCTGTACAGAAGCACGCCAAAAAATGATGGGCAATCGCTGCGCAATCGTTGTCATCAATATCCCGCTGGCGGATGAGTGCGGCACTGAGCTGGCGAGCGATCTTGCAGAGAACATGACGGCATCTGTCATTGCCGTGGTGAAGAATGAGCAGGAGACGGAATTCCGGCAATCGCTGGAACCGACGGGCATTTTTGTCCTTGGCAGACCGTTCCCACACAGTTCCTTTCATCAGGCGCTCTATGATGCGGCGTCTGCCTATGCACGGCTGCAGACTGTCTCGCAGGAAAATCAGCGCCTGCAGATCAAGCTGATCGACCTGCGCATTGTCAACCGTGCAAAGTATGCGCTGATCCGCTATCTCGGCATGACCGAGGAGCAGGCGCATAAATATATTGAGCAGCAGGCGATGAATCAGCGCATCTCCAAGCGGACTGCTGCGGAAAATATCCTAAAAACCTATGAGAATCAATGAGAAATCATAGGCAGATTGTAAAACTTTGTGAAATTTCTGTCAAGTGATTGACAAATGCAAAAAAATATGCTATGATGTGATACAGAAAACAGCAACGGCGCTGTTTCGGGATGAGTCCCGGAGTGCCGTTGCTGTTTTTTTGTTAATTACACTGAAAGGATGTATAATTATGAAACCGACTGATGTATTCGGAAGCCTTGTGTTCAATGATGCCGTGATGCAGGAGCGCCTGCCGAAAGCGGTCTATAAATCCCTGCATGAGACCATTGCAAACGGCAAAGACCTCGATCCGACTGTTGCGGATGTGGTCGCAAGCGCAATGCGTGAATGGGCTGTGGAGAACGGCGCAACGCATTACACGCACTGGTTCCAGCCGATGACCGGCATCACCGCAGAGAAGCATGACTCCTTCCTCTCTCCGGACGGCAACGGCGGTGCGATCCTCGAATTCTCCGGCAAGGAGCTCATCAAGGGCGAACCGGATGCATCCTCGTTCCCGTCGGGCGGTCTGCGCGCAACCTTTGAGGCACGCGGATATACAGCATGGGACCCGACATCCTACGCATTCATCAAGGAGAACAGCCTGTGCATCCCGACCGCATTCTACTCCTACAGCGGCGAGGCACTCGATAAGAAAACCCCGCTGCTGCGTTCGATGGAGGCAGTCAACGAGCAGGCAGTCAAGGTGCTGCATCTGCTGGGCTTTGAGGATGTGCAGCGCGTCAGCGGAACGGTCGGTCCGGAGCAGGAATATTTCCTCATCGACCGCGAAATGGCAAAGCAGCGCAAGGATATCATCTTCACCGGCAGAACGCTGTTCGGTGCAAAGGCGCCGAAGGGTCAGGAGATGGAGGATCACTATTTCGGCGTGATCCGTCCGCGCGTGCAGACATTCATGAAGGAGCTGAACGAAGAACTCTGGAAGCTCGGCATCTACGCGAAAACCGAACATAATGAGGTCGCGCCCGCACAGCATGAGCTTGCACCTGTCTACACAACCATGAACCTCGCCTGCGATCACAATCAGCTTACAATGGAGATCATGAAGAAGGTCGCGGAACGCCACGGTCTGATGTGCCTGCTCCACGAAAAGCCGTTTGCAGGCGTCAACGGCAGCGGCAAGCACAATAACTGGTCGCTCTCGACCGATACCGGCATCAACCTCTTTGCACCGGGCAAAACGCCGGAGCGCAAGCGCCTGTTCCTGCTGATGGTCGCAGCGGTTGTTGCGGCAGTGGATGCGCATCAGGATCTGCTGCGGATGTCGGTTGCGTCTGCGGGCAACGATCACCGTCTGGGCGCCAACGAAGCGCCGCCTGCAATTGTCTCGGTTTACCTCGGCGATGACCTCCAGCTTCAGCTTGAGGCGGCTGCAGAGGGCAGAGATGAGCACAAGCACCGCGAAACGCTGACGACCGGCGTGCATGTTCTCCCCGATTTCAAAAAGGATACCTCCGACCGCAACCGCACCTCGCCGATGGCATTCACGGGCAACAAATTCGAGTTCCGTATGCTTGGCTCCGAGAACTCGATCGCAGATACCAATATCGCACTCAACACGATCTTTGCCGAAGCGCTCAGCAATATTGCGGAGCAGCTTGAGGGCAAAGCGGATATCGCAAAAGCCGTGCAGGATATCCTCGCAGATACGCTGAAAGCACACGGCAGAATCATCTTCAACGGCAACAACTATTCGCAGGAATGGGTTGCCGAGGCAGAGCACCGCGGACTGCTGAATCTCCGTACAACAGCAGATGCAATGCACGCATTTGCAACGGAAAAGAATGTCGCGCTGTTCAAGCGGTTCGGTGTTTACAATCACAGCGAGGTTGTCTCGCGCAAGGACATCCTGCTCGAAAACTACACAAAGCTCATCGCGATTGAGGCAAACACCATGATCGACATGGCTCGGACGCAGATCATTCCTGCGGGATTCCGTTACGGCGAAGCGCTTGCAGAATATGCGATGAAGAAGAAGGAACTCGGCGTTCAGGGAATCGCAGAGACCGATCTGCTCCGCAGAGTCAGCGCACTGACGGACGAGATTGCAGCAAAGACCGAGGCACTCGAGCAGGCGATGATCGGGCTTTATGATAACGAGCATCCGTCCTACTACTGCCGCGATACGATCATTCCCGCAATGAACGAGCTGCGTGCAGCAGCCGATCAGCTTGAGCCGCTGACGGCAAAGGAATATCAGCCCTTCCCGACCTATGCCGACCTGCTTTACAGTGTATAATTATAATAATATTGCGGCGCCGCATTGCAGAAGCAGTGCGGCTTGCCGTGTAAATATCGGAAGTGAGGAAATGAATCATGGATGTCAATGAGGGCTGTCTTGTGCTGGAAAACGGAATGGTTTTCCGCGGAAAACGGTTCGGTGCAAAGCGGGATGTCACCGCTGAAATTGTATTTGCAACCGGAATGAACGGCTATCTGGAAACACTGACCGACCCGAGCTACTACGGGCAGGCAGTTGTGCAGACCTTTCCGCTGATCGGAAATTACGGCGTGATACCGGAGGATTTTGAATCCCGAAAGGCATTTCTTTCGGCTTATATTGTCTCGGAGATGTGTGATGCGCCGTCAAATTTCCGCTGCAAAGGTCAGCTTGCGGATTGGCTTGCTGAGCAGGATATTCCGGTTTTGACCGGCGTTGATACAAGAACGCTGACAAGAGTCCTGCGGGATCACGGCACGATGAACGGCATGATCTGCAATTCGCCGGAGTTTGCAAATATTGCGCAGATGCGTGGATATCGCGTGACCGATGCCGTGAGAAATACAGCCTGCACGGAGCCGTATACAGTCGGAGAAGCGGACGCGACGTATCATGTGGTGCTTCTCGATTTCGGTGCGAAGGCAAACATTGCGCGTTCGCTTGCCGGACGCGGCTGCCGTGTCACGGTTGTGCCTGCGGGAACAAAATGTGAGGATATTGCGGCACTTCATCCGGACGGTATCATGCTCTCGAACGGCGCTGGAGATCCGGCAGATAATCCGGAGATCATCGCGGAGCTGCAGAAGATCATGACGCTGCAAATCCCGATCATGGCGATCTGTCTGGGACATCAGCTGCTTGCGCTTGCAAACGGCATCCTGACGGCAAAGCTCAAATTCGGACACCGCGGCGCGAATCAGCCGGTGCTGAATCTCGAGACAAAGCGCATGGCGGTCACAACGCAGAATCACGGATATCAGGTGCAATATGATCCTAATAATGCGCATTGCACGGAGACCGCGGATTTGCTGTATATCAACCTGAATGACAACACCTGCGAGGGTCTGCGGTACAAAAAGATACCGGCAATCTCCGTGCAGTTTCATCCGGAGGCATGTGCCGGTCCGCAGGATACGGCGTTCATATTTGACGAATTTGTGCAGATGATGGAGGTACAGAAATGCCGCTGAATCGTGATATTCATAAGGTTCTGGTGATCGGCTCGGGGCCGATTGTCATCGGGCAGGCAGCGGAGTTTGACTACTCCGGCACGCAGGCATGCCGCGCGCTGCAGGAGGACGGCATCGAAGTTGTCCTCGTCAACTCAAACCCCGCAACGATCATGACAGACAGCCGGATCGCCGACAAAATCTACATGGAACCGCTCAAATCCGAGATCATCAAGCGCATCTGCCTGAAAGAAAAGCCGGACAGCATTCTCTCAGGACTCGGCGGACAAACCGGTCTGAACCTTTGCGCGGAGCTCGCTGAAAGCGGTTTTCTTGCTGCGCAGGGCATCCGGCTGCTCGGTGCAAATCCGGAGACGATCGCGAAAGCGGAGGACAGAAAGCTGTTCAAGGAGACGATGGATTCAATCGGACAGCCCTGCATTCCCTCCGGCATTGCGGAGGATATGGATACGGCGCGGCAGATCGCTGCGGAAATCGGCTATCCGGTGATCATCCGTCCGGCGTTTACGCTTGGCGGAACGGGCGGCGGTATCGCGGAAACGCCCGAAGAATTTGACAATATTGCAGAGAACGGTCTGCGCCTTTCGCCGATTCATCAGATCCTTGTGGAACGCTGCATTGCCGGCTGGAAGGAGATCGAATTTGAGATTGTGCGCGATGCGGACGGCAACAAAATCACCGTCTGCTCGATGGAAAACTTTGATCCGGTCGGCATTCACACAGGCGATTCCATCGTCATTGCACCGGCTGTCACGCTCTCGGACAAGGAATATCAGATGCTCCGCACCGCTGCACTGAAAATCGCGGAGGTGCTGAAAATTGAAGGCGGATGCAACTGTCAGTTCGCCCTGAATCCCGATTCCTTTGAATATGCCGTGATCGAGGTCAATCCGCGTGTTTCGCGTTCCTCTGCACTCGCATCCAAAGCGACAGGCTACCCGATTGCAAAGGTCGCCGCAAAGATCGCCGTCGGCTACCGTTTATATGAAATCGCAAACAAAGTGACGGGCAAAACAACCGCAGCATTTGAACCTGCTTTGGATTATGTTGCGGTCAAAATGCCGAAATTCCCGTTCGAGAAATTCGCGGGTGCATCGCATCAGCTCGGTACACAGATGAAAGCGACCGGCGAGGTCATGGCGATTTCTGATACCTTTGAATCCGCGCTGCTCAAAGCGCTGCGCGGCGCGGAAATCAAGCACAGTGCGCTGCTTGTCCGCAGTTTGCGTGAAATGCCGGAAGCCGAGCTGCTGACACATCTGGTGCATGCAGATGATATCCGTCTGTTTGCCGCCGCGGAGGCACTGCGGCGCGGGCTCACGGTTGAGAAAATCCACGCATTATCGAAGATTGACGCATGGTTCCTGCATAAAATCTGCAATCTCGTTGTTTGCGAAACGGCGCTTGAAAATACGCCGCTCACGGATGATCTCTACCGGACAGCAAAGCGGTTTGGTTATCCTGATGCAGCGATCACAGCGATTTCCGGACGCGAACTGCTGCAGAAAAAGTATCGCCCGATCTACCGCATGGTCGATACCTGCGCGGGCGAATTTGCAGCAGAAACGCCGTATTTCTACGGTGTCTGCCTGCCGGATGCGGACGGCGCTGCAAATGAAGCGGCGCAGTTTCTCGCGGACAGGACACATAAAACAGTTGTGGTGCTCGGCAGCGGTCCGATCCGGATCGGGCAGGGCATCGAGTTTGACTATTCCGCAGTCCACTGCGTGCAGGTGCTCAAGGATTCCGGCTACGAGGTTGTGCTGATCAACAACAATCCCGAGACCGTTTCAACGGATTTTGATACTGCGGATCGTCTCTACTTTGAGCCGCTGACGCCCGAGGATGTGCTTTCGATTCTCGCGCTTGAACAGCCGGTCGGGGTTGTGACGGCATTCGGCGGACAGACTGCGATCCGGCTTGCCCGCACGATCGAAGAAGCCGGATACAGACTGCTCGGCGCTTCGGCGGACAGCATTGACCTCGCCGAAGATCGCGAGCGCTTTGATGCGCTGCTGGAATCGCTGCAGATCGAGCGCCCGCGCGGCTGCACGGTCAATACGCTGGATGAAGCGCGTGAGGCGGTCAAAAAGCTCGGTCTGCCGGTGCTGGTGCGCCCCTCGTATGTCCTCGGCGGACAGAATATGAACATCGCATTTGAGGAAAGCGATGTGCTTGCGTTCATGCAGAACATCCTCGCAGACGGCATTGATAACCCCGTGCTGATCGACCAGTATATCCGCGGCACGGAGATCGAGGTCGATGCGATCTGTGACGGGCAGGATATCCTCATTCCTGGCATCATGGAGCATATTGAGCGCACGGGCGTGCATTCCGGCGATTCGATCGCGATCTGCCCGCCGGTACACATCGACGATGACATGCGAAAGAAAATCCTCACAGATACGAAGAAAATCTGCCTCGGGCTGCATGCGGTCGGGCTGATCAATCTGCAGTATATCGTCAAAGGGCAGTCGCTGTATGTGATCGAGGTCAACCCGCGCGCATCGCGAACCGTGCCGTTCATGAGCAAGCTGACCGGACTGCCGCTCTGTGACTGCGCCATGCGCGTCTGCCTCGGCGAGAAGCTCGCCGAAATGGAATACGGCACCGGTTACTACAAAACGCCGCCCTTTACCGCGGTCAAGGTTCCGGTGTTCTCGTTCCAGAAGATCGGCGGCGAATCGCAGCTCGGTCCGGAAATGAAATCGACCGGCGAGGTCATCGGCATCGGCAAAACGCTGACCGAGGCGCTCTATAAAGGTCTGCGCGCGGCGGGCTACCGGCTCGAGGACAACGGCAGGAACCGCAACGGCGTCCTGCTGACGGTCTGTGATGCGGATAAACCGGATATCGTTGAGATTGCGCGGAAATTCGCACGGCTCGGATTTGTGCTCTATGCGACGGCGGGCACGGCGGCTGCACTCAACCGCGCAGGGCTCGCGGTGCATACGCTCAGCAAGCTGCACAGCGGCGATACCGAAACATTCACGCTGATGGAGAACGGCACGATCCGCTATATTGTGTCTACGGATGCGAATGCGCGCATGGCTGCCCGTGACGGCGCAAAGATCCGGAAGAAGGCGGTCGAGCTCGGGATTCCCTGCCTGACCTGCACCGATACGGCGGCAGCGGTCGCGAACTGCCTGCACACCGGCTATCGGGATTCCAATGTGGAGCTGATGAATATGAACCATCTGAGAACGGCAAAGCGCCGCATTTCGTTCGTGAAAATGCACGGCTGCGGCAATGATTATATCTATGTGGACTGCATGGAAAAGCGCATATCTGCGCCGGAATCGCTGAGCGTGCAGCTTTCTGACCGGCATTTCGGCATCGGCGGCGACGGGCTCGTGCTGATCGAATCCTCGGAGCAGGCTGATGCAAAAATGCGGATGTTCAATCTGGACGGCAGCGAGGGCAACATGTGCGGCAATGCGATCCGCTGCGTTGCAAAGTATCTCTACGATAACGGCATCTGCCCGAAGAAGGAAATTGTCATTGAGACAAAGAGCGGTCTGCGGCAGGTTACCGTGACAACACAGAACGGCGTTGTCACGCGCGCGGCGGTCGATATGGGCAAAGCGATCTTTGAGACGAACCGGATTCCCGTTCAGTTTGCTGAGCCGGAAATGATCGCGAAGCCCCTGAGGGTCGGCGGCAGGGAATACACTGTCACCTGCGTGTCGATGGGAAATCCGCACTGTGTTGTGTTCGGCGACAATCCGGAAAAGCTTGACCTTGCTGCAATCGGACCGGAATTCGAGCATCATCCGGCATTTCCGGAGCAGGTCAACACGGAGTTTGTGCAGGTGATTGACGGACACACGCTCCGGATGCGCGTCTGGGAGCGCGGCTCCGGCGAGACGATGGCATGCGGCACGGGTGCCTGCGCGACGGTCGCGGCGGCTGTGAAAAACGGATTCTGTCAGCCGGATACCGATATCACGGTGCATCTGAACGGCGGTGATCTGGTCATCCGCTATACCGAGGAAACGGTCACGATGGCGGGCGAAGCCGTGCTGATTTTCAGCGGCGAGATCGAAGTCTGATATACAATAAAAGGAAATCTTACGAAAAATACGAAAGGAACTTGTTATGAAAGTCAATCATCATGCTCTGGAGCTGGAACAGAATTATTTGTTCTCGGAGGTCGCAAAGCGCATCCGTGCGTTTCAGGCGGCGAATCCGGAGCGCGAGCTGCTGAAGCTCAGCATCGGCGATGTCACCCGTCCGCTGAGCCGCATTGTCACCGATGAGATGAAAGCCGCTGCGGAGGATATGTCTCATGCGGAGACCTTCCACGGCTACGGCGCCGAGCAGGGCGAGCAGTTCCTGCGCGAGGCTATCGCCGGATACTACGCACAGCGCGGCACGCAGATCGCGCCGGACGATATCTTTATCAGTGACGGCGCAAAATGCGACCTCGGCAACCTCTGCGACCTGTTCGATGCGGATAACACCGTGCTGCTGCCGAATCCGGTTTACCCGGTTTACTATGACACGAGCATCATGGCAGGGCGCCGCGTGATCTTCGCGGCAGGCACAAAGGAAAACGGCTTCCTGCCGATGCCGGATGCAAGCGTGCATGCGGATCTCATCTACCTCTGCTCGCCGAACAATCCGACGGGCGCTGTCTACAGCAGAGAGCAGCTTGCAGAGTGGGTCGCCTACGCAAAGGCGAACGGTGCGCTGATCCTCTTTGATGCGGCATATGAAGCGTATATCCGCGATCCTGCGCTGCCGCACAGCATCTTCGAGATTGATGGCGCTGCGGACTGCGCGCTCGAGATCAATTCGCTCTCGAAGACTGCGGGCTTCACCGGCGTCCGCTGCGGCTGGACGGTTGTGCCGAAAACGCTCCGGTTCGACGGCGCATCGCTGCATGACATGTGGTTCCGCCGTATGGCGACAAAGTATAACGGCACCTCGTATATCATTCAGCGTGCCGCGGCAAAGGTTTTTACGCCGGAGGGTCTCGCGGCGGCACATGCGGATATTGATTACTACATGGAAAATGCGCAGATTCTGAAATCGGCGCTCTCTGCCGCAGGGATTCATTCCGTCGGCGGCGAGAATGCGCCGTATGTCTGGTTTGAGGCGCCGCAGAACGCGGAATCGTGGGACTGCTTTGATGCGCTGCTCGGACAGTACGGCATTGCGGGCACGCCCGGTGTCGGATTCGGCACGGCGGGGCAGGGCTGGATGCGGTTCTCATCGTTCTGCACGCGCGAAACCGCTTTGAAGGCGGCTGCACACCTCGCAAAGCTCTAAACGCTCAATGCGAATTTGTAAGGATCAGGAGAGATGACAATGAAAAAAGTACCGTTTATCACAAAGGCGCAGGCGGAGGAAATCGCCGCGCAGTATCCGACACCGTTTCATATTTATGACGAGCGCGGCATCCGCGAGAATGCGCGGCTCGTGAAGCAGGCATTCGCGTGGAACAAGGGCTACCGCGAATACTTCGCCGTCAAGGCGACCCCGAACCCGTTTATCCTGAAAATCCTGCAGGAGGAGGGCTGCGGCGTGGACTGCTCCTCGCTGACCGAGCTGCAGATGGCGGATGCCTGCGGATTTTCCGGCAGCGATATCATGTTCTCCTCGAATGTGACGCCCGCTGCGGATTATCAGCTTGCCTATCAGCTCGGCGCCTATATCAACCTTGACGATATCACGCATATCGACTATCTCGAGCAGCTGACCGGCATTCCGGAGACGATCTGCTGCCGCTTCAATGCGGGCGGCGATTTCAAAATCTCGACATTTGTCATGGATAAGCCGCAGGATGCAAAATACGGCTTCACGCGCGAGCAGATGTTTGAGGGCTTCCGCGGGCTGATGCAGAAGGGCGCAAAATACTTCGGCATCCATGCGTTTCTCGCGTCGAATACCGTGACAAACGAATACTATCCGACGCTTGCGCGGCAGATGTTTCAGCTCGCCGCCGATCTGAAAGCGGAGACCGGCGCAGAGATCCGGTTTATCAATCTTTCGGGTGGTGTCGGCATTGCCTACAAGCCCGAGCAGACGCCGAACGATATTCTCGCAATCGGCGAGGGCGTGCGCAAGGTCTATGAGGAAATCCTCGTTCCGGCGGGGCTCGGCGATGTCGCGATCTTCACCGAAATGGGCAGATTCATGCTCGCGCCCTACGGCGGACTTGTCACGCGCGTGCTGCATCAGAAGCATATCTACAAGGAGTATGTCGGCTGCGATGCCTGTGCCGCGAATCTGATGCGTCCGGCGATGTACGGTGCATATCATCATATTACGGTGCTCGGCAAAGAGGATGCGCCCTGCACGAATCTCTACGATGTGACGGGCGGCCTCTGCGAGAACAACGATAAATTCGCGGTTGACCGCATGCTCCCGCCGATTGATAACGGCGACCTGCTGTTCATCCATGATGCGGGCGCGCACGGCTTCTCAATGGGCTATAACTATAACGGCAAGCTGCGTTCTGCGGAGCTGCTGCTCTGCGATGACGGCAGCGTCAAAATGATCCGCCGCGCCGAAACACCGGCAGACTACTTCGCAACCTTCGATTTCTGCGATGTCATGGATAAATACCGCAAATAAAAATGGATAAAAGAAAGCCGCTCAGGTTTTGCATGACGCAAATCTGAGCGGCTTTCTGTATAGATGTTATTCTGGTCAGCGCCCCGTTTCAGTCCTGCGGAGAAAACGCATTACGCGCGCTTTGCAGCCGGCAGCCGTATCCTTTTGATCCGGTTTGCAGCGAGGTCATAGAGCCCCTGTATCGCAAGTCCGGAGAGCATCGAGAGGATGAACACAGCGGGCACGATCAGCAGCGCAAATTTGTACCGCGGGTAGATATCCGGCACCTTCAGCACGAGCTTGCTGTAAAACAGCCCGTCAAAGACATAGGAAATCAGATAGGCAGCGAAGGTGGCTTTGCTGAGCATGGCGAGGATTTTTGTCCAGCGCTGATCTCTGATTGTGATATCAAACAGCAGCAGGAAAATCGACGTGCTCATCAATGCGACCGGCCACGAGCAGTAATCATCATTGTGCCACGAGGTCCATGCATTGTTTTTCTCGGTGTTTTTCAGGCACTGATAGAGCGTCACGGTTGAGACGTAAATCAGCGCAAAGAGCCCTGTGATCACATAGACCATTTTGTGCTTGAGATCGCGCTTCGGCGGGAATTCGCGGATATATGCGCCGATGAAATAATACGCGATCGGGTAGCAGAGCGCGAAAAATCCAGGAAGGACGCGAATCTGGTGATCCTTCTCCGTCCCGATGTAAAAGGACTGCGAGACAATCGTCAGCATGATGACAGTCAGCACAAGCGCGGTTTTCCGCCCGCGCGTCTCCATTGCCTGATAGCCCGCGTTGAGGAACGGAATCAGCAGGAAGATTGTGAAATAATATTCGACATACCAGCCGTAGGGCGCCGCTTTATACATGAAGATGTCGCGGACGATATCCCATGCGGTAAAGGTGAGGTGAAAGTAGCTTTGATTAAACCTGACGCAGATCAGGCTGATGACAACGTAGATCACGAGCACGCGCACAATGCCGAGATAGTATCTGCCGCTGAGCTTTTTGTTTTTCATCAGGAAACCGGTCGTGATCATGAACAGCGGCACACAGGTGAAAACCAGCCAGCGGATATAGATCGTGACCGTGGTGAACCCCGATGTGAAGGACATGGAATAGAAGCCGCAGTTCCGGAAGAAATGCACCGCCGTCACAAAGAAGCAGGCAACGATCTTGACGATGTCGATGCCTGCGAACCGCGGCTTTGCGGGCGGATGAAGTGCGGCTTCGCGCTGCTCTTTTTTTCGCTGCATGATGGATTCAATGACTTGCTCCATTTGCTCCATAGGGGAAGGTACTCCTTTGCTGTATCAGGATTGCGCTGCAGAAGCGGCATCCAGTGCAGCCTCGGCGGTTTGCAGCAGCAGTGCAGAATGATCGTCACCGCCCATGATCCGCGCGATCTCCTCGATTCTTGCGGCGCGGTCGAGCACGGTGACCTCAGTGCTCGTTGCAGTATCGGTGCTGTGCTTTTCGATCAGCAGGTGATGCGTTGCCTGTGTTGCAAGCTGCGCCAGATGCGTCACGCAGATCACCTGATGATGCTGCGAGAGCGAACGCAGTTTGAGTCCGATCTTCTGTGCCGCCTTGCCGCTGACGCCGGTGTCGATCTCATCAAAGATCAGCGTCGGGATGGCGTCACGCTCTGCGAGAACCGCCTTGAGCGCGAGCATCATGCGGGAAAGCTCACCGCCGGATGCGATCTGTGCAATGGGCTTGGGCGGTTCACCGGGATTGGCAGAGATCAGGAACTCCGCGTGATCCATGCCGTTCGGCGTCAGCTTGCCCTGCGTCAGATTGACTGAGAGCTGCACGCGCGGCATGTTGAGATAGGAAAGCTCCTCGCCGACTCTGCGCGAGAATTCCTCGCCGAGCTTTGTGCGGTAGGCGGTCAGCTGCTTGGCAAGCTCGGTGACGCGGTGCAGCCGTTCGGCGCGTTCATCCGTGAGCTGCTGCAGCTTGTTGGAATCGGATTCGATTGCCTCCACCTCTTTGACGGCATCGGCATAGATCTGCCGCAGACCGTCTGCATCGGTGTGATAGCGCAGCGCCACGGTGTTGACGGCGTTGCGGCGGTCATTGAGCTTTGCAAATTCCGCCGGAGAAAGCTGTCCTGCGGTGTAGGCGTTGACTTCATCCGAGATATCGCGCAGCTCGATGTTGAGCGCCTTGAGCCGTTCGCAGAGTGCTTCTGCCTCCGGCGCGGCTGCGGCAAGCGATTTGAGCTGCTCATAGGCAAGCGCAATCGCATCCGAGAGATTCTCCTCGCCGTCGGTCAGCATCCTGCAGATGCCGCCCGCGACTTCCGCGGTATCCTCCGCGCGGGCAGCCGCATGATACTGTGCATCCAGCTGCACATCCTCCTGCGGCTGCGGGTCGAGCTCACCGATTTCCTCGATGGTCTCCTGAAGCGTGCGCAGGCGCAGCATTTTCTCCTGCTCAGCCTTTTTGAGCTGATTGAGCGCACGGGCGCAGCTCTGGAGCTGCTGAAATTCTTTTGTATATTCCGCGAGCAGTTCCGAGTCGCCGCCGAAGCTGTCCAGCACATCGAGATGCTTTTCCGGCCGCAGCAGAATCTGATTGTCATGCTGCCCGTGGATATTGACCAGCGTCTCGCCGAGCGCACGCAGCAGCGCAGCCGGTGCCGATTTTCCGTTGACTCTGCCGACACTGCCGCCGTCCGCGGAGATTTCGCGCGTCAGCAGCAGCTCATCATCCTGCGCATCGTATCCGTATTCCGTCAGGACGGCTCTGGTATCCGCGGCGAGCGGGGAGAACAGCGCTGTGATGACGGCCTTTTTGCAGCCCGTCCGGACGAGATCCTTATTTGTTCGCTGCCCGAGGACAGCCTGAATCCCGTGAATCAGAATCGACTTACCTGCGCCGGTTTCACCGGTAAACGCATTGAAGCCGCTTTCGAGCGGAATGACAGCGGATTCGATGACAGCAAGATTTTCAATTGAGAGTTCCTTTAACATTCCTTACCCCCAGATATGGGATTCGAGCACGCTGATCAGCTGCTTTGCGCTTGCCTCAGAGCGCGTCAGAATGAAGATTGTGTCATCACCGGCAATCGTGCCGACAATTTCGGGCAGCTGCATGCGGTCGAGCACCGCACAGGCAGCGGGTGCAGAGCCTGCATGACAGGCAACCGCGACCATATTGATTGCATAGTCGATTTTGACAACAACATCCGCGAGCAGATTGCTCGGTGCAGCAGCGGCAGCCGGCGCCTTTGCATAGCAGCTCAGCCCGCTTGCCGTGCGGCGTTTGCGCAGCTTCAGCTGCCGGATATCACGCGAGATGGTCGCCTGCGTGACGGAAAAACCGTTCTCCTCGAGCAGGTCGCGCAGCATCTCCTGCGTATTGATATCGTGCTTCTGAATGAGCTGCAAAATCATTTCGTGTCTTGGATTTGCCAACTTTATCGCTCTCCTTTATGTCTTGATGGATCCTGAGGTTATATACGTCCGTGAGGATCTTTTCGGATCACTCCAGTTTTTTCAGCGGCTGCATCAGCTTGCCGTTGAGCGCATCATAGAATGCATGTCCCTTGCAGTCAACAAAGGGCATTGCATGCTCGGAGCATGTAACGGTGAAGGACTGCATATTGCGCAGCACCGTCGTTTTTGTACCGTCCACAAAGACGGAAAGACCGCCGCCGCCCGCCCCGCGATAGGTCACGCAGATGTTCCGGTGCGGTGCAAAAAGCATCGGTCTTGCAAACAGCGAATGTGGGCAGATCAGGTTCATCTCGATCAGGGAAAGATCGGGCTCCATGACAGGGCCGCCTGCCGAGAGGGCATAGGCGGAGGAGCCTGTCGGGGTGGAAAAGATGATGCCGTCCGCGCGGTAGACACCGATCTCGCGCCCGTCCACGGAGACCGCAAAATCGCAGATCTTTCCGTTTGAGCGCGTGGCGTAGATATCGTTGAGCGCATGCAGATAAACCGGATGCTCCGGATCGTTCTGCATCTGGGTTTTCAGCATGATCCGGCAGCTGATTTCGTAATCGCCGGTGCAGAGCCGGTCGAGCATATCGAGCTCATCTGACTCAAATGCGGCGAGAAATCCGAGCGTGCCGGTGTTGATGCCGACGAGCTTGACCGGCGGCGTGTGGTGCGCAAACGAATACGCGAGGATTTTTTCCGCGCATCGCAGGATGGTGCCGTCGCCGCCGATTGCGATTGCAAAATCCGCATCGGCATAGAGCTGATCCTGCGGAAGAAATGTAATCCCGCTGACTGCGGCAAAGCTTTCGGCGAGGCTCTGATCCATGCAGAGCACCGCGCCGCGCTGCAGCAGCCGATCACAGACCGCGACCGCCGTGGGAAACGCCGGTTTTTTCGATAAATTCGGATCAATCACACATTTCATAGATGTGCCTCATCTGGTTTGCGCTGCAGCTTGAGGTGCAGCAGATATTCGGTATTGCCGCTGCCGCCCTGTATCGGGGAGACGCAGTCGTGCAGCGGAAGGAATCCGTTTTGTGCAGCAAAATCGCGGATATCGCGCAGAACATGCTGCCGGATTTTTTCATCACGGACAACGCCGTGTTTATTGAGCGCCGCTCTGCCTGCTTCAAACTGCGGCTTGACCAGCAGCACCGCCTGTGCGCTTTCACAGAGCAAAGCAGGGAGCAGCGGGATGATCTGTCTGAGGGAGATGAACGAGACATCGCAGGCGGCAAATTCCGCGGGCAGTCCCTCAGAATCGGGTGCGAGATCGCGCAGATCGGTGCCCTCGCGGACAATGACGCGCGGATCGTTCCGCAGCGATTCGACAAGCTGATCGTGCCCGACATCCACCGCAAGGACGGACGCCGCGCCGTTTTGCAGCATGCAGTCCGTGAAGCCGCCGGTCGAAGCGCCGATATCAAGGCAGCGCAGACCGCCGAGTGCGAGTTTCCATTCCGCGAGCGCGAATGCGAGCTTGTAACCCCCTCTGCCGACATAGGGCAGCGGCTCGGTCAGGACAAGTGTATCGCTCTCCTCGACCTTGCGCGATGCCTTCAGACAGACGATTCCGTTGACGGTGACATTGCCCGCGTCAATGGATGCCTGCGCGCGGTTGCGCGTCGGACAGATGCCTCTTGCGACGAGCGCAGCATCAAGACGGCTGCTCATTTGCAAACTCCTCCGCAGCGTTCAGGATATGTGCCTCACTGAGTCCTGCGGCGGCAAGGCACTCATTGACCGCGCCCTGCTGGACAAATCCGTTAATCGCAAGACATCGCCAGTCTCCGTGCCAGCGGACACCGAGCAGCGCGGACGCAAATTTTTCGCCGAGTCCGCCTGCGCCCGAGCTCTCCTCGACAAAGCAGACTTTGCCGTATTTCGCCGCGATTTCCAGCGCCTCTGCCGGAATCGGGTAGATATTCGTCAGCTTGAGCAGTCCGGCGGAGATGCCCTTTTCGCGGAGCTTCTGCATCACATTGTGGACGCGCTCCGAGATTTTGCCGTAGGTGACAAGCAGCAGGTCATCGCCCGCAAGATGCGTAAAGCTCAGCGATGGCTCCAGCGGGAACGTCTCCGATTCCTTGCCGCGCGGATAGCGCAGTGCGACAAGTCCCTTATCCTCCGCGACCGCCTTGCGCAGGCAGAGCTGCAGCTCATGATAGGTCGCAGGGGAGTAGATGCGGATATCGGGGATCGCCGTCAGATAGGGGATATCGAAGATGCCCTGATGCGTTTCGCCGTCCTCGCCGACAAGTCCTGCGCGATCCACGCCGAGGATCACATGATAGCGCGAGATCGCGAGATCATGGAGCAGCTGATCGAACGCGCGCTGCAAAAACGTCGAATATACGGCGAAAACAGGGATCATCCCCATGGATGCGAGCGCACCGCAGAAGGTCACGGCATGCTGTTCCGCAATGCCGACATCGTAAAAGCGGTTCGGGTGTGCAGCATAGAAAAACTGCAGTCCGGTGCCGTACTTCATGGCAGCCGTCACTGCGCAGATGCGTGTATCGCGCTTGCCGAGCTGCGTCAGCTCTCTGCCGAAGACGGTCGAGAAGCACTCGTCAATCGAGAGTTCCGGATCCTTGGAATCGAGGTCAATGCGGTCGATATCGGGATTCTCGCGCGGGACGCCGTGATACTCGCCGGGATTCTCCTCCGCGGGCTTATAGCCCTTGCCCTTTGTTGTCTGGACATGGACGAGCACCGGACGGCGGTAGCTTTTCGCGACATCGAGCACCTCGTCAAGCGCTTCGGAGTCATGCCCGTTGACCGGTCCGAGATAGACGAATCCGAGATCCTCGAAAATCGTTGTCTGGACGATATTTTTGCGCAGCTTATCCTTGGCGGATTTCAGCCGGACAGCCATCTGGTCGCCGATTGCCGGCGCCTTGCGGATGACCTCCTCGACCTTCCACTTTGCTTTGACATAATCCGAGCTGCTGCGGATTTTCGTCAGATATTTTGCGAAAGCGCCGACATTCTTGGAAATCGCCTGATTGTTGTCATTGAGAATGACGATCAGGTTTGCGCGGGATTTGCCGGCGTTGTTCAGTCCTTCATAGGAGAGGCCGCCTGTCATGGCGCCGTCGCCGACAACGGCAATGGCATAGTGATCGCGGTCGCCGGAGATGTGCATCGCTTCTGCCATGCCGAAGGCGGCGGAAATCGCGGTGCTGCTGTGTCCGGTGATGAAGGTGTCATGCTCGGATTCCGAAGGCTTCGGGAATCCCGCAAGACCGTTTGCCTGCCGGAGCGTCGGGAGTCTGTCTGCGCGTCCGGTCAGGATTTTATGCACATATGCCTGATGCCCGACGTCCCAGACAATCCGGTCCTTCGGGGAATCAAATTTGCGGTGCAGGGCAAGTGTCAGCTCGACAACGCCGAGATTCGAGGCAAGATGTCCGCCCGTTTTGAGGACGGTGCCGATCAGCAGGGAACGAATCTCCTTGCAGAGCTCCTCGCACTGCGGATAGCTCAGATTTTTCAGATCTGAGGGGAGATTCAGCTCCGAAAGCTTCACTGCCTTCTGCACGCTGAATTGACGTTCTTTGTTCATTATGCTCTCCGTACAGCGGTTATGATTCGCTGAAACTGTTTTCCGTTCCGTTCTGTGCAGGCTGCTTCTGTGCGCTGTATTCCGAGACAGCGAGCTTTGCCTGCTCAAGTTCTTTTTTGCATGCATCTGCGAGCTTTGCACCCTTGCCGTAAAGCTTGACGGCTTCTTCGAGCTCCAGTCCGCCTGCTTCGAGCTGCGCAGTGATCTCCGCGAGCTTCTGCATGCTCTGTTCAAATTTCATATCTGATCTCCTTTTCGGATCTCTGTGACTTTCGCGTTTACGGTGCCGTCTGCGAGCCGGATTGTAATGCTGTCATCGGGGTGCAGCGTTCCGGCATCCCGCACCAGACCGGCATCGTGATAGACAAGCGCATAGCCGCGCTGCAGAATCGCAACGGGGCTGTAGGCTTCGAGACGGTCAAGCTGCGACTGCAGTTCGCCGGATTTTTCGCGTATGATCTGCAGGGCTGCGCGGTGCAGTTTTTCGGTCAGCGCATCGAGCTGTGCAGAGAGCAGCTGCACTCTGCCTTCCGGTGCCGAGACCGTGAGCCGCTGCTGCAGCTGATGCAGTTCCAGTGCCTTGTGATCGAGCATGGTGCTGACGGCAATCCGCATGCGCTCCGCCTGCACCGTCACCGCATCCCTGAGCGCGGCAATCTCCGGAACAGCGAGTTCTGCTGCAGCGGAAGGTGTCGGTGCGCGCAGATCGGCGACTTCATCGGCGATGCAGTGATCGGTTTCGTGTCCGACGGCGCTGATAACCGGCACCGGTGAGCGGAATACCGCAGTTGCGACCTCCTCGGACTGAAACGCGGACAAATCCTCATTCGAGCCGCCGCCGCGTCCCATCAGGATGACATCGCAGCCGTCTGTGCCTGCAATGCGCAGTGCATTTGCAATGGATGCGGGTGCATCTGTGCCCTGCACGAGTGCCGGATAAATGCACACCGTTCCGATCGGATAGCGCCGCTCCAGAATCCGGATCATATCGTGGAGCGCCGCGCCGCTTCGGGATGTCACAATGCCGATTTTCTCCGGCAGAGGCGGCAGGGGGCGCTTCCGCTCCGGATCAAAATATCCGAGCTTTGCGAGTTTTTCGCGCCGCTGCTGCAGCGCGAGTGCCTGTGCGCCGATGCCGTCCGGCTGCATATCGGTAACATTGATCTGATAGGCACCGTCGCGTTCATAAAGTGTGACACTGCCCTGCAATATCACATGCATGCCGTTTTCCGGATCAAACGGGAGCCTGTCCGCATTCGAGCGGAACATGACCGCTTTGACGGATGCCTCTTCGTCCCGCACGCTGAAATAGCAGTGTCCGGAGCGGAAATTGCGCGTAAAATTGGCGATTTCACCGCGCACCAGCACCGTGCGGAGCTTCGGATCCTCATGCAGCAGAAACGAGACATAGCGGTTGAGCTGCGAGACACTCAGAATTGACATGCGGATGCCTCCTTTGCGGCGAAGATCGCGACGCCTGCGGCATTATCGCAGGAGAATTCGGGCGCGGCAAACGCCGTCTCAAAGGGCAGTATGCGCAGCTGATCCTGAATCAGCCTGTCCGACATGACACCGCCTGCAAAGAGCACTCTGCTGTGCTGCTCTGCGGCTGCCTTAGTCATGGCGCGGAGCACCGCTGCAACCGAGTTGAGACAGTATCTTGCGATATCGGGCGCAGATTCGCCCTTTTTGAGCATCTGCTCACATTGGTTCTGCAAACCGGAAAGCGAGCAGCAGCCGTCTTTGAGTTTCACCTGCATATGCGCCTTGCTCTCACTCTGCATCGCGAGCTGTTCGAGCGCCTGACCGCACGGAAAGCGCAGTCCGAGCATCAGCCCGACTCTGTCAATCGCCTGACCTGCTTTGAGATCGAGCGACTGCGAGACCGGTTCAATGCGCAGAACCGCTTTGCTGTCCGGTGTGCAGCGGACGCAGTCCGTTGTGCCGCCGCTGACATGAAACGCAAGGAATGACGGTGCATCTGCATCGAGCCACGGGAGACAGTCTGCCGAGTAAAGCGCCGCAAGGATGTGTCCGTGCTGATGCGAGGTCTCATAAAGCGGCACGCCGTGCGAGACAGCAAGAATCTGCGCGGTGCCCTTTCCAGTGAGAAAACAGGGCATATAGGAGCCCTCCTCCGGACGCGGCGAGACAGATACACCGATTGCATCGGGCTTCAGCGGGGTATCCCCGAGCGCCTCTGCGAGCTGTGTGATCATCTGCGGGAGCTGGCGCGTGTGGTGAAAGACCGCATCGCTCTGCCGCAGACCTGCCTGTCCCTCCGCAACGGGGAGGAGCTGTTTTTTCTGGATAATCCTGTTCGTTTCGGTATCATACCACGCACAGGATGTTGTGTAATTGCTGGTGTCGATTCCGAGCAGCTTCATGATTCTGCCGTCTCCGGCTTTTCAAGGTCTCTGGAATAGGCGCCAAGCAGTCCGTTGATGAAGCGGACGTCCTCCTCATAGTAGGAGTAGTTCTCCGCAAGCAGAATCGCCTCGGAAATCGCCGCATTGGTCGGCGTTTTCTCGTCATAGCGGATCTCGAACATGGCGAGCCGGAGAATGGAGAGCGTCAGCTTGGGAATGCGCTTGATGCTGCGCTTGGGGCTGTATTTCTGGATCAGCTCGTCCAGCTCATCCTGATGCGCAAGCGTGCCGTCCACGAGTGTGCGCACGGCATCGTTGACGGTAATCTCCTCGATCTCCTCAGCAATTGCGTAGAGCGAATCAATCGGGTCATCGCGCATGGTGGTTTCAAACAGCAGCTTCATCGCGCTGTCACGTATTTCACGTCTTGTGATATTCGGCATGTGGGATTCCTTTCCTGTGAGTTAGTCCTCAAACATGATATCGGATGCAATGACATGCACCTTGGAGACAATCACGCCGGTCATGCTCTGGACACTGTCCTTGACCTTCTGCTGGATCTGTTCCGCGACATTGGTCAGGCGGTAGCCGCTCATGAGGACAACGCGGATTGTGATCTCGACCATATCATTGACCACTGAAACGCTGACAGGCGCAGCGGCAGGCATCAGTACATTGCGCTGTATTTCGGCAAGCTCTGCAACGCCCTCTGATTCCTTTGCAGCGACACCTGCAATGGAGCGGATCACATTCTCGGAGATTTTGACTTCGCCGGATGTTGTGGCTTTTCTGGGATAAGCATTGCTCATTTTGAAATCCTCCTTGGGTTGAATCCTGTCACAGACAGCCGGCAGGGGTGTGCCTGCCGTCCGCCTGTATATATACATTTTCTATTATATCATATTTTTTGATTTCGTACAACCTTTTTTGAAAAAAAGACGTAAAATCTTAAAAATATTTTTTCTGCGCGGGACATATCATCCATTTCATGAAATTCGCATAAATATGTGTATTATGAGCGCGCAGCGGTTCATTCGGCGGGAACGGCGTCCGCAGGGGTGCCTGCCGCGACCTCAAAAATCCGGATTCCCTCCGCCGGCACATCGGATTCCGCGAGGATAATCTCCTTGATCGCAGCCGCCTGCGCCGCCTCGAGTCCGTCGCTCTCGACAACCACTTTCGCCGATGTTCCGTCCAGCCAACAGACGCAGTCGCGGAATCCCTGCGAGAGAATCAGGCTCTCGATAACGCTCTCGCTTTTCATCTGCTTTGAGATGCTGACCGCGTCGATGGCGTTTGTGACCATCTCGTCATTGCTCAGGTCGCCGCCCCCGATGATGCTCTGTAGCGTCTGGACGGCGTAATCGCGGCTGGTCTGTTTATCGAGCCGTGCCTGCGCGAAGTAATCCGCCTGCGAGGGCGTTGCGCTGACCATTTCGGCGGTGCCGTAGCTTGCGAGGTCATCCGCCTCTGCTGCGGCATCGAGCCCCGCGGGGTCATGCGCTGCAAGATCGGCAGGCAGCAGACCGTTCCCGCCGGCGAGCACATAGTTGAGATAGACCGCCGCGCCGAGCACGAGTGTCAGTGCGCTGAGGACGATCTGTTTTCTTCCGATGATCATGGTCGGTTTTTTCATGGTTTTGCCCCTTTCGGTTGTTTGTGTTCGGATTTGTATGAATCTGCCGGAGATGCGCTGTTCAGTGCCCCGACATAAACTGAGCTGACCGGAATCCCGAGCAGTGCGGATGCAGCTTTCGTGACGCGCTCCTGTATCGCCGCATGACTGCCGCCCGCGCAGAGGATCGCCGCGCCCTCGATTCCGGGCAGGCGCGATTCGGTCAGCAGTGCGGATTCGCTGCCGTTTGTCCGGATCAGGACAGGCGAGGCGGATGTCTGCGTGCCGCGGTCGCTCACGGAGTTGCTGATCTCCGAGGCGTAGACCTGTTCGCCGGAATCCCTGACCGTGATCATGACCTGCACCGCGCCGACGCCATCCATATGGGAGAGCAGATCGGTCAGGCGTTCCTCGAGCCCGATGCGGTAAGTCTCCGGATTGGTGCAGCCGGATGCCGCAGGGGGCGGTTCGGCACGCGGCGTTTCCGTCTGACGCTTCGGCAGCAGACCCGAGAGCAGAATCAGCGCGATTCCCGCAGCACCGAGCAGCACGATCAGCCGGATGCGGTTTTCCGGATCGAGCAGTGTTCTGAGTTTATCCTGCAGATGCATCGTCTCCGCCTCCCTCCGTGATCGTGACGTCATCCCCGAGCCATTCGTGCAGAAAGACAGCGCCCGTCAGCAGATTGCCTGACGCACTGACCTCACTGATAGATATGCAGCCGTCGGACGCAATATGCACAGAGACCGCCTGCACGCGGCAGTTGACATTCCGCTCCGTGAGGGCACGGTTCAGCGCATTCCGGATGCTCTCCGCCGCTGCCCGTTCCTGCATATCCGCAGCGGCATCCTGCAGATTCTGCGTCTGAGCGTCCGCCGCATCCAGCCCGACACGGAATGATGTGAGATCAAGCTTTGTCAGCGGCACGAGGATCGCCGTCATCATGAGAATTGCGGTCAGCATGCGGATCTGCCGCGCGAAGTGCTCCGTCGGGAGCAGCTGTTCTGCGAGCGTCAGCCCGAGCGCCGTGCAGCACGCGAACAGCACCGTTGTGCGAATCGTATCCAGAACAATCCCTCATTTCCAATCATTCACCCCCGAGCAGCAGGAGCATCACGGCAGATGAGACAATCATCATGACCGCAAAGCAGACGAGTATCGCAAACGCCGCCGAGAGCACAGTCTGCATATTCTGATAAAGCTGCGGCAGCGGCTTAGTGCCTGCCATTTCGGCAAATATCCCGTTGATGCGGAACACAATGCGGTAGAGTGTCAGCGAGATCACCGGCGGCAGCGTCAGCCAGAGAATCACGAGAATCCCGCACGCCCCGACACCGCTGCGCATCAGCCGGATGCTGCCCTGCACGGTTCCGTAGGCATCGGAGACCGCGTTCCCGACAATCGGAATCAGCCCCGAGGCGACCAGCCTGACCGATTTCGCCGCGAGGGAATCCGCAGCCGCCGCAACAATCCCGCGCACCGAAAGCAGCGCCGAGAACATCGTCATGACGAACCCGAGCAGCCATGTCACGGCTTTCTGTATTCCGCGGACAAACCCGCCGAGCTGCAGCGCCGGATTGACCGCATCCGCGAGCCCGAGCGCCGCCGACATCTGCAGCAGCGGAAAAAGCGCGCCGTGCATCAGCTGCATGATGCCTTCTGTCAGGAACAGCACGAACACCTGATAGGCTGCACTTCCGGCGACCTGTCCGCCTGCCGCGATAAACGCCCCGAACACCGGCACATAGCCCGTCATGAATGCCTGACCGGTGCCGAGCGCATCTGCCGTGCGGATCAGGCAGTCACAGAGCGGCTGCGCAGCCGTCCCGATGCAGAGCAGCGTGCAGAGCGTATCAAATCCGCGCCGGAGCGTTCCGCCTGCCGCATCCCCGAGCGAGCCGAGCAGCGTCGAGAGGACGGTCATCGTCAGCAGCATCCCGCAGAGTTTCAGCGGCGCGGCGGCTTCTTCCGCGGCAGTTTCAAGCAGCCTGTGCAGCAGATCATCCGGCGAAAGACTAAGCACCGACTGCGGATTCTCCGGCGCAATCCCGATGCGGTCAAATTCATGCTGCACGGCATCGGGGATTTCGATCGACTGCGCCGCACGGCTGAGTGTGTCCTCTGGCGCATCATCGTATGCACGGCAGGGGATTCCGGCGCAGAGCAGCACGATCCCGATCACCGCCGCCGCGATCACCCGAATGACGATACGCATGAGAGCACCTCCTGTAACCGTGTCAGCAGCGGATGCAGCAGCGGCAGAATCAACAGCAGCAGCGCGATTTTTCCAGTCAGCGTGACCGCGGATGCAACTGCGGATTCACCGGCATCTTTGCAGAGATCGGCGGCGAGCTGTGTCACGCAGCAGATGCCCGCAGCCTTTGCGATGCAGGCGGTCTGCTCCGGCTGCAAGCCGCCCTTTGCAAGCAGCGCGTCAATCTCATTGAGCACCGGCGTCACCGCGAGCACCGCAGCCGCCGTGATTCCGACACCTGCGAGCAGTGTCAGCAGCAGCGCCTGCTCCTCGGTATAGCGCCGGATGAGCTTTGCGATTAGCACCGCCGTGACAGCGAGCCCTGCCGCACGAAACACCGTCACCATAGCCCGAACACCGATTTGACTGTGTCGAACAGTGCCTGAATCTCCGTGATGACGAGCATCAGCACAACGATGAGCCCTGCAAGCGTTGTCAGCATTGCCTGCTCCTCCCGCTCCGCGCGTTTCAGCACGAGATTCAGCACCGCGACGATAATCCCGATGCCTGCGACCTTGAATATCAGGTCGATGTCCATTTCAACCGCTCCGTTTCCGTGGATTTATAGCAAAAGTATTGCAGCAAAGAGCGCGCCGAGCACGCCGAGACTGCGGTAGAGATTCCCTTTTCCGGCGGCAAGCCGTTCCGCCTCTGCCTGCAGCGCGCCGAGCCGTTCCAGCGCGAGCGACAGCGCCGCAAGCTGCCCTTCGAGACCGGTGCTGCCGAGTGTTTGTCCGATGCCGCACAGCACCTCGGCGGATTCCGGCGTCAGTGCGCGGTCTGACCTGACCGCATCTGCCCAGCTCTGCGGGAAAGCATACGGATTTTGCGCCGCCTGCTGCAGGAATCCCAGCGTCCGGAACGCCTGCATCTCCGCAAGATGCCGCAGCAGATCGGCAGTCAGCGGCAGCGAGCCGGAAAGCTCCTGCATCATCGCGGTGACCATCTGCCGCAGCAGCCGCAGATGCGCCGCTTTCTGCTCGAGACTGCGCGCCGCCGTGCATCCCGCGAGGACGCCGCAGCACAGAATCAGAAATGAGCCGAGCAGCTTCATCCGGCGGTGCGCCTGAGCGCCTGTGCCTGCAGAACCTGTCCGCACTGCGCGCCGCTCCCCAGCAGGACAGCATATGCGAAAACACCCGCATCTATGAGCTTTTTGATCTGCGGACGCAGCCGGAGCTCCGCAAGACTGCCCGCATGTGCCGCCGCAATCAGCTTGACGCCGGTGTGCAGCGAGTGCAGCAGCATCTCCGTCTCGGCTTCATCGCCGATCTCGTCGCAGATCAGATATGCGGGGGACATCACGCGCACCGCAATCCCGATGCCCTCTGCTTTCGGATAGCCGTCGAAGACATCGGTCTGCGAGCCGAGCGAGAACTGCGGCATGCCGTTCTGCACGGCTGCAATCTCGCCGCGCTCATCGAGGATGCAGACCTTGTGTGCGTCCCCGAGTATGCGGGATAAATCGCGCAGAATCGTTGTTTTTCCGGATGCAGGCGCCCCCGCGATCAGCAGACCGCCCGTGCGCAGGGCAGTCTGTGCCCGCTGAAAGAGCGATTCCGCGCAGCCGATCCGTTCCGAGGCGATGCGGATATTCATGCCGCTGAGATTGCGGACCGTCTCGAGTCTGCGGTTCTGAATCACCGCCGTGCCGCAGAGCCCGACTCTGCATCCGCCTGAAATTGTGATAAATCCCTGCCGGATTGCCGCCTGCCAGCTGTGTACGGAATGTGCGCAGATGCTTTGAAAACATGCATCGAGCATCCCGCGCGTGACGGTGATGCCTGTCCGGTCGGGCGGCAGAAGCTGTCCCTGCTCAGAGACAGAATATGCAGCATTTGCGCAGAAAACCTGCATCGGTCTGCCGAGCCGCAGCCGGATCTCGCTGATCTCCGCCGTTCTCGGTTCGGGAATTCTGCCGAGCGCCTGCCGCAGCGGGTTCGGCAGATAGGGGAGCGCCTCGCGGAATTTGCTTTTGATCGTCATGAGAGGAAACCGCCTTTCGCCTGTCTTGGTACATCCTATGCAGCAGGGACAGGACTTAGAAGCGGAGACAGAAAAATCCCCGAAGCAGCCTTCTGACCGCCTCGGGGATTGTATCAGTTGTTTTTGTCCACAAAGTCCGCGATGACCGCCGCGACTTCTTCGGGCTTCTGATTGTAAATGAAATGGCTGCCGGGGATATTGATGACCTCGCAGTTCCCGATTGTTTCGAGGTATTGTGCGCGTTTTTCGCGATACGCCTTTTGATCTTCCGTCTGCTGCGCATCCCACCGCTCCTGTGCCGCTTCCGGATTCGGCTCGTCATAGAGCGCGGTGACGAACGCCTCCGCATCCGCGATTGTCTCAAAATCCGTTGTGACAAAGCACTTCGGGATGTCATCCGCCTTGACCAGCTCCCACACTGTCCGCATATTCTGATTGAAGTTCAGCGACTCGTTGATGATCGAGCGGGAATACTCCTTTGGATTGTAGTTGTAAAGCGAAGTGAATTCGTCACGGTCTGAGGAGACAAACAGATCATTCATTGTGCGGTAAACGCCGAGCTTGTAGAGAACCTGATCGAGCAGCGACGCGCGGTGCTGCTTCCGGTCTTCTTCGGTGTCCTCCGGTGTTGCAGGATTGATCGTGTCAAGGAAGATCATGCCGTCGATCTCCTCGGGATAGGTGTACTCCCAGAAGGTCGCATACATGCCGCTCATGGAATGGGGCATGACCGTTCTCTTTTCGTAAAAAATATGATGAAAGCAAAAAGCCATAGTATGTGTTACAATACTATGGCTTTCAAGGCTGATTCAGCGCAGCATCAAAGGCTCAGACACCGATATTGCCGGTGCTGTCCGCATTGAAGAACTGGTTGCTGGTTTCGGTATAATAATCGTTTTCTTCGAGAGAAGTGAAATCCTCGTCCTCCGGATCGGGGAGACGGGCACCGCAGACTCCGCAGAAGATGTTTTTCTCGCTGTTTTCCGCATCGCACTTCGGGCACATTTTGTAGCCGCGCAGTGTGTTCAGCTCGAACTTCATTTTCTTGATGCGGCGGCGGCGTGCATCAATGTCGTCGCAGAGAGCACGGAACACAGAGGGATCCTCATCGGGATTCTTGTAGTACTTCTTGCCGAGGTCTGCGAAAATCTCAACGATACGCTCCTCCTCATAGAGGATCTTGCGCTTGAGATTGCTGACTTCAGATACGTTGGAAGCTTTCTCACTCAGTCCGCGTCCAACATCACTGACCTTATCAAAGATGCTCATGTTACACACTCCAATCCGCACGGATTTCCGCCGCAGCAGCGGAATCCGGCGCTATAATTCGCTTTCTGCACAGCAGAATGCGTTTTTTCTGTAATATTATTATACACAATCTGCCGCGTGTTGTCAAGTACCGGCTCCGGAATTCGGCAGATTTCAGCATTTCGACGATTTTACGGGTATTATCCGCAGTAAGCTTCGTCCGGTGTCAGAATTTCGATGCCTTTCGCTCTGAGCGCATTGATCGTGGTCTCGATGTCATCCACACGGAACACGGTGTCTGCTCTGCCGGGGATGCGGTTGACAAATGCATACATATACTCGACGTTGACGCCTGCTTCATTGATCGCCTCGAGCACCTCTGCGACGCCGCCCGGTCTGTCCGGCAGCTTGACGCCGATGACCTCAGCGGTTTTATAGGTCCACTCATTGGCTTTGAGGAGTTTTTCCGTCTCGTCCGGTTTGTTGACGATGACGCGCAGGATGCCGAAATCGCGGGTATCCGCAAGGCTCAGCGTGCGCAGGTCGATGTCAGCATCAGCAAGCAGGCGGGTGAGCTCTGCGAGCTTTCCGGGCTGGTTTTCCACAAAAATCGAGATTTGCTTGATCGTATCCATGAGAATCCTCCTTTTTTGACGGGGATATCATTTTCTGACAAACCCCGGATAGTAAATTGAATAGCCATCGATATAGAGAAACAGCGGATAGATGTTCTTCATGATGCCGGGCGTGCCTGCGTCCTCAGGGTCCGGATACATCGCGATGAATCCGGGATGCTGTTTGCTTTCGGCATAGTATCCGTGATTGAATGCGCTGCCGTCATTTGCGGTCATTTCCCATTTGCCGCCGGAGAACTGCAGTCTGAAACGCAGCGGTTCCTCCGGTGCGATATTGTAGCGCAGACGCATCATGCTCAGTCCGGCTTCAACGGATTCTTCCGAAATCTGCTCTGTATACTGCTCAATGTCAAGATCATAATACGCTTTCGAATACCGGTCTTCGCGCATTGCCGCCTCGACATCATAGTTGACGGCGAAATCCGCGCTGCCTTCATAGCTGCCGTCGAGCTTGCAGCCGTAGGCAGGCACACAGAGAAAATCGCCGTGCCGTTCGATGACGGCAGGAGCGTCCTTTTCGCGGAACAGAAAGACCGGCAGCTTTGAGCTGTAGATCGCGCTGTCGGAAAGATAGACGCGCGGCATCACCGGCGAGGGATAGGAGCCGGTCTCGTTGAGCACGGGAATCCGGTCTGCGAATGCGCTCTGATCCGCGCCTTCGTAGCCGAATTTCAGCACGGCATTGTCAAAGGCGTAGCTGCCGTTCCATGTGACGGCGCTGTTTGCCGAGAGATTCTGTTTGATCGTGAACTTGCCGTTTTCAAGTGTGATCGTGTCGCTCGGTTCCGGATCGGTTTCCGCAATGACCTTGCTGATCGCAGCATCGGGATCACTGCGGAAATCGTCATTATAGTTATATGTACCGTTGATATTGACATATGTACCGTCTTTCTGCACTTCGGCAGAACCGCAGCCGGTCAGCAGCAGTGCGGCGGTGATGATTGTCAATCCCTGATGTTTTTTCATTGTGTAAAAGACTCCGTCTGATATAAATATGTTGTTTTCAGTCATGCAGCTTTCTGCGGTCGATGACGCGGACTGCCTTGCCCTCGCTGCGCGCGAGAGACTTCGGCGAGACCAGATGTACCTTCGGGTTGATGCCAAGCATGGTCTTGATTGCGCCTGCGAGCGCCTTTTCCTTATCCTGAACGTCCTTCATCTTGTCGGAGAACTGATCCGGATTCATCTCAACGCTGATATCAAGCGTATCGGTATTGTTCTTGCGATCCACCTCGATGAGATAGTTCGGCGAATAGCCCTGCTCGATGAGCACGGTCTCGATCTGCGACGGGAACACATTGACGCCGCGGATGATCATCATATCATCGCTTCTGCCCATCGGCTTTGCCATCTTGATGAGGGTTCTGCCGCAGGAGCACTTTTTGCGCGAAAGCACGCAGAGATCGCGTGTGCGGTAGCGGAGCAGCGGGAAAGCCTCCTTCGTGATGCTCGTGAAGACAAGCTCGCCGACAGAACCTTCCGGCAGCACCTCGCCGGTCTCCGGATCAATGATCTCAGGAATGAAGTGATCCTCATTGATATGCATGCCGGACTGTTCCTCGCATTCAAATGCAACGCCCGGACCGGAAATCTCGGTCAGACCGAAGATATCGTATGCCTTGATGCCGAGGGATTTCTCGATGGAGCGGCGCATTTCCTCCGTCCAGGGCTCTGCGCCGAAGATACCTGCCTTGAGCTTGATATCATCGGGGGTCAGACCCATATCATGCAGCGTTTCGCCGATGTACGCCGCATAGGAAGGCGTGCAGCAGAGGATTGTCGCCCCGAGATCGCGCATGAACTGAATCTGGCGCTCGGTGTTGCCCGAGGACATCGGCAGTGTCAGACATCCTGCCTTGTGCGAGCCGCCGTGGAGACCCATGCCGCCGGTGAACAGACCGTAGCCGTATGCAACCTGACAGACATCGTCTTCATTGCCGCCTGCCGCGGTAATGGCTCTGGCACAGCAGTCCTCCCAGAGATCAACGTCATGCTGGGTATAGAATGCAACAACGCGCTTGCCTGTGGTGCCGCTGGTCGAGTGGATTCTGACGCAGTCGGAGAGCGGCTTTGCGAGCAGCCCGAAGGGATATGCCTCGCGCAGATCGGCTTTGGAGAGGAACGGCAGCTTTTGCAGATCGTCTACCGACTGGATATCCTCCGGCTTGACGCCTTTTTTGTCCATGAGATCTCTGTAGTAGGGGACGTTTTCGTAGACATGTTTGACCTGCTTGACGAGGCGCTCATTCTGGAGCTTTCTCATGTCTTCGGGGGACATTGTTTCAATGTCCGCTTGCCAATACTTTGCCATTGGGGTTCATTCCTTTCAAATATAATGATTTCCGTCTGTTCTGATTTGTTTGTGATTATGTATGAGTTTGATGTTCGCTCATATTGTGCAGACGGAAATCCAGCTCCTGCAAATGTTTACAGGATTCCCCGGTGTTTCCGTATTTCTGTTCGGTGATGATCGGGATGCAGCGCTAATATGGCTGTATCCTTTCTGTGAAAAAGCGGGGTCTCCGGTGATCAGGCGTCTCTGCCGAGTGCGAAAGCCTTGCGGTTCATCTCGATGAACTTTTCCGGCACGCACTGGTTCAGCGCCTCCTGCCAGACGGACTCATCAAAGTCCATCTTTTTGGAGACAACGCCCATCAGCACAACATTGGAAGCCTTTGCGCTGCCTGCCTGCTCCGCGAGGGAGAGTGCATCCACAGCGGTGACGTCAATGTTCATGGATTTGAGATTCTCGATGATGCCCTGCGGATAGGTCGCAGCACCGGTGATGACCGGCATCGGATCGAGCGTCTGGGTCGAGGTGACAATCTTGCCGCCCTTCTTCAGATAGCCTGCCCAGCGGGCTGCCTCAAGCAGCTCAAAGGAGATGATGACATCCGCCTCGCCCTTCTCAACGGTCGGGGAGTAGACGGCATCGCCGTATTTGACATAGGTGACAACGGAGCCGCCGCGCTGCGACATGCCGTGTACTTCGCTGACCTTTACGGCAAAGCCCTGCTGTAAGAGCACATTGCCGAGGATGCGGCTTGCGAGCAGGGAACCCTGTCCGCCGACGCCGACGATCATTACAGATTTCGTTTCCATATTCAATACCTCTTGATATAGTTTCAGTTTCATCCCTCCCCGCAGAATGCCTGCGGTTCGGGCTGCGGATCTCACAATCCGTCAATAGAAGTCCTCATCATCTTTCCATGCCTTGTAGGTTGTGATGAGCTGCCAGACAGCGACCACAATGCTGAGCACGACGCCGATCGACGCCTTGATGATAAAGCCTGCACCGAGTGTAAAATGCGTGGCACAGAACCAGAGCGTGCCAAAGAGCAGTATAAACAGAATCGGCACACAGATGCAGGTGCGGATAAATTTCCCCTTCGGGGAGAGCTTTTCATAGTTGAGCGGCATAGCTTTCTTCATTTCCTTTCACGGAACATTTCGATCTTCCCGCATTTCGGGCATTCATAGAGCTGCACATCGAGCGAACCGGCAAAGAGCTGATCCCAGTGTTCAACAAGCCAGCCATATCTGCCGAGCTGAATGCGGTGTGCGCCCTGATATTTGAGAAGAATGTCGCAGTAAGGGCAGTAAATCTGCCTGATTTTCGTTTTTCGTTTCATCGCGGGCAGTCTCCGTTGTGTGATTGTGATGCGGTTGTTTGGTAAGGTTACTTCTGGATTGCGTCGAACTTGCAGAGCTCCTCACAGATGCCGCAGCCGACACACTGTGTATGGTCGATGCATGCCTTGCCGTCCTTCATGGAGATTGCCGGGCAGCCGAGCTTCAGGCACATCTTGCAGCTCTTGCACTTGTCGGTGTCAACATGGAGCGGCGGATTGTGCTTGACATACTTGAGCAGTGCGCAGGGACGGCGGCTGATGATGACAGAGGGCTCATCGACAGCGAGCTCCTCGGTGATCGCCTTTTCCATCTCCGCAAGGTGATACGGATCAGCCACGCGGACGCGCTTGATGCCGATTGCATGGCACAGTGCCTCGAGATCGACGGCAGCAGCCGGATCGCCCTTGAGGTTCTTGCCGGTGGTCGGGTTCTGCTGGTGACCGGTCATGCCGGTGATCGAGTTATCGAGGATGATTACAGTCGAGTTGGATGCGTTGTATGCAACATTGACGAGCGAATTGAGACCGGTGTGCATAAAGGTCGAATCACCGATGACAGCGACAGATTTGTTCTGGGATTTTTCGCCGAGCACCTTGTTGAAGCCGTGCAGGCAGGAGACAGAGGAGCCCATGCAGATTGTCCAGTCAATGGATTCGAGCGGCTTTGCAGCGCCGAGCGTATAGCAGCCGATATCGCCGGAAACGGTGATCTTGTGCTTTGCGAGCGTATAGAACACGCCGCGGTGCGGACATCCGGCACACATGACAGGCGGACGGATCGGCAGATTTTCCGGATACGGGGTGACCTCCGGCGTGGTGCCGAGCAGCTTCTCTGCGATGATGACCTGATTGAGTTCACCGATGCAGCCGAAGATCTCCTTGCCCTTGCAAGCGATGCCGAGTGCCTTTGCGTGCTGCTCGAGGATGCCGTCGAGCTCCTCAATGATGTAGACGGTCTTGCACTTTGCAGCGAAATCGAGAAACAGCTTGTCCGGCAGCGGGTTGGTCATGCCGAGCTTGAGGTAGTTGACCTTGCTGCCGAGTGCATCCTTGGCGTACTGATAGGCAGCGCCGCAGGTGATCACGCCGATTTCGGAGCCGTTGTCCTCAACCCTGTTGATCGGAGCGGTCTCAGCGTAGGCAATGAGCTTCTTTGTGCGCTCCTCGACAACAACGTGGCGTCCCTTTGCATTTGCCGGCACCATGACGTACTTCTGCGGATTCTTTGCGTAGGGCTTGAGTTCCTTTTCCTGTCTCGGGAGCTGCTCAACCGCACTCTGGGAGTGTGCAACTCTGGTTGCGGTGCGGATCAGCACCGGTGTATCGAATTCCTCGGAGAGATCGTAGCCGAGGATTGCAAAATCCTTGCATTCCTGCGAATCCGAGGGCTCGAGCATCGGGACTTTGGATGCAATTGCGTGATGACGGGAATCCTGCTCGTTCTGCGAGGAATGCATGCCCGGATCATCTGCAACTGCAATGACCAGACCGCCGTTGACGCCGGTGTAAGCCGCAGTATAGAGCGGATCGGCAGCAACGTTCAGACCGACATGCTTCATCGCAGCAAAGGCTCTTGCACCCGCAAAGGATGCGCCCAGTGCGGATTCCACAGCGACCTTTTCATTCGGCGCCCATTCGGCATAGACTTCGTCATACTTTGCAATCGTTTCGGTGATCTCGGTGGACGGGGTGCCCGGGTAGCTGGATGCAAACCGGCAGCCTGCCTCATAAAGACCTCTTGCGAATGCTTCGTTTCCAAGCATCAGTTTTTTCATGTGTATTCTCCTTTGTTCGGTTCCGTCAGGCGGAGCCGTTTATGATACGGTTTTGTAGCTGACATTCCATGTATCGAGCCCGTACTCATCCTCCTGCGGCTTGCGGACGCTGTCGATCACCGCATAGGAGCGGATGACTGCATCCGGCGAAAGCGTGCCGTCATCAAAGAGGTTGGTTTTCTCGGTTGTGAGCTCCTGTTCGGGGACATGGAATACATATATCTCACCGGCTTCGATCTGATCGCAGATCTCAGGTGTCAGCCGGATGAAGAACGGGATATCCTGAAAGAGCTGTAAAACAGCCGCCTGTACGGTCTCCTCGTCAGAGACGTAGTCCGGCAGCTTTGCGCGGACGGTCGCGGTGAACTGTCCCTCGATCATCACGCTCGCATAGGGGGAGTCCTCATCGGTTTCCGCCTGTACCGGCGGATCGGCGACGGGGACTGCGGCGTCCTCGCCGGATGCGGCTGCATCGGTCAGGACGGCAGAAACGTCATCTGCGGATTCCTGTGCATCGGTGCTTTCGGGGACTGTTTCCGCTGCGGATTCTGTTTCCGCGGCATCCGTGACAGCGGGTGTGCCGTCCGGTTCGGGGACGGTTGAGCTGTTCTGCGCTGCACATCCGGTGCAGAGGAGCACAGCCGCAAGCAGGGACGCTGTGATACGTTTCTTCATCGCGCACCTCCCTGAAAATGCGTCTCCAGATAATGTGCGACGGCATTTTCGGTATTCTTCCCGATCACGAAATCGGCGAGCTTTTTGAGATCCTCCGCCGCATTCCCGACCGCGATTCTGACATCGCAGGCTTTGAACAGCGGCAGATCGTTGAGATTGTCGCCGAATCCGATGACCTGCTCTGCGCCGGTCATTTCCCGCAGCTTCTGAATGCCGTGATATTTGGATGCATCCGGCGCCGAAACCTCGAGATACCAGATATCCGTCTCGTAGACATCGCGGTAGTAGGCGATCGAAATGCCGCTGACCGCCTGCAGTGCCTCATAAACCGGATCGAGCTTTTCCTTCGGCGCATTGAGCGAGAGATACACAGGATTGCGTTCGGCGAGCATCTGCAGCGTTTCAACCTGATCGAACGGCTTGTCATAGTTTTCGCGGCGCTCGGTGTAATAGCGGCGCATATGGGGCGTTGTCAGCTCGGTATAGCAGCAGCGCAGCTGATCCTCCGGCACACAGAAGACAAAGCCGTTGAAGCCGTGTGCCTTGTAGATGCCGAGCACCTGCAGAAAGACCTCCGGCGCGATGGATGCCGCAGAGACGATTCTGTCCTTCTGCGGATCGTGCAGCACGGCGCCGTTCTGCAGAATCAGCGGGAGCCGGAAGGGCAGTCCGCGCAGAATCGGCATGACGGAAAAGCTTGTGCGCGCAGTCGCGGCAGTCAGCGGGAGCCCTGCATCGAGCAGTCTTTGCAGAATCGCGGCGCTTTCATCGGAGATCGTGACATCGGGCTGCAAAAGCGTCCCGTCAAGATCGGTGACATATAAAATCTTACTCACGGGCAGGCTCCACAGGTGCATAGGCAAGCCGCAGCTTCGGCAGCTTCGTGATTGTTGTGTAGCTGTTCATGAAACCGTCAGGGCAGCTGAGGTCATTGAGACCGTCTGCGGGCGGCGCAAAGATTTTCAGCGTCAGCTCTTTCGGCTCTGTGAGGCGGTTTTCAAAGAACGCCGGCATCAGATCGACGAATTTCGTCTGCGGCGCCTTGTAGAACCATTTGCCGTTGAGCTCAATCATATAGTTGTTATCATCCTCGAAGTAGAGCTCGCAGAAGTGCGGGTCTGCTTCGATTTTCAGTTTGACCGCAAGACCCTCGGCATCATCGGCATTGCCCCAGCGCAGCGTGACAGGCAGTGCCGCCTCGCCGCATTCGAGCATCTCCGGCAGGAACAGCGGATCATTGATCCACTTTTTGAAGGTCTGCATGACGGGCTGCGGAATGCCGGTCTCCGGATGATTCGGGTCTTCGATCTCGAGCCCGAGTCTGCCTCTGTCGCGGAACTGATAGAAGTTGATGCCGGTGAGCCAGTTTTCCGGATCGTCCTTGATCATCCGGAAGAAGCCCTCGACCATATCGCACTGATCGTAGGGACCGGTGACGTCGCCGTCGGCGTTGAATTCGCTCATGACCATCGGCTTTGTCTCGCCGCCGCTGAGCTCTGTAAACCGCCGGAACGAGCGCTTTGTCAGGTCATAGACATCCTTGTAGCTGTGCCGGTTATGGGAATTGCCGCCCTTTTCCGCGATATCATAGGGCCAGCCCCAGTGCAGGGACATATATTTATCGACCGACCAGATATCGGCGCAATGCACCGTGCAGGTAAACTCCTCCTCCTTGACCATTGTTTCGGATTCAGGGTCCTCAATGCCGCCGATGCAGGTGATGATCTGGACATTCGGCGCGTGCTCATGGATGATATCGCAGGTGCGGACAAAGAACTTTGCGATATCCGCATAGCTCGCGCGCTTGTTGAAGGCGAACCAGTCGCCGGTTGCCTCGTGATTGATGCGCAGGAGCACTCTGCCGTAGGGCTTTAAGTCCTCCGCGATTGCGACGAGATGTTCATCGGGGACATTCGGATCAATGACGAGCGTCAGCGTGACATCCTGCCCGTGCCGGCGGATATCCTGCATCTGCTGAAAGACTGCGCCGTCTCTGCTGCCGTTCAGTCCGCCCGTATAGGGAAAATAGTCCTCATAGGGCGTGTCCCACTGACTTTTGATCTCCTTGCCTGCGAATGCATCCCGTGCGCGGAGCGGAAAAGCCTCGTCGAGCGGGTAATAGCAGTACATCAGGTTGACGGAGCGCATCGGTCTGCCGAGCGTTTGCAGGATATAGTCCTGCGGGACATATTCGCCGCGCTCACTGCCGTCCGTCAGATCGGCGGCGCAGCGTGCAGGTCCCATATGGATGCGGTAGATCGGAAGATTCATCGGATAATTCCTTTCATCGGTGGTTATTCAGCGAAATAGCGGTCGAGCATCTCGCGCTTGAGTTTCCAGAGCGGCTCGGAGAGATCGACATAGTAGGCATGCGGATTTTCAAAGCGCTTGACCTCGTCCCAGATGGTATCGAGCTGCTCTTTGCAGTAGGTGCGCATTGTCTCGATCGAGGGGGATTCGTAGACACACTTCCCCTTCTCAAAGACCGGCACATGCAGCCGGACTGCGCGGAAGTTTGTCAGCGTCTTGCGCTTATAGGTAAACTCCGGATCAAAGATGACATAGGGCTGTGTATCGTCGATGACCTCATCTGCCAGTGCGATGACATCGGCGATTGCCATGCCGGTTTCCTTATCAAAAAGGCGCCACGGCGTTTTGAAGCCGGGGTTCGTGATCTTGACGGCGTTCTCCGAGAGCTTGATGCGCGGTGTCAGGACATCGGGTGCCTCTTTGGAGCCTGCCGCTGCAAGCTTGTAGACACCGCCGAAGACCGGCTCCGAGCGCGATGTGACCAGCCGCTCGCCGACGCCGAAGCTGTCGATCTGTGCGCCCTGCACGAGCAGGTCACGGATCAGATATTCGTCGAGCGAATTGGAGGCAACGATTTTGACCTCGGGCAGCCCTGCTTCATCGAGCATGATGCGCGCCTTTTTCGAGAGATAGGCAATATCGCCGCTGTCAATGCGGATGCCCTGCGGGGTATGTCCTGCGGCTTTGAGCTCCTTGAACACGGTGATCGCGTTCGGCACGCCGGATTTCAGGACATGGAATGTATCGACGAGCAGCGTGCATGCATCCGGATAGACCTTTGCATAGGCGCGGAATGCATCGAGCTCGGTCGGAAAGAGCTGCACCCAGCTGTGCGCCATCGTGCCGAGCGCCGGAACGCCGAATTCACGGTCGCAGATTGCGCATGCCGTACCCGCTGCACCTGCGATATAGGCGGCTCTTGCGCCGTAGAGTGCACCGTCGCTGCCCTGTGCTCTGCGCGAGCCGAATTCCATGACGGGTCTGCCGTCTGCGGCGCGCACGATGCGGTTTGCCTTTGTCGCAATGAGCGACTGATGATTGACGGTCAGGAGCAGCATTGTCTCAATGAACTGTGCCTGCATCGCCGGACCGCGCACGGTCATGATCGGCTCATGCGGGAAGATCGGTGTGCCCTCGGGGATTGCCCAGACATCGCAGGAGAATTCAAAGTCCGCGAGGTAGCTGAGAAACGCCTCGGAGAAGATATGTTTCTCGCGCAGATACCGGATATCGGATTCGGTAAAGCGCAGATTCTTCAGATATTCGATTGCCTGCTCGAGACCCGCCATGATCGCATAGCCGCCGTTATCGGGGACCTTGCGGAAGAACAGATCGAAGCAGGCAGTGACATCGCCGAGCCCGTTCTCGAGAAAACCGTTTGCCATGGTCAGCTCATAGAAGTCTACGAGCATGGTCAGATTCCGGGAGGCGAACAGCGAGGTTTGTTCTGTTTGCGGAAGATTCATAGCATTGTACCTCTTTTCAGTATCAGCGCGCAGAATTCTGTCAAAGCAGAAAACGCCGGATTTGTGCGGTTTTGCCGCATTCCGGAAAACGGCGCTTTGTATCCTTATATATTTTACTACAAAATCGCAGTTTCGTCAAGTAGTTCGGCAAAAATGCAATATGTACCGTTACAGGCGGAAATCCGCCGCCTGTCTTCGGGTCAGCCTGACCGAACAGATTATTTTTTTGCGCAGCCGTTGCTTTTTATTGCGATTTATGGTAAAATATGAGGTGTACATCATGAGAGGAGTGATTGACATGAATTATTTTGCTGAGGGCTTGCAGGGCAGCGGCAAAAGTACGCTGGTCACAAGGCTTTCGGAGCTGTGCAGCGGAAGCAGGGTTTTCCGTGAGGGGGATTACTGCCCGACGGAGCTTGCATGGTGCGCCTATACGGATGAACAGCAATATTGTTCGATTAGGGCAAAGTATCCGGAGCTGGCTGCAGAGATTGAAGCGAATACGTATTCAGAGCACAATCGGAAAATCATCTGTTACACGAAAATCCGGACGGAGAACACTGCCTTCTACAAGGATCTGGAACAGTATGAAATCTACAACGGCAGATTGCCGCAGGAAGATTTCCGCGCATTGATTCTGCAGCGGTTTGCAGACTGGAACGGCGACGGCATGATATTTGAATGTGCGCTGTTCCAGAATATTGTGACCGATCTGCTGCTCTATCAGAATGCATCCGAAGCAGAAATCATGGCTTTTTACCGTGAAATCCGCGATGTGCTGGCGGACAAGGACTTCCGCATCATCTACCTGAAAACGGAGAACGTGCCGGAAAGTCTGCGCGCGATGCGAAAGGAGCGGACGGATGAAGCCGGAAACGAGGTGTGGTTTTCCGCACTCTGCGGCTTCTTTGACGAATCGCCCTATGCAAAGGCGCACGGCGTCAGCGGAGAGGCAGGGATCATCGCACATCTCGAGCAGCGTCAGGCACTGGAACTGCAGATCTGCAAAGAGCTGTTTCCGGCGCAGCACACAGTTTTCATTTCAAAACAGTACACAGATGCGGATCTCACCGCAGCACTGTGATCTGCATGATATGACAAACATTCCAGCAGCGCAGGCGGTCGAATCTGCCTGCAATACCGTGAAAAGGAGCAATGATCTATGAACAGCGAAATCCGTGACCTGTCGCTCTGGGAGAGCGGCGAACAGAAAATCCAGTGGGTGAAAAACAACATGCCGCTGCTGCGGAGCATTGAGGCGGACTTTGCAAAGACGAAGCCCTTTGCAGGCAAGCGCATTGCACTTTCGATTCACCTTGAGGCGAAAACCGCGTATCTCTGCCGCGTGATGGCAGCAGGCGGCGCAGAAATGTATATCACCGGCTCCAATCCGCTTTCCACACAGGATGATGTCGCGGCGGCTTTGGTACACGGCGGACTGAACGTCTTTGCATGGCACGGCACAACGCCGGAGGAATACGAGGCGCACACCCGCCGCGTGATTGAAGCACAGCCGCATTTCATCATTGATGACGGCGGCGACCTTGTGACGCTGATTCACAAGGAGTATCCGCAGTATCTCGAAAACGTGATCGGCGGCTGCGAGGAGACCACCACCGGCATCCTGCGCCTGAAGGCAATGGCAAAGGCGGGCGAGCTGAAATTCCCGATGATGCTGGTCAACGATGCAGACTGCAAGCATCTCTTTGATAACCGCTACGGCACGGGTCAGTCCGTCTGGGACGGCATCAACCGGACAACGAATCTGATTGTCGCGGGCAAGACCGTTGTCATCGCGGGCTACGGCTGGTGCGGCAAAGGCGCGGCGATGCGTGCAAAGGGACTCGGCGCAAAGGTCATTGTGACAGAGGTCGATCCGGTCAAGGCGATTGAGGCTGTCATGGACGGCTTCACCGTCATGAAGATGGAGGATGCCGCAAAAATAGGTGATTTCTTCGTCACAGTCACAGGCTGCAATCATGTCATTACCGAAAAGAGCTTTCTCAATATGCATGAGGGCGCGATCCTCTGCAATGCCGGACATTTCGATGTCGAGGTCGATATGGCAGGGCTCAGAAAGCTTGCGGTCAAATCGTTCGAGGCGCGCAATAACATCATGGGCTACACACTCCCGAACGGCGTGACGATCTACGTCATTGCCGAGGGACGCCTTGTCAATCTCGCAGCCGGTGACGGTCATCCGGCGGAAATCATGGATATGAGTTTTGCGATTCAGGCGCTCAGCGCAGAGTGGCTTATCCGGAACCGCGGGAATGTCGCGAGCGTGCTCAACAATGTCCCGCGCGAAGTCGATGAAGCGGTCGCACGCAGAAAGCTCAGCAGCATGGAGATCGAAATCGACACCCTGACCGAAGAACAGCGCGTATATCTTTACGGCGCTGACGCAGACTGAATACAAACCGCATCAGATAAAAAGGAGGTCTTTTTCATGAGCGAAGCAGCAAATGCCCTTGCGGATTTCCTGACCAAAATGGATCAGAAACTCGACGCGCTGGACGGCAAGGTCGAGCGGTATTCCGCGTACATGGTCAAAAAGCTGAATGACACATCCGATACACTTGCCAACATGCAGACGGCACAGCTCAAGCTGCTGACCGAAAGTCTTGACACAATGGGCAGCCAGATCAGCGCGATGGAGCGGCAGATCGGCGCCTATCTCTCGCCGGATACAACGAATGACGCCGTCATTGCAAAGCTGAATGAGACCGCTGATGCCCTGCAGCACACAATGGAGCGCAGCATCAATCTGATCGGCTATCACGGCGACCGTCTCCAGCGCAGGCTGACGGAGAGCATCGAGCAGGTCGAAAAGGGACTGCAGCAGCGTGACGCTGTCTATGAGAAGCCCGAGGCAGTGCCGGAGCAGCTCCATGCAGTGCCGGAAAATCCGGAGGGGACTTTTGAAAAGCCCGAGGTCTCCGTATTTGAAAATCCCGAAGCGCAGATCATCGAGCATCCGGATGTTCCGGTGGAGAATCCGGAGCCGGTGATTCAGACAGGTGACGATAAGGAGGTGCCGCACGTATGACGGTACAGGAACAGCTTACAGCATGCTATGATTTTGTAAAAGAGCGCATCAGCTTCAAACCGAAGATCGCGCTGATTCTCGGCTCGGGTCTCGGCGGCTTTGCGGATAAGATTGACGTCAAAGAGACGCTTGCCTATGCGGATATCCCGAACTTTCCGGTCTCAACGGTCGCAGGCCATGCCGGACGCTTTGTCTTTGGCTACTGCGACGGCGTGCCGGTTGCGGTGATGCAGGGCAGAGTGCATATGTATGAGGGTTATACGCCGCAGGAGGCTGTTCTGCCGGTCCGGCTGCTGCATCTGCTCGGCGCAAAGGTGCTCTTTCTGACGAATGCGGCAGGCGGCATTCAGGCGGGTATGCAAGCGGGCGAATTCATGCTGATCACCGATCAGATTTCGAGCTTTGTACCCTCGCCGCTGCGCGGTCAGAATCTCAGTGAGCTGGGTGTCCGGTTCCCTGATATGAGCGCAATCTACAGCAAGCGGATCAATCAGATTATCCGGAGAATTGCAATCAATTCGATGATTCCGCTGAAAGAGGGCGTCTATGTTCAGACGGCTGGCCCTGCATATGAGTCACCGGCAGAAATCCGGATGTTCCGGCTGCTCGGCGCGGATGCAGTCGGCATGAGCACGGCGATCGAAGCGATTGCGGCACGGCACTGCGGCATGGAAATCTGCGGCGTATCGTGCATCAGCAATCTCGCGGCAGGCATCTCGCCGCATCCGCTGACACATGAGGAGGTCAAGGAGGCGGGCGACAAGGCTGCACCGCAGTTCGAGCAGCTTGTCCGGCAGGCGATCGAGGAGATCGGCAGGACCATCTGACAGCAAACGCGAAAGGAAGACGCATCTATGGGCAAAAACGGCAGGGGAGAAAAAACGCTCCGGCAGATCGAGCACTGGGAGAAACGGCATCTGCGCAGCCACACAAAGGTGAACTATGCCCTGACGGTTGACCTGCTGAAAAACAACGGCATGGATTCGGACTTCCGGCGCTATATCCTCTCGAAGGAATATACATTCGTCTCCGATTCCGCGCGGACGTTTTCGCTCGGCATTTTCGGGGAGACGGTCAAAAACTGGCTGCAGAATGCCGTCCGCGAGATCAATATTTTTCACGAGCGGCAGGCGATGCGCAGGAAACTCGAGAAAGCCCAGCGCGCCGATTCGCTCTATGATCAGATGGAGCAGGTCTTTTACGGCATCATGACGCAGTTTCTGCAGCTGATCAGCTTTTTCCAGTATGACCGCATCAGCGACCCCGTTTACCGCGAATACGGGAATGCGCAGATCATGAAGATTCTGGCGCACGGGCAGCAGCTGCTCGATTATTACGGCTCCTATCTCACGATGCAGGGGACTGCCGCCTTTACCAGCTCTGCCGAGGAGATCGCGAATATCCAGATTGCCGTCGAATCCATGCAGGATGCGCTGCGGCAGGCAGGCGGTCAGCAGGGATAACGCTTCAACAATTCGGAAAACTCTGAGTAAATCGGTATCTTCGATGGGGTTGAAATGTGGGCTTTGCAGGATTGCTGCGCAAACTGTGCCCCATACCCCGCCGGAGACACTTTAATCAGTGATCCCTTAGAAAGGAAAGAAAATGATCCGGTTTTACAATGCAAATATCATGACAATGGCTGAGGACTGCGCCGTGCAGCAGGGGGAACTCTGGACGGACGGCGACAAGATCAGCTATATCGGCAAAACGCCCGCGGAGCTGCCCGCGTTTGAGCGCGAGATCGACGTCAAAGGCAATCTGCTGATGCCGAGCTTCAAAAACGCACATACACATTCGGCAATGACGTTCCTGCGCTCCTTTGCAGAGGATGTTCCGCTGCAGACATGGCTCTTTGAGAAGGTCTTTCCCTATGAGGACAGACTGACCGCCGAGGATGTCTATGCGTTTGACCGCCTTGCAAATCTCGAGTATATCGCATCCGGCACAACGGCGTTTTTCGATATGTATTTCTATCCGGACAGCACGGTGCAGGCGGCGATTGAATGCGGCATGCGCGGCATTCTCTGCGGCAGCATCAACGGCTCTGCAAAGGATGTCGAGCGCCTGAACGATCAGTTTCAGAAGTTCCGCAACATCCACCCGCGCATCGGCTACCGGCTCGGCTTCCACGCGGAATACACCAGTGATGAGAGCCTTCACCGCGGCGTCGCAGAGCTTGCACATGCCGAAAAGCAGCCTGTCTACACGCATATCAGTGAGACGGAAAAGGAGCAGCGCGAGTGCATCGAGCGGCACGGCGCATCGCCCGCGCAGTATTTCGAGTCGATCGGGCTCTGGGAATACGGCGGCGGCGGATTCCACGGCGTCTGGTTTGATGAAGCGGATCGCGCCGTGTTCAAACGCAACGGTTTGTGGATGGTCTCGTGCCCTGCCTCGAATGCGAAGCTCGCAAGCGGCATCGCGCCGCTGAAAGAGGCACTGAACGAAGGCGTCAATCTCGCTCTCGGTACGGACGGCGCTGCGTCGAACAATGCGCTTGACATGTTCCGTGAGATGTACCTCGGTGCGGTGCTGCAGAAGCTCCGTCATATGGATGCGGCAGCGATTCCGGCAGCGGCGATGCTCCGCGCGGCGACTGTCGGTTCTGCGCGCGCAATGGGGCTTGATGACTGCGATGTTCTGGCAGTCGGCAAGCAGGCGGATCTCATCGAGATTGATCTGCAGGCGCCGAATCTCCAGCCGACGCACCACATCCCCGAGAGCCTTGTGCTCAACGGCGACCGTGCGAATGTCATGCTGACCATGTGTGCCGGAAAGATTCTCTATGAAAACGGCGAATACTTCATCGGTGTCTCGCCGGAGGAGGTTCTTGCGGATACAAGGAGCCGCATCGACCGCCTGACAAAGTGATAAACGGCAAAAGAAAGCCGCTCAATTCTGCGTGATGCAAATTGAGCGGCTTTTCATATCCATTTATGTATTTACGCCTCGTCAAGCATATGTGTCATATCGTAGAGCATCGGCTTTTTGCCGACGAGGAAAAGTGCAGCATTCACGGAGCCCTCTGCGAACACGCGCTTGGAGGATGCCGTATGCTTGAGGGAGATGCACTCATCCGGACCTGCGAACAGCACCTCATGCTCACCGACGATTGTGCCGCCGCGGATCGAATGCATGCCGATCTCGGTGATCTCACGCTTTTTGCGGACGCTGTGGCGGTCATAGACCGGATGCTTTTTCGGCTCATATTCTTCGCAGAGCGCGTTTGCGAGCATCAGTGCAGTGCCGGAGGGCGCGTCGATCTTCTGGTTGTGATGCTTCTCGATGATCTCGACATCAAACTGATTGCCGAGCACCGCCGCCGCCTTCTTCGAGAGCGCGATCAGGAGCTGAATGCCGATCGACATATTGAACGAGGAGAACAGCGCGACATTTGCGGATGCCGCCTGAATCTGAGCGAGCTGTGCATCGGAATAGCCGGTGGTTGCCAGCACAACCGGTGTACCGGTTGCCTGTGCATAGGCGAGCAGACCGTCCAGTGTGCTCGGGTGGCTGTAGTCGATGATGACATCGGGCTTTTCCTGCATCTCGGCAGGGGTCTTGTAAACCGGAACCGGAAATGCGGAGCCGTCCCCGATATCAATGCCGCAACAGACTTCGCAGCCCTCGCGCTCGGAAACCGCCGCATAGACATTTCTGCCCATGTGTCCGCAGATTCCGCTGATTGCAATTCGTATCATGTTTTTCATTCCTTTCATGTGATAATACTGCAATGCCGTCTGAATACCTGCTCCAGACGGCATTGCTGATTTTTACTTGAGCAGACCCTGCTTCTTCATCTCAGCGACAAGGACAGCCTTCGTCTCATCCGCCATTTCGTAGAGCGGCAGGCGACATGCACCGGCAGCGAAGCCCATCTGGTTGACAGCCTCCTTGACCGGAATCGGGTTGGTCTCGATGAACAGCGCGTGGATCAGCTTGAGATACTTCAGCTGGAGCGCCGCAGCGGTCTTGTAATCGCCGGCGAGCGCAGCCGCGCACATGTCATGCGTTTCCTTCGGTGCAACATTCGAGAGCACCGAGATAACGCCCTTTGCGCCGAGGCTCATCATCGGAACGATCTGATCGTCATTGCCGCTGTAGACAGCGAGCTTGTCGCCGCAGCGCTCGATCAGGTTTGCGGTATAGGTGATGTTGCCGACAGCATCCTTCATTGCAACGATATTGTCGATCTCCGCGAGCTTTGCAGCGGTCTCCACATCAATGCCGAGACCCGTGCGGGACGGTACATTGTAGAGGATGATCGGCAGCTTGACGCTGTCCGCGATCGTCTTGTAGTGGACATACAGACCGCGCTGGGAGGTCTTGTTATAGTACGGTGTGACGAGCAGAAGTGCATCTGCGCCTGCTGCCTCCGCCTCCTTGGAGAGCATCACAGCGGTTTCGGTTGCGTTGCTGCCCGTTCCGGCGATGATCGGGACGCGGTGCTTTGTGTGCTCAACGGCAAACCTGATGACGTCGATGTGCTCCTGCTCGGAAAGGGTTGAGCTTTCGCCGGTTGTTCCGGCAATGACGAGCGCATCGGTGCCGTTCTCGATCTGGAAGTCGATCAGTCTTGCAAATTCATCATAGTTGACGGTGCCGTCCGCGTTGAACGGTGTCACGAGTGCAACAGCTGCACCGGTAAAAATCACAGGCTTCATTCTATATCATCCTTTCGTAATCAGTTTATTCATGCAGAAACGCAGCAAAATCCGTTTCAAGCCATGCACGGAGCTGTTCAGACTGCGTTCTGTCAAATCCGGAGACCGCGGCGGAATCGCTGTCCTGTTCGCAGAGTGCGAAGATCAGGTCGCCGTAGATCGGACATCCGGTGTGATAGAGACAGGTGCCGAGCGGATTCGCAGCAAGCTGACGGTCGCCGCCGCGCGCATCAATGAAGAAGCACAGCACGGCGCCGTCTGCATCCGGCAGGGGATTGACCGAAACCCGCAGGCGCTCGGTGACATCGGTGTGCAGCAGATCGGCAAGCATTGCATGCGTCACGCTGCCCGCTGTGACCGGAATCTGCGCAGGGGTTCCGTCGGTACTGACGCGGATCAGGCTTTCACTCAGAATCATGGCTCTCGCTCCTAGTATATTCAAAGCATTTTGACAAAGTTCCGGACAAGATCACCCGGATGCACCGGCTTGCCGATGCTCTGCAGCTCCTCGCCGACGCCGAACCGGTAGACCGGCAACGCATCATCGGGATCAAGCGTATGGATCGCATCCATGACCGCATCAAAGCCTGCCTCGTTCACCGGAATGAACATGCGCTCGGTGTCATCCTGATCGCCGAGCACCATTGTCACCGTGACCGCGCGCTTGGAACCGGTCACCGCGATGAAGCGCTCCGCGGGGGAGAGCAGGAATGCACGGTATTCCATCAGCGTTTCCTTTGCGCCGCATGCGATCAGCAGCTCACTGAGCGCATGTGCTTCGAGGTCGGTCGCATCATCGTGCAGCGCCAGCAGATAGTTCCGCGGCTTCAGACCGTAGGTGTGCTCGCGCAGAAAGCTGCGGAGCGGTCCGCGCTGATGGTTGTAATCCTGAAAATATGCCGGAACAAACGGGTAAACGGGTGCCTCCTGCGGTTCGTAGGTATCAAACGAGATGCCGCCGTAGATCTTGAGATCACTGTAGACTTCGATGCCCGCGATCTCAATTGTATCGTTCATCGGGCAGACGAACACATGCCGCATATCAGCACCCCCTTATCCGGATTTTGTGTGAATCAGTCAAAGTAACCCTTTGCTGCGAGCAGCTCTGCGAGCTCAACCGCACCGCCTGCTGCGCCGCGCAGCGTGTTGTGGGAGAGGCAGACGAACTTGTAATCAAAGAGCGTATCCTCGCGCAGTCTGCCGATGGAGATTGCCATGCCGCCCTCGAGGTTTCTGTCGATCTTTGCCTGCGGACGATCCGGCTCCTCGAAATAGTTGAGGAACTGCTTGGGTGCGTGCGGCAGCTCAAGCTCCTGCGGGATGCCCTTGTACTCTGCCCATGCAGCCTTGATCTCCTCCTCAGTCGGCTTGTTCTCGAACTTGACGAAAACAGCAGCCGTGTGACCGTCCGAAACCGGAACGCGGAGGCACTGCGTGGTGATCAGCGGGCTCTTAGCCTTGACGATCTCGCCGTTCTCGATGGTACCCCAGATCTTGAGCGGCTCCTGCTCGGATTTCTCCTCCTCGCCGCCGATATACGGGATCAGGTTGTCAACCATTTCCGGCCAGCGCTCAAAGGTCTTGCCGGCACCGGAGATTGCCTGATAGGTGCAGGCGAGAACCTGCTTGATGCCGAACTTGCGCAGCGGGTGCAGAGCCGGAACATAGCTCTGGATGGAGCAGTTGGACTTGACTGCGATGAAGCCGCGCTTTGTGCCGAGGCGCTTCTTCTGTGCTTCGATGATCTCGAGGTGCTCGGGGTTGAGCTCCGGAATGATCATCGGGACATCAGCGGTGAAGCGGTGTGCGGAGTTGTTGGAGACGATCGGGCATTCTGCCTTTGCGTAAGCCTCCTCGAGAGCGCGGAGCGCATCCTTCTTCATGTCAACTGCGCAGAAGCAGAAATCAACCTGAGAAGCGATCTTCTCGATATCTGCGCCTGCATCATAGATGACGAGGTCTGCGAACTTTTCCGGCATCGGCTGATCCTTGAATGCCCATCTTGCACCGACTGCTTCACGGTAGGTCTTGCCTGCAGAGCGGGAAGATGCTGCCATCACAGTTACCTTGAACCATGGATGATCCGCAAGCAGCAGCGCAAAACGCTGACCGACCATGCCAGTTGCACCGATGATGCCGACTCGAAATTCTTTCATGAGATATAGTCCTCCATTCATGTAGTTGGTCTGCACGGCTCCCGTGCAGACAAGATTGCCTGAGGCAGAAAAAAATCCGCCAGCGTATGGCGGACAATGAGCAGGTGAACGGATTCGCTCCGGAATCGGATTGTGTTCCGGTAAAGCGAAAACCCGGTCAGCACTCCACAAGGTATCCGCGCGGAATACCGTGTGACAGTCACGCACCTGTTCGGTACGCGCCCAGCAGCACCGATGCCGTTCGGTGACACTTCGGCGGAATTGCCTTTTCTGCGGGAATCTGATCCGGAGATCACGGGTTCGGCACCCTCATCCTGCAGGACTCATCAAGTCCGCGCCTCTGTCCGTGTTCTTATTCTATCATATTGTGTGTGATTTGTCAATACCCAATTTTGAAAATTTGTCTTTCTGAATGATACATGTGTGCATTATACGTGAACACTTAGTGAAATTGCTTGACACCCGCAGAATTCTGTGCTACAATATGGATACTGGCAATTCCCACGGGTATACTATGGATATCAAAAATAAAGGAGCGTGAAACCGTGAAAATCCGATTCAATGAGGATGAACAGGTTGTCGCACGCATCCGCGAGGGACTGCTCAAAAAGGAAGGCTACTGTCCCTGCCGGCTGCAGCGCACCGAAGAAAACCGATGTATGTGTCTCGAATTCCGCGAGCAGATCGCTGATCCGGAATTTGAGGGCTACTGCCACTGCCGACTCTACTATAAGGAAAAATAAGGAGGAAAACACATGTCTATTGTTCATATTGAAGATGCTGCCGAATTCGATGCCGAGGTGCTCGACGAAAACGGCAAGGTGCTCGTGGATTTCTGGGCATCGTGGTGCGGCCCGTGCATGATGATGGCGCCCGTGCTCGAGCAGCTTGACGCAAAATATCCCGATCTCAAGGTTGTCAAGGTCAATGTTGATGAGGCTGCAGAGCCTGCCGTCAAGTTCGGCATCGACAGCATTCCGGCGTTCCTGCTCTTTGAGAACGGCAAGGTCACAAAGAAGGCGGTCGGTGCAATGCCGATCGAAACGCTCGAACAGCGTCTCGGGCTGTAATCCGGAGCACACCCGCAGCGGACTTCATCAGGGAACTGCAGTAACACATCACACTACAAAACAAGCCACACAACACAGAAAGGACATCTTATGAAAAACATCAGATTGAAAATCAGTCTTTCCATTCTCTGCTCAGCGATACTCGTGCTCCTGCTTTATACGATTCTGCATGAGACGGGGCATATGATTGTGATGCTCTCTGCAGGCGAAAAAATCACGGAATTTGTCATTATCGGGGATGCGCATGTCCGCGGCACAGGCGGCGATTATACCGATTTCTCCGATCTGTGGATGCACGCGAACGGTGCCGTTCTGCCGATGGTTGCCGCTGTCATATACGCGCTGTGCTACCGGAAAAACGTGCAGAATATCTTTTACCGGATATTCTCGTTTATCGCTGTTCTCATCCCGATGCTTTCCGCGATGGTCTGGGTCATATTGCCGGTCTTCTATCTGCTGGGGAGCAAACAGCTTGATCCGGATGTCTGGAATTTTCTCGGGAATTTCACGCATGATCACAGCCCGCTGCTGGTCAGTGCGGCTGCACTGGTGATCGTCACGCTGATGCTCGTGATCGTCATCCGGAAAGGAATTCCGAAAAACTTTGCGGAGACAGTCAAGCTCGTGAAACAATAACAGAAAACCGCTGAAATGTACGCATTGGCTGCATTTCGGCGGTTTTGTTTTTGACCGGACTATGAAAATCGGGCTTCGGATTTTATGCTGCCGGAAAAATTTTTTTGAAAAAATCTGCAAAACCCCTTGACAAGATAATATATTTGTGATATTATCATTATAGAAATAACAAGGAGGGACAACCGATGAACAGCGAAAAGGAATTCTTATCAAACTACAGACTCGAGGATTACGAGCGCCCTTCCGTGACGGCTGACGTCGCGGCATTCATGATCCGGCAGGGGGAAAGCGTCAGCTACCGCACAATCGGCGAGAATAAGCTGCTTCTGCTGATGATCCGGCGCGGCGGACACCCGTTCAAGGGCATGTGGGCACTGCCGGGCGGCTTCCTGCAAAAGGGCGAGACTGTCGAGGAATGCGCACTGCGCGAGCTCTGCGAGGAGACAACCGTCAAGCCCGCCTCGATCATGCCGGTCGGTGTCTACAGCGAACCGGAGCGCGATCCGCGCGGCTGGATCATCTCGAATGCCTATGTCTCGATCCTCAGCGAGGAATCCGTCCGGCAGACCGCCTGCGATGACGCGGACGATGCCCAGTGGTTCGAGGTCAGCTTCACCTGCGGGGAGGACGGCACCTATCACCTGACACTTGTCTATGGTGAGAACGAGCTGCATGCAGTGCTGGAGGCAGTCTCGCAGCACTTCGGGCAGACAAGGTTCCGGATTCTCGAGCGCGGCGGCATCGCATTCGACCACGCCGCGATCATTGCCTCGGCGCTTTCCGCGCTGCGGGCACAGGCAAAAAACTATGACATCATCTTCGATTTTCTGCCGGAGACCTTCACTTTGACCGCGCTCCAGAAGGTGCAGGAAACGATCATGAATGTCTCGGTTCTGCCGGCGAATTTCCGCCGTATGGTCAGCGGATATGTCGAGGAGACAGAGGAGGTTGTCCGCGGTGAGGGTCACCGTCCGGCAAAGATTTACAAACGGAAACAAAACCTATAATGTATCTGCATTCATTCTGTAAAAAGTGTTTCCGACGGATTCAAACCGGCGACTTACGGTATTGCTGCGCAAACTGTTCCCCAATCTCCTGCTTCGGTGCTGCCGGTCCTTAAGAATTCCCATTATGGAATTATGATAAAAGCACATACCTGCTTTCATTTTGCTGATAATGGGATTTCAAAGAGATCGTATCCCTTTGGCAGGTTTGGTGAGTTTGCTTGCAAACTCATAGCGAAGCGTGCGAGAGCCCATTATAAATAATCGCGAAGCGATACCTTTATCGACAGACTGTAATCCATCCGCATATATGATTTTTGACATCAGGAGGTGTCAGTGATGAAGCGGAAAAAAGCAGCCATGCGGCAGACGGCGCAGGAGGACGGACGCATGGGCAGATATCAGGTTGCAAAGAAGGACGGGTTCTACATCGCCTATCAGGAGGACGGCGGCGGTCAGGACAGAGGTCCTGAGAATCTCGGCGTATTTGTCAGCGAGGCGGAAGCCCGTGCATGTCTGCGCAGAGAACAGAAACGCCGCGCTGCCGATCAGAAATCGAAGCGCCGCAAAAAGTAAACGCCGGTTCCGGATGCGGGAAAGCCGCATTCGATCTTGCAAAAATCATACTTGACGCATACCGGCATTTGCGGTATAATAAAACGAGGGGGGACTGATTTATGCCTATGACAACAGCTGAATATATCCGGTATTACCACGGCACGATTCTCGGCTCGGTGGACAATGTCCATCTGGTTCATTACGGCGATGCCGAAGCGGTTTCCTGCGGCATCGGCTGCATGGTGCGCGAACAGGAATCCGGCAAAGAATACCCGCTGTTTTACGAGGATGACATCGCAAATCCGTACTGGACGGAATGGATCGAAAAGCTGCACAGGCAGCCGGAAACGATTACCGAATATATCAACCGTCCGTATCGTCCCGCGCTGATTCCGCTCCCGCTGAATGAGGCAAATCTCGCGGCGGTTATGGAGCGGATTCATAAGGATTACAAGGGCTTTCAGCCGATGACAATATTCCCCGATTTCCTGATTCTCAAACGCACGCAGCAGATTCACAATGACCGCTATGCGATTGTCACCTATCGCGAACCTGCCCGCTTTGAAGGCAGTCCGCCACTCTGGGATCAGACGATCAGCAAAGAGGACGCGGAACGATTCAGCCGCGATCTCAATGCGATGTATGCCTATTACAGTGCGCTGAAAGCAGAGGAGGAGGCACGCCGCCGCGAAGCAGCAGCGCAATATGAGCAGCATAAGCGTGAGCATCCTGAACTCTTTTCCAAAAAGCCGCTTTCCAAACGCAAAAAGCGCAAGCTGAAAAAACGCCTTGCGCGTCAGAATCCGGATTACAGCGGCTAAGATATCTCAATTCAAAACAGAAAGGACAGTAATTATGAAACTCGAACCGATTGTCATTTCCCTGCTGGATACCGACCTGTATAAATTCAATATGGATCAGGTCATCTTCCACAAGCACACTGATCTCTGCGGACAGTATTATTTCAAGTGCCGCACAAAGGGCGTTGTCTTTACGCCGGAGATGGTGCAGGAGATCAACGAGCAGATCGACCACCTCTGCACACTTCGCTTTACAAAAGAGGAGCTGGATTATCTGCGCTCGATCCGCTTCATCAAAAAGGATTACGTCGAATTCCTGCGCCTGTGGCACCCGATCCGCGATTACGTGAACGCGAAACTCGATGAAAATGGTGAGCTGCAGATCGTTGTGGACGGCCCGCTGTTCTCCGCAATGCAGTTTGAGATCTACCTGCTGGAAATCGTCAATGAGGTTTACTTCCGCATGCAGTTCGATTATGACCGCCTGCGCAGATCCGCAGAGGAGCGCCTCGATGCAAAGATCAAAGCGATGAATGACGGCACCTATACATTCAAGTTTGCGGAGTTCGGCTGCCGCAGAAGACTCTCCCGCGAGTGGGAGGATGTTGTGGTCAGGCGCTTCGTCACCGAGACGAAAAACTGCGTCGGTACATCGAATGTCTATCTCGCGATGAAGTATAATGTCACGCCGATCGGCACCTATGCGCATGAGTTCGTGCAGATGTATCAGGGCATTGACTCGATCCCGCTCGCATACACGAACCACTACGCAATGAAGGACTGGTATGCGGAATATGACGGCGACAACGGCACCGCGCTGACCGATACGATCACAACCGATCTGTTTCTGCTCGATTTCAACCGCTCGATGGTCAACAACTACACCGGCGTGCGTCATGACAGCGGTGACCCCTATGCATGGGGCGAAAAGATGATCGCACACTATAAGAAATTCGGCGTCGATCCGAAGACAAAGCTGCTGCTGTTCAGCGACAGCCTTGATTTTGACCGTGCACAGAAGCTCTATGACTACTTCTGCGACAAGACGAAGGTCTCCTTCGGCATCGGTACCTTCTGCTCGAATGATACCGAGGAGAACGCGCTGAACATCGTCATCAAGCTGCAGTATGTCAACGGCAGACCGGTTGCAAAGCTCTCCGATGACATCGGAAAGGCAATGTGCCGCGATGCGGAATATCTCGGCTATCTCAAGCGCTCGGTCGAGTTCCGCCTTGAACGCGAAAAATAATCTGCACTGAAATACAGGAGCGCTGATGCAGACTGTTACGCCATGTTATTTCTGATTGACAGTCACAAATAACATGGCGTTTTTATGAGGAATCCGATGCACATATGCACAGGATGAATGCTGATTTCTGATAGACAACCTATCATCTTGATTGTGAATGTTGCCTAATGTTAACAATGAATTTTTGTGCAGATTGTTTCCGTTCTTTTTGCAAAAATATCATTGCAAATTCCGGCGAAAAATGGTATAATGAAATAGAAATTTATCTTTTGACTGTCTGATAGATTTCGTAACAGCAGCGCGGACAGCGTTCCGCCATGTGAAAGGAGTAATTACTATGGGATTGATTGCAGCTGCATTGCAGGCAGGAAGCAGCACACTGAAGGATCAGTGGCTTGAATATTTTTACTGCGAGTCGCTTCCGGCAGACGTACTGATGGCAAAAGGTCACAAGCGGACAAAGGGCAACAACAAGGGCGATGACAACATCATCACAAACGGAAGTATCGTTGCTGTTGCTGACGGTCAGTGCATGATCATCGTCGAGCAGGGCAGAATCATGGAGATCTGCGCAGAGCCCGGCGAATATAAGTATGATATCGGTACAGAGCCGAGCATCTTCTCCGGCAAGCTCGGAAAGGGCATCATCGAGAGCTTCAAGACCTTCGGCAGACGTTTCGCAATGGGCGGCGACACCGGCAAGGATCAGCGTGTCTACTACTTCAACACCAAGGATATCATGGGCAACAAGTTCGGCACCCAGAATCCGATTCCGTTCCGTGTCGTGGATAACAACATCGGGCTTGATATTGATGTTTCCGTCCGCTGCAACGGTATGTATCAGTTCACCATCACCGACCCGATCCTGTTCTACACCAAGGTCGCTGGCAATACCTCCGAGCTTTTCCGCATCACCGATAACAACCTGCTCGATATGATGAGAAGCGAGTTCCTGACTGCACTGCAGCCGGCTTTCGCAAAGATCTCCGAGCTGGGCATCCGCTACAGCGCACTGCCCGGTCATACCAATGAGCTGCGTGACGCAATGAACGAGGCACTGAAGGATCAGTGGCTCGCAGAGCGCGGCATTACGCTGACCAACATTACGATCAACTCCGTCACCATTCCGAAGGAAGACGAGGATATGATCAAGCAGGCACAGCGTGCAGCGATCAACCGCGATCCGAATATGGCAGCTGCATCGCTTGTCACGGCACAGTCCCAGGCAATGCAGGATGCTGCAAAGAATACCAGCGGCGCTGTCAATGCCTTCATGGGCATGGGCATGGTGCAGGGCATGGGCGGCGGAGTCAATCCGGGTCAGCTCTTTGCAATGGGTCAGCAGCAGCAGGTTGCGGCACCGGCACCCGCTCCGGCTCCGGCAGCAGCACCGGCAGCCAATACATGGACCTGCTCCTGCGGCACCGCAAACACCGGCAAGTTCTGCCAGAACTGCGGCTCTCCGCAGCCTGCACCGGCAGAGGGCTGGACCTGCTCCTGCGGAACAGTCAACACCGGCAAATTCTGCCAGAACTGCGGAAGCAAGAAGCCGGCAGGCGCACCGCTCTATAAGTGCGACAAGTGCGGCTGGACACCGGAGGACCCGATGAATCCGCCGAAGTTCTGCCCGGAGTGCGGCGATATCTTTGACGAGAGCGACGCACAGTAATCTGATGCTGAAAGACCGGGCGGGAGTCAATCCTGCCCGGTTTTATCTGTATAGAAATGAGGAATCAACCAATGGCTGATTTGATCGAATACAAATGCCCGAGCTGCGGCGCAAAAATCGAGTTCGACAGCAATTCGCAGCAGATGAAATGCCCTTATTGTCTCTCGGAATTCGATCTTGCAACTTTGCAGGCGACCGACGAACAGCTCAATGAGGCGCTGCCGGAATCCGAAATGAACTGGGATTCCGAAGCAGGCAGCGACTGGGAGCAGGGCGAAGCAGAGGGTCTGCGCATCTACAAATGCCAGTCCTGCGGCGGTGAGGTGGTCGCCGATGAGACAACGGCTGCGTCCAAGTGTCCGTACTGCGACAATCCGGTTATCATGACCGGACAGTTCTCCGGCGATCTCAAGCCGGATCTCGTGATTCCGTTCAAGCTCGACAAAGAGGCGGCAAAGGCGGCACTGCTCAAGCATATGGAGGGCAAGCCGCTGCTCCCGAAGGTCTTTAAGAGCCAGAATCACATTGACGAGATCAAGGGCGTTTATGTCCCCGTGTGGCTGTTTGATGCGGAGGTCGATGCGGATATCCGCTACCGTGCAAAGAAGATCCGCCGCTGGAGCGACCAGAATTTCCAGTATGTGGAAACGAGCAATTTCCATGTCCGCAGACAGGGCGGCATCTCATTCTCGAATGTCCCTGTGGACGGCTCCGAGAAGATGGATGATACCATGATGGAGTCGCTCGAGCCGTTTGATTTCAAGCAGGCGGTTCCGTTCCAGACGGCGTTCCTCTCCGGCTATCTTGCCGACCGCTACGATGTCGATGCGGAAAAGAGCGTCGAGCGCGCAAACGAGCGCATCCGGCAGAGCACAATCAACGAGTTCCGCAAGACTGTGCAGGGCTATGATTCCGTCGAGACTGCGGGCAGCAGCATCCAGCTCCGCAACGGTCAGACGAAATATGCGCTGTATCCGGTATGGCTGCTCAATACCTCATGGAACGGGCAGAAGTATACCTTTGCGATGAACGGGCAGAGCGGCAAATTTGTCGGCAATCTGCCTTCGGATAAGGGCAAGGCGTGGGGCATCTTCCTCGCCGTAACCGCCGCCGTGACCGTCATCAGTTACCTGATCGGCATGCTGCTGCAATAAAAGGAGGCTGTGAATATGCAATTTCTGATCCCGCTGATCATCGGGCTGGTTGTCGGCGGCATTGTGCTGGCAAGCCTGCTCTCACAGCTTCACTCTGTTGTGCAGAAGCATGAGGCTTCGGATTATGTGAACCCCGGCAGCCTGAAGCTGCAGATCCGGAATGACCAGTTTGTCGGCAAGCAGACGGAACGTCAGGCGATTCAGCGCCAGACGCCCCCGCAGGGCGGCGCAGGACCTTCCGGCCCGCGTCCGCAGGGCGGTCCCGGTCTGACCATTGTCCCCGGTCCGAACGAGCGGAAATAACGGAAAAGTGATGTGATTCCGCACCGTGTTTTGAATTTGCGATAAAATCAAGCCGCTCCGGTCAGATGCATTGTCTGATTGGAGCGGCTTTGTTTTATGCATATGAAAAACGGCGGGCACTCACAGCGATCTGCCGAGCTGATACGCACGCTCCGGATAGCTGCCGGATTTCGTCATATCCGGCGTGCTGCAGCCGTATCCAAGCACCATGCCCATATCCGTCAGATGAATATAGCGCACCAGCGTTTTATAGTGCGCTTCGAGCGCCTCGAACGTCCGGTTGTCGGCGTTCCATGCGACGGTCAGCAGCGCCTTCCGGACGATGCGGCTGTCATCATCCTGCACGCAGTCGCCCTCGTAGCCGCAGGCGATACATCCGGTACAAGGGTGAATCTCCAGACTGCACACATCAATGACCTCGACCTTGTGCCCGCGCTCCTCAGCGCCCTTTCTGAAGCTCTGCACAAGGATGGCCGTGGAGCCGTTCGGGTTCGGGCTGCCCATCAGGATCACAATTTTCATACGGAACCTCGTTTCTGTTCCGGCGGCGCGGAACGGTTATTTCAGCTTACCGTATTCTGCATCGGAGACGGGCTCGCACCATTCCGTCGATGCCTCCTCGCCAGCGATTTCAATTGCCAGATGCGAGAACCAGCTGTCCGGCGCAGCACCGTGCCAGTGCTTGACATTTGCAGGGATATTGATCACCGTGCCGGGCGTCAGCTCGACGGCATCTTTGCCCCATTCCTGATAATAGCCCCTGCCGCCGACACAGATCAGCATCTGACCGCCGCCGCTCTTTGCGTGGTGGATATGCCAGTTGTTGCGGCAGGCAGGCTCAAAGGTGACATTGAAGATCGAAACCTGCTCTGTCGAAACCGGTGCCAGATAGCTCTGTCCGACGAAATATGCGCCGTAGGGATTCGGCTCGCCGATCGGGAAAAAGATCGTGTTCTGATAGCGGTCTTTTTCGGTCAGTGCAGGAGCAGCTTCGTTCCAGATCTCCTTTGCGAGCCGGAACACCGCCCAGCCCTTCGGCCAGCCGACATACATCGTTGCATGCGTGATGATTGCAGCGATTTCCTCCTTTGTGACGCCGTGTGCCTTGGCGTTCTGCAGATGATAGGAAAGCGAGCTGTCCGTGATGCCGGATGCCATCAGCGAGACAACCGTGATGATGCACTTTGTCTTGACGTCGATCGCCTGCTCGTTCCATACTTCGCCGAACAGCACATCGTCATTCAGATGCGCGAACATCGGGGCAAATGCGCCGAGCTGCTCTCTGCCCGCTGTCTGTACGATTTTTTCACTCATGATACTGTCCTCCTCAGAATTTTCCGCCGAACACGGGGAAGAAGCTGTGTTCGCCGTAGTTTTCGATATGCGGGATTGCTTTCAGTGTCTCCATGTCTGCATCCGAAATCACGAAATCCACATCTGCATTGGATTTCATGTGTGCGGGATTTGCAGTTTTCGGCAGAACGAGCATGCCGAGCTGGATATCATAGCGGATGCAGAGCTGCGGCACGCTGACGCCGTATTTTGCAGCCATTTCCGCGATCCTGGGATTCTTCATTGCCTCGCCGTGCGCAACAGGGGAGTACGTCTCCATGACGTTGCCCTTTGCGGTGCAGTAGTCGATCAGGTCAAGCGGCGAGTTGGAGATATGGCAGAGCACCTGATTGACCATCGGTTTGATTTCCGCCGTCTCCCGGAGACTGTCCACATCGCCCTGCAGAAAGTTCGAGATGCCGATTGCACGGCGCTTGCCCGCCTTGTATGCGTCCCCGAGTGCGCGCCATGCCTCTGGCGGGGTATGGGGCGGAGCCCCATTATGATTCATCGCGCAGCGATACATGATTCAGCACGTTCTCAGAGCTTCTGGCTGCCTGTAGACCAGACATGCTTTTCATCTTTGTTTGCGGGTTTGTTCTGTGCCATGACGCCTGCAAGCGCATGGGGGATATAGGGCTCCTCGAGATAGGCGGCCTCCTCGGCGGTCAGCGCAAGATCAACTGCCTTTGCCGCGCCCTCGATATGGTGCATTTTTGTCGCACCGACAACCGGCGCCGTGACCTTTGTCAGCAGCCACGCAAGCGACACCTCTGTCATGGAGACGCCGTGCTTTTCCGCAAGCTCCGCCACGCGCCGGATGATGACTTCATCCTGCTCCTTTGTGGCATCATACTTGAATTTTGCATAGCTGTCCTCCTCGGCGCGCTTGGATGTTTCGCCGGGGAGTCTTGCGAGCCTGCCGCTGGCGAGTGCGCTGTAAGGCGTCATCGCGATGTTGTCCTCGGCACAGAGCATTGCCATTTCGCGCTCCTCCTCACGGAAGATCAGGTTATAGTGCCCCTGCACGCTGACGAATTTCGCAAAGCCCTCTTTTTCAGCGAGTGCATTTGCCTTTGCAAGCTGCCAAGCATAGCAGTTTGAAATGCCGATATAGCGCGCTTTTCCGGCTTTGACAATCCGGTTGAGCCCGTCGAGGATATCATAGAGCGGGGTGTTCCAGTCCCACATGTGATAGATATAGAGATCGACATAGTCCATGCCGAGATTTGCAAGGCTCTTGTTGATCATCCGCTCGATATGCGCCTGTCCGCTGATGCCTGCTTCGATATCCGCAGGGGTGCGCGGCAGGAATTTCGTCGCGACAACAACCTCATCGCGCTCTGCGAAGTCGCGCAGGGCTCTGCCGACAAACTGCTCGCTTGTGCCGGATTGATACGCGATTGCGGTATCATAGAAATTGATGCCGAGTTCCAGTCCGCGCCTGATGATCTCGCGGGAATGTTCCTCATCGAGCGTCCATGAGTGCTGACCTTTCTGTGCATCGCCGAAGCCCATGCATCCCATGCAGATGCGGGAAATGTTCAGATCGGAATTGCCGAGCTTTGTGTATTTCATGCTGTACCTCCCAGAAGCTGCATCACGCAGGAATAAATGATTTCATAGATGTTGTGCATTTTGAACTGAATACCGGCATCCGCCATTGCGTCGAGCTGTTTCTGCGTAGCGACGGTGTAGGGATAGACGCCGAACAGGAACGGGAAAAATACGAAGATAAAGCGTTCCGCATCGGTCTGCGGGAAAAATTTATTCAGGCAGAGGCGCGCGGCATCCAGCGATGCGCCGTATGCGGTCTTGAACTCGACAAGGCGCTCCGGACGGGAGTTTTCCTCCATATCATAGTGATTCATCGCAAGCAGCTTCAGCAGCTGCTCGTGATGCTCGAGCGAGTGCGCAAGCGCCGAGGCAAAATCCGGAACGGTGATCGTTTCGTGCTCCGCCGCGATTGACAGCAGCTCTGCAGTCCAGCGTTCGTATTCGCGCTGCATCAGTGCGAGGAAAATCTCCTCTTTGGTCTGGAAATAGTTATAGATCGAGGTGCGCGTAAATGAGGTGACAGCGCCGATTTCCTTGATTGTGATCTCCTTGAAGCTCATCGTCTGATAGAGCGATTCACAGGCGTTGATGATCTCCTCTTTTCGGGATGCTGTCAGCTCGGGTGATCCTTTCGGCAAAATGATTGCCCCCTTTCTGCGTTTTGACACGATGTCACTATAGACATGATAGCACAATTCTGACACGATGTCAATATCAAATCGCGGATTTCCCGAATTTCGGCGATGTGCCGAATATCCAAAAGCGAATCTGTCAGATTTGCACAAACGCTGCCTTGTCCGGATTTGCACAATATATCATATAATCTGTATGATATCACATTGCAGGGCAGTGCACAAAAAGCTATAATAGAAATACAAGAATTTTGGTTTGTATCCGATGATTTTCAGGGGGTTCATGAAATGAAAAGAAAACTGATTGCCGGTCTCTGTGCATTTGCGGCGGTCTGTTCTGCTGCGGGCGGCACGCTGGATATGACAGATCGTGCAGCGCTGCGCGCGGACGCTGCGCTCGCCGGTGACATTGACGGCAGCGGCGCGGTCAATGCCGCAGATGTGCGTGCGCTGACAGATTATCTGCTGACAAAGGGCAGGAGCGCATCCGGCGGCGATCTCAACGGCGACGGCAGAATCAATGCAGCCGATCTGACGCTGCTGAAACGGCAGATTTTTGCGGGCTCGGGCGCATCCGGTCTGCGGATCAATGAAGTCTGCTCGACGAACAAAACAGCCCTCAAGGCTGCGGACGGCTCATCGCCGGACTGGATCGAGCTCTACAACGCGGGCGATTCCGCCTGTGATCTCAGCGGCATCGGCGTCTCGGACGGCGACAAGAACCGCTGGAAATTCAAGTTTCCGGAGGGCGCAAGGCTCGCTGCCGGCGAATATCTGATCATCTTCTGCGACGATACCGATTCGGGTACGGGCGAATTGCATGCCGCATTCAAGATCAGTGCCGCCGGTGAGACCATCTATCTGACTGCACCGGACGGCAGCGATCTCGACACCGTGACGCTGCCGGAGCTTGACGCGGATGTCACTTACGGCAGAATCGGGGAGAGCTTCCGGCTGCTCAAACCGACGCCGAAGGCATCGAATGACGAGGCGGAGACAGTCTACCGCGTGGAAAAGCCGGTCTTCTCGCAGGAGAGCGGTTTCTATGATGCGGCATTTGATCTGACGCTTTCCGGCACAGAGGGCTGCAGCTTGCTCTATACGCTCGACGGTTCCGATCCGCGGACATCGTCAACGGCAAAGCAGTATCAGGGCAGCATCGGCATCCGGAACAACACAAGCGATCAGAACAAGCTTGCTGCAGTCCGCGAAATTTCGCTGCGCGGCTATACGCCCCCCGATTACAGCGTCGATAAGGGCATGATCGTCCGCGCGGTCTGCAAGGACAGCAAGGGACAGTTCAGCGAGGTTGCGACCAACAGCTATTTTGTCGGCAAGACCGCTGCCTACTACAAAGATATGAAGGTGCTCTCGATCTCGGGCGACAGCAGCAGCTTCTTCGATCCGGATACCGGCATCTATGTCATCGGCAATCAGTATGACCGGTGGAAACACAGCGGCAGCTTTGATCCGAATCTCGATCTCGGCAGCTGCGACAATCCCACAAACTACAACATGGAAGGCAAGGAGTGGGAGCGCCCCTGCAATATTCAGGTGTTCGAGCAGGGCAAGCTCAAGTATACAGAGGATGTCGGTGTGCGCATTTCCGGCAACTGGTCCACCGCCTTTCCGCAAAAGAGCATGACCTTCTATGCACGGCGCGAATACGGCTCGAACAAGATGCAGCACGATTTCTTTGAGGGCGGTGCGCGCGATACCGACGGCACCAAGATCAAGGAATACAAAAAGGTCACGATCCGCAACGGCGGCAACGGCTATGACAACTGCCGGTTCCGTGATGATCTGAACCAGTCGCTTGCGGAGGGTCTGGCACTCGGCAGACAGGCAAAGCAGGATTACATCGTGTTCCTTGACGGCGAATTCTGGGGCGCATACACCATGCAGGAAAAGCTCGACGAGAACTATATCGAATCGCATTATCATGTCGATGCGGATAATGTCACCACGATCAAAAACGGCAAGGAGTATTCCGGTCTCGAATCCACATACCAGAGCTATCGGCAGTTCTGGAGCTGGGCAATGTCCGCGGATATGGGCAATGCGGCAAACTACAGGCGCGTCTGTGATACAATCGACATTGACGGCTTCATTGACTTTGTCGCATTTGAAAGCTATATCGTCAACTGGGACTGCATGATCAACAACAATAACTGGATGATCTGGCGCGCGGATGAAACGGATGCTGCCAACGCATACGCAGACGGCAAATGGCGATTCCTGCTCTTTGATACGGAGTATTCCTCCGGCTATGACGGGCAGTGCGCGGCAAGGCGCGATTATTTCAAGGATATGGACCGCTCCGGCGAGATGACCAGCATGGGTTCGCTGTTCTTCAAACTGATGCAGAATTCTGATTTCAAAACACAGTTCCGGACGCGCTATCAGACGATTGCGAAGGAGAATTTCGATTCCGCAGCGGTCTCCGCAAAGATCGACGAATTCGCGGCGGCGCTCAGGGATGCGACAAACGATACCTACCGCAGATTCAACATCGGCGCAAGCTTTAACAGCAATGTCAAGATTCTGCGCAATTTCTATCAGAACCGCGGCAGATATGCGCTGCATCATCTGAACCTGCTCTGCGGCATTCCGGATAACTGGCAGGATGATCCGAATATGATCGACCAGTTCGGCTGGAGCATCTGGATGAATGACGGCGCAGGCTCGATCGAATACAACGATGACGGCAGCGTCACGGTCAATGTCACGCGCACCGGTCAGTATGCGCAGGTCAGCAGCAGCACGGTCTCGCTGCAGGCGGGCAAGACCTACCGCATGACCTATAAGATCAGCACCAGCCAGAACATCAATACCTATTCGATGTTCCAGCAGGGCACCGGCGAATACAAGAGCTACTACTATCAGGATCACACATTCACGCCGAATGCGCAGACGATCACCGATACCGTCACCATGACGCAGTCGGATCCGAATGTCAAATTCCTGATCGGTCTGGATAAGGGCGTCGGAACATACACAATCTCCGATTTCTCGATGATCTGTCTCAATTAAATCTTTGTTTCAAAAGCGCAGGCATTCCGGTGTCTGCGCTTTTGGCATTGCTTTTTTTGCAAACTTATGGTAGAATAGATGTATGCTGAATGAGGTGGATTATGAGTATTGCAGCAATCAACGCAAGTCCGCGCAAAAACCGGAATACCGCGCAGGTTTTGCGGGCGGCGGCAGAGGGAAAATCCGTATAACAACCGCCGGATGCACCGGCAGAAGGAGAATCACATATGAAAACCATTATCGTATATTATTCGCTCGAGGGCAACACCGCCTATGCGGCGGACGCAATTGCAGCGCAGCTCGGCGCAGATGTGCTGCCGCTGATTCCGGTCAAAGCCTACCCGACGGGCAAGGTCAGCAAGCTGGTCTGGGGCGGCAAAAGCGCCGTGATGTCCGAGACACCGAAGCTGCAGCCCTATACCTTCGATGCCGCTGCCTATGACCGCATCATCTTCGGATTTCCGGTCTGGGCGAGCACGATCGCACCGCCGCTGCGGACATTCATCCGCGAAAACAATCTGAGCGGCAAAAAGATCGCCGCAGTGGCATGTCAGACGGCAGGCGGCGCGGATAAGGCGTTCATCAAGCTGAAAGGCGAGCTCGGCATTGAGACGCTCGAATCGGAACTTGTGCTGCTCGATCCGAAGACGAAGCCCGATCCTGAAAATGACCGGAAGATCAAGGCGTTCTGCGAGCAGCTCCGGTAAATAGCAGGGGACTGCGTGCAGAATTTTGCACCGCGATACGCGATTTTATGTGCAGGATCACAAAAGTTTGCGGAAACAATTGACAATCTGTTTCCTTTGTGCTATTATTTGAAACGTTGTTGCGCAACACTGTTTCGGATTGGAGAAATCAAATGGCGAATCGTACTCCGGGTGTGACAGAGAAACTGACCGCGTGCGCGATGCAGGAGTTCCTTGCAAACGGCTTTACCGGCGCCTCTCTGCGAACGATCGCGGAAAATGCCGGTACCTCGCCGCGCGCCGTCTATACAAGGTACGGGGATAAGGAAGGGCTCTTTGCGGCGCTTGTCTCGGAACAGGCGGAAACGCTGAAAACAATGTTCCGGGATTTTATGGCAAGCTATCATGAAAAGCCGGTTGACGAGCAGAAGCAGCTGTTTCATGACGAGGATTTCGATGCGGTGTACCGGCGGTATATCCGCACGATCATTGACTATATGTATGACAATCTGGATGCGTTCAGGCTGCTGATCTGCTGCAGCGAGGGCACGGGATATGCACATTATGTCGATGAGCTCGTCGAGATTGAGGAGCACTATACGCTGCTGTATATCGCGCACACCGGAAATGATGTGCTCCGTTCCGGCAGGGCGGCACCGCAGCTCATTCACCTGCTCTGCAGCTCGTTCATCCACGGATTTTTCGAGTTCATTCGGCATAATATGCCCAAGGATGAAGCCATGACCTATTTTGTGCAGCTGCAGAACTTTTTTGCCTGCGGCTGGGATCAATTACTGCGCCCGTGAAAACGGGCATCTCTTTTGCATATCGGTTAGCTAAGGCTAATTGATATAGAGCATCTTTAGGAGGAACTTTCATGAAGAAATTACTGGCACTGACACTTGCGCTGACATCGGGCATTGCCCTTTGTGCATGCGGCGAGACAAGCAGCACTGCGGATTCGGCATCATCCGCGGAGACCTCTGCGGTTGAGACAGAGGCAGAGTCCTCTGCTGAAACAAGCGCGGAATCTTCCGAAGAATCCGAATCTGAATCCGAAGCGGAATCCGATACCATCGAGATCGGGACAGCAGAGGAGCTGGTTGCATTTGCACAGAGCGTCACGGACGGCTCGATCGGCGGCGCGGCAGGCAAGACCGTCCTGCTGACTGCGGATATCGACTGCTCCGGCGTGGAGTGGACCCCGATCGGCACGATGAATCTGGACGATATGAGCGATTATTCCTGCATGTTTCAGGGTGTGTTCGACGGTCAGGGATACACAATCTCCAATGTGACCTTCGACAGCAACACGCCGATCTGCGGCGCAGGCATCATCGGCATGAACCTCGGCGAGGTGAAGAATCTGACCGCGGAGAACATTCAGATTCACTGCACAGATACATATTCGATGGCAATCGGCGCGGTTGTCGGCTACAACATGGGCGAAATCCACGATGTCACACTGACCGGCGAGAATGAGGTCGCGGGCGTCAATGCAACGGGCGGCATCACGGGCGGCTCGACGAAGCATGTCTACAACTGCAAAGTGGACGGCACAACCATCCGCGTGCTCGGCGACAATGATTTCTCCGACGGCAGAATCGTGCAGTGCGACGTTGCAGAGTGCGGCGGTCTGATCATCGGCGGCAGCTTCGGCGGCACAATGGAAAACTGCACGGCAAAGGGTAAGATTATCGCAGAGGGCAATGAGCCGGTCGGTCTGGGCGGCATTGCGGGCTGCCTTGAGATGATGGATTCCGTCACCGACTGCACCGCGGATGTCGAGATTACCATAGCAAAGGGCGGTCACGCAATCGGCGGACTCTGCGGCTACAGCGGCACGCATTCGGTCGGCGATATCGCACTGGCGACCGAGGGCGTCGAGACACACGAATATCCGGGCATCATCAAAAACTGCAATGTAACCGTAAAGATGAATGTCTCCGGCGCGACGCATGTCGGCGGACTGATCGGTACCGGACTCTACTACTACGGAGAGGAGACCGCGTTCAAGATCGTGGACTGCACAGTGAACGGCGAGATCGTCGGCGCAGTGACACCGGGCGCAGTCGCGGGCAGAGCGGAACACAGTGTGATTGAAAGCTGCGAGGCGAATGTTACACTCGACGGCAATGCACTGACAGACGAGATCGGCAAGACCGACAAAATGTATGAGAGCTCCGATCAGGGCGGCGAGGATGCCGAAGCGAAGGAAGCAGAAGAAGAAAAGCCGGCTGCATAACCGGCAGGGAGGCGCATCATGGGGCTGTTTAAGAATTATGTGAGTCAGACGCGAAAGCCGGAGGGCGTGCTCGGCAAAATGATGCTGAACGGCATGAACAGCGGCCACGCGAAAATGGCGGACTGGGGCATCTCGCATCTCAGGGGGCTTTCGCCAGCGCAGATCGCGGAGCTCGGCTGCGGCGGCGGACGGAATGCCGGTGCGCTGCTCGAGAAATATCCGGCGGCATAGGTCACGGCGATTGATTATTCGCCGCTTTCCGTCGAGAAGGCAAAGGAATACAATGCGGAGATGATCCGCGCAGGCAGATGCACTGTGCAGCAGGGTGATGTCTCTGCGCTGACACTGCCGAACCAGACATTTGATCTTGCGACAGCCTTTGAGACTATCTATTTCTGGACGGATCTTGCAAAATGCTTTGCACAGGTGGCGGGCATCCTGAAGCCGGGCGGTGTTTTCATGATCGTCAACGAATCGGACGGCACGGACAAAGCAAGCCTGCAGTTCGAGAAGATCATCGACGGCATGAAATGCTATACGCCGGAGGAGATTACCGCTGCCCTGACCGGAGCCGGATTCTCCGCGGTGAAAACCGATCACCATTCCGAAAAACCGTGGATTACGGTTATTGCAAAGAAATGAGGAACGCATATGAACACATGGAGTAAAAAGAATGCGCTGTGGCTGCTGCTTTACATGCTGCTGTACGTTATCGCGACGGTGATTGTCTGCGTGCTCGGTTCGGTTCACGGGCTGATGTTCGTGCTGTATCAGATCACCGCGGCGATTCTCGTCACGGGTGTTGCAGGCAAGGCGTTTGACCGCATCAAGGCGCCGGGCGTTGCTGCATGCCTCGGGCTCTGCATGATCCTGACATTCTTCCTCATCAGGGACGCGAATCTCTGGCACTGCATCCCGATCCTTGTGATCGCGGTGCTTTCAGAGATTGTGCGTGCGGTGTGCGGATACAGATCGCCGGGCAATCTGATTGCGAGCGTGATCATGTCCTTCTCGACCTTCGGCTATTACGGGCAGATCTGGTTCAACCGCGATTACACCTACGAATGCGCCGTCGAGGAAATGCCTGCGGGATATGCGGAGACACTGATACAGTACAGCCCGAACTGGGCGCTGCCGGTTGTTGTGATCGGCGGCATCGTGATTTCCGCGGTGATCTATCGCATTGCCGCAAAGCTTTTCCGCTTTGAAGACTGAAAAATCTCCCCTGTGCGCAGTCTCCGTGCTGCCGCTCACATGAAAATGGCGTAAGTGCAGCCGGAATACTGAACTCATCTGCCCGAACACCTTATGAACAGTTCAAAACCGCAAAATGCCGATCTTGCTGTCATCTTCACAAACCTGTTCCGTTATCATGACCGGAGCGGGCTTCATTTTTTCCTGATCAAGTGATCTATCTTTGCATAAACCTTGAAAACGTTGCTGAATTATGCTATAATGGAACAAAAGTCCGGAGGAGGCAGGCGCATTGCTTCATATTGCAAAGACGGAACGGGATTACTTTGCCGCACTTGCAGCAGTGTATTTCATCTCGTTCATTATAAATATCCTATCGCGGTTTTCATGGGTTCCGCCGTGTATCCACACCCCGGCATCTTTCTTGTACAGCTTTATCCTGATTGCGTGGGGGGCATCTGTTGCACAGCGAATCGTTCATAAGCGGATCCGGCGGCATATTGTTGCGATCGCTGTATCTCTGCTGATGCTGTTTATCGTCCGGATCTGCCGGTGGATGCTGTTTCTGCATTCCGCTCTTGCTGACCGCTATACGTATTACTTGTTCTATATTTCGTTTATTGCTTTGCCCATGCTTTCGCTGAGCGCCGCAGAATATGTCAGCCGTGATGAACAGGTTGATATGCCCTTATACATAAAACTATTTTGGGGCATAACAGGACTTCTGATGCTCAGCGTTCTGACAAACGACATCCACCACTTTGCACTTTCATTCGCTAAAGTGTCTGACGGCAGTGAACATACCGGTTATCACTGGCTCTACTATGTCATATTTGTATGGTCATTCGCTGTTACGCTTGGTTCGTTCCTTCTGCTCATCAAAAAGTGCAAGCTGTCGCAGTGCCGCAGAAAATGGTATATCCCGATCATTCCGGCAGCGGCTGCTTTGGTGCTGGTCATCGTTTACTATATCTGCGGCGGAAGCTCACCGCATATACTTGGAATCAGCCTCTACAATATTCAGGAGATCTATCTTGCGCTGTATATAGGACTGTGGGAAGGCTGCATCCGGATCGGGCTGATCCCCTCAAACACGGGCTACAACAGGCTCTTTGAGATCACACATATCAATGCGGAAATGGAAAGTGCTGACGGAAAAACAGTATACCGTTCGGGAGATTACATCGATACCACGGGAAATGCCGACTTCATTCGCAAGACCGTAAAGATCAAAGGCGGAAGCGTCACATGGAGTGAGGACATCTCCGCCCTGAATCGGCTCAACAGCGACATTGCGGACCTGACAGAGCAGATCGCAGACGAAAATGATCTGATCGAGGAAGAAAACCGTTTTCTCGCCGAGAAGGTCAAATATGAAACGCAGAACAGGCTCTATGACAAGATCGCGCACCACACGCACCCGCAGCTTGTCAGAATAGATGAGATCATGAACGGCAGCGGCGGGCTTGCGCAGAAAATGAAGCGCTGTCTGCTGTACGGAACTTATGTCAAACGGTGTTCAAACCTCATGCTTGCCGCCGACCGCAGCCGCACCATGTCAACGGACGAGCTGTATTTCTCCGTCAGGGAAAGCATGGAGCAGATCGGGGCGCTCGGTATCGTCTGCGAGCTGACAGGCGGCGATGCAAGGGAGATCTCATCGGGAAAGATCATCACAGCATACGATGTGTTTGAGGCGGTGATCGAGGCTGTGACTGATTCCGCCGGCGCCCTTTCCGTGAAAATCGTGCCCGATGAAAATGTCCTGCTGTCGATCGAAACAGACAGTGAAATTATCACCGACAGCATTCAAATTTATCATCCGCAACTGAAGCTCACATCCTATACCGAGGATGATATTCAGCATATCATTCTTTCCGCAGGAGGTGCAGCCAATGGATAACATACTCGGGGCTCTGACGCTCTGGCTGATCCTGTGTCTCTTTGCGTTCTTCCTGACGGTCATTCTGCATCTGCTGCTGGACGGAAAACTGCGCCGTATCGTGCTTTCTGTGGCGGAAATGCTTGTTCCGCTTCTGCTGTCACAGCTATTGATGGATCATCTGAAATATCATAACAGAGCGTATCTCGAAAAGCCTGCTGCCCTTTTGCTGACCGCCCTTGTGCTGACCGGCATTGCCGTTCTGGAGATATTAAGCTGTATCCGGACAAGAAACCGCAGCCTGACGCTGATGTCTGTCAAGGAATGCATGGACGAGCTGCCGGTCGGTATCTGCTTTTATTGGGACGGCGGGCTGACAAAGCTGACGAATCGCCGTATGAACAGCATCGCCTGCAAACTGACAGGCAGCGGCATCATGGATGCAGACGAATTTCAGAAAATCGTTTTCTTCGGCAAGGAAGTACCCATTCTCCGCACAGAGGACGGTGCGGCGCTCAGCTTTGTTCACCGTGAAGATACGCTGGACGGCAGGACGATCCACGAACTGCTCGCCTTTGATGTCACACGGGAATACCGCCTGACGGAGGAACTGCGTGAAAAGCAGAAAAAGGTACTGAACATCAACAAACGCCTGAAAGCACTGAACTCTGTAATACAGTTTGTCACCATGGACAGGGAAACCCTGCAGATCAAAATACAAATTCACGACAGCTTCGGCAAAATGCTGCTGATGACAAGACATTTCCTCACCGTGCCCGATCAGACGGACACAAAGGAGATGCTCTCGCTGTGGCGGAGAAATACCGCGCTGCTGAAGAATGAAGAACGGGAAAGCTGGCAGGAGCCGTGCTTTTTCAGCCTGACACACGCAGACAGTCTCGGCATCCGCATCGAGCTGAGCGGTGAACTGCCGGAAGATGAAACGCTGATCTCTGTGGCGGATACGGCGATCACCGTTCATGTCACCAATGTCCTGCGCCATGCTGAGGGTGATACGGCGTTTGTTTCGATTGAGAAAACGCCGGAGGGCTATGTGATGCGCTTTACCAACAACGGCACACCGCCCCGCGCGCCTGTGAAAGAATCCGGCGGACTTGCAAATCTCAGGCGCAGGACAGAAGCAATCGGCGGTACAATGACGATAAACAGCTCTCCGCAGTTTGAAATGATCCTGCATCTGCCGGAGAAACCAAAGGAGGAATACTGAAATGGCATACAGGATACTGATCGTCGATGACCAGAAAATGGTTCGTCAGATGTTTGAAACGGCGGTAAACAGCTCGCCGGATTATGAGATCGCAGGCATGGCACAGACAGCGGAGGAAGCTGTCCGGAGCTGCCTGGAACAGAAGATCGACCTTGTGCTGATGGATGTTGTTCTGGGGCTCGGCAAAGACGGTCTCGATGCGGCAAAGCAGATCAAGCAGGAGCGTCCCGAAGTGAAGATTCTGCTCGTAACCTCTATGCCGGAAAGTTCCTACATCGACAGGGCAAAGGAGATCGGCGTGGAGAGCTTCTGGTACAAGGAAGTGCAGGAACAGCCGCTTCTGGAGATCATGGACAGGACAATGGCAGGCGAATCCGTTTACCCCGAAACAATGCCCGCGATCCGGTTCGGGCATATCGTCAGTACGGAGCTGTCGGACACAGAAACGGCTTTGCTGCGTGCGCTGATGTCGGGCGCATCCAATAAGGAGATCGGCGAACAGCTTTATATGTCGGAAAGCACGGTAAAACGGCATATTTCTGAAATGCTCGCAAAAACGGGATTCAAGAGCCGCTTACAGCTTGCGATCGAGGCAAGGGGCGGCGGACTTGTCATTCAAGAGCCGCTTACAGCTTGCGATCGAGGCAAGGGGCGGCGGACTTGTCATT
>CAMKLV010000001.1:0-122561 GCA_946413695.1 uncultured Ruminococcus sp. | reverse complement strand
TGAAGAACGGCAAGGCTGCTTACATCATCACCGGTCAGTGGGCAAAGAAGGCTGCGCAGGAAGCTGAGAAGTACGGCGAGGTCGTCCGTGTCGCATCCTCTGCTGATAAGACCTTCTCCTACATTCCGGATTGCTCCGATCTCGATATTCCGGAAGATGCTGACTATGTTTATATTTGCGAGAACAACACTATCTACGGCACCAAGTTCTGGCAGCTGCCGAACACCAAGGGCAAAATCCTTGTCTCTGATGTTTCGTCCTGCTTCCTCTCTGAGCCGATCGACGTTTCCAAGTACGGCGTTGTCTACGGCGGCGTTCAGAAGAATGTCGGCCCTGCAGGTGTCCAGATCGTTATCGTCCGTGAGGATCTGATCGCTGACGGTCCTGCATTCAAGCAGACCCCGACCATGTGCGACTGGAAGATTCAGGCTGAGAACGATTCCCTCTACAACACTCCGCCCTGCTACGGCATCTACATCTGCGGCAAGGTCTTCAAGTGGATCAAGAAGATGGGCGGCCTCGAGGGCATGAAGGCTCATAACGAGAAGAAGGCAAAGATCCTCTACGATTTCCTCGATCAGAGCAAGCTGTTCAAGGGCACCGTTGAGAAGAAGGATCGCTCCCTCATGAACGTTCCGTTCATCACCGGCAACGAGGAGCTCGACAAGAAGTTTGTTGCTGAGGCAAAGGCTGCAGGCTTCGAGAACCTCAAGGGTCACAGAACCGTCGGCGGTATGCGTGCTTCTATTTACAATGCAATGCCGCTCGAGGGCGTTGAGAAGCTCGTCGAGTTCATGAAGAAGTTTGAGGCTGAAAACGCTTAATTTTCTCGTATTATCTATATTTTGATGAAAGGATGTCTTTCCCATGTATCAGATTCAGACACTGAATAAGATTTCCCCGGTCGGTCTCGCTGAGCTTGGCGAGAACTATCAGGTTGCAGATACCTTTGAGAATCCGGATGCGATTCTCGTCCGCTCCGCTGTTATGCACGAGATGGAGTTCGGCAGCAATCTGCTCGCAATCGCAAGAGCAGGTGCAGGTGTCAACAACATTCCGCTTGACAGAGCTGCTGAGAACGGCGTTGTTGTTTTCAACACCCCGGGTGCAAATGCAAACGGCGTGAAGGAGCTCGCTCTGGCAGGCATGCTGCTTGCTTCCCGTGATATCGTCGGCGGTATCAACTGGGTGCAGACTGTGAAGGATGACGAGAACGTCGCAAAGCTTGTCGAAAAAGGCAAGTCCAAGTTTGCAGGCACTGAGATCAAGGGCAAGAAGCTCGGCATCATCGGTCTGGGCGCAATCGGCGGTCCGCTCGGTAACGCTGCAATTCACCTCGGCATGGAAGTTTACGGCTGCGACCCGTATATCTCCGTTGAGGCTGCATGGAATCTGTCCCGTGCGATCCACCATGTAAAGACTCGCGAGGAGATTTTCAAGAACTGCGATATCATCAGTGTTCACACACCGCTCGTAAAGAACGCTGATCCGAACATTGCAACCGAGAAGATGATCAATGCTGACACCATCGCAATGATGAAGGACGGCGTGATCATTCTGAACTTTGCCCGTGACCTTCTGGTCGATGATGAGGCAATGGAGGCTGCTCTGAAGTCCGGCAAGGTCCGCAAGTATGTCACTGACTTCCCGAATGCAAAGACCGCAGGTATGGAAGGTGTCATCGCAATCCCGCACCTCGGCGCATCTACCGAAGAAGCTGAGGACAACTGCGCTGCAATGGCTGCCAAGGAGCTCGTTGACTACATCGAGAACGGCAACATCAAGAACAGCGTGAACTTCCCGAATGCTGAGATGAACGCAGTCGGCAAGAAGATCTGCATCCTGCACAAGAACATTCCGGCTGTCATCGCTTCTCTGACCAAGACGATCAGCGAGGCAGGCGGCAACATCGAGAACATGGTTAATGCAAGCCGCAAGGACTACGCTTACACCATGATCGACGTGACCGGCGCAGATGCTGCTGCAATTGCTGAGACGATGAAGGCAATTGACGGTGTCATCCGCATCCGTGTGATCGGCTGATCGCTCCATTATAACTGAAATGAAACAGCACACGCGTATTCGGCGTGTGCTGTTCTTTTTAGTGGCTGCGCTTGTTCTGTTCGCTTTTCTGGTTCTGCTGCTGAGCCTGACGCTCTGCGTCATTCTGTGTGCCGGACTGATCGCTTGAGGAAGGCGTCTGACCGTTTCGCCAAAGCGGTGCATTCTGATCTTTCATTTCGTTCACCATATTCCGCGACGGAGGCAGACCGGCGCGATGCGGATTCCCGCCACCGGTCTGAGCGGCGTGCTGCCGCTTTCGATGTATATGATTGGCAGAAATATGAGAAATATGCAGGATGAAATTGACTTTTTCATGATAATATGCTATACTTTTATCATGGGGTGATTCTATGAATGATGCGCACCGGAAATATCATGCGCTCGAGACGCTGCTGCGGTCTTACGAAAGTGCTGCGGTTGCTTTCTCCGGCGGTGTGGATTCGACGTTTTTACTTGCCGCTGCACATGCTGTGTTAGGCGAACGTGTCATTGCGGTGACAGCAGATTCTGCATTCTTTCCGCGCCGTGAACAATCCGATGCTGCGGAATTCAGCAGAAACCGCGGAATCCGGCAGATCGTATTTCATGCGGATGTACTGCATGATACGAATATTATACAGAATCCGCCGAACCGCTGCTATCTGTGCAAGCGCTTGATTTTCAGTCAGATTCAGCAGATCGCCGCACAAAACGGGATCAGCTGCATTGCAGAGGGATCCAATCTGGATGATCTCGGAGATTACCGCCCCGGCATGCAGGCGATTGCGGAGCTCGGCATTTGCAGCCCGCTGCGCGAGGTCTCACTGACCAAACAGGAGATCCGCCTGCTCTCAAAGGAAATGGGGCTTCCCACATGGGAGAAGCCATCCTTTGCCTGCCTTGCATCCCGCATCCCGTATGGGGATCTGATCACAGCAGAGAATCTCGGCATGGCGGAACAGGCAGAGCGATTTTTGCTCGATTTCGGTTTCCGGCAGGTTCGTGTTCGGATTCACGGCGATATTGCACGCATTGAAGTGCTGCCCGATGATTTTGAACGTATGGTTTCTGAAGGTGAGCAGGTGACTGCGAAATTGAAAACAATCGGTTTCCGCTATGTCTGCCTTGATCTGAACGGCTACCGCACCGGCAGCCTGAATGAGGCGCTGAACAATGGTATTCATGCCGGAAACGGCATATAATAAGGAGGATATAACTATGGCATGTTTTATTGTACCGACAACTGAGGCGATCGTCACGACAATCGCAGCAAAATGTGTGAAGAAACACGAAGCAGCTGCTCCCGCAGGCGATACCGCCGCAATCCCGCTTTCTGAGAAGCTGGGCTGGCTGAACAAGCTGCTCTGGGGCGGTTCTGCGCTGCTCGCATTTGAGCATATCTGGCACGGTGAAGTGACACCGTTCTTCCCGTTCCTGACTGCCGCTGCGGATGCTGCAGAACGTGCGGCGATGTTCCGTGAAATGGCGACATCCGGCGTCGCGATGGCGTTGCTTGTCACGGCTGTCTGGGGATGTATGTGCGCGGTGGTCAGCCGGATGCAGAAGCGCAAAAAGACTGCGCTCCCGATGCATGCGGAGGCACAGTCATGACGCTTTTGATTTCATGTCTTGCCGCTGTTGCAGCAACCGTGATCTGGTATACCAGTGAAAAGGCGCGCCGCCTGAAAATCGGAACGCTTGCACTGATGTTCTGGGGTGCGTCGCTGATGTGGCTTGTCGATGCGGCTGCGGAGTATCTCGAGCTCCGTGCAGCATTCTTTACGCCGGCTGCTGCTGACATGCTCAATGACAGCTATCTGGGGCTTTCTGTTGTCGCACTGGGGTTGGTGATCTGGCTGGCAATCGTGCTGGTCAAGGATCCGACCGGTACGGTACACAGTGTGCTCCTGAAAAAGAACAATGGATAAGCAGGAGATTTTCTCGTTGCTTCAGGCGGTTGCCGCACATGAGATTACGCCTGAGCAGGCTTTGCTGACGCTCAAGCAGGCGCCGTTTGCCGATCTTGACTATGCGAAGATTGATCTGCACCGCGGATTACGGCAGGGTGTTCCGGAAGTGATTTACGGCGCCGGCAAGACTGCGGAGCAGATCATCGGGATTGTGCAGGCAATGCAGCAGCACGGGCAGAGCCGGATTCTGATAACGCGCATCTCGCCGGAGAAAGCGGATGCTGTTTCGGCGGCTGTACCGTTTCATTATCATGAGACCGGTCAGATCGGTCTGATCGGTGAAATGCCGGAGCCGTCCGGCCACGGCAGCATTGTTATAGCGACCGGCGGCACAAGCGATCAGCCGGTGGCTGAGGAGGCAGCATTTACTGCCGAAGTGCTCGGCAACCGCGTGATTCGGCTCTATGACGTCGGTGTCTCCGGACTGCACCGTCTGCTTGCGCACATGGATGAAATCATGTCTGCGTCTGTGATTGTTGCGGTTGCGGGTATGGAGGGTGCGCTGGCAAGCGTGATCGGCGGGCTCGCGGACTGTCCGGTGATCGCTGTGCCGACAAGCGTCGGATACGGAGCGGCATTCGGCGGCGTATCCGCGCTGCTGTCTATGCTGAACTCCTGCGCGAGCGGCGTCAGCGTTGTGAACATCGACAACGGATTCGGTGCGGGCTATCAGGCAAGCCAGATCAACCACATCGGAGGACTGAATGAGAACACTATATCTTGAATGCAGCATGGGTGCTGCGGGCGATATGCTGACCGCTGCACTGCTGGAGCTTCTGCCTGACTGCGAGGCGTTTCTCGCGCAGATGAATGCGCTTGGTCTTGCAGGTGTTTCGGTTTCTGCGGAGAAAACGCAGAAGCTCGGCATCACCGGCACACAGATGCATGTTGTCATCCATGGCGGGGAGGAAGAATCGCAGGATGTGCATATGCATCATCATTCTGATCACGATCACCATGAACATGCGCATCATCACGAGCATGGTCATGACGAACATGGTCATGACGAACATGGTCATGACGAACATGGTCATGGCGAACATGACCACCACGAACATGATCACCACGATCATGAGCATCACCACGGGCATCATCACCATGCATCCGTTCAGGATATCACAGAAAAGATCACAGCGCTGCCTGTTTCGGAATCTGTGAAGCAGCATGCGCTGGCGGTCTATCAGCTGATTGCTGAGGCGGAAAGCCACGCACACGGCAGACCGGTCTCTGAGATTCATTTTCACGAGGTCGGCACGCTGGATGCGATTGCGGATATTGTCGGCGTCTGCCTGCTGATTGAGATGCTGCATCCGGACAGGATTCTTGCGTCTCCGGTGCATGTCGGCAGCGGATTTGTTCGCTGTGCGCACGGCGTTCTGCCGGTTCCTGCACCTGCAACGGCGCATATCCTGCAGGGGATTCCTTGCTATGGCGGCGCAGTGGAAGGCGAGCTCTGCACGCCGACCGGTGCGGCACTGCTGCGGCATTTCGCGGATGCGTTTGTCCCGATGCCGGTGATGCAAACCGAACAAATCGGATACGGTTTCGGCAAAAAGCAATTTGAGCAGCTGAATGCTGTCCGCGCGTTTCTCGGTGAAACACAGGAGGCGCCGGAACAGATCGTCGAGCTTGTCTGCAATGTCGATGACATGACAGGGGAGGAGCTCGGCTTTGCACAGGAGGTTCTGCTGGAGGCTGGTGCGCGCGAGGTTTTCACGGTTCCTGTCACAATGAAAAAGAGCCGTCCCGGCGTGATGCTGGTCTGTCTCTGCACAGAATCGCAGCGGCAGGAGATGCTCGGTCTCATTTTCCGCCATACATCGACGATCGGTGTGCGGACACATCTCTGCGAGCGCTTTACACTTGAACGCAATGTGAATGAAAAGCAAACGAAATACGGCGCAGTGCGGACAAAAACAGTGTGCGGCTTCGGCGTGACAAAATCCAAGCCGGAATATGACGATCTGGCAAAGATTGCAAGAGAACACGGACTGACGCTCCGTGAGGTCCGTGCAGAACTGGAAAAGGAGGAATCGTGATATGGAGCGGGCAAAAGTCTATTTTACCAAGTGTATCACCGCGGAATCGCTGCAGAAGATTTATCATGCACTCGGTGTGACGCTGAAAGGCAAGGTCGCCGTCAAGATTTCATCCGGAGAGCCCGGCGGACACAATTATCTGAATCCGAAGCTGATTGCGCCGCTTGTGCAGGAGCTGAACGGCACAATTGTCGAGTGCAACACTGCATACGGCGGACCGCGCAGCAACGCGAAGGATCACTGGCAGGCGATTAAGGATCACGGTTTCCTTGACATTGCCCCCTGTGATATTATGGATGAGGAAGGCGAAATGGCGATTCCGGTTCGCGAGCCGTTCCATATCGCACAGAACTTCGTCGGCACGCATCTGCAGAATTATGACTCGATGCTGATGCTCTCGCATTTCAAGGGTCACATGATGGGCGGCTTCGGCGGCGCGCTGAAGAATATGTCGATCGGTGTGGCGTCATCACACGGCAAAGCGAATATTCACGGCGCCGGTGATGTCGAAAAGATCTGGTCTGCGGATCATGATTCGTTCCTTGAAAGCATGGCGGATGCGGATTCCGCAGTGATTGACTACATGGGCGCGGAGAACATTGTCTATATCAACGTTGCGAACCGCCTTTCCGTAGACTGCGACTGTGACAGCAATCCGGCAGAACCGGAAATGGCTGATCTCGGCATTTTTGCTTCTCTTGATCCGGTTGCTGTGGATTGGGCGTGCTATGACGCGGTCAAGAATGCGGACGATCCGGGCAAGGCTGCGCTGATCGAACGCATGGATTCCCGCAATGCGATCCATACAGCTGAGGCGGCTGAACAGCACGGTCTCGGCACACGGCATTATGTGATTGTGCCGCTTGACTAAACCATAAAAAGCAGTACAGAACTTGTGCTCTGTACTGCTTTTCCATGACAGGAGTTGATTATCAAATGAATTTGATTTGTCCCGTATGCGGCGGAGAACTGACGCCTGAACCGAAACGGTACATCTGTAAGAAGGGGCACAGCTTTGACCGTGCGAAATCCGGATATGTCAATCTGCTGCAGCGTCAGAGCCGCCGTCAGCGCGGAGATGATGCAGAAATGGCAAAGGCGCGGCAGGCCTTTCTCAATGCCGGATACTATCAGAAGCTGCTCGACTGCATCTGTGCGCTCACACTGACAAAAAAGCCGCAGCAGATCATGGATGTCGGCTGCGGGGAAGGCTGGTATTCGTGCGCTGTGACGGCTGCACTGCGTGAAAGCGGCTGTCAGGCTTCGCTCTGCGGTGTGGATATCTCGCCGGATATACTGCGGTTTGCGGCTGTACGTGCAAAGCAGCAGGGAATTCCAGATGCTGACTGGGCAGTCGCATCGGTGAATCATTTGCCGGCTGCGGATCACAGCTGTGACTGTATCCTGAACCTCTTTGCACCCTGTGAGCCCGCGGAGTTTCTGCGAATCCTGAAACCGGACGGCATTCTGCTCCGCGTGATTCCGCTGGAAAAGCATCTCTGGGAGCTCAAGCAGGCAGTCTATGAGCAGCCGTATGAGAACAAGCCGGTCACAGAAGCGCCGGAAGGCTTTGTGCTCGATGCTTATGAATCACTGACCGATACGATCACTGTGCCGTCAGAGCATTTGAAGGCGCTGTTCGCGATGACGCCGTATATTCACAAGACATCCGAAAAGGATATTGCAAAGCTTGATTCGATTGAATCTCTGACTACAACGATCTCTTTCGGCATCCTGATTTGTAAACCGAAAAAATAGGGGAGTAAACAAAAAATCCGGAACACAAGGTTCCGGATTTTTTTCACGATAAGGATATTTCCAAACCGCGATAAGCGGATTACGGGGCTCGAACCCGCTACCTCCACCTTGGCAAGGTGGCGCTCTACCAGATGAGCTAAATCCGCATTTGAATGCCTCCTGTCGGAATCGAACCAACGACACGGGGATTTTCAGTCCCCTGCTCTACCAACTGAGCTAAAGAGGCATACGACCTGGATGGGGCTCGAACCCACGACCTCCGCCGTGACAGGGCGGCGTTCTAAACCAACTGAACTACCAGGCCATTTCGTCAGCCCTTTCGGAATTTTTTTCGTTTCCCTCAGGCGACTTTGTTATTATACCGCAAATAGAGTAAAAAGTCAAGAGGATTTTGAAAAAAAATCGAGATTTGGCGAAATGCACAGAAACTATCAAAACCGTAGTAAAATCTAAACAAATAGAGCCGATTGCGGCGATAGGGGAGTGCTTGACACTTAATTGAGCCCGTTTTCGCCGTTTTTCGCAAAGAGCTGCAGCACCGCAGTCCGCAGCGGCTGATGCTCCGGCCGCTTCAGTTCGGGATCGGATTCCAACAGCTGCTTTGCCGCCATCTGGGTTTCTGAGACCAGCGGCATGTTGCTGCAGAAGGCTGCCTGCATCAGCGGAGGCATGCCGTGCTGTGCGTGCCCGAAGAAATCGCCGGGACCGCGCAGCTTCAGATCTTCTTCTGCGATTGCAAAGCCGTTTGTTGTCCGGCTCATGACCTTGAGCCGCTCGCGCGCATCCTCGTTCTTGCTGTCCGTCACAAGGATGCAGTAGCTCTGCACGGTTCCTCTGCCGACGCGCCCGCGCAGCTGGTGCAGCTGGGCAAGACCGAATCTATCCGCGTTTTCAATGAGAATCAGTGTTGCGTTCGGAACATCGACACCGACTTCAACAACCGTTGTGCAGACGAGCAGGTCGATTTCATGCGCTTTCATTGCAGCCATAACGGATTCTTTTTCCGCAGGCTTCATTTTGCCGTGCAGCAGTCCGACGCGGTATTCGCTGAATGCGCCGTGCTTGAGTGTTTCGGCATAGGATTCCGCTGCCTGCACATTTTCAAGTGTATCGGATTCCTCAATCATAGCGCAGACCAGATACGCCTGTTCGCCCGCATCGAGATGCTCCTTGATAAACCCGTAGGCGCGCTCGCGGTAGCCGCCGGTGACTGCAAAGGTCTGGATCGGCAGCCTGCCCTTCGGCATTTCATCGAGTACCGTGATATCCAGATCGCCGTAGATAATGAGCGCCAGTGTGCGCGGGATCGGTGTCGCGGACATGACAAGCTTATGCGGATAGCCGCCCTTTTCTGCAAGGGCTGCGCGCTGCGCGACACCGAAGCGGTGCTGCTCATCCGTAATGACAAGCCCGAGCGACGGGAACTCGATATCTTTCTGGATGACGGCATGTGTACCGATGACAACAGCAGCACTGCCGTCCGCGATCTGCTTTTTGATCTCACGCTTTTCTTTTGCCTTTGTGGAGCCTGTCAGCAGAACTGGTTTGATGCCGATCGGCGCGAGAAAATCGGTCATAGTCTGCATATGTTGCTGTGCGAGGATTTCGGTCGGTGCCATGAGGACAGTCTGCATGCCGTTTTTAGCGGCGAATGCGGCTGCGGCGGCTGCGACGGCGGTTTTTCCGCTTCCGACGTCACCCTGCAGCAGACGGTTCATCGGCTTCTGCGCACAGAGGTCTTTGCAGATTGTTCGGATTGCCTTCTGCTGTGCGCCGGTCAGGCTGAACGGCAGATTGTCATAGAAATCCTGAATGGATGTTTTCGGAGACATGGCAGTTCCGGTCTGACCGCTGCTGCGGTGTTTGATCATCAGGGTGCCGAGCTGAAACTGCAGCAGCTCCTCAAACGCGAGACGGTGTCTGGCGGCTTCGAGTTCCTTTGCGTTTTCCGGTCTGTGGACAACGCGCAGCGCATCTGCAAGCGGAATCAGCTGATAATCCTGCATGAGCGAGGCAGGCATTGTCTCAAAGGGCTGCTGTGCCAGATACATCAGTGACCGCTGGATATTGGTACGCATCATCTGGCTGGTGAGTCCGGTTGTCTGCGGATAGACCGGCTGCAGCAGCATGGCATGCTCGACTTTCTGCACCTGCGGCGACTGCATCTCACGGCGCAGAAATCCGCCTGTGAGTTTGCCGTAGGCATAATATTCCTCGCCGGGCTTCATCATCTGATAGGTGTACGGGGTGTTATAGAATACGAGCAGAAAATCAGTTAAGCCGTCTGTGACCACAACGCGGTAGATCGTGAAGCCTCTGCGGACAAACGCAACTGCAAGCTTCTGGACAACGGTGCAGCGTACTGCATAGGGGATGCCGTTTTCCGCATCCGCGATCATGACGGGATTTGTATAGTCGATATAGGTGCGCGGAAAATGAAACAGCAGATCATAGGGCGTATCAATGCCGAGCTTATGATATTTGACGGCTCGTTTTTCGCCGACGCCTGCAAGCGTTTCGATTGGCTGATAGAGTTCATTCATATTGATTTGACCTCGGATATCGTGATCCGGAACAGAATGGATGTTCCGCAGAATTAGTATACCACATTTCCGGCAGTTCTGTCAAATCAGCTTGAATCCGGAAAAACAGCGGAAAGCGCTTGACATTTTTTTGAAAATATGATAAACTATGAACGATAAGAGGGAGTAGCCGGCAGTTCGCTCCGGAAAACTGTCTTTCGTGTCGTCATACCCGGTACAGCTGATGTACCCGCGCGAAAATCAAACGGCAAGACTTTTATCGCACGGAGACCGGTATCGGCAGATTCCGCTCGGACGCGCGATAGAGGTCTGTTTTTTTATTTCACCACAGGAAAGGAACGGAATTTATGGAGGTCTTATATCAAAATCTGCTCAATCTCGACATCAAGATGGTGATCATGTGGCTGATCGGCGGCGTGCTGATCTGGCTCGCTGTCAAAAAGGACATGGAGCCGACGCTGCTCCTGCCGATGGGCTTCGGCGCGATTCTTGTCAACCTTCCGCTTTCCGGCGCGATTACGCAGGGGCTGGAGGAAGGTCCGCTCAGCATCCTTTACAATGCCGGAATTGCAAACGAATTGTTCCCGCTGATTCTGTTTATCGGCATCGGTGCGATGATCGACTTCGGTCCGCTGCTCTCGAATCCGATTCTGATGCTGTTCGGCGCGGCTGCACAGTTCGGCATCTTCTTTACGCTGTGCATGGCGTCGATGTTCTTTGATCTCAACGATGCTGCTTCCATCGCGATCATCGGTGCAGCAGACGGCCCGACTTCCATTGTTGTCGGACAGAAGCTGAACTCCAACTATATCGGCGCAATCATGGTCGCCGCGTATTCCTATATGGCGCTTGTTCCGATCATTCAGCCGCCGATCATCAAGCTGCTGACCTCGAAAAAAGAGCGTCAGATCCGCATGGAGTATACGCAGAAGCCGGTCTCCAAGACCACGCGCATTCTGTTCCCGATCTGCATTACCATCATCGCCGGTCTGATTGCACCTGCATCGGTTGCACTCGTCGGTTTCCTGATGTTTGGCAACCTGATCCGCGAATGCGGCGTGCTGGACAGCCTTTCTGAGACCGCTCAGAAGGTGCTTGCAAATCTCGTGACGATTTTCCTCGGCATCACGATCGCTTCGCAGATGCAGGCGGAAAAGTTCCTGCAGCTTGACACGATCCTGATTCTCTGCCTCGGTCTGATCGCATTTATCTTCGATACCGCAGGCGGTGTCATATTCGCAAAGATTCTCAATCTGTTCCTGAAAAAGAAAATCAACCCGATGATCGGTGCCGCGGGTATCTCTGCGTTCCCGATGTCCGGCAGAGTTGTCCATAAGCTCGCTCTGAAAGAGGACCCGACAAACTTCCTGCTGATGCAGGCAACGGGCGTCAACGTCTCCGGACAGATTGCGTCTGTCATCGCCGGCGGACTGATCCTCAATTTCTTCCTGCACTGAACGGAAAGGAGTATTGCTATGCTGAATCTGACTGCTTCGTTTGAACCGATGCATTTTGTGGAGAATCTCCGCTATATGGGACTGGGCATGCTCGGCATCTTTATCGTCATTGGCGTGATCATGCTTCTGACCATGCTCCTCAACAAGCTGACTGAACAGAAAGATCAGTCAGGGGAAGATAACAAGGGTGCATAATGGAAGAAAAGGAGAAGATTGAACTTCCTGTTCTGCCGCCTGCCCCTGAGGACGAAAAGCCGGAGGAGGGCTTTGTCCCTTACTGCGGTTCGGATGAGGCTGCCGAGGAGGATCCCCGTCCGAAGAAAAAGCTGATATTGCTTTTGATCCTCGTTGCGGCTCTGGTTCTCGTTTTTGTGATTAGCCTGACCGCGCGGCATTTCAATTATTATCATTCCGTGCTTAACAGGCTTCAGTTTGACTATCGCGAAGGCGAAGGCGTCTATGAGGGTGTGGATGATACAGGCGGCAGCCTTGCAAAAGCGCTGTCCGATCAGATCGGTGACAGTCCTGTGCAGCTGCATACGGCGATGTACATGTTTGATGCGAATCAGAAGCTTATCAACTATGTCTCGGAATATGATTACCGGCATGATGCTGAGGGTGATACGCTTGATGTGAAGACCGGAACGGAAAAATCGCTGTTCAAGAAGTCCTTTTCCTATCGACGGACAATGACCGGCAATCAGAAACGCAAGGGCAGCGACTGGGAATATAATTCTGAGGCGTATGTGCCGAAACTGAACGAATATTTCTTCGGTACGCAGGATCACGGCGGCATTCGCTATGCGTTTCAGGAATCCTCGGATGTCGAAGTCGGCGGAAAGAATTATACCTGTGAGCTTTGGCTGATGGAGGATGCGAGCGGTTCGCAAACCGTCTACACCACGCTCTACCGCTACTACAGCGGCTCGCAGCTTGCAGGCGTCCGCATTCTTTTTGATTTTGATACCGTTATGGAAGTGTATGATGTCCGAAACTATGTATTCGGATAAGAAAACAGCCGGAGCAGTGTGCTTCGGCTGTTTTGCTGTATTCTGTATCAGATTGTCCGGAAAAACGGCTTTTTGCCCGCTTCCGAATCAAGCACTGTGATCTTCGGTGCATTGGCAGCGAGCAGCTTCCGGAATTCGTCAATGATGATGATCTCTGTTTCAAAATGACCGCAGTCAAATAACGTGAAGCTGCGGTTCTGTGCCTCTGCCCAGATGCTGTGCTTGCAGTCACCGGTGATCAGTGCATCTGCACCGGCGCGGATTGCATCCTCAATCAGATCGCCGCCGCTGCCGGTACACCACGCGATCCTCCGGATTGCATCCGCACGGGCGCCGCGGTAATAGCGCAGCGAATTGCAGCCGAGCGCATCGCGAAGCTGCAATGCGAGTGTATCGGCATCTGTCGCCTGCAGCAGGTCCGCTGTTTTGCCCAGTACGCGGTTACCAGAGAGCACCGCAAGCGGATCGTTCTGCTCCTGCATCGGGATTGCTTTCCGGATGCGGCTGCCGAATGCGTCATTGAGCCCGCCCTGCGCGATATCAAAGCAGGTGTGCGAGCAGATTGCACCGATCCCGTTCCGGACAAGATGCCAGACCGGGTGCGCCGGTGAAATACTGCGCAGCGGATTCCAGATCACCGGATGATGCGCGAGGATCAGATCGGCGTGCGTCGCAGCAGCCTCCTCCACAACCGGAATCGTGATATCGAGCGTCAGCAGGATTGTTTGGACCTCCTGTTCCGGATCGCCGACGAGCAGACCGGAATTGTCATAGGATTCCTGCAGCGAAAACGGCGCGAAATCATCGAGCATTTGATAGATATCCTGAATTGTCATGCATTACCTCCGATTCGGATTCAGCCAGAGATTGATCTCACTGAGCAGCGTGCGGATTTCGTCCGCTTCCGCTGTATTGCCGGATTCCAGCAGTCCGGCTGCTTTTGTGTGCAGACGCTCCTGCACGCCGGCAAGATAGATTTTTGTCAGCGGATCGGAACGCCGGAGCTTTCCGCAGTAGCACTGCACCGGCGTCAGCGGCTCAGCTGCTCCGGTGTAGGATGCCTGTATCACTGTATAAACATGTGTATCCTTGACGGCGATTTCCTTGCTGATCGTGAAGCCGTGCTCTGCAAGCCACGGCCGCAGAATCTCCGCTTTTGTCATCGGCTGCAGCACAAGGTTGACGCCTTTTTTCAGAAATTCCGCCTTCGGTGCCGCGAGAATATCCCTTATGGTTTCGCCGCCCATGCCTGCGATCACAACATCCGTGATGCCCTTGGTGTTAACCTTCTCAAAGCCGTCTGAGAGCACAAGCCGGATATCCTGCTCAACATGGTAGCGCTTTAACGTGCCTTTCGCACTGTCGAGCGGTCCCTGCTTGACATCTGTCGCAATGACCTGCTTTGCTTTGCCGCTCTGGATCAGATAGGCAGGAAGATAGGCATGATCGGTACCGATATCGCATACAAGATCGCCTTTGAGCATGGATGCACAGCAGAGCAGTCTGGGTGAAATCGGAATCATGGGATCCGCCTCCTTTTCGTTTCTTTTCTATAATTATATCATAAAAGGTTGCATTTTGCAACTGATTTTGCTATAATAAACAGAGATAAAAGACTATCAGGGAAACTGATAGCCGCAACGGAGGTTACTATGAATAAGAAAAGACTGATCGGCGGTGCGATTGCATTGGCGGCAGCAGCGGGCGTCTGTCTGCTGTGGCACTGCGCTGAGAGCACCGAATCAAACGCGATCCGGCTGCACCTGAACGGAAAGCAGCCTGTTCCGGATTTTTATGCCGCAAAACTTGACCGCAATGGCAGCGGGACGGTTGACCGTATGGATTACATCAAAGCGAAGCTGCATGCAGTTTTTTCCGGAGACGCTGCACTGTATCCTGCATATTTTACGGCAGATCAGGCAAAGCAACTCGGCAGAACCGCATTTCATCCGGAAACCGGCACACTCTGGTGCAGCCTTTCCGGTTCGGGGATTGCATTCAGCTTTTACGGCAGAGAATGCACGCTTTGCCTGACTGCGGATTCCGCTTATACCGGCGGTGATACGGTTGCAGCGCGGTATGCCGTGTATCTGAATGATTCGCTCATTACGGATGCGCAGCTTCTGGAGCAGGAGCAGACCGTAACGCTGGTCAATCCCGCGGATGAGGATACGCCTGCACAGGTCCGGCTTGTCAAGCTTTCCGAATCGGCGCAGTCTTCGCTCGGAATCCGTGAAATCTGTGTTGCATCGTCAAAACGGATTTATCAGAAGCATCAGAATGATCTGCTTGCGCCGGCAGAAGCAAAGCCGCATCTGATCGAGTTCATCGGCGATTCGATTACCTGCGGATACGGCGCGGACGGTCAGAACGGCGTTGACCCGTTCAAGACTGCAAATGAGAATGTCACAAAGTCCTATGCATATCTCACCGCGGAGACGCTCAATGCGGATTACAGCATGGTCAGTTACAGCGGTCACGGCATTATCTCCGGCTATACAACAAACGGCAAAGCGCTGACGAGTCAGCTGGTTCCGCGGTATTATGCGCAGATCGGTCACAGCACGGCAGTGATCGAGTCGCGGCACAAGATTCAGGACGATATATGGGATTTCAGGAAACAGCCCGATCTGATTGTCATTAACCTCGGTACCAATGACAGCTCGTATACCGGAACAGATGCTGCAAAGCAAAAGGATTTTGCCAAGGCGTACACAGAGTTCCTGAAGGTGGTCCGTGAGAAAAATCCGGATGCGCCGATTCTCTGCACGCTCGGCATCATGGGACAGACGCTCTGTGATGCAGTGAAGCTGGCGGTCACAGATTATACAAACGAAACCGGAGACACCGGCATCCGCACGCTGCGCTTTGATATGCAGTCTGAGGCGGACGGCGTTGTGGTTGACTGGCATCCGTCAGCCGTGACGCACAAAAAAGCGGCTGACAAGCTGAGCGGCTGTATTCGGGACTGGCTCGGCTGGTGATTGTTCGGAGGAAGATATGAACAATAATTTTTTACTCGCTGATGAGGCGAAAACGCGGATCATATCCGGCGCATTTGACCGGAAACTCGCGTGCTGGTACGGCGTGTCCGGCGACAGCCTCACGCATTACCGCGAACGCCTGATCGACGCGATTGACCGTTTCACCGAGATTTACGGGGACAGACCGCTGCGCGTGTTTTCTGTCTCCGGCAGAACAGAGCTCGGCGGCAATCATACCGATCATCAGCGCGGCAGAGTGCTTGCAGGCGGCATCAGCCTCGATCTGATTGCGGTTGCAGCGCCGAATGACACTGCGGAGATTCAGGTATATTCCGAAGGATTCGGTGAATCAAGCATGAACGTCACGGAAACGGATATGATACCGGAGGAGTGCGGTACCTCTGCGGCTCTGATCCGCGGGACTGCCGCGAGATTTGCACAGCTCGGCAGACCGGTCGGCGGATTTGCAGCTTTTATCACCTCGGATGTGCCTGCCGGCAGCGGGATGTCCTCCTCGGCTGCATATGAAGTCATGATCGGAACAATTTGTAATGATTTCTACGCAGATGCGTCGCTTTCGCAGGCTGAGCTTGCGATCATTGCGCAGTTTGCAGAAAACATCTATTTTGGAAAGCCCTGCGGTCTGATGGATCAGATGGCATGTGCGCTCGGCGGTGTTGCTGCAATTGACTTTGCCGATCCTGCCGCACCGCGCTGGGAACAGCTCCGGCTTGACCTTGCAAAAGAAGGCTATGCGCTCTGCATCATCGACAGCGGCGCCGATCATGCAGACCTGACGGATGAATATGCGGCTGTACCTGCAGAGATGAAGTCCGTTTCGGAGATGCTCGGCAAGCGGTATCTGCGCGAAACAGACGAATCCGCATTCTGGAAAAAGCTGCCGGAGCTCCGCCGCGCATGCGGAGACAGGGCGGTGCTCCGTGCGATGCATTTCTACAGCGAAAATGCGCGTGCGGCGGAACAGGCATCGGCACTGCGCAGCGGCAGGTTCTCCGATTATCTTGCGCTGGTCAATGCATCCGGCAGATCGTCTGAGGCGCATCTGCAGAATATCACGCCGGGCGGCAGTGTTACGCGGCAGGCGGTTGCAGCTGCACTTGCCTTGTGTGAAAAGCTGCTGAGCGGCAAAGGCGCCTATCGGGTTCACGGCGGCGGATTTGCCGGAACGGTGCAGGCGTATGTCCCGCTTGCCGAATCGGAGTCTTTCCGGCAGGAGATTGACCGTGTCCTTGGAGCGGGTGCGTGTCATGTGTTACAGATCAGAGCCTGCGGTGCTTCGGCACTGTGGGATATTCAGGAAGGAGCAGAGTAAATGCTGCTGAAAGTATTGCATCAAATGATTGACGGAAAAAAGGTTCTGCTGCTCGGTTTCGGCAGAGAGGGCAGAGCACTCTATCGCCGGATTGCAGAGGTCGGCGGATACAGCGCGCTCGGTATCTCGGACGCAAAACCGGTCAGTGATGCGCCGGAGGGCGTCTCGCTGCACATCGGCGAGAATTATCAGGCTGCAATGGCGGATTATGATATCGTGTTCAAGAGCCCGGGCATCGTTCTGAAGCCGGAGTATCAGCCGGAGAAACTGCCGTGCCGCGTCACCTCTCTGACGGAGCTGTTCCTGACAGCGTATCGGGATCAGTGCATCGGCATCACCGGCACAAAGGGCAAATCGACAACATCCTCGCTGCTGTATCATGTGCTGCATGAGGCAGGGGTACCGTCTGTGCTCGGCGGCAATATCGGCATCCCGACAGCCGAGCTTTACGAACAGATTACGCCGGAAACCGTGATCGTCATGGAGATCGGTGTGCATCAGCTTGAATATAACCATGTGTCGCCGAAAACGGCTGTGTTCCTCAATCTTTATGAGGAGCATCTTGACCACTACGGCACGTTTGAATATTACGCCTACTGCAAGGAGAATATCTACCGGAATCAGCGCCCCGGCGATCTGCTGATCTGCGGGGAGCCGTCACTTCCGGCGGCAGGGGACTGTCAGGCGGATGTGCTGCGCCTTGCAAAGGATGACAGAAACGCGGATGTCTCGCTGCTCGGCGGCAATACGATGTATTATCACGGCGAGACCTGCGAAATTCCTGCGGATATCTCGCTGACCGGTGAGCATAACCGCTATAACTGTGCGGTTGTTTACGCGCTCGCAAAGCGTCTCGGACTGACGGATGCGCAGATCACGGACGGCATCCGGAGCTTTCAGCCGCTGCCGCACCGCCTTTCTCCGATCGGCACCTATCACGGTATCCGCTGGGTGGATGATTCCATCTCGACCGCCTGCGAGACCTGCATACAGGCACTCAACAGCCTGCCGGATACCGATTCTGTCCTGATCGGCGGCATGGACAGAGGCATCAATTACACGCAGCTGCTCGATTATCTGGCAGAATCGCCGGTGCCGCATATCATCCTGATGTCTGATTCGGGCAAACGGATTCTGCACGAAGCAGAGGCGTATCCGGAAACACTCCGCTGCCGGATGCAGTATGCTGCCGACCTGCCGGAAGCAGTCGCGATTGCAAAGCAGGTCACGCAAAAAGGCAGAATCTGCCTGATGTCCCCTGCGGCTGCTAGCTACAATGTCTACCAGAATTTTGAGAAGCGCGGGGAGCATTTCAAGGCGCTTGCCATGCAGGATTCTGTGGCAGAAAAGTGAAAATTTCCCTTTACCTATTGACAAATACTCAAATATATAGTAAACTAATTATGTATGGGATACAGCAACGGGTGAAGTGCGCCCGCATGCTGATTCCGGATTATGTGTAAAGGCGGTTATTCAATGAGCTTTATTGACAGGATCTTCGGATCCTACAGCGAAAAAGAACTTGCAAAAATTGAGCCGATCAAGAAAAAGGTGCTTGATCTGGATGAGGAGTATAAAGGTCTTTCCGATGCTTCTCTGAAGGCAAAGACCACGGAATTCCGTGAGCGTCTTGCCAACGGTGAAACTCTTGATGATATTATGGTCGAAGCGCTTGCGACTGTCCGTGAGGCTGCGGACCGTATCCTCGGCAAAAAGCCGTTTCCGGTTCAGATCATCGGCGCGATTGTCCTGCATCAGGGCAGAATCGCGGAAATGCGCACCGGTGAAGGTAAAACACTGGTTGCGTGCGTTGCGTCTTATCTGAACGGCCTTTCCGGTGACGGCGTGCACGTTGTTACCGTTAACGATTACCTCGCAAAAACACAGTCAGACGAAATGGGCAAGGTACTGCGCTTTCTCGGTCTGACGGTCGGATGCATCATCCATGACCTGAACAATGACGAGCGCCGTGCAGCTTATGCATGCGATGTTACCTACGGCACGAACAACGAGATGGGCTTTGACTATCTGCGCGACAACATGGTTATCTACAAGAAGGACCGCGTGCAGCGTGCTCCGAACTTCGCAATTGTGGACGAGGTTGACTCCATCCTCATCGACGAAGCGAGAACCCCGCTGATCATCTCAGGCAGAGGCGATAAGTCCACCGAGCTCTATGAGCAGGCAGACCGTTTCGCCCGCACCCTGACACCTGTCACGGTTGTTGAGACCGATGACAAGGAGGATCAGGATGAGGCATACGAGGATGCCGATTACATCATCGACGAAAAGGCGAAAACAGCTACGATCACCCGCCGCGGTGTCAAGAAGGCAGAGAGTTATTTCCATGTCGAAAACCTCATGGATATGGAGAATATGACGCTGCTGCACCACATCAATCAGGCGATCAAGGCACACGGCATCATGCATCTGGATACCGATTATGTCATCAAGGACGATGAGATCATCATCGTTGATGAGAACACCGGCCGTATGATGATGGGCAGACGTTACAACGACGGTCTGCATCAGGCGATCGAGGCAAAGGAAGGCGTCAAGGTTAAGCATGAATCCAAGACGCTTGCGACGGTCACGTTCCAGAACTACTTCCGTCTCTACAAGAAGCTCTCCGGCATGACCGGTACCGCTATGACGGAAGAAGACGAATTCCGTGAGATCTACAAGCTTGACGTTATCTCGATTCCGACGAACAGACCGGTTATCCGTATTGACCAGCCGGACCTGATCTTCCGTACCGAGAAGGCGAAGTACAATGCAATCATCAACCAGATTATCGAGTGCCACGAAAAGGGACAGCCGGTTCTGGTCGGTACCGTTTCGATCGACAAATCCGAGAAGCTTTCCGAGATGCTCAAGCGCCGCGGCATCAAGCATGAGGTGCTGAATGCAAAGTATCACGCAAAGGAAGCGGAGATTGTCGCACAGGCAGGCAAGCTCGGCGCGGTTACAATCGCGACGAACATGGCAGGCCGCGGTACGGATATCATGCTCGGCGGTAACGCGGAATTCCTTGCAAAGGCTGAAATGCGCAAGCGCGAAATCCCTGAGGATATCATCACAGAGGCAGTCGGCTATGCGGATACCGAGGACGAGGAGATCCTTGCAGCGCGTGAGGTCTACCGCTCTCTCTATGACAAGTTCAATGCAGAAGTCAAGGAAAAGGCTGTTGACGTCAAAGCTGCGGGCGGTCTGTACATTCTCGGTACGGAGCGTCACGAGTCCAGACGTATTGACAACCAGCTCCGCGGCCGTTCCGGACGTCAGGGCGACGAGGGCGAGAGCCGCTTCTTCCTCTCTGTTGAGGACGATCTGATGCGTATTTTTGCAGGCGACCGTCTCGAGAATATGATGGCGCGCCTCAAGGTTGAGGAGGATATGCCGATCGAGAGCAAGATGATGTCCAAGGTCATCGAGTCCTGTCAGAAGAAGGTCGAGGGTATGCACTTCGCAACCCGTAAGAACGTCCTGAATTATGACGATGTCATGAACACGCAGAGAGAGATCATCTACGGTCAGCGCAGCCAGGTGCTTGACGGTCAGGATCTCCATGCATACATCGTTGACATGATCAAGGAACTGATCCGTACAACGGTCACGACCTATCTTGCAGATGAGGGCGACAAGGCGAACTGGAATCTGGTCGGTCTCCGCGAATACTTCATGGACTGGATCACGGTTCCGGAGGACTTTGAGTGGGATGAGCAGAAGATCAACGCAACAGAGCGCGATGACATCATCAAGATGCTGACAGACCGCACACTTGCTGTCTATCAGATGCGTGAGGACACGATCGGTCACGATGAGCTTCGTGAGCTTGAGCGTGTTGTCCTGCTCAAGGTTGTTGATACCAAGTGGATGGCTCACATCGACGATATGGATGAACTCAAGCGCGGCATGGGTCTTCGCGGCTATGCGCAGAAGAATCCGGTTGTCGAGTACCGCTATGAGGGCTTCGAGATGTTCGATGCAATGGTCGAGGCGATCCGTGAGGATACCGTCCGTCTGCTGCTGACCATCAAGCTCAATGAGAACCATGCACCGCAGCGCGAGCAGGTTGCAAAACCGGATGCGCCGAATGCCGGTGCAGGCGACGGCAGCTTCAGCCGTCAGGCAACCTCGAAAAAGAAGGTTAAGCCGAATGATCCCTGTCCCTGCGGCAGCGGCAAAAAGTATAAGTTCTGCTGCGGTATGAAGGAACAGTGAGAACCAGATCAAACAGATAAAGAATATGCTGCGTCCCTGCGGCTGCCGCCCAAAAATATAAGGCAGCCCGTGCAGACATATTCCCAGCATACAGCCAATCTTTGTATTCATTTTAGGGGATCCGACAATTTTTACTGGTAAAAGAGAAAAGAGGAGGATTTTCATGAAGCCAGAACTGCGTTTTCTCAAGTCAGGTCTGTGCATCTGCCTTTCAGCACTGATGCTCGGTACCTGCGCCCTGCCGGCTTATGCGTCAGCAGGTGAGGATCCGGGAACTGTCGAGGATGCTGACAAATCATTCCCTGATCCGAAAAGCTTTTCCTATGATGATGTTGAGGTCAACTTCGCAAAGGGACTTCAGTACACGCTCCATTTCTATGATGCCAACAAGTGCGGCAAGCGCACCGGCAGACTGGAATGGCGCGGCGACTGCCACATGGAGGATCAGAAGATTCCGCTGAAGCAGTACGGTGAGGATTTCAAGGGCATCAACCTTCCGGATTCCTGGATTGAGGAGCACAGAGCGGAACTTGATCCGGACGGAGACGGCTGCCTCGACTGCGAGGGCGGCATGCACGATGCGGGTGACCATGTCAAATTCGGTCTGCCCGGCACCTACGCTGCATCTACGCTCGGCTGGGGCTATTACGAATTCCGTGAAGCGTATGAGAAAACCGGCAATGCAGAGCACATGGAGGATATCCTGCATGCATTCTGTGATTTCTATCTGAAAGCGCTGTATTATGACAAGGACGGCAAGCTGCTTGCCTATGTCTATCAGGTCGGTGAGGGTAATATCGACCACAACTACTGGCTCTGCCCGGATCTGCAGGGCGAGCATCTGCTCGATTTTGCGAGACCTGCCTACCTCTGCACCGAGAATAACGTCTTCAAAGGCGGCGATTCGGTCGGCGCGGCTGAGTCAAAGCTCAAGGATGCTGAGTCCAATGCTGCAAAGGCGATGGCAAAGCAGACCGATTCCCGTGCATCCGATATGTGCGCAGGTGCATCGGCTGCACTGGCAATCAGCTATCTGAACTTCAAGGATACCGATCCGGATTACGCAAAGAAGTGCCTGAAGGGTGCGAAGGATCTTTACGAAATGGCTGTCGCTTCTCACGAAGAAGATGAGGGCAATAAGGTTCTGACGCTCGGCTATGACGGCGGCTTCTATACCTCCAGCTATGACTATGATGAACTCGCATGGGCTGCTGTCTGGCTCTATTACTGCGAGTGCGACGGCGATATCTCTGTCCGCAACGAAGCGGCATATGACAAGTACATCATCCCGATCATTGCAGTCGATGAGACAAAGACCAACGGCAATGACGGCCATCCGTACACCGGCTACATGAAGCGTATCATCGCAGATACCAACAACTGCTGGAACAATATCTGGGTTCACTGCTGGGATACTGTCTGGGGCGGCGTGTTCGCAAAGCTCGCACCGGTAACCAACATTGAGCGTGACTGGTACATCTTCCGCTGGAACTGCGAGTTCTGGTCCGGCATTACGCACCTCGATCCGGGTCTTGTCGATACAATCTGGAACAAGCCGTTTGAGTGGGATACGCAGGCGCCGAAGCCGGAAGCAACCGACTATCTGAAGAAGACACCGGCAGGCTTCTCTATGCTGAACGAGTACGGTTCTGCGCGTTATAACACTGCTGCAGAGCTCTGCTGCCTCGTTTATGCAAAGGAAGCAAAGGGTCACGAGGAAAAGAACGATCCGATGCGCTTTGCAAAATGGGCAGAGGGTCAGATGGAATACATCATGGGTAAAAACCCGATGAACCGTCCGTATATCGTCGGCTGGTCCCCGACAGCTGCATCGCATCCGCATCACCGTGCAGCACACGGTTCCAAGGATCTGAACATGGATCATCCTGCAACACAGGTGCATATCCTCTGGGGTGCACTGGTCGGCGGTCCGGATGCAGGTGACTGGCACCGTGATATCACAAAGGACTATGTCTACAACGAAGTTGCCGTTGACTACAATGCTGCAGTTGTCGGTGCTTGCGCAGGTCTCTACTACTTCTATGGCGATGAAACCATGAAGAGCCAGGAGAACTTCCCGCCGCTCGAATCGAGCTACAAGACACCGGAAGAGCTCCGCGAGTTTATCGTCAAGGCTGCTGTCGGTGATGACGGCAACAGATCCACACAGGTTCTGCTTGAGTTCACGAATGAGACGCTGCTCCCGCCGCGCTATCTGTCTGAGGTCAAGGCACGCTACTACTTCAATATCTCTGAGCTGCTTGAGGGCGGTCAGACGCTTGCGGATATCAATGTCGAGATGCAGTACGATAAGATGGCTGCAAATTCGCAGAATCAGTATCAGGTCAAGACCGAGTTTGTCCAGTACAATGATAAGGGCGACTGCTACCTCGAAATGACATGGCCGGATTACAAGTTCTACGGCGAAATGGATTATCAGTTCGCAATCGTTGCGCCGAAGCTCAAGGTTGTTCAGGGCGATGACGGCAACGAAAAGCACATTGCAATCTGGGATTCTTCCAATGACTACAGCCGCAAGGGCATGGTTTCGCAGGAAGAACTCGGCAAGTCGCTGAACGAGTGCCCGGAGGAATGCGAGAGCATCACGCTTTATGTTGACGGCAAGCATGTCTGGGGTACTGCTCCGGAGGGTGCACCGGAACCGGAAGGTTCTGAGGAGCCGATCAATGTCGGCGGCAGCGTTTCCTACGGTGACGTTAACGTCGATAAGAGAGTCGATGTTTCCGACGCTGTTCTGCTTTCCCGTATGCTTGCAGAGGATAAGACCGCTACGGTTACTTCTCAGGGCAAGCTGAATGCAGACTGCAAGAAGGACGGCGAGCTGACACCTGACGATGTGCTTCGCATTCTGAAATATATCGTAAAACAGATTGATTATTCCGTGCTTGGCACAAAATAATGCAAACAGCGGTGCATCAGTAACGGTGCACCGCTGATTTTATCCTTACGGAGGAAAGCTATGATTCCACTAGCTGAGCGGCTCAGACCGCAGAGCATTGACGATATGGTCGGGCAGCCGCATCTGTTTGCAGCCGGTATGCCGATGCGCCGGATCATCGAATCCGGTCAGGTTCCGAATATGATTTTCTACGGTCCGTCCGGCGTCGGCAAGACAACGCTTGCCCGCATGATCGCTGACCGCACCGATATGTCTCTCCATAAGCTTAACGGCACAACTGCATCCGTCGGAGATATCCGTGAGATTTTGCAGGAGAGCAATTCGCTCTTTGGCTCAAACGGTGTGCTGCTGTATCTCGATGAGATTCAATATCTGAACAAAAAGCAGCAGCAAAGTCTGCTCGAGTATATCGAGAACGGCAGTGTCACGCTGATTGCCTCGACAACCGAAAATCCGTATTTTGCGGTGTTCAATGCGATCATCAGCCGCTCGACCGTGTTTGAGTTCAAGCCGGTCACACAGGAACAGATGCGTCCCGCGATCGAACGCGCATATCGGTTTCTGGCAGATGAGCAGGGGAGTGCGATTCATTTTTCGCCGGAGGTTGTCTCGTATATTGCGGCAGGCTGCGGCGGTGATGTGCGCAAGGCTGTGAATACGGTGGAGCTTTCTGTTCTGGCAGCTGACCACACCAAGGCGGAACTGGAGATCGAGCTGGATGCTGTCAAGGCGCTGACGCAGCGCAGCAACATGCGATATGACCGTGACGGTGATCAGCATTATGATTTGCTTTCGGCGCTGCACAAGTCCATTCGCGGCTCTGACGAAAACGCAGCGATTCATTATGCGGCACGGCTCATGGAGGCAGGGGATCTGCTGCCGCTTTGCCGCCGCCTGCTCTGCATTGCCTCTGAGGATATCGGGCTTGCCTATCCGATGGCGATTCCGATTGTGAAGGCAGCGGTTGATACAGCTCTGCAGCTCGGCATGCCGGAGGCACGTCTGCCGCTTGCAGATGCAGTGATTCTGCTCGCAACTGCACCGAAATCAAACAGCGCCTACCTTGCAGTAGACGCTGCTGCGGCTGATATTCGCGCAGGGCTTTCGGGGGACTTCCCGCGTGCGCTGCAGAATGTCCATTTCGACGGCGCAGACGTCAAGAACAAGGGTCAGCATTATCTCTATCCGCACGATTATCCGAATCACTGGGTGCAGCAGCAATATCTGCCTGACACGCTGAAAGATCGCGTATACTATCAGTACGGCGAGAATAAGGCGGAGCAGTCTGCAAAGGCTTACTGGGAAAAAATCAAGAAATAGGAGCGCCATATGGATCCGAAAACTTATCTGGAGATTCTGCATACTGCGGAATGTTTGAAAGATACAACGCGCCACTGTACCACAACCAATCGCAGACAGGAAAGTGTTGCCGAGCACAGCTGGCGCGTTTCGCTGATGGCGATGCTCCTGCGGCACGAGTTTCCGCAGGCAGACATGAACCGTGTGACGCAGATGTGCCTGATTCACGATCTGGGGGAGTGCTTCACCGGTGATATCCCGACATTTGCCAAAACAAGCGCGGACAGGGTAAATGAGGATGAATTGCTACAGCAGTGGCTGCAAAGCCTGCCTGCTGAGATTGCAGCTGATTTATCAAGTCTCTACGCGGAAATGGATGCACAGCAGACAGTCGAATCGCGTATCTACAAGGCGCTTGACAAGCTCGAAGCGTTGATCCAGCACAATGAATCGCCGCTGGATACATGGTCAGAGAATGAGTATTCGCTGAACAAAACATATGCGTTCGATGCGGTTGCTTTTTCTGATTGGCTGCGGGCGCTGCGGAACGAAATACTAGAAGAAACCCTCGCAAAAATAGATTGCGAGGGCGTCTGACTATTTGACACATATCCAAATGATGAGCGGAAACGAAATCAGCGAGAACAGCGTCGTCATAAAGATGCCCTGTGAAGCGAGTTTTTCGTTTCCGTTATATTCTGTCGCGAACAGCGCGGTGGTGTTTGCCACCGGCATGCAGGACATCAGCAGCAGGGTCGGGGCAAGCACCGGATGCGTCACGAACCGGCTGATGATCAGCCAGAAGACGAGCGGCATCGCGATCTGTCTGAGCAGCACATAGATATTCATGCGCATGTTTGTGAGTACATCCTTGATTTTCATGCCGCTGAGATTGGCGCCGACTACAAGCATTGCCAGCGGCGATGTGAGGTCACCGAGCGTGCCGCAGGTATCTGCGATGATACCGGGCAGGGGAATGCGGCAGACAAAAATCAATATGCCGACCGCTGTGCCGATCACAGCCGGTGTGAGCAGCAGCTTTTTCCACGGAATCTGTTTGATGCGCTCCGCGAGCGAACCGCTGCCGGATTCTCCTGCGCCGCCCATCAATACAACGCCGAATGTGTATACAAAAATATTGAACACGCTGTTGACGATCGCTGCATAGAACAGTCCTTCGGTTCCGTATACCGATTTGACAATCGGAAAGCCCATAAATCCGACATTTCCGAAGATTGTCATGAAGATGTAAAGCCGCTTGTCATCCTTCGGCGGATGCAGCGCCGCAACGAGAATCAGCGAAAGCACAATCAGGATCAGATAGAACGCGAACGAGTAAACAAACAGCATCCCGACAGATACGCCGAGATCCGATTCCTGTTCGCCGAGCATCTGCATCCGGTCATAGAATGCGTCGATCATCATGAGCGGCGTGGTGACATTGAGCAGGATTTTCGTGAGCTTCTGCTTCGTGTGCTGATCGAGCAGCTCGATGCGCGCGAGCGCAAAGCCGAGGCAGAGGATCAGGAACAGCTTGCCCATTTGTTCAATGATAACAGTAATATGCATAGGTTCTCTTTTCCGGTTTATTTTTTGCGGACGAACAGCACGCCGAGTGTATTCGGTCCGCAGTGGCTCGAAATCGTGGAGCCTGCCTGTGTTTCGACAATCGCCTCAAAGCGTCCGGATTCGCGAACCGCGTTTTCTGCAGCGCTGACAGCCTCTTTTGAAGCAGCCGCGTGCGTAATGAAAATCCGGTGATTTTCAATTGAATCCCGTTCCGCAAGGCGGTCTTTCGCATACTCCGTGACGCAGTGGACGAAGTTTCCGCGATACTTTTTTCTGACAGACATCTCGCCGTTTCGCACCTCGATGCAGGGCTTGAGCTTCAGCAGATTTGCACCGAGCGCAGCCACAGCAGAGCATCTGCCGCCTTTGTGCAGATAATCGAGCCGGTCGATGATGAAGCTTGCATCGACATTGGGGATAATGTCATTCCGCAGAATCTCCGCGATCTCCGGAACAGTTTGATTCTTCTCAATGAGCTCAGCGGCAGTCAGGATCACATGTCCGATTCCGGTCGAAAGGTTCATCGAGTCAATGACCGTTACATGCCCCGTTTCCTCAGCAGCGATGCATGCATTCTGATAGCAGCTTGAAAACTTCGCGCTGATCGTGATGCAGATAATTTCATCTGCGGGATTGTGCTCCAGAATTCTGCGAAACGCAGTCAGATAATCCTCAACGGTGACCGCGGCTGTTTTCGGCAGTGCGCCGCCTGCTGCAACAAAACGGAAAATATCCTCAGCAGTGAAGTCCTTGCCGTCCCGGTGGTCTTTGTCACCGAGCATGACATACAGCGGCAGAATTGTGATGTGATATTGTTCAATGAGTTCTTCTGTCAGGTCACAGGTGCTGTCAGCGACAATATGAATTGCCATAGTGATACCTCCCTGCAAAAACTGTTACTATTATAACGCGGAATGCGTATTTTGTCAAGGAATGCCATTTGCTGTAATTTACATTCAGAACAATAATCTATATATAAAGATTGACATTTTGTGCAGAATGTGGTATACTATATAAAATAAATCTGATTCAGGGGGAATTGTGATGTTCAAGCGCTGTATTGCTTTGTTATCTGCGGCTGTCTGTGCGGCTGCATGCATGCCGACTGTCTGCGCTGTGCCTGCATCTGCGCGGATTGACATGTCAGATAAAATCATCCGTGATGAAAATCTGGTGTATATCGGCGCGGATTATCTGAATCCGGCATCCGTGCTGTTTGATAATCAGGACTATGCACCGGAATCGCCGGAGAATACAAAGGTCAGTGCGGATGCATGGGCGGCGACAGAACGCAGCAAAAACTGGAAACCGAACTGGCAGTCTGAATTCGGTGATGATGGATTTTACATCGACCTGCAGGGGAATTATGTCATTACCGGTATCTGTTTTCTGGATACAAACGGTGTGCAGGACTGGGTGATCGAGGACGGCACGCCCTTTGCATGGGAGCAGATTGGCAAATTCACAACGGATGCCTATCAGACATGGCGCGGCTGTCAGATTGAGAAGCCGCGCGCCACGCGCTATCTGCGGTTTTCAACGCCTTGCGGTGACAGCGGTGTCAGTGAGCTGGCGGTTTACGGCTATCTGGATTCGCCGCTGACGGATGCGCAGAAAGCGAAAACCGGTGTCAAAATCATTTCACCGATCACGCCGCAGGAAAAACTGATGGCGGGCGGAAAGATCGGGTTCAATGCATTCATTGATGATCCGGTGTCTGCGATCATGGCAGCCGGAAATGTCCGTGAATATCACAATCTGAGCTGGCTGCTGGATGAAGAAGGCAGGGTGAAATTCACGCAGGGGACATGGGGTGACATGGACGCTTATTATTCGCAGATGCGCAAGCTCGGCATCAGCATTATCCCATGCATTCAGGGCGGCAGCACGGCGATCTCCGGCGGCAAGGAACCGCCTGAGATTCCGGTTCCGGCCGGTGCGGATACGCTTGATCCCGCAAGCTACAAGATTCATGCGCAGGCGATGTACCAGATCGCTGCACGTTACGGCAGCAATCCGGATGTGGACACAAAAACACTGCATGTCGCGGAGGGCTCTGAGCCGAAAGTCGGCATGAATCTGCTGTACGGTGTCGAAAACTGCAACGAACCGAACAAAACATGGAGCGGCAATGCAAACTATTTTTCGCCCTATGAGCTTGCGGCGATGTGCTCTGCGGATTATGACGGTCATGAGGGGACGATCCCGAATGCCGGTGTCAAGCAGGCTGATCCAAATTTTGCGCTGGCTGTCGGGGGACTGCTCGCAGGGCAGCAGTTGCTTGACTATCTTTCCGAGATGAAGGAGTGGTTTGACTATAACCGCAAGGACGGCGTTTTTGCGGCGGATATCATCAATGTGCATCTTGGTCCGGACACCTTTAATCCGGAGGATTCCGCAATGGCAGCGCGCATTCGCGAGATCCGCTCATGGATGTCGGAAAATGCGCCGCACACGCAGCTTTGGATTTCAGAGTTTGAAATCCCGATGAGCGACTGTGAAACAGAGGGCGTCGATCATCATGACAATGAAACCTATCAGCTCAAGTATGCGCAGCGTGTTGCGCGAACCTATCTGACAGCGATCGGCGCCGGTGTTGACCGCATAACGAAATTCCAGCTCCGTGATGAGGGCGAGGGTGTGTATTATAATTCCGGTCTGGTCACGCAAAAGGGCAGCTGGAGCAAGAAGCTCGCGTGGTATTATACTGCCTGTATGACGAATGTGCTGCGCGATGCCTATTTTGCTGCGGATATGACGGAGGATGAAGTCAAAAAGTATTTCTTCATCCGAAATCAGACGGAACTGAATAATTCCGCATCCCAGATATACTGCCTGTGGCTGCCGACAAACACCGGCAAGGTCATCAAGGATTACAAGCTCAGGGTTCCGGCAACTTCCAAAGTCACACTGATCCAGCCCGGAACCTATGCAGAGGGTGTGAGCAGTATACTGCCGGTAAAGGACGGCTTTGTGACGCTTGATATCAGTGAAACGCCTGTATTTGTTTCGTTCCGCGCGCAGACGCTGCCGAAACCCTGCAACGGTGAATATCAGAACATTCGTCCGGCTGCAATCAGCATGAGCAAAGATTTCAGTTCAGAGGTCTGTGATCTGCAGAGTGCGCCGAAAGATGCGGATTTGAAGCTGTTTTATCAGATGTTTGATGAGCCCAATTCTATGCCGCAGTATTTTTACAGCGATACGGCGGGTATATCAGCACCGAAGACCAGTGCAGGCAGCAAAACGCAGACCTGCTATGTGAAACTGCGTGAACCATATGTTCTGCAGGGGTGCGGTGTCTATGATACATACGGGACAGGCGGAATCTGCGTGAAGGACGGCTATACAGGAAAGGTGCTGTGGGAATCTGATCTCAGCAGTTACATGGCGCGTGAGCTGACGCCGGCTGTGCCGCAGTATCCCGGAACAGATCTTCTGATCATCGAGCACAAGGGCGGTGATCTGAATGAACTCGCGCTGTACGGACGTCCGGTGCCGGAGCACTGGCGGTATGATATCGACGGAGACCATTACTGCAACAAGCATGACGTCGAGGCGCTGCAGATGTATCTGTTGCAGGGAAAATTCCCAGGCAGCGCGTGCAGTGCAACGATCGCTGATCTCAATGCAGACGGTTGTCTGGATGTCAGAGATTTGTCCCTGCTGAAACAACTTTTGCTGTATTAAGATTTAAGACCCATTGATAAAGAACCGATCCGTGCCATGCGGATTGGTTCTTTTGATTTTGTGCCGGCTCATTGTATACAGATAGCTCTTTTTCCGGCAGGTGAATATCTCCTTTATTGCATCTAATCCATATTAGGCGCAATTGGAGCACTGGATTTTGAAGATGCCCCTTTTTGCGCATATCAGAACTGTGTGTTTGACAAAGCGCCGAATATCTGTTATAATATGGTACGGAAAGTAAATGAACGGAGGTTTTCATATGAATTTGTTCCGTCGCGGTATGCGGGACGGTATCTCCATTGCACTCGGATATTTATCTGTATCGTTCAGCTTCGGCATTTTGTCTGTGCAGTCCGGATTGACTGTCTGGCAGGCTGTTTTGATCTCGCTGACGAATCTGACATCCGCCGGTCAGGTTGCAGGTGTCGGATTGATCGCTGCAAATGCATCCATGTTTGAGCTGTTCCTTGCGGAGCTTGTCATCAATATCCGTTATGCGCTGATGAGTCTCGTGCTCTCGCAAAAAGCGGATGCATCCTTCCGGCTGCCGCACCGTCTGCTCGCATCCTATGGCATCACGGATGAGATTTTTGCAGTCGCTTCGATTCAGAAAGAGCCTGTGAAGCCTGCGTATATGTACGGTCTGATTCTCGTGCCGTTTATCGGATGGTCGCTCGGAACATGGCTCGGCGCGGCTGCCGGCACGATTCTTCCGGAGCAGATTACCAATGCGCTCGGCATCGCGCTTTATGGCATGTTCCTCGCGATTATTCTGCCGCCTGCGCGGAAATCAAGAGCAATCCTCGCTGTAATCTCTGTTGCTGCGGTGATTTCCGTTCTGCTGCATTACTTTGTCTCGTGGATGTCCGGCGGCTTTGCAATGATTCTTGCAGCGCTCGCGGCGTCGATATTCGGTGCCGTGTTCTTTCCGGTTCCGGAGAACACTGATGCAAAGGAGGCGCAGGCATGACCAGAATCCTGATTGCCATTGCCGTGATGGCGCTGACAACCTACATCATCCGCATGATTCCGTTTACATTTGTGCGGCGGAAAATCAAGAGCCGTTTTATCCAGAGCGTTCTGTACTATATTCCGTATGCGGTTCTGAGCGCGATGACGATTCCTTCGATTTTCTATGCGACGCAGGATCTGCCGTCTGCGATTGCCGGAACTGTGGTTGCTGTGGTGCTCGCATATTTCGGGCTGCCGCTGATTGTTGTTGCGTTGTCGGCTTCTGCTACAGCTTATCTTGCGATGGTTTTGCTGCCGATGATACTCAAATAAACACAATCCCGAAAGCTGTGTTCCGGCTTTCGGGATTGTGTTATGGATTGCGCCAGCGACCTGCCTGCGCGAGAATTTGCCGGATCATATCAGCTTTCATGGCGGTGTAGGTTTTCCGGTCATTCGCATATTGTTTTGCGAGCATCTGCTTCAGTTTGCAGTATGCTTGTGCTTCCGCGGGATGCGTATTCAGATAGTCGCGCATATTGACATAATTGTTCCACACTTCAGCGCGATAAATCACAGCATGAATGTGGTGCGTAACAAACTGCTCATCACCGCAGATATACAAATGCTGATCGGGATGATCCTGACCGCGATAGAGAAAGCCGGCTTCTGCAAGAATCTCATTCTTTGCAAGCAGCTTTGAAAAATCTGATACGCCGATCACCAGATCAATAATCGGCTTTGCATCTATGTTCCGGATCGCGGTGCTGCCGATATGCTGAATATCGGATGCGGTATCTCCGAGAATTTGTTTTAGGCTTTGAATCGTCTGATCAGCGATGATTTCCCATTCCGGATTATGCGGTTCAAGCGCAACCGTTCCTCGAAACAGACCGATATTCATATGTCAGACTCCTTTCCGCTGATGTGCGTTTCGTTTGATTGAGAATCCGCAGAATCCCGTAATACAGAGACCCGCCGACCGCTGCGCAGAGTATCATCCCGCAGACTTCCGGCAGATGCATGCGCATGATCAGATGATCGGTCAGCAGCATGATCTGCCAAGCCGCGATCAGCGCAAAAAGCGGATGAATCAGAATCCGTTTCCAGACCGGTTTCAGTCCTGTCTGTCGCAGGACAAAGAACAGTCTGACTGCATTGCCGCTGAGATTGCACGCCAGATAGGACGCCACAATCCCGTAAAAGCCGAACATCGGGACACAGATCAGCAGCACCGAGATGCGGACAATATATTCCGCCAGATAATTGACCGAGGAGAAATTATGCTTGCCGAGTCCGCGCAAAACGCCCTCCATGATGATCTCCAGATAGATCAGCGGTACAACCGGTGCCATGAACCGCAGGATTACGCCGGTCAGGGCATCCCCTCCGAGGAGCGTGCCGATCCGCAAGCCGAATTGCACCAAATACACAACAATGAAAAGTGCATAGGCGATTGTTTGTTCAAAGACGCGCTCGGTCAGCAGCCGGATTGCGTGATGATCCTGTTCGGCGTTTGCTTTCGAGAGAATCGGCACGATCAATCCGGACATGACACATTGAATCACCGACGGAAAAAACAGCGCCGGAATGATGATCGCTTCAAATTCACCGAACTGCGCGAGTGCTTCTTCGGTGCTGTTTCCGAATTGCAGAAGTGTCAGCGGAACAAGCGCATCATTCGTGCTGCTGAGCACAGCGACAAGCGATGCATTGCCCATGATTGGGAGCGTTTTCTGCACAAATCTGCGAAACGAAAACGAGCAGATATTACAGTTTTCCGCGTGCGGCATCCGGAGCAGTGCGAGAAATATCACGGTACTCCCCTGCCCGATGAGTGCAGAAACTGCAAACGCTGCAATGACGGTCATCACACCGCGCGGAATCAGAAATACCGCGCAGAATGCGAGTGTTCCGGCGCGCAGCAGAAACTCAATACAATCTGCGATTGCCGGCAGATAGACACGCTGATATGCGTAGCAGCGGCCTTTCAGACAGGCAGCAAGCGCGGATACCGGAAGCGAGAGACTCAGTAGCCGGATTGTCGATGCAGTCAGTTCTGCATGATGCAACAGTCTGCCGGGCAGTTCCGCGAATATACACAGCAGCGCCGCGCACGCAATGCTCAGGCACATGCAGAATCGCGTGATATACTGGAATACCCGATGCGGGTTTCCGCCGCAGCCGAGCTCCTCGGACATGAATCTGCTTGCTGCGACAAATCCGCTGCCGCCGCTCAGCACTGCAGCCAGCCCGTAAAATGAACTGATCAGCGTCATTTCCCCGACGGTTGCCGCGCCGAGCTGTCTGGTCAGAAAAATATTGAGCAGCAGACCAAGTCCCTGCAATCCGACAGAAAAGCTGCTGAGAAATACTGTTTCATACAGCATTTTGCGGCTGCCTTGTGCGTTCAACATATGCTCACCTCACTGTCAGCATATGCGAACCTGCGTCAAAAAAGAATTCCGCCGAGCCGACGGAATTCTTTGTTTTCAGGAAAAGACCGCAACAAATGTCACAAGCTGATTTTCACTTGTAACTGTCAATGTGCCGCCCATCTGCCGCACAATGCTCTTTGCGATGCTGAGACCGAGTCCCGAACCGTTCGGGCTGCCCTCGGTATCAAGCCGGTAGAAGCGGTCAAAGAGATGTGCAAGCTGATCCTTCGGGATGTCCTTTGCGGTGTTTGCGACACTCAGCCGGATTTTGCCCTGTACATCCTTCGAGAGTGAAACTGTGATCTGTGCCTGCGGAACCGAATGCAGAACAGCGTTATCCAGCAGAATGGAGAGCAGCTGCTTGATGTTGTCCTCCTCGGTTTTCAGTGTCACGTTGCGCTGAATGACAGTGTTCAGTGTTTTGCCGTTCTCATAAATGATCGGCTCAAAGACGAGGCAGACATTCGAGACGGCTTCGGAGAGTGCAAGCGGTTTGACAGATTCTTTTTTCTGCGAAGCGTTATCCATTCGTGCAACGGACAGCAGATTTGTAATCAGTTTGGACATGCGCATGGTCTCGGACTGGATGTAGCTGAGCCATTTGTTCTGACCGGAGACGGATTCCTGCGGATTTGCAAGAATGACCTCTGTATTTGCAGAGATGACTGCAAGCGGTGTTTTCAGCTCGTGAGAAGCATCTGCGACAAACTGCTTCTGCTTCTCCCATGCGACCGCGATCGGTTTGACGGTCCAGTTTGCAAGCTTCATGCTGATGCCGAACATCAGAAGCAGACCGAGGATTGTGATCATCGCAAAGATGAAAATCAGCCGGTGCAGCGTGGAAAGCTCCAGTGTGCGGTCGAGCAGAACAAGGCGGTAATGTCCCTGATTATCCGGCGCATAGCGGAAACGGTAGGATGTTTCACCGATTTCCATGACACCGGATTGCTTGCCGCGGCGGTGCATTTCATTGACGGCGTTGTGCAGAATCCGGAAGTGTTCGTCCTCCGTGAAGGTTTCATCATTGCCGGAATATGCTGTGATGTTGCCTTCATCATCGAACTGGGCGATCATTGCATCCGGAACGTATTGTCCTTCCTGTACGGGCACGATCGGTGCCGGAGTGGTATTTTCGGAAGTGACCGGCGCAGGAATCAGCGGGACTGTTGTGGTTTCTGTTGCTGCCTTGGGTTCTGTCTTTGCAGGCTTTGTGCTGCGATGCTCCTTCGGCGGTTTGGTCTCGGCTTTAATTTCTGCTTCTTCGGGCGGTTTTGTCATGAGCGGGACCGTTTCTTCAGTGTATTGCTCATCGGGGATCGTTTCAATATCCTGCTGCGGTTCCTCGTAGACAGGATCCTGCGGCGGATCCGGATTCTCCTGCTGCGGCGGATCGGCAGGCTGCTGCTGCTCATTCTGATCCTGTGAGCCGGGATCAGGCTGATCCTGCGGCCACTGCCAGTTCGGATCATACGGCGGATAAACGCCAGGATGTGTCCACGGATTCCAAGGGTTCCACGGATTCCAAGGATTCCAGGGGTTCCACGGATCCCAAGGGTTCCACTGCGGCTGCTGATTCGGATCCCAGTACTGACCGTCCTGATTTTGCTGACCTTCCTGATTTTGCTGACCGTTCCCGTTTTGTTCCGGTGGCTGCCAGTAGGAGTTGCCGTTTTTGTAGCCGCGCCAGTATGCATTTTCGTCATCATCGCCGCAGTCACCGTCATCGCGGTCATCATCGCAGTCCGGAGTATTGTAATGCAGCGGCACTACGTCGGGCTCTGCAGAGAAGACAGTCGGGTCTGCGGATTCCGGCTTCGGCGGCGGCTCCGGCATCTGTGTATCCTGAATCATCTCCTGCATAATGGTGTATGAGGATGCAATTTCAGTGTGATACAGGAATCCGAACAGCACGGCAAGACACACCAGAAGCGTGCCGCTCAGCAGTGCCATATTTGTAATCAGATATCTGCGTCTGAGCTTTTTAATCATGCTGTGAACCCCCTTTCAGCGGATTGACGGTTTGAATTATTCCTTTTCCTCGAGACAATATCCGACGCCGCGGACTGTCTTGATCGCGACCTTCGATTTCATATGCGCAAGCTTTTTGCGCAGAAAGCTGACATAGACCTCGACATTGTTGTTTTCGGCGTCAGATTCATAGCCCCAGATCTTGACGATCAGTGTTTCCTTTGAGAGGATGCGGTTGCCGTTCTTGAGAAACAGCTCCATCATGGAAAACTCCTTGAGTCCGAGCTTGAACGAGTTTTTTCCGCAGAACAGCTCATATGTAGAAAGGTTGAGCGTCAGGTCGCTCCATGTCAGGACATTCTCAAAAATGACATTTGCATTTCTGCGGTAGAGTGAGCGGATGCGTGCGAGCAGTTCATCCGAGGAGAATGGCTTTGTCATGTAATCATCGGCGCCGACATCGAGTCCTGCGACCTTGTCAGAGATCGAATCCTTTGCTGTCAGGAGCAGAACCGGCGTATTGAGCTTGTTTCTGCGAATTTCACGCAGGACATCGAGCCCGTTCATTTTCGGGAGCATGACATCCAGCACGATCATATCATAGATGCCGGAGAGGGCGTTGTCCAGACCGGATTCGCCGTCATAGCATGCATCGACGATATATTTATTTTTATGAAAAATCTGAACCAGTGCATCCGAGAGCGCAGCCTCATCCTCAACGAGCAGAATTCTCATAAACAATCACCCTTTCTGTTCATATATTCTTACTAATATTATACAATAAAAACGGCAGAAATGCAAGTCTATTTATTGCGATGTTGTTCACAAAAGCTGTGAATCTGCATAAGATATATAAAATTTTCAGAAAGAGGTGTTTCGGATGCCGATTGTATTTTTAAGTCCATCCACTCAGGAGTGGAATCCCTATGCCGACGGTACCGGCAATGAAGAAATGGTGATGAATCAGCTTGCAACAGCAATGGAGCCGTATCTGCGTTCGAGCGGAATTGCGTTTGTGCGGAATGATCCGGAGCGGAATGTAGCCGGTGCGATTGCGGATTCCAACGCGGGAAAATTCGATGTACATCTCGCACTGCATTCCAATGCCGCACCTGAGCAGTTCGCAGGGATGCTCCGCGGCATTGATGTTTACTATGCGCCGTCAAGCTATGACAGCGAATTGCTTGCAACAATCCTCGCGAACAATCTGCAGCGGATTTACCCGATGGAAAATCAGGTGGTTGCCCGCCCGACTAACAGCCTCGGTGAGGTGCTGCGTACAAAGGCTGTTGCAGTTCTCGCGGAGATTGGCTATCATGACAATCCCGAGGATGCAGAATGGATCCGCAATCATCTTGAGCAGATTGCGAGCACGATTGTCCTTTCGCTGACGGACTATTTCGGGATTCCGTTCATCTCCGCGGCCGAACCCTTTTACGGAACCGTGCAGACAGAGGGCAGCCGCCTGAATCTTCGCGATTATCCTGCACTGACCGGAACTGTTCTGACACAGATTCCGGACGGCACGCAGCTGATCCTCAACGGAGAAACAGACGGCTGGTTTGTGACAACTTATAACGGGAAGACAGGGTATGTCAGCGGCGAATTTTTACGGTTCTGATGCTTCTGTGATCTGCTCAATAATTTCGCGGAAGACCGGTGCGGCGGTTTCATTTCCGGAGCCGCCGTCCTCGATCAATACAGTCACGGCATACTGCGGATGATTGACCGGAAAGAAACCGGTCATCCATGCGTGACAGAGCTCGTTTCCGTCTGCATCGGTTCTGCCGGTCTGCGCCGTGGAAGTTTTACCGGCGGCGCGGGTGTTGAAAGGCTTGCCGTTTGTATTCTTGGCTTTTTCGATCACAGAGACCATCATTCTGCGAACCTTTGCAGCGGTTCCGGATGAGACGGCGCGGTGCTGTTCCGGCTGAAACTCCGCGAGCAGCGCTTTGCCGTCCGCCGTAAGCCCGCGGATGAGCTTCGGTGCGGTGTAGATGCCGTCATCTGCGATTGCAGCCGTCATGGCGCAGACCTGCAGCGGCGTCGCAAGCAGCTTGCCCTGCCCGAAGCTCATATTCGCCTTTTCTGCTTCGATCTGCAAATCTTCGATGGACGGCAGGTATCCGCCTGCTGAGATCATACCGTCCGCAAGTTCGTTCGGCTGACCGAATCCGAGCGCTTCTGCTGTATCATGCATAACTTCCGGCGTCATGCGCTGACTGAGCGTGATAAAGTACGGATTGCAGGATTGGATCATCGCCTGCTGCATATCGAGCACGCCGTGCCCGTTCCACTTATGACACCGGAACTGCTGCCCGTAGACGGAAACATCGCCGTCGCATTCGTACATATATTTCACGGGGATGCCGTGTTCGAGCGCTGCCGCAGCGGTCACGATCTTGAATACGGAGCCGACACCGTATGCGGAAAACGCACGGTTGAGAAACGGTGCATCCTTGCCGGACATCGCAGCTGCAAGATGATCCGGATCATAGACCGGTGTGCTCGCGCATGCAGCGATCTCCCCCGTCCCGATTTTCATGACAACGGCCGCGCCTGCATACGGAGCAGCTTGTGCAAGTGCCTTCTCGGTGATCTGCTGAATGGTGCGGTCAAGCGTTGTGACAATTCCGCCGCCCTGCTGTCCGCTGCGGATTACTGTGCGCTCGGCTCCTGCAAGCACCTCTCCCCTGCCGTTGACGGTAAAAGTCACATCCGCAGAGGCATCGCAGGCAGAAAGCCAATCTGAAAAAGCGAGCTCCAATCCGGATTTTGCTTCACCGTTCTGCCGGTATCCGAGAATATGCTGCGCGCAGAGCGGACCGGCGGGCTTGCGGCTGCCGTGCAGCACAACAAGATTCTGATTCTGCTCGGCAGCCTCTGTCAGCTCGCAGTAAAAAGGTGTGACATGCTGCAGCTGTTCGTTGACAGCGCTGCGGTCTTTGATTTTTGTAAAGATCGGCGCCAATGTTTCTGCGGTGGGATTGACAACTGCCAAAATCACATCATCCGGGTGATTGAGTGATTTGAAATTCCGGTCATAGATTGTGCCGTCGGTCAGCGGGACATGCATCTTGTAATGCCCCTGCCGGACACTGACTTCGGAGACCTGATTCTTTCGCAGGATTGTAAACAGCTGCAGCATCATCCCCGCCATGCACAGCAGCAGAATGCCGGATAGCAGCAGCATACGGATCGGACGTTTTCGCATATCGGGATACTTCCTTTCTGTTGGTTCATTAGAAAGTATCCGCAAAAACCGCATTTGTATACAAAAAAAGTGTACCGAGTTTCCTCAGTACACTTTTTATCAGCAATCAGATTGCAAAATTACCGGAGAGGTAATCATCATTGACGACGTAGTAGACCATACCTTCTACCGCGTTGATATACAGCGTAAGCTGCTTCATATCATTCAGAGCATTGCCCTTTGCGGTCCAGTCTGCCTTTGCGCGGTCGATCAGCGAATCAGTGGATTCAGAGACATTCGGGAGCTCAATGACAACCTTTGCCTCGATCTGATCTGCTGCTTTCTTAGCAGGAGCAGCTTTCTTTGCAGCCGCACGGCGCGGCTTTGCAGCAGCTTTTTTCGCAGCGGTCTTTGCCTTTTCAACGGTCGCTTCAGCCTTCTCGGTTACAGTCTCAGCAGCTGCCTTAACGGTTGCCTTTGCATCCTCAGCAACAGCCTTGACCTTCTCGGCTACTTCCTTCTTGGTATTCGGCATGTTCGTTTCCTCCTCTGCCAGTGGGTGTCGGTTGATTACTTTTCAGGGTTGATAGAATCCTTCAGCGTCTTGCCAGCCTTGAATGCAAGTGCCTTGCAGGGCTTGGTGGTCATGATCTCGCCGGTACGCGGATTCTTGCACTGCTTTGCAGGACGGTCACGAACTTCAAATGTACCGAAACCGGTGATGGAGACCTTCTCGCCTGCAACGAGAGCGTCGGTGATTGCGTCCAGAACGAGGTTCAGAGCCTTGTCAGCTTCCTTCTTCGGGCAATTTTCTTTTGCAGCAATTGCTGCAACCAGATCGTTTTTCTTCATGGGGATTTCCTCCTGTATATAAAGTCTATGCATGTATTATATAACGAAAATACGTGATTTGTCAAATCGAATTCAATAATTCGGATTATTCAATCAGAAACCTGTCGAAACACCTGCAATTATTGGCGATTTTTACAAGGCTCAGGCGGAAATCAAAGCATATACGCTGAAAGTGCAGGATTCCGGCTGCCGGTATTTTTCAGCAGCAGCGCAGAAAATCAAAGCATATGCGCGCGGAGTTCTTCGCCCGGAAGCGGCGAAAGATATGCAGGCGGTACGTCGAAAACAGTCTTGCAGCCGTAGTTCTGCTCCTTTGCAAAACGTGCAGCAGCGCGTGCGAATGCGACCAGAACATTGGTCGTGAATTCCGGATTGGAATCAAGCTTGAGGCTGTATTCGATCAGGTGCTTGTGCTCCTTGTTCTCGCCGGAAACACCGCTGCGCATGACAAAGCCGCCGTGCGGAATGCCTGCGTGATCACGGTTGAGCTCCTCCTGCGAGATGAAGTGGACAACGGTATCGTACTCATCGAAGTAGTTGGGCATGGTTTTGATATCATGCTCAATCTTTTTGAGATCTGCGCCCGGCTTCGCAACAACATAGCACTCACGGAGATGCTTCTGACGGGTGGTCAGCTCCGGCTGCTCGCCTCTGCGGACTGCCTCCATAGCAGATTCGATCGGGACGGTGTACTGTTTGCCGTCCTGTACGCCTTCAACACGGCGGATTGCGTCCGAGTGACCCTGCGAAACACCCTTGCCCCAGAAGGTGTAATCCTTGCCCTCCGGCAGGATGCAGTTGCCGTAAAGTCTTGCGAGCGAGAACATGCCCGGATCCCAGCCGACGGAAATCATTGCAACGTGATTCGATGCCTTTGCTGCTGCATCGACATTTGCGAAGTGCTCAGGGATTCTTGCGTGTGTATCAAAGCTGTCAACAACGGTAAAGAGCTTTGCGAGCTCCGGTGTCTGTGTCGGCAGATCGGTTGCGGAACCGCCGCAGACGATGACAACATCAGCGTCATTCTGATGTGCTGCGAGGTCATTATACTGATAGACCGGAACATTTGCGGTTTTCAGCGTAACTGCGGAAGGATCGCGGCGAGTTGCGACAAATGCCAGCTCGGTATCCGGATTGCTGCGGATCGCGAGCTCTACGCCTTTGCCGAGGTTGCCGTAACCGACAATACCAATACGAATCTTGCTCATGAGTAGAGACCTCCTTGTGATTGTTATATGCCTATTATTATACTCTATTTTGCAGAGTTTGTCAATATTTTCACAAAGATTATTTCGCTTTCATGTGATAAAACAAAGAACTGCCGCGATTCGCAGCAGTTCTGTATCAATATCAATTGCCGAAAACAAATGCATGTGCCAGCCCGAACCATTCGCGGACCCAGTAAGTCGGGACAAGATACCATGATGTATACGCAGAGGCGGGATCACACTGCGGCAGCCCCTCTTTCTTCGCGAGAATCTGCGCACGCATTTCGTGATAGCCGTCTGTCACCAGCAGCAGATTGCCCGTGATTCCGTTTTCATCGAGAATCTTCTTCGAGAACCGCAGATTTTCAGAGGTCGAAGTGGATTGATCCTCCATGAGAATGCGGGATTCCGGAATGCCCATTTTCGTCAGTTCATTCCACATGCACTGCGCCTCTGAGATATCCTCATTGCTGCCCTTTCCGCCGGATACAACAGCAATCATCTCCGGATTCTCCTGCAGTGCATCATAAGCTGCATGAATTCTGCGTGCGAGCATCCGGCTCGGCGCCGTGCCGCGTACTCTGCAGCCGAGAACGATCATTGCCTGCGGCTGCTGCTTTGGCTTGCGGTAGGCAGCGTGCAGCATGAGAACACTCATGATCAGGCAGTACAGCACACCCAGCAGAATCACGATCCCGACAATGCACAGTAGGATTCTGCCGGCTGTGTGCTTCCGGATTGTATCCAGCAAGCCGGAAATCTGCCTGTTCCAGATGACGAACCCGACAAGCAGAATGCTGCATACCAGTCCGAACCCGTTGCCGATATTTACGATATTCGTGAACATCGGCAGCAGGAACAATGCAATGCCGCAGAATCCGATGCAGAGCAGGATCACGCGCAGCACAGTGCTGTCAATGCGCAGCATATCAGTTTTCCGAGCAGATACGCGCGACGCCGTCCTTGATTGCAGCTTCTGCAACGGCTTCTGCAACTGCCTGTGCAACATGCGGATCAAACGGATTCGGGATGACGCAATCCGGCGAGAGATCAGCCTCAGAGACGCAGCCTGCAATCGCTGCAGCTGCGGCATGCTTCATGCCTTCTGTGATATCCGATGCGCGGACGGAAAGTGCGCCTTTGAAAATGCCCGGGAATGCCAGAACATTGTTGATCTGGTTCGGGAAGTCGCTTCTGCCGGTGCCGACCACAAATGCACCCGCTTCTTTTGCAAGATCCGGCATGATCTCCGGCGTCGGGTTTGCCATTGCAAAGATGAACGGTTTGTCATTCATGGATTTGACCATCTCCGGTGTGACAAGATTCGGCTTCGAGACACCGATAAAGACATCAGCGCCCTTCATTGCATCAGCAAGTCCGCCGTGAATGTGGTTCTTATTTGTACGCTTGGAGAGCGAGGTCAGTGCCTCCGAGGAGAGCTTGTCGCCCTCACAGACGATGCCCTTGGAGTTGAGCATCATGATATCCTGTACGCCGATCGAGAGCAGCATTTCTGCAATCGCAACTCCTGCCGCCCCTGCGCCGTTGATCACAACACGCAGATCACCGATTTTCTTGCCCGCGAGCTTGGATGCGTTCATGATCGCAGCAGATGCGACAACTGCAGTGCCGTGCTGATCATCATGGAACACGGGGATATCGACCATTGTTTTCAGCTTGCGCTCAATCTCAAAGCAGCGCGGTGCAGAGATATCCTCGAGGTTGATGCCGCCGAAGCTGCCTGCAATCAGAGCGACCGTCTTGCAGAACTCCTCCGGATCCTTACTGTCCACGCAGAGCGGGATTGCCTGTACACCGCCGAACTCCGAGAACAGCGCACACTTGCCCTCCATAACGGGCATTGCTGCGAGCGGTCCGATATCACCGAGACCGAGAACAGCAGTACCGTCCGTGATGACAGCAACCAGATTTGCTCTGCCGGTCAGGTCATAGGAAAGCGACGGGTTCTTCTGAATCTCAAGGCAGGGAGATGCAACACCCGGCGTATATGCGATCGAGAGTGCCTCCTTATCCTTGATTGCAACTTTTGAACGAATGTCAAGCTTGCCGCCCCATTCCTGATGTGCGGCAAGTGCCTGTTCCATAATATCCATGTGAATAGACTCCTTTATCAAGTTGTGATTGCCGTACTATTATAACATAATCCGGCGCAGATTGCAAGCCCTGCGGCGGATTCTTCAAAAACATTTACAGAATTCCGATATGAACAGCCCGCATGCGCAGAGAAACGGCAGTCCGGTGAGAAGCAGCTGACCAAGCAGCTCATAGAGTGACAGACCGTTGATGGTATGATGCGCCGGATTCTCTTTGTCATAGTATATCCGGATTGTCCGGTTTGTATGATATTTTTTGAGATTGACTCCGGTATCAAAGAAGCCGCCGTATGATTTTCCTGCTGCATCAAAGCTGTAGTATTTCCGGTATACATATGTATACCGGAATGGTCGCTTTTCTGTCTGCCGGATTATGGCATCGGTCGATTCTCCGTGTTTTTTCAGAGCGAAATACTCTGTGATTTTCCGTATGATCATGATAACCGGAATCAGAAGCAAGACTGAGAAAAAGCCTGCCCAGAATCCGCCGCCGGAAATCGGCTTTATTGCGGCTGCCCCGAGAATTCCGGAATAAACGATTCGCATGCTGCCTCCCCTTCCTGCGTATACGCATTTTCGATGCCGATCTGTTTTGCATATCGAATGACATTTTCGTATTCCTGCACAGTGACCTTGCGCGAAAGCAGCGGATGCGCCTTCATCTGCGGCATCGGCGTGTACTGATTCATGATGCTGTATCCGATGCTGTTTCCGTAGGTCTGATACAGATACCAGAGAATCTGCCGCGATTCCTGTGCATGTCCCGGCAAAACCAGATGCCGCACCTGCACACCGCGCGTCATCAGTCCGGTCTGCGGATCAAACTGCGGCGCACCTGCCTGCCGTACCATTTCTGCAAGGGATGCTTTGGCTGTTTCCGGATAATCCGGTGCATTGGAGTATTCCTTTGCAGTTTTCGGGCTGATATATTTGAAATCCGGCAGATAGATGTCTATCAGACCTTCCAGCATCCGGAGCGCGGCGGCGGATTCATAGCCGCTGCTGTTCCAGAGAAGCGGGATGCGGAGACCGTCCGCTTTTGCCTGCCGGAGAATCGGGAGCAGCTGCTTAGTAAAATGTCCTGCCGTAACAAGATTGATATTGTGTACACCCTGCGCCTGCAGATCAAAGAAAATCCGGAGCAGCTGTTCGGATGAAACAGTGTACCCGAGATGTGAGACAGCAATTTCGTGATTCTGGCAGTAAATACAGCGCAGATTGCAGCCGCTGAAAAAGACCGTGCCGGAACCCATTGTGCCGCTGATCGGCGGCTCCTCCCACATATGCGGTGCGGCTCTTGCAATCCGGATTTCTTCAGATTCGCCGCAGAATCCTGCCTTTGCTGTGCGGTCAACACCGCATTGACGCGGGCAGAGCATGCATTTAGATGTTTCCATTTTGTTCCTCCGGTTGCATGAATACTGTGTGTTCCGAGATCAGATCGAATCCGGCTTTGAGTACGCTGCGGATAATTGCAAGCGCATCTTCGGAAAGCGCCGGATTGAGAGCAGCCGGATCAGAAATCAGTGCAGCGGCGTCACAACTGCGAAACAGTTTTTCGTAACAGGCATCTGCACCGGAAGGCTCCGGCAGCTTTCTTCCCAGCGAGTAAGCTGCATCATCAAACAGATTCCAGAAATCCAGCAGAAACTCCGTGTCCAGCTGATCATCTACGTAAATCTGTGAACGGCTGCCGGTAAAAAGCCAATAGTCAAGGCGTTCGGCATCAAAGAAAACCGTATCTTTGTACTGCATGCCGCGTGTGATGATCTGCTGCTTTGCATCTGATTCTGACCGGAATACTGCAATGTTGTCTCCTGCTGTATAAAGCCGGTTTCTGCCCTGTGCATCCTCATACCAGATATAATAATCCGTACTGTCACCGGTATAGGACATGCTGTATGCAATGAGAAACGCATCCTGCATGCTGATCACGCTCCTTTCCTCATAGTCTAACACAAATCTGCGAACTTGTCAATCTCAGCAGCTTCTGACAAAGAACGCGGCAATCCGACCGCATCCAAACTTGACTTTTCACAGCGAACGTGTTATAATGAAATCCTGCGAAAGGAGGGCTGATTGATGAAACAGGCCGGTATCAAACAGATTGCAGAAAACCGCAAAGCGCGGCATGATTATTTTGTGCTTGAGACATATGAAGCCGGAATTGCACTTGTCGGCACGGAGGTCAAATCCATCCGGAACGGCAATGTCAATCTGAAGGACAGCTGGTGCTCGATCGAAGACGGTCAGCTCCTGCTTCGTGATATGCATGTATCTCCGTATGAAAAAGGCAATGTGTTCAACAAGGACCCGCGCCGTGTGCGGCAGCTTCTGATGCATAAGCGCGAGATCCTCAAGCTGTTCGGTACCCTGAAAACACAGGGACTGACACTGATTCCGCTGTCGCTCTATTTCAAAGACGGCAGAGTTAAGGTGCAGCTTGGACTTTGCAAAGGTAAAAAGCTTTATGACAAGCGCGAGGATGCGGCGATCAAATCCGCGAACCGTGATATTGACCGCGCAGTAAAATCCAGAAACCAGTAACGAAAGGGACACAATATGCTTTATCCGAAGCTGCTGAAAAAAGGCGACCGCATTGCGATTGTCAGTCTGTCAAACGGTATTCTCGGAGAGGCTTACTGTGCGCATGAAAAGGAACTTAGTGAAAAAACGCTGCGTGCATTCGGGCTTGAGCCTGTTTACATGCCGCATGCCTGCGACGGTGCTGAGGCGATATGGAAGCATCCGGAAAACCGTGCTGCTGACCTGAAAGCAGCGTTTCTCGATGATTCTATCAGCGGTATTATCACGGCAATCGGCGGCATTGACACATTCCGGACTTTCCCCTATCTGATGGAAGATCAGGAGTTTATCCGTGCGGTTCGTGAGCACCCGAAGTTCTTTCTCGGGTTTTCTGATACAACCAATAATCACCTGATGCTGCACAGAATCGGCTTGCAGACCTTTTACGGTCAGGCGCTGATGCCGGATCTTGCGGAGCCTTCCGGCGATATGCTCCCCTACTCGAAGGAGCAGCTTGCAGGCTGTTTTGCTTCGTATCACGGGCGGAAAATCACACCGGCTCCTGTATGGTATGAGGAGCGCACCGATTTTTCTGCGGCTGCTGTCGGCACAATGCCGGTTTCGCATCCGGAGCAGCATGGATATGAGCTGCTGCAGGGGGCGCCGCAGTTCGAGGGCGAATTGCTCGGCGGATGCGTTGACAGTCTCGCTGAAATGCTGATCTCTGACTGCGGTAAGGAATATGCGGAGCTGTTTGCTTCGGTTCCGTTCGTTGATCCGTCTGTATTTGATGAACAGGGCGCAATCACACGCAGATACAATATTTTCCCGTCCGCAGATGAATGGCGCGGCAAGGTTTTCTTTGCGGAGACCAGTGAATGCTGTCCGGCACCGGATCGTCTGCGATTCTGTCTGGAAACATTGAAGTCTGAGGGCGTGTTCGATGCAGTCAGTGGGATCCTGGTCGGAAAGCCGATGAACGAACGGTATTATGAAGAATACAAAACGGTCTGGCGGGAAGTGATTGACAATCCGGAACTGCCGATTCTCTATAATATCAATTTCGGGCATGCGACGCCGAGAGCGATTCTGCCCTACGGCGCGGCGGCACAGGTTGATGCGGAAAAGCAGGAGATCAGGCTGCTGTAATTGGCAGTTGACAAATCGCCGCAGATACGGTATAATAAATAAGAGCAATTCAGCTTGCAGTTACCCGATACGGGGGCGTAAAGGTTTCGACGGGGGCTGGGAAGTTTGATTGGCGAGCCGGGCGCATAACCCGTAAAATGTGCAACTTTCTAAATTTAAACGAGAACAACGATTCCGTTTTGATGGCCGCTTAAGGCCTCCGTCAGCCCGGAGAGTACCGCGTATCCGGAGTCTGGCGTCATGACGCGGTGAACGTCTGCTGAGGACGCACATAATCAGCAGTCGCACAATGTGCTACCGATTCGTATAGCCTGTTTGTCGGCGCTGCGAAAAGGGAATGTAAAAGATAAACTACGCTCGTAGAAGATCGGATGAAACGGTTTTCGGACGCGGGTTCAATTCCCGCCGCCTCCACTCAAAAGAACGGTGTCCTGTTTTCGCGGGACACCGTTTTGCTGTATATGAAAAGGCACCGCTGCGAATAAACAGCGGTGCTTTCTGGTTATTTTGCAGAGTTTTCCTCGTCCTGATGGCGGATCATTGCGCGCTTGATCTTGCCGCCGAGCGTCTTCGGGAGCTCATCGACATACTCGATCACACGCGGATACTTATACGGTGCAGTTTCACGCTTGACATGATCCTGAAGTTCCTTCGTCAGCTCCGGAGAAGGTGTATACCCCTTTGCCAGCACAACCGTTGCCTTGACAACCTGTCCGCGGATCGGATCCGGTGCGCCGGTGATCGCAGATTCCACAACCGCCGGATGTGTCAGCAGCGCGCTCTCAACCTCGAACGGTCCGATGCGGTAGCCGGAGCACTTGATCACATCGTCATTTCTGCCGACAAACCAGTAGTAGCCGCGGGAATCGCGCCATGCAACGTCACCGGTATCGTAGTTTTTGCCGCCGAGCACAGCCTCGGTCAGCTCCGGATTCTTGTAGTATCCGCAGAACAGACCGGTCGGGTGCATCTGATCAATGCCGCATGCCATGATGCTGCCTTCCTCACCGTCTTCGCATTCGGTACCGTCCGGACGGAGCAGATGAATGTTATAGAGCGGCGACGGTTTGCCCATAGAACCCGGTTTCGGATCAATCCACGGGAAGTTTGCAACCAGAACAGTGCCTTCAGTCTGACCGAAGCCCTCGCGCATCTTTTTGCCGGTCAGTTCATAGATGCGGTTGAAGACCTCCGGATTCAGCGGCTCACCTGCGTTGCAGAAGTTCTGAATCGTGGAAAGATCATACTGCGTCATATCTTCCTGCAGCATGAAGCGGTACATGGTCGGCGGTGCGCAGAATGTTGTCAGCTTGTGCTTGCTGATGACCTCGAGCATATCCTTTGCATTGAATCTGCCGGTGAAATCATAGACAAACTGGATTGCGCCGCAGATCCACTGACCGTAGATTTTGCCCCAGCCGAATTTTGCCCAGCCGGAATCCGAAATAGACATGTGCAGCTTGTTTTCCTGCACCTGATGCCAGTATTTTGCTGTGACGATATGACCGAGTGGATGCGCAAAGTTGTGGCAGACCATCTTCGGCATGCCGGTCGAACCGGATGTGAAGTAGATCAGCATGGTATCAGTTGCCTTGGTTGCAGCATCGCCGGTCGGGCGCTCAAAGGTGTCCGGATACTTTGCGATTTCATCCGTAAAGAAATCCCAGCCCTCGCGCGGCTCAGCGACTGCAATCTTCTTGCGCAGCGTCTTGATCTGCGGGGCGGCAGCGTCGATCTGTCCGCGGATGTATTCATCATCGCAGGCGATAATCGCGGAGATTTCCGCCATATTTCCGCGGTATGCGATATCGTGTGTGGTGAAGAGCAGATTGCCCGGGATCAGGATAATGCCGAGCTTGTGCAGTGCGGTTGCAATGACCCAGTATTCCCAGCGGCGGCGCAGGATCAGCAGAACCACATCGCCCTTTTTCAGACCGAGGCTCTGGAAATAGTGACATGTCTGATTGGAAAGCTTCGAGATATCGGTGAAGGTAAAGGTGCGCTCTTCTTTTTCGTGACTGAGCCAGAGCAGCGCTTTTTTCTCCGGTTCCTGCTTTGCCCACTCATCGACGATATCCCAGCCGAAGTTGAAGTTTTCCGGCACATTGACGCGGTAATTATCTCTGAAATCTTCGTAGGAATCAAATTCGATGCGGGGCAGATAGCGGTCTAACAGCATGATAATCCTTACTCCTTTATATATGCGGTGCTGCGGATCATTCCGCAATCATCGTCAGAAATCTTGCTTTGGTGTCGCCTGCGCAGCGCTGTCCGTGGGGATAAGTCGGGTTGAAATAGATCGAATCGCCTTCATTGAGGATGATCTCGCGATCCTCAAATACAACTGCGACCGTGCCTTTGAGAACGAGGTTGAATTCCTGACCGGTGTGGGTGACAAGCTTTGCCGGTTCGTCCGAGGGCTCCAGCGTGACAAGCAGCGGCTGCATGATCTTATCTGCATAGCGGAATGCGAGGTCCTTGAAACGGTAGCCGGGGAAACGGCTGATGCTTCTGCCCTGACCGCGGCGTACAACCTGAAACGTATCAATGCGGCTCGGTTCGCCGGTGATCAGCTCGTTGAAATCTACGTTAAACTTGTTCGCGATCTCGTAGATAACGCTGATCGGAAAATCTCCGTTCTGTTCGTAGCCTGCATACTGCTCGACGGTGAGACCGAGCTCGGATGCAAGCTGTTCGACTGTGTAATCACATACCTCGCGCAGCTCGCGGATGCGTGCCGCAATTTCATTGATCGGTTCCATTGCGTATCCTCCGTATTCATATAAAATATCGAAAACAAGCGCGGCGAGAATATCTGCTCTCCCCGCGCATTCTGTCATTTCGATTTGTGCAACTTTTATTATAGCACAACCGTTCCGCGATTGTCAAGAAACGGCACGGATTCTGTCGTATTGCACAAATTTCGGTCAGTTTGTTTCTGCCTGTTTCTGTTCGCGGATCTGTTTTCGCAGAATCCGCGTGATTTTGTGCCAGAGCTTATCCTCGAGGTCAAATGTATGCATCCACTCCTCGACCAGTCCGGCGCGGTCTGCACATTCAATCATTGCCTGTGTCAGATAGACCTCGTCCAGCGGTTTTCGCGTGTTAACGTAATTGAGAATGTCCTCGGTATCCTGCTCAAGAAAGAAATTGTATGCAACTTCCTCGCTTGTAATAATCAGCTTGACCGCACCGTATTTCCGGCAGTATTCCTCTGCATATTTGTCGATCATCTGATCTGTGATTTTCATGCGGCACTCCCCTTTATGTGCGGTTATGTACATCAATCTGCGGGAACGGAATCTCGATGCCTGCTGCATCAAATGCAGGCTTGACGGCTTCGAGCAGCTTTCCGGGTGCGATGAAATAATCGCCCTTGTTCACCCAGTAGAGTACAGTCAGCGTGATGCCGCTGCTGCCGAGTTCGGTTACAGCGACAGCGGGCGCAGGATCTTTCAGTGTGACGGGCAGTGAACTGACGGTTTCCAGCAGGACATTTTTCGCAACACTGAGATCAGTCTGATAGGAAACCTGAACCGGAACACTGACCCGGAGCTTGCCGTTCTGTGAGAAGTTCTGCACGGCACTCGAGGACACAATGCTGTTCGGCAGATAGATGCTGCGGTTATCAAGCGTAATCAGTTCTGTATACAGAATCGTCATTGCCTCAACAAATCCGGATTCCCCTGCTGCACTGATATAATCGCCGCGCTGAAACGGCTTTGCGAACAGGATGATGAATCCGCCGGCAAGATTGGAAAGGCTGTTTTGCAGTGCCAGACCGATCGCAAGCCCCGCCGCACCGACAACCGCAACGATCGACGCCATCGGGACACCGAGGATCGAAAGGCAGATGATGATCAGCAATGTGTAGAGCAGAATCCGGATCAGCGATTTGCCGAATCCCGATGCCGTCGCGTTGACCTTTGCCTTGTTCATCATGCGGTTGATGATCTTGTTGATGCAGCCTGCAATCAGCATGCCGATCAGAAAGACAACAGCGGCGATGACCAGTGTCGGCAGATAGTCAACGAGCTTCTGCCCCATTTTTGCGAGCAGACCGGCAGTCTGCTGTACGGCTTCCTGTCCTGCTTCGATCTGGGCTTCAATCTGCGATTCCATTATGCTTCATCCTCCGCGGTATCTTCCGGTTCGTCCGGCAGAACCGGATCGGGTGAGGAAGGCTCATACTGTGCGGTGATCGCCTTGCCGCGCGTATCATTGAGCGGATTGATCTCATCGAACACAGCGTAATACTTCAGCGGGACATAGCGGTTCAGGTGGCACTTGCCGAAATACCACTGATGGAATGTACACATCTGTGTTAAATCCTCAAAGAATGCATGCACCTCAAGACGCTGCATGGTATCGACACGCAGGCAGTCTTTGAGCGATGCGGGCGGCTCGTGCGTGATGATGTAATCGACGGTGTTATCGTAGGATTTCAGATTTTCCGCCGCGTGAATGATCTCGTCATAGGTCGGCTGTTCCTGCTCCCACCAGTTCTCGGCTGTCCGGAACTCGAAATCCTGACTGTGTCCGCCGCCGAATGTGAAGAACCGCTTTCCGCAGATTGTATAGATTTCGCCGCGGAGCAGATGTACCAGATTCGGCGCGATCACGCGCGCTGTGCCGCCGTTCCATTCCTGCGTCGGGTATTTTTCGAGCATATCATAATTCTCGTGACAGCCGTCCACGAATGCAACGGTATACTTTAACTCGGTGAGTTTTTTGCGGAATTTCTGCTCCTGCTTTGAGTCATCCCAGAAGAATCCGAAGTCGCCGCAGACAATCACAACATCGTTTGCATCTGCTTTTTTGAGCATGGAATTCTGGAATCTGGAAAAGTCACCGTGCGTATCTCCGGTTACATATACCATATAAATAGTCCCCTTTCGGTTGATCGGGCGGATATCAGGAGTTGAGATTCTCCTGCGAGACGCCCTTCATGGTCAGGCTGATGCGCTTGCGCTTTGCATCGGATTCGAGCACGCGCACACGGACGATCTGTCCGACCTTGACCACATCGAGCGGATGTTTGACAAATTTGTTCGCGAGCTGCGAGACATGTACAAGTCCGTCCTCGTGTACGCCGATATCGACAAATGCGCCGAAATCAATGATATTCCGGACGGTGCCGATCAGCTCCATGCCGGGCTTCAGATCCTCGGCGGTCATGATATCGCCGCTGCGCATGAGCGGCTTCGGCAGCTCGTCACGCGGGTCGCGGCCGGGCTTCTGCAGTTCCTTGACAATGTCGCGGAGCGTCGGCTCGCCGATTTCAAGCTCCTTGCTTAGTGCAGTGTAGCCGCGTGCATCAACGGTATCCGAAAGCTTTTTGAGGTCGCCGCCGATGTCTGTCAGAGAAAGACCGCAGAGCTTGAGCAAAGATTCTGCAGCGGCATAACTTTCCGGATGCACGCCGGTGTTGTCAAGCGGATTTTTGCCGTCGCGGACTCGCAGGAAACCTGCGCAGAGCTCATATGCCTTTGCACCGAGCTTCGGAACTTTGAGCAGTGCCTTGCGGCTTGTGAATGCGCCGTTTTCTTCGCGGTATGTCACGATGTTGTGTGCGATGCCGCTGTGAATACCGGAGATATAGGAGAGCAGCGAGCCGGATGCAGTGTTCAGATCGACACCGACCGCGTTGACACAATCCTCAACAACACCGGTCAGGGATTCGGAAAGCCGCGCGGGCGGCATATCGTGCTGATACTCACCGACGCCGATTGCCTTCGGTTCGATCTTGACGAGCTCAGCAAGCGGATCCTGCAGTCTGCGCGCGATGGATACGGCACTACGGAGCGCGACATCGTAATCCGGAAACTCCTCGGCAGCAAGCTTTGATGCGGAGTAGACCGACGCGCCTGCCTCGCTGACAACCATATATGCGGTGTGCTGATCGGGCAGCTCGCGGAGAATCTCAGCGACAATCTGTTCGGATTCACGGGATGCAGTGCCGTTGCCGATTGCGATTGCGGCAACATGGTGCTGCTGGATCAGCTTTTTCAGCTTGATCTTTCCGGCTGCGACTGCCTGTGCGGAGTTTGCCGTGATGTAGACGACATCCGTTGCGAGTACCTTGCCGGTCGGATCGACAACTGCGACTTTGCAGCCCGTGCGGAATCCCGGATCAAGGCCGAGCGTGATCATGCCCTTCATCGGCGGCTGCAGCAGAAGCTGGCGCAGATTGGATGCAAAGACCGTGATCGCCTGCTCGGATGCCTGCTCTGTCAGCTCTGCGCGGATTTCACGCTGGACTGCGGGCAGAAGCGACTTTTTATATGCTTCGATTGCAGCAGTTTCGACCATCTGACCGGATGCGCTTTCGTTTTTGACATATGTTTTTGTGACAATCTGCTCGCCGAGTCCCTCAGGCATTGTCAGACTGACTTTGAGGTAGCCTTCCTTCTCACCGCGGTTGATTGCGAGAATCCGGTGCTTTGCCGCTTTGGTGATCAGCTCAGCATACTCATAATAGTTGCGGTAGACGCTGTCCTCCTCCGGATCGGTCGCTTTGACGGTGATTGATCCGCGCAGAGACAGCACATTGCGGAGTCGCTTTCGGAGATCTGCGTCATCCGAGACTGTTTCTGCGAGAATATCGGATGCGCCGGAAAGTGCAGCATCGACATCCGGAACCTCAAGCTCGGGATTGACGAATGCTTCTGCCTCTGCTGCAGGATCGGTTTTGAAGTTCTGCTCCATGATCAAGTCAGCAAGCGGCTGCAGTCCGCGCGCTTTCGCAACGGATGCCTTTGTCTTGCGCTTCTGCTTGTAGGGACGGTACAGATCCTCGACCTCAACGAGTGTTTTTGCGGCAGAGATCGCATCTGCAAGTTCGGGTGTCATCTTTTCAAGTGCTGTGATTGCATCGGTGATTTCCTGCTTGCGCTCCTCCAGTTTCCGCAGATAGTTGAGACGGTCATTCAGCGCGTGGAGCGTCTGGTCATCGAGCGAGCCGGTCTGTTCTTTTCTGTATCGTGCAATAAACGGGACGGTTTTGCCGTCATCCAGCAGTGCAACTGCGTTTGACACCTGTTCCTGCCGGAGCTTGAATTCTTCAGCAAGCTGTTCTAAAATATCCATTCCGATACCTCCTGAGATGTGTTCTCAAATCATATTCTATTATTATAACACATTGTGCCGGAAATTTCAATGGGGTAATGAGCGAAATACGGATGTCAGAATTCTGCCGCTGGATTTGGTGAATTGCATGTCGCTGTGGTTTGCCGGAATCTGTCAGATACAGGAATTGCAAAGCTGATTTGTATAAAAAAGCAAGAAGTTTCACCGCGCCTGTGTCGATTTCCCGTTTTTTCAAAAATTTTTCTGTGATTTTGCAAAAAAACACTTGCATTTTTTTGTGAAGTATGCTAAAATAGATATGGACGAAAAATTTGAGTGTGATTCGCAGTTTTGCGTGTTCACGCGATTTTTCGCTTTTTAGCGTTTTTTCATTGGTTTCTGCGATGCTGTATCAGAATTATGCACAAATGGCAAAATGCCCAAAACGCAATGAATCCAACATTTGACGCAAGATTTTTGAATCGAAAGGGGCTATGGAACTGTGGCGAAACTGAAACTTCTTGTATTGTTCGGCGGCTCGTCCAACGAATATGAGGCGTCTCTGGCTTCTGCCGCTGCTATTCTGCGCACACTGAACAGCGAACAGTATGAGATTGTTCCGGTCGGGATTAACAAAAAAGGCAGATGGCTGTATTTTCCGGGCGACTATGATGAGATCGAATCCGGAAAATGGATAGAGAATCCGGACTGTGCGTCCGCGATTCTGTCGCCGGATCCGGCACACCGCGGCGTCCTGATTCTGGAGGACGGAAACTATACACTCAAGCGCATTGATGTGATATTCTCCGTTTTGCAGGGGCAGTTCGGCGAGGACGGTGCAATTCAGGGACTCTGCGAACTCTCACATATTCCGTATGTCGGAAACGGCATTTTCAGCTCTGCGGCATGCCGGAGCAAGGCTATGACACATGCGCTGCTTTCCTCTGCGGGCATTCCGATGCCGAGCTGGGTGGCTGTCTCACAGCGGAATCTCAGCAGACTGGACCGCGAATATGAGCGCATCGAATCGCAGCTGGACTATCCGATGTATGTCAAACCGTCCGGAAGTGATCAGGCGATTGCATCCGGTGTTGCGGAGAACCGCGATCAGCTTGCGCAGCATGTCAAGCGCGCGTTCACACAGGACGGCACGGTGCTGGTTGAAGAATATGTCACCGGCAGGGAATTCCGCGTCGGCGTATTCGGATATGATCCGCCGTTTGCGTCTTTTGTCGGCGAAACAACGGGATGTTCCGAGGATGATCTGACAATCCCCGCCGATCTTGACGATCAGACCGTACATATCATGCGGGATCTTGCAATCTCTGCGTTCTGTGTTCTGGAATGCAGCTCACTTGCACTGGTTGATATCTACTATACGAACCGCGGCGACATTCTGCTCGGCGAGGTCAACACAATGCCGGAACTCTCCGACAAGGCTGCATATCCGAAGCTGATGGCGGATCTCGGCATGCGGTATCCGTATCTGCTTGATAAGCTGATTGAACAGGCGATCGAACACGCCGACCGCAGCTTCTGACCGGCACACGGAGGGTATATGTCTGCAATCAAGATGGAAAAGCATGAGGAGAATGCCGTTCTGAACATTCTCAGCACGCAGACTGCCGACGGCGAAACGGAACGCTCCGAGCTAGATACGACAGCTCATTTTTCGCGCAAAGGCAATGAGGTTACAATTATTTATACGGAGCTGGATGAAAACGGCAATCCTGCCGGCGAGACAGCAATCACAGTTTTGAATCAGAACCTGGTCACGATTCACAAGATCGGGTTTGCCGAAGCTGTCATGATACTGGAACCGGGCAAGACACATCCGGTTCGGTATTCCACGATTTTCGGCGATATGGAAATGCTGCTCTGTGCACTGGAAATTCAGGCTTCCTTTCATCCGGGCGGCGGAAGGCTGCAGCTTCGGTATCTGATTGATGTCGGAGACAGCTATTCTGCACTGAATACGATTGATCTGCACGTTCGCCTGCGGTAAGCGCGGCGTGCCTGTCATACACACACGAGACAACGGAAGGAGTGTTGTATTTGAATCATATATCAGCTTCTTCAAATGAAGCGAAAAATCTGATCATGGAAGCAATCGGGCGGCTGGTTGCGGACGGGGTGTTCCCTGCGGAGCCGCTTCCGGCGTTCAATATTGAGATTCCGGCTGACCGCTCGCACGGCGATTTTGCTTCCAATGTTGCGATGGTTTCTGCAAAGACATTGCACATGGCACCGCGCAAAATTGCCGAGGAGATTGCAAATGCGCTTGATCTTGAGGGCTCCCCTTTTGATAAAGTTGAAATCGCAGGACCCGGCTTCATGAATTTCTATCTCGGACAGAGATGGTATTCTGATGTGGTGCGGAATGTCATTGCAGAAGGCGAACGCTACGGATGTTCCGATATCGGCAAGGGCAAGCGTGTGCTTGTGGAATTCGTTTCGGCGAATCCGACCGGTCCGATGCATGTCGGCAATGCACGCGGCGGCGCAATCGGTGATACACTTGCATCGGTTTTGCAGGCTGCCGGATATCACGCGGAACGTGAGTTTTATGTCAACGATGCCGGCAATCAGATCGAGAAGTTCGGCAAATCGCTGTCGCTTCGGTATATGCAGCTCTGCTCGGAAAAGGGTCAGGAGATTTACAAATCTGTATCCGATACTGATGAACTCTGCAAGAAGATTTACGGCGAGAACGGCAATACGGAAGATTTCCCGATGCCGGAGGATGTCTACCTCGGTCAGGATATCATCGCGCATGCAAAGAACTATTTTGATATGCACGGCGATGCGCTTGCATCCGTTTCAGATGAGGAGCGCCGGAAAGCGCTTGTTGATTATGCGCTGCCGCTGAATATCGCCGGACTCGAGCACGATCTGAAGCAGTATCGCATTGTTTATGACAACTGGTTCCGTGAGAGCACGGTGCACGCGAAAAATGAGACGAAGCTGATTGTGGACAAGCTGCTCGAAGCGGGCAAAGCCTATGAGCAGGACGGCGCGATCTGGTTCAAGGCGACGGAATACGGTGTGGACAAGGACTTTGTTCTCCGCCGCAGCAACGGGCTTTATACTTATATAGTACCGGATATCGCGTACCATTATGACAAGCTCGTTACCAGAAACTTCGATAAGGCAATCAATGTGCTCGGCGCTGACCATCACGGTTATGTTCCGAGACTGAAAGCGGCACTCACGGCGCTCGGCGTGGATGCATCCAAGCTGGATGTCATTCTGATGCAGATGGTCGCGGTTATGCGTGACGGTCAGCCGGTCAAGCAGTCCAAGAGAAGCGGCAAGGCGCTGACGCTCGTGACACTGCTTGAGGATATTCCGGTCGATGCGGCGAGATTCTTCTTCAACCTGCGTGAAGCGAATTCGCATTTTGAATTTGACCTTGATCTTGCGGTTGAGAAATCCTCGTCGAACCCCGTTTATTATGTGCAGTACGCGCATGCCCGAATCTGCAGCCTGATCCGCAATCTTGCGGAGAGCGGTGTTCCGGTTCCGGCAGCTGATAAGGCACAGCTCGATCTGCTGAGCTCCCCTGCTGAGCGCGAACTGATCCGTCAGGTTGCGCTGATGCCGGCGGAAATCGAAACGGCTGCAGCACAGCTGGATCCTTCCAGACTGACAAAATATTCGGTTGATCTTGCGGCGCAGTTCCATAAATTCTATGATGCCTGCAAGGTTCGCGACGCGGAAACTGCGGAGCTTCGTGATGCGCGTTTGCTGCTTTGCGATGCTGTCTGCCGGACGCTCGGCAATGTGCTTGCACTGCTGAAAGTGACAGCTCCGGAAAGAATGTAACCATTCTGTAACAAATAAATGACAGTGATGCAATAATCAAATGGAAATTTTCGGTATTTTTTACAATGAAAACCGTGAAAAATACCCCTTCAAATAAAATGTTAACACTCTGTTCATTGTTTGTTAACAACTAAGGACGGGAAATATGTTACAATCTGTAATAGTTTCAGATCAGGAACTATCCCTGAATGGACCGTACGGTTGACATCAGATCCCTCCTGCCTGAGATCATGGCACTCCCAATCAAAAATTCATGAAGAAAGCGAAGGGATCGTATTATGTCTAACAGACCGTTTCAGGGACTTGTCGTTCAGATGCACGACACCATTCACGCAACCATCGGCGTTGTCGATGAAACCGCAACGATTATCGCGTGCAGCGATCCGACCAGAGTCGGCACAACAAATGAGTTCGTATCCATGGATATGAATGAATCCGGTGACCTCTTTATCCGTGACGGATTTACCTATAAGCCGTTCGGTGTCCGCACCACGCCGGATTATGCCGTATTTGTCGAGGGCACGGATGAGAATGCTGCAAAGTATGCGGATATCCTTGCGATCGCAATGTCCAGCATCAAGCAGTACTATGACGAGAAATATGACCGCAACAACTTTATCAAGAACGTTGTTCTGGATAACGTGCTCCCCGGTGATATCGTCGTCAAGGCACGCGAGCTGCACTTCAATGCAGAAATCAGCCGCGTTGTTTTCCTGATCCGGATTGTTTCTGCAAATGATATCTCTGCTTACGATGTCATTCAGAATCTGTTTCCGGATAAGAGCAAGGATTTCGTCTTCAACATCACGGAGACCGATATCGTGCTCGTCAAGGAGATTAAGTCCACCAACGAGAGCAAGGATCTCGAGAAGCTGGCACGCTCCATTGCTGATACACTTTCGAGCGAGTTCTACACCCGCGTCAATGTCGGTATCGGTACCAGCGTTGTCGGCGTAAAGGATCTGGCGCGTTCCTTCAAGGAGGCACAGACCGCTCTGGAAGTCGGCAAGGTCTTTGATACGGATAAGGTCATCGTCAGCTACGATAACCTCGGTATCGCAAGACTGATCTATCACCTGCCGACCACCCTCTGCGAGACGTTCCTGCATGAGGTCTTCAAGCGCGGCAGCATCGAAAGCCTCGACCACGAAACGCTGTTTACGATCCAGCGCTTCTTTGAGAACAACCTGAACGTTTCCGAGACCTCCAGAAAGCTGTTCGTTCACCGCAACACGCTGGTCTACCGTCTTGAGAAGATCAAGAAGCTGACCGGTCTGGATCTCCGCGAATTTGATCACGCGATTGTCTTTAAGATCGCTCTGATGGTAAAGAAATATCTTTCGTCCAGCCCTGTTAAGTTCTGAGCGAAAGCATGAATCTGATTTGTTTGTGAGCTTGGGGAGTGCCGAACGGAGTGATTCGTTTGGCATTTTCCATGTTTACATAATTGATTTTCGCCCTTGGGAAGATGTCGAAGAATCAGCGCATGGGCAAGTTCGCGCTGATCCCCAAAACGTCCAAATAAGGAGGAATACTCTTGGTAGAGTTAAAAAATGTGTCCGTGACATATGAAAGTACCGGCGTTGAGGCGCTTTCAGATGTCAGCCTGAAGGTCGAGGACGGCGAATTTGCGTTTGTCATCGGTCGATCGGGCGCCGGAAAAAGCACGCTGATCAAGCTCCTGCTCAAAGAGCTCGATGCGAACAGCGGCGAGGTTTATGTCAACGGCTATGATCTGACGAAACTGAAAAAGCGCAAGGTTCCGGAATTCCGCCGTACGATCGGTGTTGTGTTTCAGGATTACCGCCTGATTGACACCATGACCGTCTATGAAAATATCGCTTTTGTGCTGCGTGTAATTGACGCGCCGAAAAAGCAGATTCGCAAGCGCGTCCCCTATGTCATGTCTCTGGTCGGTCTGCAGGATAAGGCTGACTGTTATCCGAGCGAGCTGTCCGGCGGCGAGCAGCAGCGATGTGCGCTTGCCCGTGCGCTTGTGAACGATCCGGCTCTGCTGATTGCGGATGAGCCGACCGGTAATGTCGATCCGGAGCTTGCCTATGAGCTCGTTGAGCTGCTGCAGGGCATCAATGCCTGCGGTACAACGATTCTGATGGTCACACATGCACACGAGATGGTGCGCCATTTCGGCGGCAGAATCATCAATATCAGTGAAGGCGAGGTCGTATTCGACGAAGTGATTGGAGGCGCAGAAATTGAAGCTCAGTAGTTTTCGGTATCTTGTCGGACAGGGCTTTGACAATGTCTGGAAGAACCGCGTTATGGCTTTTGCATCGTTCTGCGTTCTGCTTGTCAGTTTGCTGCTCGTCGGCATTTCTGTTCTGTTCTACGTAAATATCAATGCGATTATCGGCGGCATTGAGGATAAAAACGAAGTCATTGTTTACCTTTCGGAGAATACCGATGATGCCCGCCTCGAAGCAATCGGCGAGGAACTGCGCGCGATGAACAACATTGCAAGCGTTCAGCTCTATACCAAAGAGGAAGCATTCGAGGATCTGAAAGAGGATATGAGCGATCAGGCGATCGTGTTTGAGTCACTCGGTGATGACAATCCCCTGCTCGATGCTTATCGCATCCGCGTCTCGGATATCTCGAAAATGGATGAGACGCTTTCAGCCACGGAAAAGATTGAAAACGTGGAGTCCGTCCGCTCGCCGGATTCGTTCGTTGAGCTGCTGACGGAAATGCGCCGCGTTGTAACGATTGTAGCGATTGCAATTATCATCGCGCTGCTGATCGTTTCCATGGTTATTATCTCGAATACAACCCGTGCCAGTGTGTTCTCCAGACGCCGCGAGATCAGCATCATGCAGAGCGTCGGCGCGACAAAGGGCTTTATCCGTTTTCCGTTCTTTATTGAGGGCATGATCAACGGATTTATGGCGGGCGTTTTCGCCACACTGCTGACATGGTTTGCATATGACAGCCTTGTCAATCTGCTCGGACGCTTTGATGTCCTGAGCACGATCGGTCTTGGCAATGTCATCCCCTATAACAAAATCTATCTGATTGTCATGCTTTCCTATATCATCGCCGGTTCGCTGATCGGCGCATTCGGAAGTGTGCTTTCGACACGTGTTCACCTGAGATACCGTGCCGCAAATATGTAATCCAAAAGCAAAAAGGAAGGTTTATTTATGAACAAGCAATGCAGAAAAGCGCTTGCAGTGCTGTCTGCTGTCATTTTGACGGCGACATCTCTTACGCTGGAAGCAAAGCAGAATCCGAATAATCTGACTTATGCGAAGACACTTAAGGAAATTGAACAGGAGAAAAAAGACAAACAGGATCAGATTGACAAAAAGAAGGCAGAGCTGAAAAAGCTCGCGGAGGATCTCTCGGATAAAGCTGCTTACGAGCAGACGCTGAAAGAGGAGATCAACCTCATCAACGGCAAGATGGTTCTCATCGACTCGCAGATGTCCAACCTGATCGGCGAGATCAGTGACAAGGAATCTGAGATTGCCGATCTGCAGACTCAGATTGATGAGGAAGAAGTCGCAGTGCAGGAGGGACTCAAGGCGTTTAAGTCCCGCATCCGCGCGCTCTATGTCCACGGCAATGACTCGCTGCTCTCTGCACTCGTCGGTGCATCCAGCTTTTATGATGTCCTTGCGCGTGTGGATCTGATTAAGCGTATCTCCAAGCACGATGATGAAATGATCACAAATCTGCGTGAGGAGATTCAGACGCTGACCAATCACAAGCAGGATCTGACTGCAAGTGTACAGGCGCTCAATATCAAGCAGACAGAGATTCAGGTTCTGCTCGATGAATTTGACGCCTCGAAACTCGAACTCAACACTGCGCTTTCCGATAACAATGTCGAGATTCAGATGATTGAAAATAAGCAGCTCACTGCAAACAATGAACTGAAACAGCAGCAGCTGGATCTTGGCGAAATCGAAAAGGAACAGGAAGAAATCATTGCCGAAGCACTGCGGAAGGCAATGGAAGAGGAAAGAAAACAAAAGGAAGAAGAAGCCCGCAAAAAGGCTGAGCTTCAGGCAAAGCTGACAACTACCGTTACCACCACTACAACGGTTCGCACTACAACCACAACTACGGCGAAACCGATTGTTTACACAACGGTTGTTCCGACACCGGCAGTGACAGCTCCGGCTGCAACTGAGGCGCAGCAGGTCGCACCGCAGCCTGTGGTAACAGAGGCACCTGCTCCGGTTGTCACCGCGGCACCGACAACGGCTCCGACCGCACCGCCGACTGCGCCCCCGACTACCGCTGCGACTACAACCACTGCGGCACCGGCTCCGAGCGGCAGCATGTTTGCATGGCCGGTTCCGGGACATTACGGCATTTCCAGTTATTTCGGTCCGCGTCCCGATCCGTTCGGTTCCGGCGTGATAAAGGGACACGGTGCAATTGATATCATCGGAAACGTCAGCCCGATCAACGGCGCGGCAGTCTGCGCTGCGGGCAACGGCACGGTTTCCTACGTCACGTCCGATAACTGGGGCGGCGGCTACGGCAAGCATGTTGTGATCTATCACGGCAACGGCTATTCGACGCTCTATGCGCATATGCAGCGCGTCGATGTCTCTGTCGGTCAGCAGGTTACTGTCGGTCAGCAGGTTGGCATCGTCGGTATGACGGGTTCTGCGACCGGTCCGCATCTTCACTTTGAGGTGCGCATCAACAACGAACGAGTGAATCCTTTGAATTATCTACCGTAATTCATCTTTTTGACGAATTTGCTTCATTTCTTACAATCCGGAAGAACGGCAGGAGACAGTCAGGATGTCTCTTGCCGTTTCCGGCATTTTCAAGCGGATGTGAAAGGCGGACTGGGATGGTTAAAATCTCTCTTGGAACAGTTCTGAGTCTGATGACACTGACTGCTGCTGCGACATTTGTCATTACGCTTTCCGCCAGCAGGAATGCGTTTAACTCGAAAATTACAGAGATCGACCGCCTTGCAGATAAGTATCAGCGACTTGACGAGCTCGATGCAAAGGTGCGCGATGTCTTTTATAAAGATGTGCCGGAGGATGATGTGCTCGAGGGCATGCTGGAAGGCTATGTCAGCGGTCTCGGCGACCGCTACAGCGTCTATCGCAGCGATGAGGCACTGACGGCTTATCATGACAACAATTCGGGTGTGTACACCGGAATCGGCATTTCGATCCGAAAAACAGAGGAAGGCTTTGCCGAAATCGCAGATGTCACGGAGGACGGACCGGCTGAAAAGCGCGGTATCGAGGTCGGCGACATGCTCCTTGAGGTGGACGGCGTCTCACTGAAAGCAAGCTATGACGAAGCTGTTGACATGATCTCCGGCGAGGTCGGTACATCGGTCACGCTTCTGATCCGCAAGCACGATTCGGATACAGAGAAAAAAATCACGGTTGTCCGCGCGCAGATCGACGAAATCACGGTGCAGTCTGCCTATCTGCCGGATGATATCGGCTATATTTACATCGGGAAATTCCGCGGCGTGACAATCGCACAGTTTGAAAATGCCCGTCAGGAACTCCTGAAACAGGGCGCAAAAGCATTTATCTTTGATGTGCGGAACAACGGCGGCGGTGTGCTTTCGGCGCTGGAACAGATGACCGATCCCCTGCTGCCGGAGGGCGAGCTCGCGTTTTCTTATGACCGCGACGGCAATGCATCGCCGATCCTTGAATCCGATGCCCACTTTGAAAAGATGCCGTATGTGGTTCTTGTCAACGGCAATACGGCGAGCGCAGCCGAGCTGTTTGCATGTGTGCTCCGCGATTATGCGGATGCTGTTCTGGTCGGTGAAACAACCTTCGGCAAGGGCATCATGCAGACAACCTTTGATCTTTCCGGCGGCGGTGTTACGCTGACAACCGCTACCTATGCGACCGGCAAAACGCCTTGTTATCATGAGATCGGACTGGAACCGGATATAGAAGCGGTCTACGATCCGGATGCGGAAAAAGACAATCAGATTGCTGCTGCGATTGAGGCTGCGAAGAATCTGATCAAGAAGCAGGAGGCTGAATGATGCCCACGCTCTGGTATGAACAGCCTGCATCCCGATTTGAGGAGGCGCTCCCGATCGGTGCCGGCCGGTTCGGCGCGATGCTATACGGCGATCCGGAGCAGGAGCTTCTCCGCATGAATGAGGATTCGCTTTGGTCAGGCGGCCCGCGCAGCCGTGTCAATCCGGATGCAAAGGAAGGTTTTGCTGAGGTTCGGCAGCTGCTGTTTGCGGGGCGTACATCAGAAGCGGAACAGATTGCGTTTCAGAAAATGCAGGGCTGTCCGCCGGATATGCGGCACTATACCCCGCTCGGCGATCTTCGGATACAGCTTACCCTGCCGGAGGGCGATCTGACTGCGTACCGGCGCGAGCTTGATCTGGATGCAGCGGTTTGCCGTGTATCGTTCCGGAAGGGCGGATTTGCATTTCAGCGCGAGGCATTTGCTTCTGCACCGGCGGGATGCATTGTGCTGCGTCTGAACGGTGAAGTTCCCTTTGCTGCGGTTCTTTCGATGAACGGCAGAGATGATGATTTTGACCGCAATTGCGTCTTGCAGTCCCCTGAGGGTGCTGCGCTGATATTTGACGGTTGTTCCGGCGGCGTAAACGGAATCCGGTTTTGTTCGGTCTGCCGCGTATCTGCGCCGGACGGTTCGGTTTTCCGCCGCGGCAATACGATAGTTGCGGAACAGGTAACATCTCTCATAATTGTTTGCAGTATGCAGACAAGCTATTATCATCCGGATGCGGATTTGCAGGCACTCTGCGATGCGGACTGTCTTGCAGCGCTTGCGCTCCCCTATCCGGCTCTTTTGCAGGCGCATCTTTCCGATTATTGTGCGCTGTATCAGCGTGCATCCGTAACACTTCCGGATGCTTCCCTTTGTGCGCAGTTCCCGACAGATCGACTTCTGGAATCTGCAAAGGAGCATCATCAGGATGCATGCAATGCGCTGCTGTCGCTTTATTTCTCTTTTGGCAGATACCTGATGATTGCGGGCAGCCGTTTAGGTTCTCTTCCGCTGAACCTGCAGGGCATCTGGAATGTTGACATGTGGCCTGCATGGGGTTCACGGTTCACAATCAACATCAACACCGAAATGAATTACTGGTGTGCGGAAAGCTGCAATCTGTCTGATTGTCATCTGCCGCTGTTTTCGCTGCTGCGCAAAGTCATGAAAAGCGGCAGACGCACGGCACGCGAGATGTACGGGCTGGAAGGCTTTTGCTGTCACCATAATACGGATCTCTGGGGTGATACGGCACCACAGGATCTCTGGATGCCGGCGACAATCTGGCCGTTCGGCGGTGCATGGCTTGCGCTGCACATCATGGAGCACTATCGGTTTACGCTGGATCGGGATTTTCTCGCGGCACATTTCGATATCCTGACGGAGGCGGCGCGGTTCTGTTCACAGTATCTGACCGAAAACGAAAACGGTCAGTTGGTGACCTGCCCGAGCGTTTCGCCGGAGAACAGTTATCGTTTGCCGAACGGAGAAACCGGTTCTCTGTGTGCAGGACCGACAATGGATACGCAGATTATCACGGCGCTTTATCAGGATATGATCGAAGCGGATGCAATTCTCGGCGCGCATTCGGAGCTGACTCCCCTGCTGTGTGCTCAGCTGAAGAAGCTGCCGAAACCGCAGATCGGGCAGCACGGGCAGATCATGGAATGGGCTGTCGATTACGATGAACCGGAACCCGGTCACCGGCATATCTCACAGCTTTTTGCACTGCATCCTGCGCATGCGATATCTGTCCGCAGAACGCCGGAGCTTGCAAAAGCAGCTGCTGCGACACTTCGGCGGCGACTGACGCACGGCGGCGGTCATACCGGATGGAGCTGTGCTTGGATTGCTAATTTCTATGCCCGTCTGCAGGACGGTGAAAACTGTTATGCTGCACTTTGCAAGCTGATGATTGATTCTACAAATCCGAATCTCTTTGACATGCATCCGCCGTTTCAGATTGATGGCAATTTCGGCGGAACAGCTGCAATTGCAGAGACGCTGCTACAATCGGATTCTGACGGCTTGACCCTTCTGCCGGCACTTCCGGATGCGTGGCATACAGGCAGTTTCCGCGGTCTGTGCGGATACGGCGGATTCGAGATTTCCGCTGAATGGAAGGATTACAACCTTTTGCAGGTGACAGTTGCATCCAATCACGGCGGCGTCTGCAGATTGTATTACCCGCCGCAGTGCAGACTGCGGCTGATTGAAACCGAACACATCAGAAAGGAGGCGGAAGGCTTCTTGGCATTTGAGACCGTTCCGGCAGGTGTTTATCATCTGACTGCAGTTTGAATCGTTTTCCGCACCTCAACGGTGTGTTTCGGGCGCTGCTGCTGGTTATCTGCGTATGTGTTGTATCCATATGCTTTCTGTTTCTTCCGTTTCCGAAGGCGACGGAGACACAGCAGCGCAAATACAGCTATTATCGTTATTTTTCCGGCTCTGCATCGGATGACTCCCTTGCTGCCGATGAGCTGCATTCCGATTCCTATCAGCTCAATCTCCCCGAGATCAGTCAGGGACATTTCAAACGGCGGATTGAGGCAGAGTCCTTAAAGCTGCCGGAGAAACTGAAAGCATTGACAAAGCGCAGCGGCTATTCCGGCAAAGGGTACATCGGTTCGCTGCCTGCACATACCGAATCCGCGCTCACCTGCTCTGTGACTATCCCCCGCACGCAGCATTATTGTATTACAGTCTGCGCTGCGGCTTCTCAGAACGGCTCGCATGCGCTGCGTGTCAATGATGAGATCGTCTCGCAGTTTACGATTGATGATCCGGATCACTTCACAATGGTGACATTTTACGGCATCTTCCTTGAAAAGGGCAAGGCTGAGATCGCGGTGGATACAATTGATACGAAGCTTGATATTGACTATATAGAGCTTGCGGATGATGCGTCAGTCTATCAGACGGATTTCTCTGTTCGGGATACGCTGTGCAATCCGGAGGCATCTGATGAAGCAAAGCAGCTTTACCGGTTTCTGCTTGATAACTGGGAGCAGAAAATAATCACCGGTCAATATGTTTCCGATGAAAATGACCGTGAGCTGCAGATGATTTATCAGCAGACCGGGCAGCTCCCTGCGATCCGGTTCAGTCTGATCGGCTCCGGCGATAACCGCGAGCAGATCGACGCTGCAATCGACTGGAATGTCTACATGCAGGGTATCGTCGGGCTGATGTGGCAGTGGAATGCACCCGGCTCAGATTCAGTCTACGCAGAGGATACGGATTTTGATCTGCAGGCAGCTTTGCGGCATAAGGACATGCAGAAGCTTGCGACGCTCTCTGATGCTGACGCTGCTGCAGAATCCGGTGCGATCCGTGAGGAAACGAAGCTTTTGCTGCAGGACATTGACCGCATTGCAGAAGCGTTGAAGCCCTTGAAAAATATGGATATTCCGGTGCTCTGGCGCCCGCTGCATGAAGCAGGCGGCGGCTGGTACTGGTGGGGCGCATCCGGCAGCGCTGCATATGAAAGTCTCTGGCAGCTGCTCTACTGCCGCATGACAGAATATCATCATCTGGATAACCTCATCTGGATCTGGAACGGACAGAGCGCGGCATATCTTGTTCCGGAAAGCACCTACGATATTGCTTCTGTTGATATTTATCTCCAGCCGAAGATGCAGTACGGCAGCCGCTATGAACAGTTCCTTGCACTGAAAAAGCTCACCGGCGGCAGAAAGCTGCTTGCGCTCAGTGAATGCAGTGCGATTCCCGATCCGGGGATGATGCAGATCGACCGCTCTGTCTGGTCATTTTTCGGGCTCTGGTACGGCGATTATCTGATGAATCCGGACGGAACTTTCCGTGATGACTATTATTCAAGTAATGATTTGTACAATCTGTACAACTCGGAACTTGCTTTATCGCTGAATGATTTTCGGGCACAATACCAATAATCTATTGAAATTCATGCCAAATTGTGTTATAATAGCACCATAGATTAAACGTGTTTAAAACACGAACAGAAAGGCATGATTTTATTTATGAAGGTTCAGGTTATCAACGGAACGCCGATCCCGAATATGCCGTGGCAGGAGAAACCTGCCGGCTGCAAGGACGTGATCTGGCGTTACGCGCAGAATCCGGTGATTCGGCGCGATCATCTCGAAATGTCCAACAGTATCTTTAACAGTGCAGTCGTTCCGTTTGAGGGCGGTTTTGCAGGTGTCTTTCGCGTGGATGATAAAGCGCGCAACATGGAACTGCATGCCGGCTTCTCCAAGGACGGTCTGAACTGGGAGATCAGCGAGCAGCGCATCGAGTTTGTCAAGACCGATCCGACCATTCAGGATTTCCAGTACGGTTACGATCCGCGTGTCTGCTGGATTGAGGATCGCTTCTATGTGACATGGTGCAATGCGTATGGCTGGAAACCGACCATCGGCTGCGCTTATACCTTTGATTTCAAAACATTCTATCAGATCGAAAATGCATTCCTGCCGTTCAACCGCAACGGTGTTCTGTTCCCGCGCAAGATCGGTGGCAACTTCATGATGATGAGCCGTCCCTCTGACAGCGGTCATACACCGTTCGGCGATATCTACATTTCGCAGTCTCCGGATATGACTTTCTGGGGCAAACACCGCCATGTGATGAGCCCGAGCATGGGCTGGGAATCCACCAAAATCGGTGCGGGTCCGATCCCGATTGAAACTGACCGCGGCTGGCTGATCTTCTATCACGGCGTGCTGACCTCCTGCAACGGTTATGTCTACAGCTTCTCGGCAGCACTTCTCGATAAAGATGAGCCGTGGAAGGTTCTCAAGCGCGGCAGAGAATATCTCATCAGTCCGCAGAAGGATTACGAGTGTGTCGGTGATGTGCCGAATGTCACATTCCCCTGCGCAAATCTCGTGGATTCTGAGACCGGACGCATTGCGATCTACTATGGCTGTGCAGATACATGCACAAGCCTTTGCTTCACCACCGTCGATGATGTCATCGCGTGGCTGGATACACATTCTCAGGTATAATCAAAAAAAGCAGCGGAGAAAAATTTTCTTCGCTGCTTTTGTAATTTTCTCAGCGGAACTGGTACTAATATACAGAATCATGATTCAGAAACGAATAAGGAGGTGACGCTGATGGATGCTTTCGAGGAAATATACCGGTCATTTCAGCCGGATGTATTTCGCTTTGTAATGCGGCTTTCCGGCTGTGATCAGCATACTGCCGAGGAGCTGACGCAGGAAACATTCTATCAGGCGTTCCTCTCCTTCGGCAAATTCCGCGGCGAATGCAGCATGCGGACATGGCTGTTTCAAATCGCCAAGAATGTATACGGGAAATATGTGCGCAGGGAGATGCGGCAGCGCGGCATTGCAGAAAAGCAGGAGGAACCGGTCGCCCAGCCGCCCGGCGAAGAACTGGAACATTCTGAAATGCTCGGAATTCTGCGCAGTCTGATTGGGAATCTCGAAGAACCGGCGCGCTCCGTTATGCAGTATCGCCTATACTCTGAGATGAGCTATGCGGAGATCGCGAGACTGCTGCAGATTCGCCCGAATACAGCTGCTGTCATCTATAACCGGACAGTTGTGAAGCTGCGGAATACTATGAAAGAGAGGTACGGCTATGAAATATGATCACGATATTATCCGTGACCTGATGCCCCTTTGCATTGACGGCATCGCCTCCGAAAAAAGTCAGAAGGCAGTTGAGGCGCATATCGCAGAATGCCCTGACTGCGCAAAGGAGTGGAAACAGATGAATACAAATATTGAACAATCAATACAGGAACCGCTGCCGGAACCGACAGCCAAATATGCAGAAACTGCAACCAGAGTCCGGAAAAAGAGCCTCTGGCTTCTGCTCCGTTCGACGCTGCTGATGCTTGCGGGCATTTTCCTCGTGATGGTGCTCGGAAACTGGTATATCGGAAATCGTTATTCATCCAAAACGCAGGCAAAACGATTTGTCCGCTCCAACTGGAGAGATGATGAATGGATGCGCGAAGTTTATCATCTGGACGAAGTGTGCATTTTTTCAAAGCTGGATCTGCATTTCACTGGGCAGATCACAACACCGGATCATAAAAACCGTGAAGTGTTTGTGACGGCAGATATCCCCGGTTCCGACCAGATCGGATTCTGGTGCAGTGACATGAGCCGTGAAAATCCGCTGACGCTCGGCATGTGGGAGGACGGCGGCGGCGGTTCCGGCGGCTTTTCAAAGGACGAGAAGCTGATCATGTCGCCTGGTACTCTGCTTTATGAAAACGGCGGCAAATGCATGAACTACTGGATGTTTTACGCACTGGATCCCAATGTCGCGCAGATTGTTGTGCAGGCATTCGGCGAGAAGCAGATTATCATTCCCGATAACGGGTTTGGCACAGTTTCCCGGAATTTGACGATGCAGGAACAGATGAATGACCGGAGTAACTGGGATACCATCACCGAGGGAGAGGCACTTGATGCAAACGGTAAGGTGCTTTATCGCGTCACGCCTGTTACACATCAGGAGAACAATGAAACCTTCACTTCATATGAATGGGTAAAAGCGGAATAACAAAGAAAGCAGCCTGAGCGATCCTCGGGCTGCTTTTTATGGCTTGACGAATCCGGCAAAATAGAGTATAATTATAATATCTATATACTTCCGCAAAGGAGTAAATGCTATGAAATCAGACTGTTTTGAAAACCGCGAACTTTCGTGGCTTCGTTTCAATCAGAGAGTATTGGAGGAGGCACAGACCGAGAGCAATCCCCTGCTGGAACGGCTGTGCTTTACTGCCATTTTCCAGAGCAATCTGGATGAGTTCTTCCGCGTGCGTGTCGGCAATCTGCTGCGCAAACAGGATGAGGATCCGAAAAAGAAGGATTCGATCAGCAGAATGAAGCCGAAGGAACAGCTCCGTGCGATCTATGAGCAGGTGCGTTCACTTTCCTCTGCACGAGACGCCGCATTCCATGAGATCATGGATGCATTGCGCGCTGAGGGGCTTGAGCGTGTGACGATTCACTCCGCAACACCTGCCGAACAGGCACTGCTGGGCGAATGGTTCAAGCGTGAGATTCGTCCCGTTTCGCTGCCGGTAATCGTTGATAAAGGCAAACAGGTGCCGTTCCTGCGCGACCGCGCGCTTTATGTGGTTCTGCGGCTGGAATCGAAATCCGGCGTGCGGATGGGCATTCTGCCGGTATCGGATCAGTGTCAGCGGATTATCCGGCTCGGCAACAGCGGCAGATTTATCCTTGCTGAGGATGTGATCCTCGCCTATGCGCACACTGTATTCGGTAATTCGCGCGTGATCGACCGCACAATTCTGCGCGTGACGCGTTCTGCAAGCATTACGCCCGAGGATATCGGCGCACTGCGAACCGGAGACACTCGCACAGATATGGAACTGATGCTCGCAGAGCGCAACCGTCTGCCGATTGTCCGTCTGGAACTCTCGGAGACGTTTCATCAGCCTGCGCTGGAATATCTCTGCAAAAAGCTGGAAATCTCGATGGAGCAGGTGTTCTATGCAAAAGCGCCGCTTGATCTCTCCTTTGCCTATGAGTGCAAGAATATTGCAACGAACCCGAAGCTGCAGTATCCGCGCATGGTGCCGCAGAAATCCTCTATGATCGCGGAAAACCGCGCGATGTTCACGCAGATCCGCAAGAAGGATATTCTGCTGAGCTATCCGTATGAAAGCATCCGCCCGTTTCTGCGTCTGCTGGATGAGGCTGCGGACGATCCGGCGGTTATCAGCATTCAGATTACGCTATACCGCATGGCGCGCGACAGCCGTGTGATTGCGGCGCTCTGTGAAGCTGCGGGCAGAGGCAAAGAGGTCACTGCACTGACGGAGCTTCGTGCGCGATTCGATGAGCAGGGCAATATCGAATGGTCGAAGGTGCTCGAGCGCGCCGGTGTTCATGTGCTGTACGGACCGGAGAATTACAAGGTGCATTCCAAGCTGCTGCTGATTCACAGAAAGAACCGCGGCAAGATCGAGACCTTTACGCAGATCGGCACCGGAAACTACAATGAGAAGACCGCTGCGATCTATACAGATTACTGCCTGATGACGGCTGATCCGCAGATCGGCGCAGACGCGGAGAATGTCTTTGCAGCGCTGAAACAGGATCAGCTGCCCGAACCGCAGCAGGAACTGCTCGTTGCGCCGTACGGTCTGCAGCCTGCTGTGCTTGATATGATTGAAGCCGAAATCGAGCATGCAAAAGACGGCGAGCCTGCTTATATCGGGCTGCGCATGAACGGTCTCTGCGATAAAAAAATCATGGAAAAGCTGATTGAAGCATCCTGCGCAGGCGTCCGGATTGAGCTGCTCGTGCGCGGCGTCTGCTGTCTGATTCCGCAGGTCGCCGGTCAGACGGAGCATATCGAGGTGCGCAGTATTGTCGGCAGATATCTCGAACACGGGCGCGTATATATCTTTGGTACGCAGGATCGTATGCGCGTTTATCTCGGCTCTGCTGACCTGATGCCGCGCAATACGCTCAAGCGCGTTGAAATCTGTGCGCCGGTCAAGGATGCGGCGCTGAAACAGCGGCTCTATGATGAATTCCGGCTGCAGTTCGATGATCCGGTCAAGGCGCGGATCCGCACGGCTGACGGCGATTACCATTTGCCCGAGGGCGGCAGCCCTGAGCAGATTTCGCAGGAGATCCTCCACCGTGCTGCATATGAACGTGCGGCAGCATCTGATGAAATGAAAGAAGATACAGTATGAGAAACACACCTGATAAGGAAAACAAGCCGCACAGAAAAACAATGTTTCTGCTGGTCACATACGGCATCCTGCTTTATATGGGACTGCAGAATTTCTCCTCGATCAAAAGCGTATTCATCTGGATATTTGCGATTCTCGAACCGGTCGCATACGGCATCTGCATTGCGTTTGTGATCAACCTGTTCCTGAATCTGTTTCAGAAAAAAATCTTCCGCAGCATGGCGAATTCCGAGCATGTCTGGGAGCGCAAACTCAATCCGATCCTGAGTGCGATCTGCACAGGTCTCGTTGCGATGATTTTGCTCGCTTTGATCATTTTCATGATTATCCCGCAGCTCACAACGGCTGTCAACACACTGATCGAGAAAATGCCGAGCAGTCAGGATCAACTGCTGTCGATGGTTGAAGCGCAGCTGAACGCATGGAATGCCCCGTCCTTTATCATGGACAAGATCCGTGAATTCGATATGGACTGGGATACAACAATCGGTTTTATCGGCAATCTGCTTGACGGTAAGGTTGAATCCGTGCTCGGTACGGCATTCACTGCGACACGCTCTGTGCTCTCGACTGCTACGAATCTTGTGCTCGGTCTGATCATTGCGATCTATCTGCTCAGTGCAAAAAAGCGTGTGCTTTATGTCGGACACAAGATTATTCAGCTTCTGACACCGAAGCGCTATCATGAGCGGGTTTTCCGCGTGCTGCGCCTTGCAAATTCTTCTTTTGCGAGTTTCCTGACCGGACAGTTTATGGAGGCGATCATCATCGGTTCGCTCTGTACTCTCGGGCTTTATATCTTCCGTTTTCCTTATGCAGCGACAATCGGCATCCTGACCGGCATCACCGCCCTTCTTCCGATCATCGGTGCATGGATCGGCGGCGGCATCGGCGCGCTGCTGATCTGGGTGGAGGCGCCGGATCGCGTGATCTGGTTTCTGGTGTTCATTCTGGCGCTCCAGCAAATCGAAGGTCAGTTTATCTATCCGCGCGTGGTTGGAAACTCGATCGGTCTGCCGGGGCTTCTCGTGCTGATCGCAGTCATTCTAGGCGGCGGATTGGGCGGCATCTTCGGTATCATCTTTACAGTGCCGGTGTTCGCTATCATCTATCAGCTGCTCAAAGAAGCGATTGACCATATGCCGGAGGATGACGAACCGGAGCCCGCATTGGCTGTTGCGGGAGCACCGCCTGATACACCGCCTGTTCCGGAAATCATACCTGAACCTGAACAGCCGGAACCTGCGCCGGCGGCACAGACCGCCGTTCAATCGACGCAAAAATCGCAGAAGAAGCGCAGAAAACGCAAGCATTAACGCAGAAAAGCACATGTCACACGGCATGTGCTTTTTCTTTGTGAAATACTTGACAAACAGATGCGAATATGCTATACTGTACTCGGACACACAATGTGCTGAAACTGGTACTTCCCGCCGAAGACCGGATTTCCGCATGAGGAGTTGTGTCCGCTCGGCGATGTCCGTGCTTGTATTGTATCCCGCATGGGAATAATAACAGGAGGAGGCATTTATATGTCAAAGAAATTTTCAGTTCAGACTCTGGTCGGAATGGGCATTCTGACCGCAATCGTGATCGTGCTGCAGGGAATCGGCAGCGCGATTCACTTCGGACCGTTCAGCATTACGCTTGTGCTGGCCCCGATTATCATCGGTGCAGCGCTCTACGGCTGGAAGGCAGGCGCATGGCTTGGATTTGTATTCGGTGTCATGGTTCTCGCAACCGATGCTGCTGCGTTCCTTGCAATCAATGTACCGGGCACAATTATTACCTGCATCATGAAGGGCATGCTTGCCGGTGCTGCTGCCGGTGCGGTATATAAGCTGCTGGAGAAGAAAAATCAGTGGGCTGCTGTTCTGACCGCCGGTGTTGTCTGCCCGGTGGTGAATACCGGCGTATTTCTGATCGGCTGTGTGCTGTTTTTCCTGAACACAATCAAGGAATGGGGCGCGGCAAGCGGCTACGAAAATGTCGGCGCATATTTCCTGTTCGGATTTATCGGACTCAACTTTCTTGTTGAGATGGGCATCAATCTCGTTCTCAGCACCGCGATTGTCAGAATTCTGAATATTATCAAGAAGCCGGAAACTGCATCGGCTGAATAAGAAAGGATAGCTGCATGAAAATCCTCACGATTGACATCGGAAACTCGAATATCTGCATCGGATGCGTCAATGATCATCAGGTCGAATTTGTCGAGCGCCTGCATTCAGACCGCAACAAGACCGATCTGGAATTTGCGGTTCTCGTGAAAATGGTGCTTGAGCTGCATCAGGTTGACATTACGAATCTGCACGGCTCGATCATTTCCAGCGTTGTGCCGCCGCTCACTGATCTGCTCTGCAATGCAGTCGAGAAGCTGACCGGTATCCGTTCTCTGATTGTCGGCCACGGTATCAAAACCGGAATCAATATTCTGCCGCAGGGCGTCGGCGCGGATCTTGTTGTGGGCGCAGTTGCAGCAATCGAACATTACGGTGCGCCTGCAATCATCATTGATATGGGCACCGCAACAACGATGACCGTTGTCAACCGCGAGAAGCACTTTATCGGCGGCATCATCTATCCGGGCGTTTCGCTCGCACTGCAGTCGCTTGAATCCGGCACGGCACAGCTGCCGCATATCCAGCTGATCGCGCCGAAAAAGGTCATCAATATGGAGACCATTGATTCGATGCAGGCAGGTGTTGTATACGGCAATGCCGGTGCAATGGATGCGTTGATTGACCGGATGCAGGCTGAGCTCGGCTATGAGACCACGGTGATCGCAAGCGGCGGGCTTGCACCGCTGATCGTTCCGCACTGCCGTCATGACATCATTATTGATGATGAACTGCTGCTGAAAGGTCTCGACACGCTGTTCTACAAAAACTATAAGGCATGAGAAAAAGCCGGAGATTTGCGTCTCCGGCTTTTTGTTATGAGATCACTGCCTGATACAGCACGCGTTTGGGATAACCTGTTTCAGCGGCAAGCTGCTTGCAGACATCCGCAGCACGTTCCCCGCCCGCGATTCGCTCGCGTGCAATTGCGAGAACAGCCTCCAGCGAAGGCTTTTCGTCCTCCTGATTCACTGTCTCACCGGCAACAACCAGCACAAATTCACCGCGCGGCGGATTGGATTCATAGTATCGCACCGCTTCGGCAAGCGTTGTCTTTGTCATTTCCTCATGAATTTTGGTCAGCTCGCGGCAGATCGAAATCGAGCGGTCGCCGAAATATTCGAGCATATCCCGCAGCGTGTTCAGGAGTTTATGCGGCGCTTCATAGAAAACCATCGTTCGGGATTCATGGCGCAGGGATTCGAGATGTGTGAACCGCTGCTTTTTTGTCACAGAGAGGAATCCTTCAAAGCAGAAGCGCGTTGTATCCTGACCGGAGATTGCCAGCGCAGAAATCACAGCACTCGGACCCGGAATCACCTGCATGGGGATATTGTCCGCGATGCAGTTCTGTACCAGAATCGCACCGGGATCAGAGATGCAGGGCATACCGGCATCAGTCACAACTGCGCAGGTCTCCCCTGCTGTGATGCGATCCATAATTTGCCGGATCACGGCCTCGGAGCTGTGTTCGTGGTAGCTCACAAGCGGTGTGTGGATATCAAAATGGGAAAGCAGCTTCCGTGTGACGCGCGTATCCTCAGCAGCGATGAAATCAACACTGCTGAGCACATCAAGCTGCCGTTCGGTCATGTCGCCGAGATTTCCAATCGGCGTACCGACGATGAAGAGAGTTCCGCTCATAGATATTTGTCTCCAAAATGGCAGATTTGTGCAGCCTCCGCGGTCAGTCCGTCGCCGGAGCGCACAAACAGTGTGGGTTCGATTTGCAGGAACGGCTTTGCTGATTTTTTGCCTTCAATCAGGAACAGCCACGGTGCGGATTCCGGCGTTTTGCAGACCAGCCGCAGCCGCTTCGGTTCAATCTGATTTGCACGCATCGCGCACATGATATCGGCAAGGCGCTCCGGACGGCAGCAAAGACAAAATCTGCCGTGATAATTCAGCAGCCTTGATGCCGCCGCGCAGATATCTGATATGTCGCCGGCAATCTCGTGACGGGCAATCTGCTTTTGCGCATCATCGGAGAGAATACCGGCATTGCTCGCTTTATAAGGCGGGTTGCATGTGACAAGATCAAACTGTCCGAACGGCATGTCTTTCAGTTCGCGCAGATCACAGCAGACCGGCGTGATGGCGGGCGAGCATGTGCTGTGCGCGATGCCGAGTTGAAGCTGCTCGATTGCATCCGGCTGGATATCGACTGCGTAGATCTGTTTCGGCGGTTTGCTGCGCTGCATCAGCAGCGGGATGATTCCGCAGCCTGTTCCGAGATCGCAGACAAGATCGCGCTGACGGTATCCGCAAAAGCCGGTCAGCAGAAATGCATCTGTGCCGAAGCTGTGAATATCACTGCGGCAGACATACAATCCGGATTTGAGTTCCTCGAATATGCGGCTCATGCGGATTCTCCGCGCAGTTCCTTTGAGGCGACTGCGTTCAGCGTTTCATCCGCGGTGATGCCTGCAAGATAGTTATAATATCCCTGTGCTGCAATCATAGCAGCATTGTCTCCGCAGAGTGCAAGCGGCGGCATACAGAGTGTAAATCCGTTCTTTTCACATGCAGCAGCCAGTGTATTGCGAACACCGGAGTTTGCCGAAACGCCGCCGGATAGCGCAATATTCGTATATCCGAGCTCCTTGGCGGCTGCGATTGTTTTCTCCGTGACAGTAGCCGCAATTGCCTTTTGCAGCGCAGCGGAAAGGTCATCGGTATTGACAGTCTCGCCCACCTGCTCTGCGTGATGCAGCATATTGACGATATAGGTCTTGAGACCGGAAAAGCTGAAATCATAGGGATTGCCGTCCATTTTAGTTCTGGGCAGCTTGAATGCGGATGCATTGCCCTTTTGTGCAGCCTGATCGATATGCACGCCGCCCGGATACGGAAATCCCATTGCCCGGGCACACTTATCAAAGCATTCCCCTGCCGCATCATCCCGCGTTTTGCCGACCGTCCGGAAGGTTGTGTAGTCGAGCACCTCGGCAATACGGGTGTGTCCGCCGCTGACGATCAGTCCGAGATACGGCGGTTTCAGATCGGGATGCACCAGATAATTTGCCGCGGCATGTCCTTCGGTGTGATGCACCGGAATCAGCGGCTTGTTCGCCATCATGGCAAGCCCTTTTGCAAAGCTCACGCCGACAAGCAGCGCGCCGATCAGACCGGGCGCATAGGTCACAGCGATGGCATCGACATCATCAATGGTCATATTCGCATCTGCAAGCGCCTGCCGGACAACCGGCAGAATATTCTCGCAGTGTCTGCGCGAGGCGAGCTCCGGTACAACGCCGCCGTAGAGACGGTGCTCATCCGCCTGAGACGCGATAACATTCGAGAGAATCGTGCGACCGTCCTCAACGATTGCAGCTGCCGTTTCGTCGCAGGAGCTCTCAATTCCCAAGATCCGCATATTGTCCCTCCTTGAGCCGTCTTGCAATTTCAGCTTCAAGCATATGAAAACGCTCGGGTTTTCCGTTTGTTTCGGGGTTATCCATCGAAAGATCGCGAACATAGGTCTTACCGCCCCAGCCGTCTACATTTGCGCGCCGCATGGCACCGAACACGCGCGTTTTAAAGCCGGAGTGCATACGCTCCTGCTCGCGGATAAAGTTTTTCATCATCTCGCGGGATGTGTGTCCGTCAACGGGACAGCGCGATTTCACAATCTGCGGGATGTTCTGCCGCGCCGCGTGAATGATATCCGCTTCGGGCGCAAAGCTTAAGGGGCGGATCAAGGTCAGATCCTTTCGCGAGAGATAAGATTTCGGGGCATAGCAGCCAATTCTGCCTTCGATAAACAGATTCATCAGAAAAGTCTCGATTGCGTCATCATTGTGATGCCCAAGCGCCAGCTTGTTGCAGCCGAGTGCCTTTGCATGATCGTGCAGCGCACCGCGGCGCATCTTCGCGCAAAGGCTGCATGGATGCGTCTCTTTGCGGTGATCGAACACGATCTGTCCGATCTGTGTCCGGATCACATGATACTCGACACCGAGCTTTTCACAGAATTCCACCGCCGGTGAATAGTCTGTCTGTACGCCCTCGAACTGCGGATCCAGCGTGATGCCGACGATCGTGTAATCGAACAGACCGAACCGCTGAAAATCACGGAGCGCATTCAGGAGCAGCAGACTGTCCTTGCCGCCGGAAATGCCGACGGCGATCCTGTCACCGTTCTGAATCAGATCAAATTCCTGCACGGCGCGGCGCAGATATCCGAGAATTTTTTGCATACAATTACCCCAATCTTACACATAAAAAACGGGATGCGCAGTTTTTGACACATCCCGTTTTGCATTCAGGTCTGATGATCGCGTGATCAGTTGTCAAGCTTGTCCTTGATGTCATCTGCGAAATCATCAACAGCATCTGCGACTTTGTCAGCAATGTCCTCAGCTGCATCCTTTGCAGAATCGACAGCATCCTCAGCAGTATCTGCGAGATCATCCGCAGCATCCTTTGCCTTGTCAGCGAGATCCTCAGCTGCGTCCTCTGCCTGATCAGCAAGATCTTCAGCAGCTTCCTTCACATCCTCACCGCAAATTCCGCAGTCTTCACAGAAAAGATCATCGTCATCATCGAACTCATCTGCATCATAGCGGCAGCTTGCCTCATCCTGACGGCGTTTTGCGATCATGAATGCAGCGGCAGCACCTGCTGCAGCGGCGGCGAACAGTGCAAGAGCAGTAGTTTTCTTCATAGTCATTCCTCTTTCTCCGCAAGGTGCTTTTTGCGGCAAATGCCGATTGATCGCTGCCCATGCGGCTGCAACGATCCTGATGCTGTTATTATACCACAGTTTTGTGATTATTTCAAGCGTTTTTTGTGATTTTACGGAAAAACTTATAAAATCGTAATATTGTGTACATGATTTTGGTAGGCGGCGATTTCAAGTGTATATCTGCCGCCGCCGAGCGGCGTCATGCCCATTGTCTCATAAAAATGCTCGACCATTTTGTTTTTCGCGGTCGGGAGATACTCCGCAGAAAGATACTTGAAACCGGCATCTGCTGCCATTTTCACAATTGCATCAAACAGACACTCCTCAACACCGCGGCGCAGAACACGGCAGCTCATCAGCCATGTATCCACAAAAAGTGTGTCTGCATCATGTTTTTTGCAGATCACAACGCTGATCAGTCCGTGCTCACCGAATTTATCCGACAGCGTCATGTATCGTGTCAGATATTCCGGATCCTGTGCAATTGCAGCGATATCCGCCTCGGAATAGCGAACCGTCCGCAGATTGAACTGATTGGAGCGCTGTGTCAGCTGTGCGATGCGCGGATAGTGGAACGAATCGAACGGCAGAACCTCGGCTTTCATGTCGAGCGCTTTGAGGTAGTCCTCATAGGAGCCAAACGATGCCTGTGCAGCGGTGCGGCTTGCTTCTGCCTGATACTGCGCGGTGCGTGCAGCGTCCTCCTCTGAAAAGCTGACCGCTTCAAACAGGTGCAGCGAATCGAGATATGCCGGAACGAATGCCGGATCCTCAGGCAGCTCCGGAACGGTAACATCCGGCAGCATTTCGCGGACAAGATTGCGCTCGAACGGATTATCGTCAAGGAATACCAGGCTGTCCATGCCGATATTCAGGGTTTTCTGGATATTCTGGATGTTTTGCGCTTTGTTTTCCCAGTTCGCGACAAACATTGCAAAATCGTCGAGATGCAGAATCATCTCCGGATGTTTTTCAAAGGGTTCGCGCGCGATATCAACGTTATTCTTGCTGCAGACAGCGAGCAGGATGCCGCGGCGTTTGAGTTCGAGAAGCCAGCGCTGCAGCGCAGCAAACGCAGGACCGTCACCGAGCTCCCCGAGCTGAATGCCGTCTATGCCGTCATCGCCGATGACACCGCCCCAGAGCGTATTATCGAGATCAACGATCACGCACTTTTTGACCTGACCTGCCAGTGCTGTGACAGTATCCATGATTCTGGAAACAACAGCCGGAAGTGCATCCGTGCAGACTGCCATTTTTGCCAGATACCATGTACGGTCCTCAAAGAATGCAGATCGCCCGAGTGCTGTCTGGACAGTGCTCAGTGCAATCGGATAGACATTCGGGAAATCTGCCGCAATTGCTTCTGAGAGCAGCAGATTCAGCTTCCGGACCTGAAATCCGAAGGATGCCGGTGTGCGCAGCGCATAACTGCCAAAGACAGTGTCCTCCGTTTCCGGAAAATCGAACATCAGGATTTTTGCCTTGGAGTTTGCAGCAATCGCCTGCCAGAGTCCGGTGAATCGTTCGATTTCATGCTGTGCAAAGCCGGTACGTGCTGCGGGCACGGTATCGTAAAACCGGTTCTTCAGCTTCTCGAACGATGCAAACAGCAGGATATAATCCGGCTCGAACTGATAGACTTCGGAATTCGGATCAAGAAGCTGTGCCTCCATCTGATCATAGTCCGCGTCAAGGACATTCATCGGAAATCCTCTGCGGATTGATTCGCCGCGCAGTGCGGTTGAAAACTGCTGCGTTGCACAGTCCCCGATGACGGCGATCTTTTTCTTTGCTTCGGCGGCCTGTTTTGCGAGCTTTTTCAGTGCTGTGTAGCTGACGGTCTCCAATGTTTTGTTCCTCTTTTCTTTTTCGTGTTTTGTTACGTTTGTGCCGGATATAGGCCTTTATCTGTGAGCAGCTCAACCATTGCGCTTGCAATTGCATCTGCGTATTCGTCGAGATGATCATCAAAATTGCGGTTGTCCTCCTTGGAGGTCATGAATCCCATCTCCAGCAGGATACTCGGCATATTGGTATAGCGGTTGACATAGTAGTTGTTGCTTTCGTAGTTACCTTCGCCTTCCCGGAAACCGTAATGGATGCCGCGGCGTTCAGAAATGCCGACCTGTTCGAGCCAGTCCAATATGTATTCAGACATGAGCTTGTCCATTGTATTATCGCCCATTGACTCGTTGTTGATCCAGACCTCGACACCCTTGCCGGATTCAGCCATATTGCGGTGCAGAGAAATAAAGAAATCAGCATTTGCATTGTTTGCAATGTCGCAGCGTTCCTGCAGTTCTACATAGACATCGGTTTCTCTGGTCATGATGATCCGGATATCCGGATATTTTTTTTGAAACGCATCGCGGACAGCCAGTGCGAGCCTGAGATTATCGTTTTTTTCAAGCCGCTTATTCGTTTCATCTTTGGATTTGTCATTGGGTTTATCGGTTGCGCCGCTGTCATTGCCGCCGTGACCGGCATCAATGCAGATCGTGAGCGGTTTTGTTTCAGTTGCCGTTGGAACAGCATTCGGATTCTGTTCAGCCGGTTCGCTCGAATCGACCACAACGCCTGTGACTGCCGGATTATCTGCGGATGTTTCGCCGTCACGGTGATGACAGCTGAAAGCAATAATCAGAATCAGCAGCAGCAGCGGACCGAACACGAGTATCACGCGATCCCAGCGTACTCTCCTTCGTTTTGCCATACTTTCTCTCCTGCCTCTGTATTTTTACATATTTATTTTATTATATCACATTTTTCCTGAAAAAGCAAGGGCTTATGCGGATTTTCCGGTATTTTGCATCCGCTGCAGAAAGTGAATCGAAATACTTGCAAAATCGCGCAGAATATGATATACTTAATCTCAGAAGAAAGATAATTCGCAAAGGGGTGAAAACATGCTCGAATCAGCCCTTCCCTCACCTTGCTATCTGATTGATCAGGCAAAACTGAAAGGGAATCTGATGATGCTGGATGCGCTGCGGCAGCGTTCCGGCTGCCGGATTCTCTATGCGCAGAAGGCCTTTTCGTCATTTCCGTTTTACTCTATGATCTCTCGCTATCTGGACGGTGTATCGTCCTGCTCGGCATATGAAGCGCAGCTTTCGCATCTGTTTTTTCACGGTGAAAATCATGTGTTCCAGACCGCCTATCTGCCGGATGAGGTCGATCAGCTTGTCGAAATCTGTGACCATATGACCTTTAATTCGCCGTCGCAGCTTGCGAAATACGGCGTGGTTGCAAAAACACATAATGTATCGGTCGGTCTCCGTGTGAATCCGGAGTATCTTTCCCAGCAGCTTGATGAATTTGATCCGTGCGCGCGGTTTTCCCGACTCGGTACGACGATTTCGGAATTCCCGATGACACAGCGCCGCATGATCAACGGTCTGCATGTGCATGCGCTGTTTGAGCAGAATTCTGATGCGCTTGTGCGGCTGGTCGATGCAGTGATTGAAAAGTTCGGTGCGCTGCTGCCGGAAATGGAATGGATCAATCTCGGCGGCGGTCATCACCTGACCCGTGAAGGCTATCAGATGGAGAAGTTCGAGGAAACCGTCGCGATGCTGCAGCGCAAATACGGTCTCAAAGTTTATATTGAGCCGGGTGAGGCGGTTGTCTGGGAGGTTGGGTATTTCGTAACATCTGTTGTCGATATCGTGCAGAATGAGATGCCGATCGCGATTCTGGATTCCTCTGCGGTTTGTCATGCGCCGGATATCACGGAACTGCGGTATCGTCCGCCGCTCGTCGGTGCAGATAAGCCCTCGGTACTCCCCTATACCTACCGCCTCGGCGGAAGAAGCTGCCTGCCGGAGGATATCTTCGGCGACTATTCATTCGATCATCCGCTGCAGATCGGGGAACGGCTGGTCTTTTCTGACATGGCGATCAACACGCTGACAAAGGCGAAAATGTACACCGGTATGCCGATGCCTGCGGTCGCTGTCCGCGAGACAGACGGCAACTGCAAGATTCTGCGGAACTTCGGCTTCAGCGATTTCAAAAACCGCTTTTGATATGCACCAAACAGAACGCCCTTTCATATTCTGGTAACATCAGGATATGAAAGGGTGATTTTTTGAATGATCTTGTACCGCTGTCAGAGCTGCCTGCCGATGCAGCGGCAGTGATAGCCGAAATACACGCATCGACTGACGAAATAAACCGTTTCGCTGAGCTCGGTATCATACCGGAAACAAGAGTGAAAGTCAAGCTGTTCGGCAGCGGCGGCTCTCCGGTTGCGTTTGAGATACACGGTGTCACGCTGGCGCTCCGGAAGGAGGATTGTGCAAGGATTTTTGTCCGGCTGCTGACGCACACAAAAACGATCATGCTTGCAGGCAATCCGAATGTCGGGAAAAGTACCGTTTTCAATGCATTGACCGGCTTGCATCAGCATACCGGAAACTGGTGCGGTAAGACCGTTTCCGGCGCTGCGGGCTGGATGATATCTGACGGTACTCGTGTACGTTGTATTGATACGCCGGGTACATATGCCATTCGATCGGAGACAGCTGAAGAAGCAGAGACCGGCAGGCTGCTGCGCGAAATCCCGCATGATCTGGTGATCTGCGTCTGCGATGCGACCTGTCCGGTTCGGGGTATTGCCCTCGCGATCGAGCTGCTTGCCGCGCAGGAGCATGTCATTCTCTGCATGAATCTCATGGATGAAGCGAAGAAAAAGCAGATTGAGCCGGATTTAGCGGGGATTTCAGATCGGCTGCATGTTCCGGTGATCGGCATCAGTGCGAAGCAGAAACGCACTCTGACATCCCTGCTTGATGCTGTCAGTCACATCCCCGATCTGAATCGGGATTTCGAAGGGTATACACATCAGGATGCGCTGCGCGAGGCGGGTGCGATTTGTGCGGAGACGATCAGGATTCCGGATTATGCAAGCAGAATGAACAATCGGCTCGACCGCCTGCTGACCGCTGCGCCGTGGAAGTATCCGGTCATGCTCCTGATGCTGCTTGCGGTTTTCTGGCTGACTATGGTCGGCGCAAACTATCCTTCTGCCCTGCTGTTTGAATTGTTTACTGCGATTTGCAGTTCCCTGCATCAGACCTCGGATCTGCTGAACCTGCCGCCGTGGCTCTCCGGCTCCCTGATTGACGGTGTTTTGCGCGGCACCGGCTGGGTGGTTTCTGTCATGCTGCCGCCGATGGCGATCTTCTTTCCGCTGTTTACCCTGCTTGAGGATGCGGGGCTCCTGCCGCGAATCGCATTCAATCTCGATACCTGCTGCGCAAAGTGCAGGGCATGCGGCAAGCAGGCGCTGACCATGACAATGGGGTTCGGGTGCAACGCGGTCGGTGTCACGGAATGCCGGATCATCCAGAGCAAACGCGAGCGCCTGATCGCGATTCTGACGAATGCACTTGTCCCCTGCAACGGCAGGTTTCCGGCGCTGCTTGCGATTGTGACTGTGTTCTTTGCGGGTGATGATATGCGTTCCTCTTTCCGTGCGGCAGCCATGATGACAGCACTGATTCTGTTCAGTGTCGGCGTGACGTTTGCAGCATCCGCACTGCTCGGAAGGACAGTTCTGCGCGGGGAGCCGTCCTCGTTTGTGCTGGAGATGCCGCCTTACCGACGCCCGCAGATCGGGCATGTGATCGTGCGCTCTGTGCTCGACAGAACGGTCTTTGTTCTCGGCAGAGCGGTCATGACGGCGGCGCCGGTCAGCCTGCTGATCTGGATTCTTGCAAATATCAGTCTCTCCGGTGAGACGCTGCTGCAAAGGCTTGCAGATATCATGCAGCCGCTCGGCTGTCTGATTGGGATGGATGGCGTGATGCTGCTGGCATTTCTGCTCGGGCTGCCTGCGAATGAGATTGTCCTGCCGGTTTCGCTGACAGCCTATCTCGGCACCGGAGCCCTGACTGATTACGAGTCACTGCAATCGCTGCACACGCTGCTGACTGCGCACGGCTGGACGCTGCTGACCGCTTCGTGTTTCCTGATCTTCACGCTGTTTCACTCTCCCTGTGCGACAACACTGCTGACAGTCTACAAGGAGACGCGCAGCCGTCGCAGGACATTTGCCGCATTCCTGCTGCCGACCGTGATCGGCACTGTGCTTTGCATGATACTTGTCGGAATCGCGCATCTGCTGTAAAAATGAAGCCGCATATCTGTTCCGGTATGCGGCTTTGCTGTTATGATTGAATATCGAAGACAGAGCTGTCATACGGATAGTACTTGAACTCCTCCCCCTCTGCTCTGGGCTGCGCAGAAGCATCCGCGATGAAGACAGAGAAGCTGTGCTGACCGTCAGCAATTGAATCGTCGAGTGTCAGCTTGAGATTTAAGGTTGATTCATTGCGCGCTTCAAACAACACCGCGTCTTTGCCGTTTGCAAGCCCGACCGGTTTGCCGTCGCAGAGCACGAGCGCATAGTAGTTCTTCGGGTATACATCACCCATTATGTTATTTTTTTCATCGAAATGTGCCTTGAGGTATAGCTCGTTCCGGTTGAGCGGCAAGGCCTGACTCCACGAACTGTTGTTGATTTGATATTTGTTTGCACCTGCGTCATAGCTGTAGTTCTGACACTTACCGATTGCAATACCGGTTGAACCGCCTATATTTGCACCTCTGACCGCCTCAGGATACTCAATATAATCATCGGCAGATGCGGTGTAATACGCCGCAGAGGAATCCGTGCTTTCGTCCGGCTTTTCGCAATAGAGCTGAACCTGCGTTGAAGCGGTTGTCGGACCGATGCCGGGAAATCGCGCCGGGGATTTATGGTACGTAACTGCTGCAGTCAGTGTGCTGTAATTTGTCCGGCAGTGCGGCGTAAACCAGATCTTCTGGAGCGTGGCGGTGTTCGTGTCCCAGACCTCATGTTCAGTGTTTCGCTTGACTGTCTGGATCCCGCTGATTGCACTGAGTTTATCATAAATCTCCGCATACTGATCTTTATCATTTGTGAGCAGGTCACTTGTCAATGTGACATCCAGATATTTTTGTGTCCAATCTGGCTCCGAGACCTCCCGCTGCTTGATCACTATGACGCCGTCAACCTCACTGACAAGCCCGATGGTTTTCTCAATTGAGCGGTCGCTGAGACTGTCCATCAAAATGAGCGTCAGCACATTTGTATATTTGTTTTCCGGAATTTCAATTTCAACCGTTTGAGATGTCTCCGTTTTTCCGTTTTCTGCCAGCGCAAACGGGATGATTTCACCGTCCTGCATCAGCACAACCGTTGCCGGAATTTGCATCGCCGTATCAGTGCCGCCCATTTCGTACATAATTGACAGATTGAGCGACATTTTCTTCCCGTTCTCCGCATCAACCGGTTTGACGATTGTCTCTGTTAAGTCGGAGCTTTTTACAAATCCGGCGCCGTAGGCGAAGCTGTTATCCGCGAATGTCTGGTCAAGCTCTGACCAATCCACAGAACTTTCTTCTGTATCATTCTGCGGCGGTGCTGTCTCCTCCTCAAAATCCTCGGAAAGCGGGCTGGTCACAGTCTGGGTTGCGGTGACTGTCGATTCCGCATGCGACAGGGCTGTCTGTTCTGTGATGTCAGTCACTTCCGCAACCGCTGAGGCGCCGGAATCCGGCTGCTCAGCAACCTTGGGATGAATCGCGAAGTATCCTGCGACACCGATGCTGCAGATTGCAACAGCCGCAGCGATTCCGGTCATTGTCCGGAATGTTTTGCCGTGTTTTCCCATGAAATCCTCCTCATGTCTTCTGTGAAGCTTCGGAGCATCCGGCGTTTTCTCCGTTTGGTATTCGGGGCTGTGTACCGTCAGACGCTCTGCCTCCTCCATTAACCCGGGATCAACATCCTGAAACGCACGAAAGAGATCGTATTTATTCAAATCAATTCCTCCTTCTCGAGATATTTGCGCAGTTTCTTTCTCGCACGCATCAGAACGAGCTTGACTTTGCTTTCGGAGATCTGATATGCATCGGCGATTTCCCGAACGGAATGCAGATTCACATATCGCTGTACCATAATTGCCCTTATTTCCGGTTTCAGCGATTGCAAATATGAGTTAAGCGCCGCAGAAATTTCGCGTTGTTCGATCTGCTTCATGACATTTTCTCCGGATGGAATACAGTCTTCCAGTTCGTCGATTGCTTCAGCCGTTTCCATACCGCCGCGTTTTGCGGCATGTTCCAGCTGAAAGCGGTTGATTGCACTGCGTCTTGTGATTGCTGCAAGAAACGAAAACAGATTTTTTGGTCTCGCCGGCGGGATTGCGTTCCAGGTGTGGAGCAACGTGTCATTCACGATCTCATCAGCATCCAGCATGTTCCCGAGGCAGCGAAATGCAATTGTCTGACAGCTTTTGCCGTATTTCTGCCGGATTTCATCGAGTGCCCGCTCGCTGCGCGCCTCAAGTAGTGCGATGATCTGATCGTCGTTCATGCTTCGTCACTTCCTTTCGTGAAGGTCCTTCATTCTTTGAGTCAGCAAAACTGTGCAGTAGGTTTCATATGTGAATATAATTTTATAATATAACATAAAGATGCGTATAAAAAAGCCCGAGATCATAATCCCGGGCTTTTCGATTTGAAATTACTGCTTCACAACAGCGACAATAAATCCGCCGTCATTATCACCGGAAATCATCGGTGTGGAACCGTCTGCAGCAACCGGATACTTGACCTGCGTAGTTGTACCTGCGGTATCAGCAGCAACATAGTACATTTCATAGTTGATGCCGTTTACAGTTGTTTCCAGATGATCGGTGCTGACAGTATGCTTCTTGATCTCCTCGAGATATTCCTCAAGGCAGAGATCATTGTCATACATGTACTTTGCATGCGGTGCGCCGACATAACGGAAGTGCCATGTCAAGCCCTCCTGACCGGTTTTATCTGCCTTGCCTGCGGGATAACGGACGATGAAGCCGTAATCTGCTGCATGCTCGGTCAGCCATGCGTAGTTGCCGTCCGGCGTATACGGCGCGTGGCTTGCAGCAGCCTCGTTCAGGATCGAGAGATCGAGCGAGAGACCTGCGGTACGCTCCGGAATTGCAACGGAGTAAGGCGGATAGCCCGGTGTGCCGGTGGTGGAGTAGACCATCACGTTGCCGAGACCGGTTGCAGCGAAGAAATCGTTGAACCAGTTGGTGATCGGGGTAGCAAGAGAAGCGTCAACAGTCATTTCGGTGCTGACCAGACGCAGATGCTGATACGGGAAGCTGGAGAACGGTACGAGTGCCGGTGTATTGAGCTGTGCGTGTGTGCCGTCGATCAGGATCATGCTGCCGGAGTGAACGGTATCGTTTCCGACCTCGATGGTCTGTGTATCTCTGTTATCAACAAAAGCTTCCGTGGTGGTTGTGGTGACAGCGGTTTCCGCAGAAACGGTTGTGGTAACTTCTGTTGCAAGTGTCTCGATCGCTTCGGTAACAGCCGGTGCGACATCCGTTTCAGCAAGGCTGGAATCCACCATGGATTCAACTGCCTGTGCCTGATTCTGGAGATCGAGCAGACCCTTTGCGTTCTGATAATCCTTCCACAGACGAACGAGGAAGTCAATTGCAAAGATGCCGAGAATGACAAAAGTCAGGATCAGAGCGATCTTGCCGTAGTCGATTCTTCTGCCGACAACCTCGTCATCATACTCATCATCATCGAGATCATCTTCTTCGTAGCTGTTGTCGATGTTATCCTCGTCGATGTCCTCATCGAACTCATCATCGAAATCTGCGACGCTCTTTTTCTTCTTGAACGGATTTTTCAGAGAGAAGCCGCCGAACAGACCGGGCTTTTCATCAAAATCAAAGTCCTCATCGAAATCCTCTTCCTCAAAGAACTTTTCTTCCGGTTCATCAGCAGTTTCCGGTGCATCGTCCTTCTCGGATTTCTTGGACTCGTCAAAGATATCTTCCTCGTCCTCCGCGATCTTTTCATCAAGCTCTGTGTCTTCTTCCTTGAGACGCTTTTTGAACGGAGCAGAAGCCTTCATCGCAGAAGCGGTTTTCTTCGCAGCCTTTTCTTCCTTTTCGTCAAGCTCGTCAATTGCGTCGGCAGTATCCTTAACAGCCTTCTTGCCGGTTTCTTTCACAGTTTCCGCAGCATCCTCGATCTTTTCAGCTGCTTCGTCGATCTCATCAGAGATCTCCTCATCAATATCATCTTCAATTTCCTTGAAGATATCCTTTTCCTCTTCCGGCTTCTCCTTGTGATTCTTTTCGTTCTGATTGTGCTTGCTCATTTTCTTTTCTGTACCCTCCGATTCCTGATTTTCAGCCGCTGATTTCCGTTTCACGGGTTCTGCGGATTCTTCGGTATCTGAACTGGATTTTTCTTTGACTTCGATTGCTTTCGGTCCCCATCCGTTATCCGCTGTCAGCAGTGCGGAAACATTTTCCGTCATTTCGCGGCGGATCTGCTTCAGAACTGCAGGAGACGGATTTTTCGGGTCCGTCTGCGGAATCCGGAACGGTTCACCGTAGCGAATATGAATTGTGCTGCGGAAATGCAGCTCGTCATCATCAAAATAAATGCCGACCGGAACAACAGGCACATTTGTCTGTGCTGCGATCAGTGCAGCGCCGGTCTTGAATTTTCCGAGCGTACCGTCTTTGGAACGTGTACCCTCCGGGAAAATCAGCGCGTTATCGCCGTTCTGCAGACGGAAAATGATTTCCTCGAGCGGATCGGTATCACCGGTTCCGCGGTCGATTGCAATCGCGCCGAGCTTCTTGAGCAGCCAGCCGATAAAGCCGTCTTCAAAAAGCTCCTGCTTTGCAAGAAAACAGAACTGCGCTGCAGGATTCTGAATGCCGATCAGGATCGGATCCGCCATGCTGCGGTGGTTACTGACAAACAAATAACCGCCTTCCTCCGGCAGATACTCAAGCCCGTCCGCATCAATTTTATACCATAACGGCATGACAAGCCGCATGACACCTATGGCAAACTTATAAAAGCCACTCATGTTTCGAGCTTCTCCTTACATACTTTCAGCAACAGCTGTTCAGATTCATTCAGATCAAGGTCTGAGGTGTCGACCAGAACCGCATCTTCCGCTTGTCTGAGCGGCGCAATCTCACGGTTCATATCCTGCTCATCGCGGCGGATCACATCTGCAAGGACTTCTTCATATGTCTGTCCGACAATGTTTTTTTCCTGCATTTCAAGATAGCGGCGCATAGCACGCTTTTCCGGCGATGCGGTCAGGAAGATCTTGACATCAGCATCCGGCAGCACAACGGTTCCGATATCACGGCCGTCCATGACAACGGAATTTGTTTTTGCAAGATTCTGCTGCAGATCAAAGAGATACTTGCGTACCTCCGGAATTGCAGAAACTTTAGAAGCTGCCATTGTAACCTCCGGTGTGCGGATGAGTCCGGACACATCCTCGCCGTTTGCGAAGACATGCTGTTCCCCGTCCTGATAACCGAGTGTTACATCGAGCTCCTTCAGGCTGCCGATGATCTGTTCTTCTGTATCAGCGTTCCGGCGCAGCATACTGAGCGCAATTGCCCGGTACAGCGCACCGGTATCAACGTAAATGAAGCCGAGATTTGCAGCCAGACGGCGTGCGAGTGTGCTTTTTCCGGCACCCGAAGGTCCGTCGATCGCGATGTTTACTGACATATTTTCTGCCCTCCATGCGCTTTACATTGATATTCCTTTATAGTATATCACATTTTTGTCTTTTTTGCAAGTGATTTCTGACGTTTTTCGACGATTTCTTTTTCTAAACAGCAAAATCTATCAGATTGTGACGATTTTGCTTTCGATTTGACATTTATTTTCATCATGATTTACATTCCGGACTGTTTGGATGCATCCGTGTAAGTGTGCAAAGCCGATCTCCGAGCGCGGAGACCGGCTTTTTCTTATTCATGCATGCAGATTGTTTTGAAGCCGTTTTCGGAAAGAACCTCAACCGCAGTGTCAATCTCAGTGTCAGTCATGTCTTTCACGCACAGACACGGAATCACAACATGTGAACCGGATGCGATTCTTGCAGCTTCTGCGAGTAATTCGATCTTTTCGCGGAACGCAAGCGCACCGGGATCAAACCGCTGTTCGCCGATCGTAAACGCTTCTGTGAACGCAGCCGGATCAATATTGATGTAGACCGATGACATATGCAGGTCGGCAGGCTGGAACGCCTCTTCAGTGTTCTGCGAAATGCCTGCGAGATCGGCGTACAGTCCGGCGGTCGGTGCAACATCCGAGATGCGGTTGAGCACGGACAGCAGGGCATCGCGGCGCTGCGCCGGATCCTCTATATGATTGCCGAGCAGTTCTGCATCGGAATGGAAGAAGCTCGGGAAGATTGTGCCCTTGCAGATGATCTGCGTGAAACCGCTTTTCTGGATTTCCGCTGCGATTCCCGCCAGGTAGTCGCCGCTTGCAGTATCAAACGGATTGAGCCACGGCTTTCCGCCCTCGTCAGGATTATCATCCAGCCAACGCGTTGTGCCGTCTTTGAATACGTAAGAGCCTTCCATAAAGTAATTCGGGAAAGTGTGATCCTCAAGCGTATAGATCTCCGCGATACAAGAGATATCATAGCGCTTTGCAGCATTGACGATCTCACGGAGCGTCAGCAGGGAATCATTCGATGCCCCGCAGGCAAGCGCCTTATCAACAGAAGAAGCGTACTGTAAAACACCGGTATTGAGCTTCAGCGGCAGAATCATGGATGTGCAGCCCTTTTCTTTGCAAGCCTTTGCAGCGGATTCGACAGAATCAAGATTCTGCAGCGCATCTGCGGGTGCCATGTATGCAACATCCATGTCATCGCCATATTTGCCGTGATACGCCTCAGTTGTGGTAGTGACAGTTGTTTCCGGTGCAGTTGTGGTTGTGACGGCTTCTGTAACAGTTGTCTGCTGCGCAGCATCCGGAGCAGGCTCTGTCCCCTGCTGCGGCTCCTCTGTGAAGTACGGCTCCGCAGTCAGTGTCGGGCTGATTTCCTCCTTGTGCAGCCGTGTTACAATCGGACCGATTACGTTGTAGCCGACAAATCCGAGTACTGCAACAATCAGCAGTGTCAGCACAGTGCCGACCGCCGACCGCAGCGGATGATAATCACTGAATACACGGCGGTTGCGCGCCTGATAGGTGTAAATCTTTCTTCCTCTTTTTTTATGTTTCACGGAAGATTCTCTCCTCTCTTTTCGGGTTTACGGGAACAGACATGCCGCTGCCATGGAGATCACGGCAGCATAGAGCAGCATGCCCTTCCAGCCGCGGACTGCTTTCGGCATCGCGTCGCTGCTGATCAGCGGTGCAACGGCTTTCAGCATGAGACAGGCTGCAAAGAATCCGATTCCGGAACGGAACCCGAACCGGAATGCGACAAGAACATCGTGGGTATAATCCGTGCTGAGCAGCACGGCGCCGAGCACTGCAGATGAAAATGCTGCGGCATGCAGAGACGGCATGATGATACGGTTCAGATGCTTCGACAGTTTTGATACAAATATCAGCAGCAGATCCAGTATGCCGCAGATCAGTGCTATGCAGACCGGAAACAGCAGCTTTTCATACTGATTCGGGATCAGCGGACGCAGCAGCGCAATCGCGCCGGATGCCGCGGTGATGAAGATTGTTGTCAGAACCCCGAGCCGGATGAGCCCTTTGCCTTTTTGCAGCGATACGGCTGCAGAGGGCAGGCCAAGCAGATTCTGAAATATCAGATTCTGCACAAACAGTAATGCGAAATCAGAGGCAAGCTGCATCGGGTGCCTCCTTTCTGATTGCGGAACCTGCTGCCAATGCGAGCACCAGCAGAATCAGTCCGCCGGAAGGCTCCAGCAGGATCGGGAGCGGCGGCGTTTTCAGCAGCTGCGTGCCGACGATGCTTCCGCTGCCGAGCAGTTCGCGCAGAAATCCCGCAGCGAGCACAAACAGACATGCCGGAATCAGATTGCGGAACATCGTGCGGAGAATCTGTCCGCGCGGGAACAGATCGTCCCGATAAACGGTCAGATAGAGCGGCATGCAGAGCAGCGGCAGATAGACACCGCCTGCAATCTGCGGCAGGATGTTTGCAGTCAGAACAGCCGCGGGGATATACACCAAACTGCCGATTACAGAATACAATACAATACGAACAGCAAACGGGATTCTGCGCGGGATCAGCGCAGAAAGCAGCACCGTCGGGATTGTGATCAGCAGAAACGCGATACAGAAAGCCGCGCTGTGCAGAACAGAGACTGAAAACGCCGCAATCGGAGCGATGATCAGCCCGCTGCGCAGAATTGATATGCGCGGTTTCACGGATGAACTCATGCAGCAGTCCCCCTTTCCGCGGAGACTGTTTTCGCAGATTCAGGTTCGGTCATAACGCGCCGCAGCCAGATCATCAGCGGGGAAAGCAGTACCGCGAGCAGAACCGGCGCATCGCAGATAAAGAGAATTCTTGTTGCAAAGAATGAAGCGAACCCGACCGCGAATCCGTATGCGATTCCGGCAAGATGCGGCGGCGCATGATCGGGATCGGCGTGCAGAAAGATCAGAGCGGTCAGCGTCTGGTTTGTCAGCATACTGCCGACAACCGTTGCCATCGGATGCTGTAAATTGGAAACCATAAGATTGCAGACGATCATCGTGACAGCAGCCGGAACAATCACCCATCCGGATGCTGCCCGTCTTGCGGCCAGCACCACTGCAATCGCTGAAAGAAGAATCACAGAGCCTGTCCCGATCGGCTGATGCGGCAGACCGGTGAGCCATTCGAGCGGATTGACCGTGAAGCGTCCGGCTCTGTTCCAAGCGAACGAAATGCCGTCTGTCAGTGCGGCGGAATCCGGAATGATCAGCGGCAAATGCGCTCTGCTTTCCGGAAACAGCGTAACAGCCGCACGGTTATTCAGCATCGAGAAGCAATATCCCGCGGCAGCAGGCAGAATTACCGGATTTTCCTTGCCGCCGAACATCTGCCTGCCGATGATAATTGCAAAGATACAGGACATGATAAGCAGAGAAACCGGTACACCCGGCGGCAGCAGCAAAAGCAATATCAGACCGATGATGCCGGCATCGAGATTTTCAGCCGTAAAAGGCTTTTTTCGGATTGCAAGACAAATACGTTCTGTGATGAGCGTGATCGCAACAGCGACAGCAGCGAGAATCCAGATTCGGATACCGTAATCATAGGATGCAGCTGCGAGCAATGCGAGAACTGATGCAAAGCGGTCGAACAGAATTCGCTTAGGATCGGGTTTGTGCATATTGCACCTGCCTTTGCTGAACAAATCTATGAAACACACGGCGGTTCAGCCGCATAGAAAGGATATATTTGATATGACAATACACCGGCTTTCCGGGAGCTCCGTCAAAGTGCAGCTTTCGGCGGAAGAACTGCGCGTGTTTCTGCCTGAGGATCCGGTATCAGCGGATTCGCCGCAGATGCTGCGGATGCTTTCCTTTTTGCTTGCGAAGGCAGAATCGGTCAGCGGTATTGCGTTTTCGGCGCTGCCGGTGACGGTTGAACTCATGACTGCGCAGGACGGGAGTCTTGCAGCGTATTTCACTGTGCAGGAGCACACACCGGCGCCGCGTGCGAACCGGCAGCGGATCATCAGGCTCGCAGCAAGATTCACAGATGCGAAATTACTGCAGGAATGCTGCGGGCTGCTGCAATCGGAGCAGGCGCATATCCGGAACAGTGTGCTTTATCAGGAAAACCGAAGCTGGATTCTGACGCTGAAGCTGCGTCATGCACGCGCTGCTGCAATCCGGCATATTCTGCTGGAATACGGCAGCCCCTACCGGCTCACGGCAATCAACCGCGCAAGATTATCGGAATACTGTGACTGCATTCTGCAGCAGGATGCGGTCAGGCAGATTGCAGAGCAGAATATCAGCCTGTCATAGCGGCGCATTGAGAGACCGCACCGCCTCTGCCGGATTCTGCGAACCGAGCACATAGGAGCCTGCAACCAGATAATCTGCGCCGGCTCTGCGGCACTGCATGCCGGTTTCTGCATTGATGCCGCCGTCTACTTCGATGTGAAGCGGGAGCTGTTCGCGTTGCAGATATTCGGAAAGCTCACGGATTTTCGGCAGAATCTGCGGCATGAACTTCTGTCCGCCCAGTCCGGGATAAACGGTCATCAGGAGAATATAATCATCCTTTTGCATATCGGAAAGAACCGGATAGACCGCAGAGACCGGCGTATCCGGAGATACTGCGATACCCGCGGGGATCCCGCAAGCATGGATGCAGCGAAGCGTCTCGCGCACATCGGAATCACTTTCAATGTGGAACGAAAGCATATCTGCGCCCGCTTTGACAAAGCGCTCAACAAAGCGAAGCGGATCGGTAATCATCAGATGTACATCAATCGGCTGCTTTGTATAGGGACGCAGCGATGCAAGCACGGGCAGTCCGAAAGAAATATTGTCTACAAATCTGCCGTCCATGACGTCATAATGCAGTGCATCCGCACCGGATTCCCTGATGGTATCCGCGACCTTAGCAAGGTTCAGCAGATCGCTGTTCAAAATGGATGCAAGTACCATGACGAATTCCTCCAGATCCCGATTTTTACATACATCTTATATTATATCGCAATTTCTGAGTTTCGTCAAGCATTCCGCCCGATCTGCACGTGAAATGCGGCTTTTCGTCGGAGATTCCAAAATTTCGGCGAAAGTCTGGACAATCCTGTGAAAATCATGTATAATAGCAAATGGCATTATTATAGATAGTATGCCGGATGTATCTCAAAATACACGGAGGAACTATGAATCATTTTGGAAAACATCTGCTGCACGGAATGCTCTGGCTGTTCGGCTCTGAGGTTCTGTGCCTGATCCTGGCGGTCTCGCTTGCGATTCTGCGCGATCATCCTGTCATTCGCCTGATCGGGCTGATTTTCGGCATCGCGGCACATGTGCTGCTGATCGGAAACTGTGCGCAAAAGGCTGCGGATGAGGATGCCGCGCTGTACCGGACATCAGGTGCACAGATACGGCGCATAAAGCCGCTTCTGATCGGCATCTGCCTGACTGTCCCCTCTTATCTGACGTATCTGCTGCTGACAGTAAATCCGGAGAGCATTCTGATGCTGAATCTCTTTCCGCTTCTGAATGCGCCGTTTATCCAGATTTACAGATTTCTGATCGCCGGTGCGGAGCCGTTTTCGGCTGTTGCGCAGAGCCGCCGCATGCTGCTGCTGCTGCCGCCTGTTCTGACTGCAATTGCGTATGTTACAGGATTTATCTCAAAGTATTATCCTGCAATTGCCGCGCATGATGCCAGATCAAACCGGTCATAAACCGTACTGTATAGCAAATCCTATCTTCGCAGGTATACCCTGCAACAGAAAGGATGATTGCATGAAAAAACTGTTATCTGCCGTTTTGTCTCTGACCGTCATGCTTGCGATGCCGCCGCTTCATGCGGGTGCAATCGGCTACGGGCAGGGCAAAGAACGCGATGCACAAAACCGCCCGACGGGTGCTGTTGCCTTTCAGGATGAATTCGCGGAATCCGGCGCCTATGCACTGACGCCTGAGCCGGACAGAATCATACTGACATTTGATCAGGGCTATGAAAACGGCTATACTGCGAAGATTCTGGATACGCTGAAAGAGAAACATGTCTCCGCAATCTTTTTCCTGACCGGCGACTACGCAAAGCGCGAACCGGAGCTGGTACAGCGCATGATTGACGAAGGGCATATGCTCGGCAATCACGGCATGACGCATGCTGCGTTGCCGGAACTGGATGATGACGCAATCGAAACGGAGATCATGTCGCTGCATGCTTATGTGCTGGAGCATTTCGGCTATGAGATGCAGTATTTCCGTCCGCCCTGCGGCGAATATGATGCGCGGGCGCTTGCAAAGGTGCAGTCGCTTGGATACCGGACGCTGTTCTGGAGTGCTGCGCATGTGGACTGGAACACGGATGCGCAGCCTGATCCGGATTCGGCGCTCCGGCAGCTTTCGCAGGCAGCGCACAGCGGCGCGGTCTATCTGCTGCACTCCGTTTCTTCGACAAATGCGGAGATTCTCGGCACTCTGATTGATTCGTTCCGCGCTGACGGCTATACCGTATAACAAAATAACTGCTGTATCATGCATGGCACGGTACAGCAGTTTTCTTATAGTCCGGTTCGGATGAATAATGCGGCGGCAATCAGCAGCGGAACCATCACGGCTGATACAACCGTTCCGATTGCAATGATGATCAGGCTGTGCCGATCATAGGCAGTGTGTTTCTTCGGATTCCGTGAAATCAACAGCGAGTACGCCTGCTTTTCATGGTAGATATGCTTTCTGCCGAAGGATTCTGCCGGAAAAACGCAGCTGTATTCCTGATCTTCATATGCGTACACAGCGTGATCGAAGCGGTCTGAGTCATCCACACGCAGAAAGACACCCTTGACGCGCCGCCGGAACAGCAGCGAGATATCTGTAATCACAAAAAACAGCACGAACAGCATCATTGCAATCGCGATCAGACCGAGTACAATCGTTGCGAAAATGACGAATATGGTTTCCAGTGACATGCCAAAGAACAGAAGCAGTGCGATAATAATCGCGACGGTAAAGACAACTTCCAGCATCGGACACTCCCCCAGTCAGAATGTTTCGCTTTCCTCCGGCAGGTACGGTGTGACACGCAGGATTTCAAATGCCTGTGCCTGCTGCCACATCTGCGGGTTGATCTGGATTTCAAAGCCTTCGCCCGGGGCGGTCTGAATCTGCTTCGGATCGAGCTTTGGGATGCCGAAACAGGCAATTGCATTTGCAATGACGCCGCCGTGTGTGACGATTGCGACATGCGTGAAATCCTCCTGCATCATCTCGAGCAGAATTTTGTGAAAGCCCTGAAATGTCCGGATGCAGAGTTCGGAGACACTCTCCCCCTCCGGCGGCTTCGCATCCATGCCGCCGCGGATCCATGTGAGATATTCATCGTTTTGCATCAGCTCATCGGCGGTTCTGCCTTCGAATTTGCCGAAGTGCAGCTCACGGAAATCCTCTGCGACAACAATCTCGCGATCCGGAAAGAGAATCTCGGCGCTCTCCGTGCAGCGCTGCAGCGGGCTGGTATAGCCACGCTGGACTTTCGGGTACACATAGCGGTCTGTTTTATCGAGTAGTTCGGCTCTGCCGCGGTCATTCAGCGGAAAGTCTGTTGTTCCGATGTACTGACCGCGGTCATTGGCGTCTGTTCTGCCGTGACGGAACAGGGAAATGTGATAATTCTTCATAAATATGGTTCCTTTCGGGTGATAATATGAGATAATCGGCGGATTCAACAAAAATGAGAGCTCATTTTTGGCAGTTATTTTTTGCTGTTAGGTCTTTACAAATTATACTATTTGTTATATAATTGTAACGTATGAAGGACTGTATTGTGTCCGATTGATGAAGGGAGTATGAAAACCATGAATGACGATTTTCCGCGTATTATTACGCTCCAGCGAAAGGAACGTAAAATCAGCCAGAAAAAGGCTGCCACAGATCTCGGCATTTCACAGGCACTGCTCTCGCACTATGAGAAGGGCATCCGTGAGTGCGGTCTTGATTTTCTGGTCCGGATTGCCGATTATTACAACGTGTCCTGCGACTATTTGCTCGGCAGAACGCCGGAACCGGGCGGCAAAACGCTGACGCTTGAGGAAATCCCTGATGATGACGGGAACAACGAAATGCCCTCGAATGAGGCGATCCGCTTCTACCGCAAGATCATCAACAACTCAATCAGCCTGCTGTTCTCGTTTTCACAGCGCGCGAACTCTGTTACGCTGATCCGCGAGGTTTCCTCATATCTGATGCTTTCGGTTTACAAGCTGTTCCGCATCATTTATAATGCGTGCCCGCACAATGACCAAAAGCTGTTCAGAGTTCCGAAGGTTGTCGCAAATGACAGTGCGAACGCGATCATTTCACTGAATGAATCCAATATCAAGGCGGCATCCAGCGGCATTGCACTCGGTACAAATGATGCAGTAGAAGATGCGGAGACGCTGTATGTCACCACGGCGACACTCTCCAAGGACTTCTCGGAATACGCATCCTCTCTGCTGAATCTGATCCAGATCAGCGAGGACAGCATTGCACGCACCAGAGATACACTCCAGACACAGCACAGACCGTAATATTCTAATATTATAGCACAAAATTGCGAAAAGCGCAATGGGAGCACAGAAAAATCTCTGTGCCGAATCAGATAGATAGTTCCGCGAGGAAAATAGAACCTAGGAAAGGGCAGAATCTATGAAACGCTTGAACGGCATCCGTTTGCCGATGAAAAGACGCGCACAGGAAAAACAAATCACCGCTTTGCCGCTGCCGAAGCTCGTGCGGATTCCGATGCTGATGCATATGGGCGATGCATGTGTCCCGACGGTAAAGCCGGATGAATACGTCTATGTCGGGCAGATGATCGGAAAGCCGGAATCTGATGCGGCAGTACCGGTTCATGCGAGTGTTTCCGGCACAGTGTCTGTGATATCTGAATATGAAATGCCGGACGGGACAAGCGTCCCCTGTGTAGAGATCGTTCCGGATGGTCAGCAGGTCATCCATCCGGATTGCCAGCCGCCGAAAATTGCAAACAGACAGGATTTGATTGATGCGGCAAGAAACTCCGGCTGTGTCGGGCTCGGCGGCTCCGGCGATCTGACATATCAGAAGTTCAGCCGCGCTGAAAAGCCGTCTGTTCTTGTGCTCAACGGCGCAGAATGTGAAACCTGTCTTGCTTCTGATCTGCGGATGATGCTGGAAAATGCCGAGCAGATTCTTGGCGGAGCAGCGCTCATTCAGAAGATCATGAAGATCAAGGATGTGCGCATCGGTGTGCAGTCCAGCCAGCCTGCTGCCATTCGTGTTCTGAAAGAGGCGGCGGAGCAGTATAAAGGCATTTCGGTCTGTCCCCTGCCGCCGGTCTATCCGCAGGGCGAAAAGCGCGTGCTGATCTATCATACAACAGGCATTGTTGTTCCTGAGGACAAGGAACCGGAAGAAGTCGGCGTTCTGGTGCTTAATGTCAGTACATGCGCATTTTTGTATCAGTATTCGCAGACCGGCATTCCGCTTGTTGAGCGCATTGTGACGGTTGACGGCAACGCTGTGCCGAAGGCATGCAACCTGCAGGTTCCGATCGGAACGCCGGTGATTGATCTGCTGCTGTATGCATCCTGCGAGCTTGATCTGGTCAAACAGATCTGGTGCGGCGGTGCAATGATGGGGACGAGCTATCCGGCATTCCGCGCATCTGTCACGAAGCAGCAGAACGGGCTGATTGCGTTGAAGAATCCGAAAAAAGAGCGGACATCCGGCGACTGCATCCGCTGCGGAAAATGTATGCGCGCCTGTCCGATGAACCTGATTCCGACGGAACTGGAACGCGCATATGCCGACCGCGATATCCGCAAATTGACAGAGCTGCACGCCGGCATCTGCATGAATTGCGGCTGCTGCACGTATGTATGTCCCGCAAAACGTCCGCTGGCTGAGAATATCCAGCATGCCAAGGCATTGCTCTCGAATACGCGAAAGGAGAACTGATTTGAATAAGCTATCTGTTGAATCAACTCCGCATATTCGTAGCAGATCCTCGGTTTCCGGCATGATGCTTTGTGTGGTTCTTGCACTTTTGCCGGCTGTGCTCGCAGGCTGCTTGTATTACGGCAGACATGCAGCGCTGATCATGCTTGTGTCCGTCGGAAGTGCAGTTCTTTTTGAGATGATTGCGAGTCTGATCTTCCGGCATAAACAGACTGTTCAGGATTTGAGCGCTGTGGTCACGGGTCTGATCTTCGGGATGCTGCTGCCGCCTGATCTTGCTCTTTGGAAGGCGGCACTCGGCAGCTTTATCGCGATTGTTCTTGTCAAGCAGATGTTTGGCGGCATCGGCAGGAATTTTGCGAATCCTGCGGCGGTTGCGTGGATTGTGATGCGGCTTGTGTTCGCGACGGATATGACAACATGGCGCATTCCCGAAACCGGCGCAGTCACGCGCATTACGCCGCTTGTTTCCGGCGGGACGGGTTACTGGGATCTGCTGCTCGGCAATCATGCAAGCTATATCGGTACAGGCTGCGCTGCAGCGCTTGTGCTCGGCATGATATTCCTGTGTTTTACGGGCATCATATCCCCTGCCGCACCGCTTGCTTATCTTGGTTCCGCGGCTTTGCTCAGCTGGATCGGCGGCTATGATGTGCTCTCGCAGCTTCTGTCCGGCAGCCTGATGCTTGCAGCCTGCTTTATGGTCTGCGATTACACCACTACACCGTTTACAACTTACGGAAAGATTGTGTTTGGATTTGGATGCGGCATTCTGACGTTCTATATCCGGCATTTCGGCGGATTTGCAGAAGGTGCTGTGTTTGCTGTTGTGCTGATGAATCTCCTGACGCCTGCCATCAACCGGCTGACCAGAAAGCTGCCGTTTGGCGCGGTTACTCCTGTGAAAGAGAAGAAAAAGAAGCAGAAAACGGAATCAGTCTCTGCATAAAGATTACAGTTTAATTACAAAACTACTAATTTGCAATTTAGAACTTGACAAAATTGCAAATTAGTGCTATACTACGCTCATAACACATGATGCCGCTTGACATGGAGGTATTGTTATGAAGACAATCTCATTCAATCTGCCGGATGAACTGGCAAATAAGTTTGAGCTCGCAATGCAGCTTACAGGCGCTAATCTCGATGCTGTCGGCGAAGAATTTGTCCGCAGCTATCTTGCAAGAGCGCTGCAGTCTGCCGCAGACGAGTTCCGTGTGCCGGAAGCACCGAAACCGCATCCGACACCTGTACAGCCCACGCCGCTGCATTCTGCGCAGAATGCACAGCCGCAGACGCCTCCCCCTGCCCGCGCTGACAGCGCCGCGCAGGCACAGCAGAATCAGGCTTCGCAGAGCCGTCCGCGCGCTCCGCGCATGGAATGGCCGGAATGGGGCAAGGCAATCAACCGGATTCCGCGCTGGGCGAGAAATCCGCAGCAGAACAATCACAAGATTCTGCGCGCATTCTTTGAACTCAAGCAGGAGTTCGGCAATGTGACGCTTGAGGCACTGCGCCGCCGCTGCTCTGATCCGACCGGTCACCCGAACACCTATGTGCCGCACTTCGACAACAACTATTCCCAGATGAAATTCGACAACGGCAATTCGCACGGCAAGGTTTTCGAGGAGCATGACGGCTATATCACGATCTGGGATCGGATCAGTGATACCCTGCAGAAATACCGTGACTTTTTTGAATAATTATGACATCAGGAAGCGGAGTTTTATCTTCGCTTCCTTGTGTTGTTTGGAGTGAAGCTCTATGAAAAAAGCTTTGATGCTGTTCGCTGTACTTTTGATGCTCCTCCCCTGCAGCGGATGTACGTCTGATACTTCCTCATCTGCTGCGGAAAAGCGCGAAACTATGACTAGCACGCGCGCCTCTGATACAACTGCTGCCGCTGAAACGAAGGCTGTCACATCGGAAACAACTGTGACAACTGCTGATACAGAAATGGATTCTGAGCCTGATGAATCTACGGTGACTGCCGGATTTCAGGGCGGAATCGGCGGCGAGCAGAATGCGGAAACGCCGAAGCCGGAATTTTTCATATACCGGTTTCAGCCGGATGCTTTTTCTGCACGGCTTGCCGGCGGAAACTATCAGACCGTTGCCTGTGATCTGTCTGCTGCCTTTGCGCATCAGATTGATGCGGAATATTTCCTCGAGGACTATGATCAGGACGGCTGCTACGATCTCTATATTCCTGCGTCCTACGATGCGGATTCCCGTGCGCTTTCCTATTATGTTTTCTGCTGGGACCCTGCTGCGGAGCTGTTCCGGACAGAGCCGCTGACAGTCAATGCGGAAATGAACACCTGAAAGGATGATTTGATGAATAAACGATACAGATTTGCGGCGGGACTGCTTTTCACAATGCTCCTGACGGGCTGCGGTGTCGGTGCTTCTCAGGATGCATCGGAATCTGCGGCGGAATCCTCTGCGGCTGCGGTCGAAAAAAGCCTAGTGACGCTTGGTGATTCCATTTCGTTCGGTTACGGTCTGGATGATCCTTCGGCCGAGCGGTATTCTGTGCTTTTGAAAGAAAAGCTGGACAGCCGCGACAAGATTACGTGGAATGACTATAACTATGCAGTTTCCGGCGATGACAGCGGCGATCTGATCCGCAAGCTGAACAACGGCAGAGCACTGCACGCCCCCTCTGCGGATACGATTATCCTGTATATCGGCGCGAATAATCTGCTCGGTGCCTACTCGGATTATATCATGGATATGGCAGAGGAAAACGGTGTCAATATTGATGATTTCACCTCCATCACAGATGAGGATATTGAGAAGCTGCAATCGAAAATGGAGGCAGAAATGCAGGATCCGGATGCTGTCATGGAGGCTGTGCAGAGCCGGATTGATGACAATCTTGTGCAGCTGGAAAGTGATCTTGAAACAATCTATCAGTGGATTCGCGAACGGAACCCCGAGGCGGATGTCTATGTGCTGAACATCTACAACCCTTATACGGAGGAGATCGAATCCGAAATGCTCCCGACGGATATTGACTTTGCTGATTACGCGCAGTCGCAGATTGACCGTGCAAACGCCATTATCTCAGAGCTGGCCGCGAAACATGACGATCTGATTCCGGTTGATATCGCATCAGCGTTTGCTGCCTGTGATCCGGTTCCGGTGATCGGAAAGTCCGCGGAGGAAGCAGCTTCCGACGATTCGGCGTCTGACGATGCGTTTGAGATGTATGATCCGCACCCAAATGCGGAAGGTCAGCGCATCATTGCGGATGCGGTCTGGGCTGAGATGGAATCGAGAACATGAAGCATCCCTATTATACAATGAATCAGCTCATGCATGAGCATTACGGCAAAAAGATACGGAAAATCTGCATTGACGGCGGATTCACCTGCCCGAACCGTGACGGCACATGCGGCCGCGGCGGCTGCACATTCTGCGGAGAACGCGGCGCCGGTGAACAGCTTGATGCTTCAAAGACGATCCGGCAGCAGGCAGAGACTGTCTTAAAAAACGCGGCACCGGATTCGGCGTGGATTCTGTATTTTCAGAACTTTACAAATACCTATGCTCCGGTTTCCGTGCTGCGGCAGCGCTATGATGAGGCGCTGATCGATGACCGGATCAAGGTGCTCGATATCGGGACAAGACCGGACTGCATCAACGCCGAGGTTGCCGATCTGCTTGCGGAGTATGCGCAGCGATACGAGGTCTGGACGGAACTCGGGCTGCAAACGGCGAATGACCGCACGGCAGCGGCGATCAACCGCGGCTATGATCTTGCATGCTTTGAGCGGGCTGTCCGGCTGCTGAAAGCGCGCGGACTGCCGGTGATCGTGCATATCATTCTCGGGCTGCCGGGTGAAACGATCGAGGATATCCGCCATACAGTTGAAGTGCTCAACCGCTGCGGCATCGACGGCATCAAGATTCACAGCCTGTTCATCATGAAGGATACGCAGCTGGCGGAGCAATATCTGCGCGGTGAATTCACACCGATTTCCATGCAGACCTATATTGACTGGGCAATTGAGGTTCTGACGCATATCTCGCCGAAAACTGTTGTCCACCGGATTACCGGAAACTGTCTGCGTGACCGTCTGCTTGCACCGGACTGGATTATGCAGCGCGATCTGATGATTGTTTCAATCGACCGCATTATGATGCAGAACGGCTGGACGCAGGGCTGCTTTTACAAGGAGCCGGTTGTTCCATATGGAACGGGGAATCCTGTCGAATCTGACCGAAAGGACACATGTACAATGAATTTCAGGGACAAAAAGTCGGTTATCTTTGATCTGGACGGAACGCTGCTTGATACGCTGAATGATTTGAAAGACAGCATCAATGCAGCGCTTGTGCACAACGGTTTTCCGGCGCGTACAACGGATGAAGTGCGGCAGTTTGTCGGGAACGGTCTCGGCAAACTGGCAGAACGTGCAATCCCCGACGGGCTTGCGAATCCGCTTTATGAGCAGGTGCTTGCTGAAACACGTAAAATCTATGCGCAGAAATCCAATGATACCACAAAGCCTTATGACGGTGTTCCGGCACTGCTGCAAAATCTGCTTGACCGCGGATATCAGCTCGCGGTTGTTTCCAACAAACCGGATGCACAGGTCAAAAGCCTTTGTAAAATCTATTTTCCGGAGATTCCGGTTGCTGTCGGGCAGCGTGAGGGGTTTCAGCTTAAACCTGCACCGGATTCTGTGCTTGAGACAATGCGTCAGCTTGGCTGCACAGCGGATGAAGTTGTCTATGTCGGCGATTCCGAAGTGGACGTTCTGACAGCGAAAAACACCGGAATTCCGTGCATCAGCGTGCTTTGGGGATTTCGCTCAAAACAGCAGCTCCTCGATGCCGGTGCTGTCTGCTTTGCTGAAAGTCCGGCAGAAATGCTCAACTTGTTTTAACAGTTTTTTGTATATACAGATGAAACAGCCGCAGAGTCATTGACTTTCTGCGGCTGTTTTGGTATAATTAAAGATATTTATCGTTATAGCTGGAATTTTAGTTGATTTTTGGGGATTGGAGGAATCGGCATGTGGAATCAACAGACTGACCGGATGTTTCTGGAAATGCGCGAGGACGCGGTATTGATTTTTGAAGACACTTCTCTGAAGTTGCTCTATATCAATAAATCTGCAACGAATTACTTTCCGGATACCAACAGCGATACGGTTTATTCGGATCTGTTTCAGAATGAAAAAATAGACAATATGCTGAAAGCTGCAGCGGCTTCCGGCAGACTGATCGGTTTGCCGCTGGATGAACACCCGTGGTTTTCTGAGAGTGCCGTGCTCCATGCTGTGCATACCCAGTGGGAAAATCAGGAAGTTTTTGTTCTGACGATTGATAAGCGTGCATACGGCCCGCCGCCGGAAGCACTGCAGATGATGAAAGCAGTTTTGACATCTGCTTATTTTACGGCTGTCCGCATTGACACCTTGTCTAACCGTGCTTCGATCATCAGTGATAAGAATCCGCTGATGAATACGCAGGCTTTGTTCCCCTCCTATGCCGAATACTTTGAAAAATATGCGGAGGCTGTCATTCATCCCGAGGACAGAGAGCAGTTCCTCGCATGCTTCTCGGAAGAACAGGTGCGTCTGTTCCTTGAGGCGAACACTTCTCCGGCATGTACCGTCCGCCGATCCGTGGACGAAGAATACCGCTGGGCGAGTTTCACGCTTGCTGCACTGAATCAGTCTGTTGTTCTGATGTTCGGCAAGGACAGCAATGAGCAGCATCTTGTTCAGGAGCGCTCCGACCGCTACCGCAGTGAACTGGAAACTGTTTCTCAGCGCAACAGTTACATTCTTGCCGCTGCAGGAGATATTTTCCGTCTGATGCTTCACATTGATCTGCGGACGGAGGAGGTTGTGGTCTGCTCTGTGCATCCGGAACTCGCGCCGTTCTTTTCCGTGGAACGTGTCTATCAGTATGACGAAATTGCCGGAAGACTGATGCAGTTTGTCCATCCGGATGACCGCGAAAAAATGCATATCTTTACTGATCCCAAAAGCATTTCCGAGCATCTGGATCCGAATGAAAACAAGGTCAGCATGAACTATCGCCGGATTGCCGCACAGCAGGATCCGAATCTCAACTTCAGATGGTCGCGTTCTGTGTTCACGGTTATTCGTGAGGAGGAAGGAACGCCGGTCGAAGCTGTTTATGCCGTTCAGGATATTGACGCGCAGAAACGCAAGGAAATCGCTGCGATCCGCGCACAGCAGACAATTACGGAGCAGTTTTATACGCTGATCCGGAATCGCTATATCTGGTTTATCGAAAACGATTACAGCAAGAAAATTTCCCGATGTTACCGCATCGCGAATCATATGGTCATGCCGCCGATGGAATGTCCGTTCGGACAGTTCTTCGAGCGCATGATTATGCCGCATGCACATCCGGAAGATTATAAGAAAGTTGCAATTGCGCTCCTCCCGCTGACGGCTGAGGAAAGCTACCGGCAGGGTAAACGTCAGATTTCCATTGATTACCGCCATAAAACGGAAAACGGCTGGCGCTTTGTCCGTGCGGAAATGTATCTGCAGAAGGATGAGGATGATGTGCTGCACACGATGATCTATGTCTCCGATGTGGACGATGAGGTCACGAGCCGCAACAATCTGACGCGCTCGGAGCATGAGCAGCTTGAAATGCACCGCAAGGTCGATCACCTTCTGACGGATACCTTTGTGCATGTCGGCGAGGTCGATCTTGATGCGGATACGATCCGGCATTATCATCTCGAGAATGAGGATCTCATTCCGGATGCGGATACCAAGAGTTTCCGTGATTACTGCGAGCATTATGCCGAGCGCTTCATCCATCCTGATCAGCGCATGGAGTTCAATCACATTTTCTCTTATGATCATATTCTGCGTGCAGCACGCGAGAATCAGGGCGAACTGAAGCAGCTGTTCCTTGTTGATGTCTCCGAAAAGGGCGATTATCTCTGGTGCAATATCGGCATCAAGTTCCTCATCAATGAGAACGGCAAGAGTTTTGCGCTCACCTACGTTGAAAATGTCAATGATGAGATTCAGAACCGCGATTCGCATCTGATCTCGCTGCAGCAGAAAAAAGAGCAGCTTCTTGCAAATCTCCGTACCAACGAGCGAGCCCGCATCCGCCGTGCGCATGTATTTATGAATATCGCAAGCAGTTTTCAGCTTGCACTCAATCAGATCTACGGCGCAATCGACAAGCTCGAACGTGACCTGCCGGAGGATGCAAGAAAGCATCAGGACACCGGGTTGATTTTTGCCGCGTATGAGCGCCTTTCTGCGATGACGGCGTGTACGAAAGACCTTCTGCTGCTTGAAAACAATCAGCTGCCGCTTTTGCGTGAGCCGACCAGTCTTTCCACATTGATGCAGAAGCTCCGCATGAATTCGCGCGAGCTGTTCGAGAAAAAGCGCGTGCGTTTTTATTCCTACACCACGCATGTGAATGACGAAATCGTCCTTTGCGATTCCCGCCGTCTTTCTTTCCTTGTAGAAAACGTGTTCTTCAATGTGATTCGTTCTCTGCCGGATGATTCCGAGATCACGCTCCGTTTGGCTGAAACGCCTGTGGAAGGCAAGCAGCAGGCAATGTATGAATTCTCGCTTGTGATGCAGGGCGACAGTGTCTCGCTGGATATTCAGAGCGGCATTCTCTCGCCGATTCCGCAGAATGACCCGATGAAATCGGTCGAAGCGGCGTTCTTCCTGAACAATCCGGATTATCAGCAATATAACATTTACCTGAGCAAGCGCCTGATCGCGATTATGGGCGGAACGCTTGAATTTGTTCCGCTGCCCGATCACGCAAGCGCTGTTGTGCTGCGCCTGCCGTTCGAGATTCAGAGCAAGCCGGTTATTTTCCCGCTGCGCAAGACATTCGGCAAGCATGCGCTTGTCTGGGATTCTCAGCAGGCGGCTGCGATTGCGACCATCGAGATTCTGCGTGAATCCGGCATGCAAAGCGACTGGCAGTCGGATCTGGAAGGCGTCTGCGCATATCTGAAACTTGCTGAAATGCAGGATATGGCATATGATCTGATCATTGTCCGCTCCTCTGATCTCAATTATCAGAAGGAAAACTGTATTTCTAAAATCCGCGCGCTCTCCCCTGATATTGCAATCTTTATCATTGACGATGTGCATACAGAAAAACAGATGCAGTCCATCGAATCCGAACGGATTTATGAGCTGCAAACGCCGGTGTTCCGCTCGGATATGGCAAATCTCCTGCGAGCTGTTTTCGGCGATTCCGGCAGCAGTGAGCCGATCTGAATAGAAAAATGAAACCGGATACAGAGGCATGCGCTTCTGTATCCGGTCTTTTTTATTGTTCAATTGTGACAGCGCCGATCTGCGCAGAGATGGTTTCGGCAAGTGCATCCAGTGCGTCCGGATCGAAGAAATCGGACAATCCGCATTCCTGCATGATATCCCTGAAATGATACTCCCCGCTCATACAGGAATAGGAACTGAGCTTGTCATAAACCGATGCTGCGTTCCCGAAATCCTCATTGACCATTGTGTACATTTCAAGTGCTGGCAGCGCCGAAACACCGTAGCTGACATAATATCCGGGCTGCTCAAACAGATGCGTGATCTGATACAGTTCCAAATCCTGACCGCATGTTTTCATGATCTCGTCAAACAGAGCTGCTGTCTCATCCGGAGAGATATCATCCAGCCGCTGCATCACCGTATATTCAAACTCACCGACTGCGAATCCGGCAATCAGCGAATCAAGCAGGTCATACAGCACTGCCTGCTGATAGAGCTCTGCATCGCTCCCGAAGATATCCGGATAAAACGGCAGGAACATCGTTACCATGCTCTGCGACTGTGCCTCAGCAATATCCAGATTCATACTCTGCAGACAGACCGGTGTTGTATCCCGCCAATCTGAGTGAAAATGCCCGAATTCATGGGTTACTGTAATGAAATCGAGGTAATCATCATTCAGATAGGTGTACATCAGTGCAGTTTGTTCACCCGGCAGATTGACAGTAAAGCTGCCGTCATAGCAGTTGACGCCGACCGCTTCGGTATAGAGCGATTCGCTGAACAGTTTTGTGACGGACTCTGCGACATTTTCACTGAGACGCGGCGCGTATTTTTTCAGTTCAGCATAAGGGTCGATATCAACAGACTTACTCAGGATTTCTGCACTGTCTCCGCCGAGCTGCTCTTTCAGCGCATCCCGCAGCGGAACGAATTTTTCAGTTACGATGCGGAAAACCTCAGAAGCTTCTTCGGCGGTGTAGTCGCGGTCATAGTAGTCATACAGCGCTTCTGAGACATCATAGTCACCAAGCAGATTCAGATAGATTTCCGCACATTTCGCGTTGGTTTCATCAAGAGCCGCTTCTTCGTCATATGCGATGCTGTAATAATCCTCAAGCAGCTTGGATTGCCCTGCAGCATCATTCCGCGCATCGGCGATTGCGCGCGTCAGACTGTTAATGGAGTAATATTCAAGATTTTGCGAGTCAGCATACAGAGCAAAGATATCCGGATATGCCGAGCGCTGACAGCCGTTCGCAAACGTCCATTGCACTATGCTGTCCGCGATATAATAATCAGCGGTTGTGTCATGATAGAACTGAGACAATTCCGGATCGTTCCAGTCAGCATAATAGGCAATCTGTGCGCGCATATTGATCGCATACGCATCATTGACCGCATCAAGCATGTCTTTGATCAGCAATTCTGCTGCGGCTGCAGAATCCGGATTGCTCCAGATATCCTGCAAGGCGGATGCTTTGTCTTTCAGTTCTGCGGTGTTGAAACGGCTATCTTTTTGATCAGAGACGGTATCGGATGTTTCGGCGGGATCGGACAGATCACAGCCGGAAAGCGGAATACATACTGTCAGTGCGAGCAGTCCGCAGATTATACGCCGAAACCTCATAGATACGCCCTTTCTGTTCAGGTATCCTTCATACGGATCGTCATGATCGTGACAATCGTACAGATCAGATGGTAAATCAGGAGAATGCCGCCGCTGACTTCACTGTAAGCGCCGAGGATAATGAAGATCAGCACAAACAGGAAACCGAGGCATGCCGTTACTGCCTGTAGGATCATGCCGAGATTTGCGATCGAGCGGATGCGCTTGGCGCCGATGATTGTCTGGATAAAGCCCGCAAGCCTTCCGGCACAAAGCATCGAAGGCTTTGCAGACTGCAGCGGTCTGGTCTCCTCGATGAAATCAGATTCATACCGCGCGGGAATGATCTTGACATGCTCCTCGCGCATGCCAAACAGTCTGGACATCCGGCGCTGCGAAAGCATCGCATCTGTGCTTCTGACGAGCAGAAACAGATTTTCACGTTCCAGTTCTCTGAGCCAGTGCCTGATGGATTTATTGGCTTCGAGCCGGACAATAAAGAGAGCGGCAACACTTCCGGCGATTGAGAGATACAGCGCATCTTCTCCGTCATTTACCATACCGCGTACCTTTGCGGTTGCTGGAATGCCCTCGATGCTGTGTTCGATCATCATATCGCGGGTGCCGAGCAGAACGCGCTTATTTTCGATCCACCCGCTGATGCCCTTGCTCTCATCATAAACATAGTTTTCAACGGGCAGGAGCAGGGTTTCTTCCGTCAGGATTGCATTTGCAAAAATATCTTTCAGGATACTGCCTGCATGATTGGTCAGGCTTGCGGCGTAGCGGAGCGCTTCCTCCGTATGTGCTTCACCGACAACCTGAATGGACTCCAGCTTCGTAGAGCCCTGCGGGAACAGCGTGGTTGCATCGACCATGACTGTGTTGACATCGAAGAAATCATCGACGCTCTGATATCCCAGCAGAATGCCGCTGTTCCGGACATAATCTCTTGCTCCGGAAAGCATCGGCAGATTGGAAATCAATGTGATTGCGGTGCAGGCGCAAGCCGAAAAGCAAAGCGCAAAGACCGACATGCCGTAGCAGACCGCGCTGTCTACATGATCACGGCGCAGCAGCGCGATACCGACAGAAAACAGTGCCGCGAGCAGTGTAATCAGCGGAACAGCGGTGCGGCAGAATTTATCGGCTACATCGGTGGAAAACGTATACTTGAGGAAATCTTCAGGGTTCTCGACGGGCTGCATTGCTGCAAGAATCGGGAAGTCCCCTGTTGTTCCGCGTGTCAGATTTTCAGCTCGTTTCTCATCCTCAACATAGTGAATCGCATATTTCGGATTGCCGTCTGTCAGCCGCTCAAAATTTTTCAGCGCTCTTGCAGCAATCATCTTCTTGCCGATCGCATTGACAACCAGCGAAAACAATCCGACTGAGATATAAACAGAGACAACACCGGTCCGCAGCATGTTCGGGCTCGGCAGAATCAGAAATGCAGCAAGTTCAGCTGTCATCATGGACATGGCAGCGAGAGAATCGCAGTCCGCGCGCAGACGCAGCAGCTTCGCATAACCGTTTTTCAGCAGGCTGCCGACAAACGGCAGTGCTGCCATACCGAGCAGAAGCTGGATGGTCAGAAATGCGATCGGTGCCTCTTTACTGCTCAGAAAAGCAGGCATCGGAAAGGTCGGCAGCCAGTCAAAGAACGTGATCAGACCGCTGCAAATTGTGAGAAATCCGAGAATGAAGATGCGCAGCGAGAGATTCATATTCAGCTCGTTGAGATCATTGCGGATCGCTTCACGGTTTTCGGTCTGCTGCTTTGCCTCCATCGGCAGATCGGTGCGTTCGCGGCGCTCATCCTGATAGCGCACATCAATATCAATGTGTCTGCGCGATTCCGAGTTGCTTGCTGAAAGATTGAGCTGTGTGTGCTCCGCCTGTCTGATATAGCGGATCGGACGGGCAGCCTCACGCGGATGCTGCTTGAGATTCTCCGGAATGCGCTCCATGACCTCGGGTGCATCCGGACGCTCACGGCGTTTGCGCAGCTTGGAAGCTGGCAGGGTCTGCATGGATGAGACCGGTGTCACCTTCTGATAGGGCTGTGCATCGGCGGCGGGCTGTCTGCGGCGAAGTTCCTTTGCACGGGTCGAATCATGCATCCGGCGGATCTTCGGTCTGTACTCGCCGTTTTCATCCTCCGTGACAAGAACAGCGTGATCATATGCCTTGGAAGTAGCTGTAACATGTGCATCGCGCTGCGCACGGGATTCCGGCTCCACATTTGCAATGGAGTTCATGAAAGAGACCTGCGGCTTTTTAATATCCGCGGGTGTGACAGTCCGTACAGGCTCTTTTCGGCGAAGCGCAGACTGTGCGCGGTCTGACGGAGCAGGTGCTTTGACAACCTTCACAGGTTCAGCCTGTTTCAGCGGGCTGGATTTCTGTTCATCTTTTGCAGGGCTGTTCCCTTCTGCCTTCGGTTTTTCTGCCTGATTCTCATTGCTCTCAGACGGCTTTCCGTCTTTTACCGGTTCTGACGTTTCAGGCAGAGAAGCAGCGTCGGTTTCCGTTTCCTGACTGGTCACAGCAGCCGCAGCGGTTTCATTCTGTTTTTGTTTATTCTTGCGTTTTCTGGACGACATTTCGTATGCATCCTTTCTTTGAGTTCAATAATTCCTTTATTCAGTTCGCTGCCGGACTGCTTCATACATCAGAATTCCGGCGGCTACAGAAGCATTCAGAGAATTGACTTTGCCGAACATCGGCAGAGAGATGATCGCATCGCACTGCGCTTTAACGGGTTCACTGAGACCGAATCCCTCAGAGCCGATCACCAGCCCGATTGCGCCCTGCAGATCGGTTTTCGTTGCCGGAGCACCGTTCATATCAGCGCCATAAAACCAGATTCCCTGCTTTTTGAGCGCGATCATTTCAGTTGCAAGATTACTGACACGCGCGACCGGCAGCCAGCTTGCAGCGCCGGCAGAGGTTTTGAATACGGTCTGCGTCAGAGATGCACTGCGGCGCTTCGGCAGAATAATACCGTCTGCACCGGCTGCCTCAGCGGTCCGGATGATCGCGCCGAGATTATGCGGATCCTCAATGCCGTCGCAGAGAATCAGAAAAGGCTTTGTCCCCTTCTGCTCGCTGATCGCTAGGATATCGGCAACCGATGCATAATGCGCACATGCACCCTCGGCACATACACCCTGATGATTGGCACCGCCTGTCATGGCATCCGGGCGTCCGTCACTTTGACAGGAATCCCCTTTTTTCTTGCAGCGCTGCAAATCGCGCCGAGGCTTCCGTTCATAGATACAACAAAAATCTGATTGATCGGGTTTTCGGCTTTCAGCGCTTCTGTCACAGCATTTCTGCCGAAAATATAATCAGATTCTTCATGATTCACATATTGTTTTTTCATAGTCTCCCCTCAAATCGCATATCATTCCTATTCTACTATTATACCATATCCGCCGAAAAATCACAAGAAGAAACAAGCAATCATTTTGCACAGTCATTTGGTGATTATTCACATATTACGCCTGAATCCGACGTCATTGTCAGGTGTTCCGGCTTTTTGTATATGACGCAGATCGTCATGCAGTCCGGCGATATCCGGATGGTATGGATGTTTTTGCGGCAAAACGATTCCTGAAACGGGATTCCGTCCTGCCGGAGCACTTCGCTGATATTGTCAAGCAGCTCTTTGCGCAATATGGAAGGTGCTCTGCATGTCTGGAATCTTTTTCTTGTGCTGCAAATGATTCTTCCGTCTTCTGTTCCGGATATATGCATTTTTGCACCGCAGCATGCGCAGAATACTTTTCCGGTAAGCCAGTGCGGCGGTTCGCGGCGCCTGCTTTTATCGGACAGTTTTTGATTGGCTTCGTAAAACAGATCATCTGAGATGATCCTTGGAACCGGATACAGAATGGCTTTTTCATACGGAACAGCGATGCGCCGATTGCATTTATAGCTCGCTTTTTCTGATGTATGCAGATACAGATTCCCGATATAAGCCGGATTGCGCAGTATCCGCCGAACTGCCGTATCACTCCATTTTCTCTTTGCTTCATCCATAGCCCGAAGTCCGCCTGCAATTTTGCAGATAGATGCTCCGCTGCAATACTGTTGAAATACAGAGCTGATAATCTGCGCCTGTTGATTCTGTACGCAGATTGCATCCCCGCGTTTTTCATAACCGAAAGGCAGATGTGCTGCGGTACAGAATCCGGCATTTTGTTTTGCATAGATTGCTGCGCGAACCTTACGGGAGATATCGCGGGCATACCAGTCATCAATGACCGCCCTGATCGCGAACACATCATTTGAGGCAGAGCTGTGTGCGGTATCAATGCCGTCATCAACCGATATCAGCCTGATGCCATGTGCCGGAAACCACTCCTCTATCAGTGTTCCGGTATGAATAAAATTCCGGCTGAGCCGCGAAAGATCTTTGACAAGAACCGTGTCAATCCGACCGTCTTCTATTGCCTGAAACATTTGCTGCAGCCCTTTTCGGTTTTGTGTTGTGCCGGTGATGCCGTCATCCAAAAATTCGTATCGGACCGGAATTTGGTTTACAGCAGCATACTGCATTAAAAGGCGGCGCTGATTGGCGATGCTTTCCGACTCATTCCGGTTATTGTCATCTCGTGAAAGCCTGAGATAGATGGCACCATACTTTATCAATTTCATTCGCGCACCTCTAAACAAAAGAATCTCCGATTCGCAGATCATTATGTGCAAAATCACTTTTTTTCAATAAACTCTTGACTTTTGTATGACTCTGTGATATAATAAATATCGTTGAGAACGCGGAGTGGAGCAGTCCGGTAGCTCGTCGGGCTCATAACCCGAAGGTCGGTGGTTCAAATCCGCCCTCCGCAACCAATGAAAAACCTCGTAGATACGTTATTCTACGAGGTTTTTATTTTTAACAATCCTTTACGACATTGCAGTTTTGCAGCTATTTTGCAGCTATGGCATTTTTGAGCAGCTCCCACTGCCCTCTATTATATATGATAGGCAACCATCGGATTATGCATAATATTATAGTATAGGAATATCTGCTGTCTGCGCATTCAAACAGGCATGAAAAACGGAAAGGAAAAACTATGAAAACATTTTTAGGCACACTTCGACATTTATTTGCAACGGCAAACAAAATACAGATGCTATGGGGCATCGGAGTTCTTCTTGTCATGCTGATTCTTGCAGTTCTGCATCATATCTGGCGTGATGATCCGAAAAAGCTGGGACGCTGGCGGCTGCTCTGCCTGTTGCCGCTGCTGATCTGCATTGCACATTTTGTGATCTATGTCAATTCCTGCACGATGCTGCTTTCCAGCTTTATTCCGCTTTATTTGCTTGGAATTCTGGCGCTTCTCCCGATCATCACCGCAAAACGGAGAATCGGACACCGCATCATGGCTGTGCCGGTCGCACTGCTGAGCGCACTCGCAGGTTTTTATTACTGCGGGACAGCACCGAATGTCTTTAACTTCTCGCGCAAAAGCTATACTGACTCCTTCCACGCAATGATTCAGGCAATGGATCAATACTATGTTCTGAAAGAATGGAAAGAAGTCGATTTTGCTGCACTGGAAGCAAAGTATCTTCCGCTGGTACAGACAGCAGAGCAGGAACAGAATCCTGCTAAATTTGAGGGAGCAGTGGGTCTGGTCAAAAATGAACTGCATGACGGTCATGTATTTGTCGAGGGCGATTATGACAGCGATACCTACAAGACAGACCGGAAGTTTTACGGCTATGGCCTCGGTCTGGTTCGGTTAAGCAGCGGCGAAGTGATTGCAGTCTGCACGGAAGAATCCGCACAAACACAGGGCATCACAGACGGCACCGTCATTACAAAATGGAACGGAAAGCCTGTGCTGCAAGCGGCGGATGAGGATGTTCCGGATCTCGGTATGCCCGTCAAGGCAAACGATGATTTCATTTCTGTCATGAATCTCTGCATCACCGGCGGTGAGACTGTCGAGGTTTCCTTCCTTGACAAAGGCGGCAAAGAGCAGACGGCTACACTATCTGATGTCGGCAATCTGGAATCGCATCACAAAGCGTTTGAGCTCTTTAACAAAGAACAGGATTTTGATACGATGGAGGAACTCTACGCAGCGAATTTCAGCACCAAAATGCTGAATGACAACTGCGGATATATCCAGGTGCTTGCAGAGGGCACAGAGCATGGAGTACAGGATATCCTCGGCTATCTCATGGGCGATCACAAATGGGCAAGAGAGATGTTCCGCGAAAAGCTGAACGATCTGAAAGCGCAGGGCATGGAGTATCTTGTAATTGATCTGCGCAATAATATGGGCGGACTTGATGAGATCGGCTGTGCGCTTTGTGATCTGCTGACAGATCAGGAATGGTACGGTCAGGGGCTCGGAATCCGCAAAAACGGGCAGTATACCTGCGTATCCGATCACGGCATTCACGGCACTGGTGAGTTTGCTGATTTGCAGGTCGTTGCACTGACAAACTATGGATGCGTCAGCGCCGGCGACGGTACTGCACTTTATCTCTCCAAGCTGCCGAATGTTACGCTTGCCGGCATCACGGATCCCTGCGGATGCAATCAGGAGACAGGCGGCGTTTGTGTGCTGTCAGGCGGTGCTGTTACACTTGGCTTCCCGACCGGACTAGTACTGGATGAAACCGGCGTTCCGAATGTCGAAACCAAAACCGACCGTATCAGCAGAAATCCGGTTGAGGAGCGCATTCCGCTGGATCATGATGCTGCGATGGCTATTTTCCGTGACGGGCAGGACTATGAGTTGGACTGGGCTGTAAAGTATCTGGAAGATCATGCTGAATGATAGAATTCCCTTCTGTCCAATTGTCCGGTATTATATCAAACCAATCTCTTACCAATGTATACAAGCTATCTTGACAGGATTGACTTCCATATAGTATAATAAAACGGACGGCTCATTTGGAACCGTCCGTTTTGAAGTTTTAACAATTACCCGGATCATCATGAATCGATATCGGACCGACATCTGGATTGATGCTATTATCAAAGTTGATTTCGATAGTTGGTGCGGCGTTAACCGCAATGTTCACGCCATACCCCTTTGCTTCTGCTGCGCCGTACAGCGCCATTGCCATGTTCGCAGCCGCGTTGAGTTGCTCCGGCGTTGTCTGTCCGAGCTCTCTGACCGCTTGAAACATATCGTCATCCATAGTGTTGCCGCTTACATTCAATGTGTAATGCGGTGCGACATCGACGGAGATTGTCGGTCTGTTTGACAGCAACGGCATTCCGCTCACTTCTCCTGAATCGATTGCGAGTTCTGATTTCTGCATCGGCAGATAATCCCCCAATTGCATGACTTCGTTCATACAATTATCCCTCCAAACTTGTGTTTCATGACCTGATATAATGCAATCCAAACTAATCGGAACAGTGTCATGAACTTGAATACCTTGCGTCATGACTTCAATCTCATCCGGTTGATAGATACATTCAGGTTCGTCGATTTCGAGATAAGCAAAGTTATCATCGTTCGTGTGGTCAGCCAAATCCAGCATCTCCGCAGCACCGATCTTTATGATATCGAAGCCGTGTGCTTGTAGAATATCATTGGTTTGCTGTTTCAATCGCTGAAGCCCGGCAGGGCTTTGCGAGAATTTCCTGCCGTCCCGTACCGATACCGTGTTCATCAGAATATGGAGGTGCCGGACTTTTGAATCAAGGTGCACGGTGTATAAACACTGGAAATCCTCGAACAGGCCTACGATTTCCTTAGCAAATTCCATATACTGTGCGTCAGGACGGAACTTTTCATCGGGCGTTAGTGAGACAACAATCTCAACCCAGCATCGCCCGCCGATTTTATGGTAAATCTTTTTGACAAGAAGCATCCCCTCGACCGTATATCTACTAATACAGTTTGAATTGCCTACCAGCTTTCCATCAGCAGTTTTCGAACGTGCGATCAGATAGTCAATCTTGTCATGCAATCGTTTTCGATCAGTCCGTCGTTCGTTGATAAACTTAAGAATCGACATCGTCGGCCTCCTCACCCTCGTCATCGTTAAAATCTGAAAGCGATTCAGCGATCGTGCATAGAAGTGCGGCAATCTTTGACATGCCGTCCCGTAAAGCTGCGGCGTCTACGACTGAAAGCGTTTTAAGTGCCAGACAGGCCTCAAGCTTTGTGCGGATCTGATAAAGTTCAGTCAAAATCTCCTGACCATTTCCAAGGACAACGATCTTGTCATCAGATTCCAGAAGCGTGCGGATCAGTGCGCTCTTGTTTGTACCGGCAGCTTTAGCTTTTGCTTCAAGCAGCTCCTTTTCGAGAATGGTCAATTTGACCTCTATTTTTTCGGTTCGCATCATAGTTTACCTCCTCAAAATATCATGCCGAGCGGGAATCTGGCCCGCTCAGCATTACATTTCCTAAAGTCATGACGAATCAAACGGCTCAAACAGCAAACATAGGCATCACCACCTTTCCGTTCTTTTCCCAGCTAGTGATTGGAATCTTAACTTTTCTCTGCCCCTGGTTTCTTTTCCTCAGCTGGTTCAAAGACTTGCAAGGCTATTCCGCTGAACCCGTTCAGCCGCTGACTCCCAACCTGGACTTTCTGATCCTTGATACAGCTGTCCATACGACGAACCCGATCATAAAACTCATTACGTCCAATAACCGGAAGTCCGTTTTCCTCTGACCACACTTCGTAGGCACGCATAAGCGCCACTTTTGATACCTTACCTTCCGGCTTGATGATGCACCGTTCCTCGAGGAAACATTCTGGGGCATGCAGTTCCCGACGTTTTATCTCAATATATGCTTGCTGGCCGCCGATTCCTTGAAATCATACCCGCTACTAACCAAATCCGGAAGGGTATCCAATGCGAGTGAGACAATCACATCGCGCTCGGCATATAACTTCGAATCTAGTTCCAGATCCCGTTCAGTGATTGTACGATTAAACATAATTACAATCAAACGGTCCCAGACTGCATCGTCAGGATGCTGAAAACACAGATCGTGATTACTTGCAAAGATGAACTTTGTCATAGGCACATAACTGACAGCCTTTGAGTATACATCGCGGCCGGTAATCCCCTCGCACGAAACCAGAGCTTTAAATCCATCTTCGTTGCGCATCGGAGCAACGCCATTTTCTCGGGAGATATTGACGAGCTTTTCCTGATATCTTGCCAATGCTTCGCGGCTGCCCATGCTGTGGAATGGTTCCCGGGATACGAATTGTTCACCGACGACCCTTTCCAGCCAATTCAGCAACGTCGATTTGCCTGTACCACCCTTTCCTCGGAATAGAAACGCCTTGCGACCCTTTGTCAAGGATGACAGAACATATCTGATGATGCGTAGAATGCAGTCGTAGTTCTCCATGCCAATGCTGGTCTCAACGAACTTTTTGAAATAAGGTGCTCGCTGAAGTTGACAACCATGAATGTATTTGGCATTGAGGCAATATGTAAACGGATGTTTCTTTGTATCAGTGATTAGCGTTTTCGTTTTAATGTTGAAAATGCCGTTAGCCAGATTAATTTCGAACTGATGTTCTTTTGTTTCTTTACACCAATCCACACGAAGCTCCGGGCAGCTTTTCATCTTTTTGATTACAGCTTCAAACTGGCTCTCTGGAATTGCTGCCGTCATCTCAGATCCAACCAAGTATTTCAGTATATCGCCGAGGTCTTCATCATCAATCTGACACCAGTACGTCCCACAGTCGAGATACGCCTTACGTTTGTGGAACTTAACGATCTTCGCTGAAATCATGAACAACAGAATTGTGATAATCGCAGTTTTCGGATCATTGATTTTAATGACCCCGCGATTAGGTAAATAACGGAAATAATCCATAAATATACCTTCCTTTCCGGCGAGGCAAATGCCCCGCCTACATCTAAATTTATACCCCAAGGTTGCTTGTTGTGTTCTCCAGTTTGCTGATAGCTTTAGCTCGGTCCGAGATATTTGGATGAAGATAAAACTTCTCAGTCACCTGTGAAGATGAATGCCCGAGTATCAGAGCCACCTCATGAGGGGTTGCACCACCTCGCAGCATCAGAGTCGCCGCTGTGTGGCGGCAGTCATGCACGCGGATGTGCCTCGTAATCTCAGCCTTCTTACACATGGCCTTGAACCAATTCCGGAAGCTTGTTTGATCGATACACCCTCCTAGTTCGTTGGAAACAAGGAAGGGATCCGCCTCAAACATTCCCCATGATGTAGCCGCAGCCTCTCGTTGGCACTGCATATGCTGCCGCAAAACGGTAAGCACTTGCGGCAGCAGCGGAACATCGCGCTTCGAGCTTGCTGATTTCGGTTCGCCGAGAAGGAGAATAGTCTTGGATTCACCCGGTTGGGCATCATAATTCGATATACGGTTGAGCGAATGCTCTACCCGAAGGAACCACATGCCTTCTTCCTCATGCAAACTGCTGTGCCTGAGTGCAAGCAATTCGCCCAATCGGAAGCCTCCGAAGAGCATGAGCAGCACAGCTATGCCGTAACGCTCACCCTGAGTTTCAGCCAACAGACTAGCGATCTCCGCATCAGAGAGAGGATGGATTTCCGCTTGTTTCACCTGCGGAAGTTGGACGAAATCGCATGGGTTTCTCAACAGCAGACCGTTCCCTACAGCTTGCTTCATTGCTGCGTGCAGCATCGAAAACAGGTTCCGGATGGTTTTAGCAGAAAGGCCCTTGCTGTCCGGTTGTCCGGCTTTTTCCAAGGAAGCTGCGAACATTTGCAGCATATCGGTACTGACTTTCAGCAGTTTCAATGTTGCTATTTTATCAGGACCTATGTAGTTTTCGATATATCCCTGATAGTTTGTTCGCGTACTCACTCGGATGTTCGGAGTGTACCGCTCCAACCAGATACGCAGCCATTCGATAAGTACGATATCGTCACCGCTCTCGATCGAGCCGTGAGCCTTTTGCAAGCGCTTCTTCGCCAGCCATTCTACGCATTGGTTGCGGTCGCGGCTATAATAGTAAACCCGCTTTTTCCGACCATCTGGATAGTTTACCCAGATGGCGGCTCCCCATCGTCCGTCCTTGCAATGGTAGATTGTACCGTCGCCGTTTGCGGCCTTTCGTTTCCGTCGGGGCATTTGATCACCCCCTTCCCATTCACGTCAAGAATCGCATACAATCCCTTGACCGGCACCAGAAGTCTGCGCCCTAAACGAACTGAAGGGATCGTCCCATCGTGAATCAATCGATAGCATAATCCGATGCTAATTGTAAGTAAAATCGCTGTTTGTTGAACTGACAAACATATGTTATCCTGTTTCACCTTATACTCCTTTCCTAGCGTGCATAGCATCTTGAGCTCTTTTTGCAGCTGCAAGAATAGTTTATCATATCTTTTGGGAAATGAGTGGAAAACTAAGACTGTTTTTGATTTCCAACCGCTTTTTGATACAGGAGGAGGGAATTATATATGTCCGTTCTTTTTTCTGAGCTTCAAAGCAGCATTGAAAACTATCTCAGTTACACTAATCCGGATGGGATAGATAAAAAAAGAACCATACGGAACAGAAT